>NZ_VOOR01000004.1 GCF_007993045.1 Phaeodactylibacter luteus
GAAGCTCTTTCAATCAAGAAAGCGCGCATTAGCGCATAGAGCGTTGACAAATAGTCCGACAGCTCAGAATTTGTGGTTGATGGCTTGCTGTTTATCGTGCCCCGTTATCGCAGCATCTGCTTAGGGGAACACGCCTATTGCAAGTATACAGGCGTACAAAACAGCTCAGAGCAGGTTTGAAGCCATAAAAGCCACAATTCCATAAGATCCAGTTTATTGAACTGTACACACGGGCAATGAGATCAGCAGCGAACGCACCTACAGGCATTTGCTCCACTGCCCAAGGACACCACTGTGCTCATTTTGCACATTTGGAGAGGTAGAAGGCTAAAAAATACATACTCCCTCTTTTGGGCGGACATTACCTTAAGTACCGTCTCGCGGAAAGCCCGCCGCGCACTATGCCCAAAAAGAGGCACATAGCGTCCCGCGCATGCGCAGCTCAGCCTTTACAAACTTCTTCTCGAAGTTTTAACGTGGTGTAATTTAAGACTTTTCAACCGAAGAATCAACATTATGGCTGGGTTGACGACATTCGCATTGTTGGCGGAAGTTCTTCACCTCCTTGTTAAATTTATATTCCAAAGTAAGCTCAAACCTAAGTATCGTGTATATACCTCATTTGAATCATTATTAAAATTCATATTTCTCAATCCTATTTCATATCTAAGATTTAAATCAACATTACTCAATTCCCACGAGTACATAGATTGATTTAAACTTAACATGATGCCATAGTTCGTTTTTTTTAACTTAAAATCACTGTAAGCAGGAGTGAAAAATGGAACAGTAAAATCTTTTATGTTCTGAATCCTAAGTTTTTGATCAATCAGGAATGAAGTAAATAAACCAATTCCGATATTAGAATATGTCCTATTTATCGGCAGTTCAAGATTAATGAAAACAGGAGAATTAGTAGATAAGTAAGAATAATTTATAACAACTGGCCTGTTCAATAAATCAATTGAATTAATTGAATATTTATATGAAAAAGACTGTAAATAAGCTCCTCCTTTCACATACAAATTGTTTTGTATTTTGTAACTAAGACTGAAATACAGCGAAGGATTATGGATATTACCAATAAATGTTAACTCCGTAAAATCCTTACCCCCTTGTATATTAGAATAACCAATTATGGTTCCCACTTGTACGTCAACACTTGATCTTTGAGAGTGTATAACTAGAGGTAATCCAAGAAAAAAAAACAAAATATTCTTTTTGTAATTCATGTTTAAAGCTTAACAAATAATACGCATTAAGGGCTAGGCTACCAGTCTAAGGTTGAAAGCAAAGCGGAGAACGGAGAGCGGAATTCGGTATAAAGTCCGGCATAAACTCGTCAAGCTGGTTGCCTTTTCAACTCTTGATTCGCGTAAATAGCACTCAGGGCAGAAATCTACCCTGAATACTTTTTAACTAATAAAAGAGTCAGTTAAGATTATTCATCTTACTGACATGAATAGTCAAATTGAAAAAAACCGTCCTCATTTTGTCCTAAATTTTGAGGTATTGGAAAAAAGCACTCCCACCTACAATTGCTTCCTTGTCCTTCTGATCCTGGTGGACATATACCAGTCGAAGGTCTTGGGGAAAGAATGCAGCCATCAAACAAAAACGCATCAGATGGAAAACTCTCATTCACACAAACTCTATCTTCCTCATTAAATTCAAAACTTCCTTCGCAAAATGGGCTTTGACCGTCTGGACAGATAGGTTCATCACAATCAATAACCCAACAAGTAACTACTGTTGAAAGTGTCCAAACAGCAACAGCTATGACTGAAGTCAAAAGAAGGCTTAATCCAAAAGTAAAAATCGCTAATATTATTACTAAAACTGTTACAACAACATAAACAATTGCGAGAGTCCACTCATACGTTGTTAAACACTCAATAATCTCACACCTAAAATTCACCTCTTCAAGAGATGATTCACCTTGAGAAAGAGTTATAGGACTAGCAAAATTCATAGCTTGTGTCTCTCCATCACAAAGAATGGCTTTGGTGATATGCATCGCACCAGATAATGCTTCCTGATGTTCACTTGATATCGAAGATATTGTAAAAACTTCCTCAATCTTTTGGTTCAACACATCAATAGCTGCCTCGGGAGTTTGCCCGTTTGATTCTACTTGTCTTTCTAAGCTCAGCAAAAAGTCCAAATCCGATTCGTCTATATCATTCTCATCAACGAGATATTTTAGCATTGGCTCAATGGAATTAGCCGATGTATAGTATCTTAGTTTTTCAAGTTTAACAGCTAATTCATCAATATTACTATCTGACACTTCGCTAGGTTGCATATCTCCTTTTTCTACAGCCTTCTCAAGTAAATAATTGACTAACTGCTCACGAGAAGTTTTAACACCTTGTGAATAATCACTTCTTACTTTCTCTCTTGCTTGAGTCAGGTAGGATTTGATATCAACACAACTTATTTCAAGTCCTTGCTCTGCGTAAAAATCAGCGATTTCTTGTACTTGGCTATCAATAGCTATACTAGAGGACAAGTGCCCTTCTGCATCACAGCTAACAATAAAAATGGATAAAATCATTACCCATGCCATCACCTTCGAAGTAATAGAATTTCTAAATGTTCTCATTTTGTAGTAGTTGAAAAAAATTAGACAATAGTGCTAGTTTTCCTAACTAACAAGGCTCGGTTTTCCAAATTAGAGGCGGTTGGTTTCAAAGATTATCGACCGCCAGCGAACATTAGTTTATTGAAAGACTATCTTATTTTTATCCTACTCAGTCAGATGAGCGATCATAAGTCCCTCATTTCGTGTAATTTCCGCTAACTCTGGCTAATTCCCCCCCATAGTACAATGGCCAAAGTGGTTTTAGGTGTTTCCACGCTTATTAAAAATAGAGCATACCACTGCTGCCTGTTGGCACCATCCTGTAAGCGGGCACTATTTTAGCTTAAGCGGGCAGTTTCAAGCCTTGAGCGGGCAGGGGGGGGCAGGGCATTTACAATCTGGTAAGCCGTTGTAAGAACTCGGATCGTTTGCGCTTAGACACTGGCACTTTCGCCCCATCTTCCATAATGACATAGCCCTCTCTGCTGTATTGTACAATGTGAGAAAGGTTGACAAGATGAGAACGATGGGCCAAGAAAAAGCCATAGGGCTCGAGCAGGCGTACAAACTCCCCTATCGGATAGGCACTGAGCAGATCAGGAGCCTTATTTAGCCGTACGACCTTGGTGACGCCTTGGTATGCATCACAACGGACCACCTCTCCCACGGCAATAAACACCAGGCCCGATTCTACCGGTATGCCTATTTTATTGCTCTGCTGCCCGGGCTGCTGCAAGTTTTCCAGCAAACGGATATTTCGCTCATGGTCCTGCCGCTGCCGTATGCGCTCCACAGCCCTATGCACCGTTTGTATGAGCGCTTCCTGTTGAATAGGCTTAAGTAGATAGCCGATGGCACAAACACTGATGGCGTCGATAGCATAGTGGTCAAAGCCCGTTACAAAGATGATTTCAAAATCCACGCTTTCCAGCCGCTGCAGGAGGTCGAATCCACTATCGCCAGGCATGGCCACATCCAAAAAGACAAGGTCGGGGCGATGTGCCTCGATCAGTTCCTGCCCGGCATCGGCGTCTGCAGCAAGGCCAGTGACTTGCACCTCCGGGCAATATTGCCCCAGCTTAGCACTGAGCGTCAGCCTAGCATGCTCCTCATCATCAATGATTACAGCGTTGATCATAGCCATACATTTTGCCCCTAATCAATTTCCGGCACCTCAATGACAACCTTTGTCCCGACGGCCTCGCCATGAGGCCCGTACAGGTCTTCGGTCTCCACCTTTACGTCATAGCCTTCGATAACCCGGATAGCGTTCAAGCGCTCGCTGGTCATCCGCATAGCACGAGAGCGATGGCTCCTGCCTGCCCGCTGCTGCATCAGGGCAGCAGCCTTGCGCCCGACACCGTTGTCTTCAATGATACATTGCAGCCCATCCTGCACTCCTGGCCGGACTACAATGGTAAGCTTTCCTCCTGACTTTTTATGAAAAAGGCCATGATTGATTGCATTTTCCACAAAAGGCTGCAGCAACATAGCCGGTATTAGAGTGGTGCCTGCATTGATAGATGGGTGGAGCTGGAAATCGAACGCCAGCTGGCCGGGGAAGCGCAGCTGCTCCAGCTCTACGTACAACCGGATAAGCCGGGCCTCCTGTTCCAAACTGAGGTAGCGGCTTTTGGAGGATTCCAGGAACTGCCGCATCAAAAGCGCGAACTTGGACAAATAGCGGTCTGCCTGCTCCCGGTCATTGATCTGTATAAAGTATTGGATAGCGCTGAAGGCATTGAACACGAAGTGGGGGTTCATCTGAGCCTGTAGGGCGCGCAGCTCTAGTTCGGCAAACTGCTTGCTCAAAGCGGCCTCCCTTGCGTTGGCCTGCCGCATGCGGTGCATACGCAGCTTGTGCAGGGCAATCCCCCCAAAGCCCAGCGCCAAGATCAGGAGCAGCCATGGTAGGGCCTGCTCATAAAAATTGGAAGAGATGCGTACTCTTACCTCTGCTACTTCGCTGCGCAGCCCCTCTACATCCTCGGCCAAAACCGTGAAGCGGTAATCGCCGGGCGGCACATCTGTATACCGGGCTTCCCGGGTGGCAGCTTGCCGTACCTCGGCATCCACACCTTCCAGCTGGTAGTAGTACTTTATTTTTTGTTGACTTTTGAAAGACAGCCCTGTAAAGCGGAAAATGAGCTCCGGAGGCGGCGCCCGGAAACAGAACAACCCGGCTTCGCAATGGGCAAGCTGGGGCTCTACATTAAGGCCTGAGGGAGGGGCTACGGTGAGCAAGGGCGGCCTAAAATTGAAATAAACCGGTCGTCGCAATAGGCGGGCGAGCCCTTTGCTCGTACCTGCATAGAGGTAGGTACTATCCACGGCTACTGCATTCACCTCGATGGATGGCAGGCCGTTGGCGCGGGTAAATGCTACCTCTACCCTACTTCCAGCCACCGGCTCCCCGATAACCACCTGTATCACCCCCTCATTGGTAGCCAGCCATAAGCGGTGGCCCCCAATAGCCATCCCCTGCACCCGCATGCCTTCTGTACCTTTTACTTGGCTAAGCCGGTGGCCGTCCCAGACCATAAGGCCGAAGCCGTCTGTGCCAGCCCATACCCGGCCCTGCTCATCTACCTGCACATCAAGGATATACTCCCCCGGCAACAGGCTGGCATCCTCGTTCCAAGCCCCGCCCCCAGCCGGCGAATAACGGGATAGGCCATCTAAATGCCCGAGCCAGAGGCGGCCTTCAGCATCAAAAGCGGAGGAGTAAGCCCGCTTTTCAGAAACCCGCTGCCAGCTTTTGACCTTATGGTTTTCATCCAGCACACCTACCATAGATATGCCGCCCCTGGCAATCGCCACCCAGTTGTTCTTTGCGTGGAATGCAAAATCTTTATTGCCCACTATCACCGTAGAATCCGTCCCTGGCAAGTCGTGCAGCCCCTGTCCCCCAAATACCTCCGCCCCTTCTTGTGAGAGCCAATGCTTCTGCACTTTCCCCCCAGACAGGCGGAAGCGCTCCACCCCCATAGTCGAACGTGCCAGCCAAAGCTCCCCCCATGGTGCAACCCGTAGGGCGCGTACCTCCTGATTGTCGTTCAATGCCCGCTTGCCCGGTGCAATCATGCCCTCAAGGCGGTTGCCCTTGAGGGCATACACCCTTCCATTCCGGGTGCCTGCGTACAGCTGTCCCTCCTTGCCCTGTGCCAAATGCATGACCCCGACGTCTTGCCGTACATCCGAAGGCATAAGCTGACTGTTGCGCTGTTGGGCCGTCAGGAAAGCTACGCCATTCTCTTTGGTGCAAACCCAGATATTGCCTTCGCGGTCAGAAAAGGTGCGGTGGATGTTGCACAGCTGGCTTTCATCCAAATTGATGACATCAAGTACTGTGCCGCCTGGGCTGAGCACCAGCATGCCAAGGTTAGTCTGTATCAGAAAGTTGGGGCCCAACTCCTGAAACCTTACCAAATCAGGAATACGGTCCAGATAAGACGTAAGGTCTATCCTTTTCAACTTCCACCCTTTGATATCAAAAAAATAAAGTGTGCTTCCCCCGCCATACCGTATCATGCCCCCACCTGCCCACGATTTTGCGACCATCCCCTCCAAGGCTGCCATCTCCTCGGCAACTTCAGCCGTAAAGCCGGGCAAAGTGTAACTGTTGGACTCTCCGCTGGCCAAAGACTCTATCGTGACTCTGGGCGGGCCGCTTTGAATGCGCATCAGGGAGTCTGGGCTAAGGAAAAGAGGGATATCGAGTGGCTCCCCTTTTTGGGAACGGCTCAGCCGGGAGGCATCAAAGGGGACCGTATCGAGCGGAGACCCCTCGCCTTGTGGCTTCAGCAGAAAGTTGAGCCCTTCGGCTACCGCCCAGACCTTTTCGCCGGTCTGAAATACCTGCAGCCCACTAAAGGCCGGGGACTTGGCTTCGAACAAGTGGTAGACCTCTTCCCCGTCGATGACCGTCAGCTTCCCACTGAAAGAAGACAGCCATATCCTGCCGTGGCGGTCTTCCCTAAGGTCCCAAACATCGTTGAGGGACAAGCCATCAGCTACCGTGAAATTGCGGAACGTGTAGCCATCGAAACGAGACACGCCTTTTTCTGTACAGAACCAGATGTATCCATTGCGGCTCTGCAGCCCACCATAAACGGCATTAGTCGGCAGGCCGTCATCAACGGTGTAATGAGTGAAAGGTAGGTACTGTGCATAAAGCGCCCCCACCGGCACTAAACAATGCAACAGTGCTACCAACACTAAAGTGGAATGCCATTTATCACGGCCTACTGCCCGTACGGTTGTCATTTCATACAAGTACCCCTCCTGCCAAACCGATTGCTTTGGACTATCCGCTTTCAGAGCGGCAAGTCCAGTTTATCGGCCAAGTAGCGGTGATAAACAAACAAGACCAGTACAGCTCCCCCTGTGGCCAAGAGGAGGCTGCCGATAAGCCCGCTTCCGCTAAGGCCGATAACCCCGCCCAATGATCGGCCGACAAAAGAGCCTATAATGCCAACAATGATGGAAGATACCCATCCCCCTTTTTCTTGCTGAGGGGTAATCATTTTGGCCAGCGCACCAGCGGCCAGCCCAAGAAACAAAGTGTATAACATGGTATTCTCAGGTTTTTAGGACAACTGTCAAACCAGCCCTGCCCTTCTGTATAATGTTACAAAATAGAGAATTTAAGCCCTAACCGGGTACACAAGTGGCTAGTTTCCACAAGAAACTTGGCCAAAGGACAGGAATTGTTTGGCTGCTAGCCCGCCAGACGGGCCAAGAACTCCTCCTCGCTCATGATCTCAACAGTACCGAGGGCTTGTGCTTTTTTAAGCTTGGAGCCAGCTTTTTCGCCCGCAACAAGGACGTCCAGATTGCCGCTCACTGCGCTGATGTTTTTTGCGCCAGCTGCCTCCGCTTTTGCCTGTGCTTCCTTGCGGCTCATGGTTTGCAGGGAGCCCGTGAAGAGGATGGTCTTGCCGACAAAAGGGCCATCGCCGGAGGCGGCTTTGGGGATGTCCTCTTCGGTCTGATGTAGGTTGACGCCGAGGCTTTCCATCTCCCGAAGCATATTCAGATGGTGCTCATCCTTAAAGTAAGCTGCGATGTTTTCGGCTACGACCGGCCCCACATCTTTGATGTTGGTAAAATCTTCAGCCGTCCAGTCTGCCAGATCGAGCACATGGTTGATTTCCGCCGCGATGATCGATGAGACCTTGCGGCCCAGGTGGTGGATTGCCAAACTGTGCAGCAGCCGGTGTATAGGGTTCTGTTTGGCTTTTTCGATAGCGGCTTTGAGGTTGTCAGCCGATTTTTGGCCGAAACCTTCCAGCTCAGCGATTTTGCCGTAATCCAACCGGTACACATCGGCTATAGTGCGCAGCCACCCCAGCTCGAAGAAGCGCTCGATTATGGACTTGCCCATGCCATCGATATCCATGGCATTTTTGGAGACATGAAATACGATCTGTTGCAGGTTTTGGGCACCGCAGACACAGGAAGGACAGCGCCAAGCTGCCTCCCCTTCAGCCCGGACCAGCTCCACAGGCTCTTCCGTATCGTTGATGGGGCAGTTTTTTGGGAAAACAATAGGCTGCTCGGAGCCGTCGCGCAGGTCATCCATTGCTTTGACAATGTAAGGGATAACATCCCCTGCCCGCTCCACCAGTACCGTGTCGCCCAGGCGCAGGTCTTTTCCGGTGATAAAATCTTCATTGTGGAGGGAAACTGAAGAAACGGTCACACCGGCGAGCTGTACCGGTTCGATTTTGGCTACGGGGGTAATGGAACCGATTTTGCCTACCTGATATGCTACATTCAACAGCTTGGAAGTCGCCTGCTTGGCTTTGAACTTATAGGCGATGGCCCATCTAGGATGATGGCTGGTATAGCCTGTCCGCTCTTGCAGCACCCGGTCGTTGACCTTCACCACCATGCCATCGATCTCATAGGGGTATTCCTCCCGCTTTTCCTGCCAAGCCTCACAGAAAGCGACCACTTCCTGTATATTTTGGCACACCTTTCGCTCGCGCCCCTCTTCTGGCACTTTAAAGCCCAGCTGATGCAGCATATCAAGGCTCTCCTTATGGGAAGCCAAGCTAGGCAGTACCGATTCGCCAGCTTGGCCGGCTGCATAGCCCAAGGTGTAAATAAAAGCTTCCAGCCCGCGGCGGGAGACCTCCTGTGGGTCTTTCATGCGCAAGGCCCCGGTAGCAGTATTGCGGGCATTGGCAAAAAGGGTAAGCCCTTCCTTTTGGCGGGCAGCGTTGAGCTGTTCAAAAACATCTTTGCGGATAAGCACCTCCCCTCTGAGCTCTGCTTTGGCGATGCCGAAGCGGGAAAACTTTGCAGACAGGGGGACCGAACGGATTACCCGGGCATTGGCTGTCATTTCTTCGCCCATCTTTCCATTGCCGCGGGTAGCGCCCCGCACCAATTGGTCGTTTTCGTAAACTACCGCAATGCTCCCCCCGTCAAATTTAGGCTCTACTGCATACGCTATGGGCTCTCCTTCGGGGAGGTTGGCATAGCGCTTAATTTGTTGGTCAAACTCGATGAGATCCTCCGCATTGTAAGAGTTGGCCAAGGAGAGCATAGGGGTCAGGTGCTCTACAGAGGGGAAATCATCGATCAAATCGCTAGATACCCTTTGGGTGGGAGAATCAGGCGTTACCAGGCTCGGATGCTCTGCTTCTAGCCGTTCCAAAAGCTTGTAGAGCTGATCGTATTCATAATCGCTCACGACAGGATCGTTGAGGATGTAATAGCGGTACTCATGGTAGATGAGCAACTGCCTCAGCTCATTGAGGCGCTGATCGGCAGACTGCTGATGAATGGCGCTTTCAGCAGCCAGATAAGATTTGGACAGGCTGTAAAGGGACTGTTGTTCTTCTTTGCTGTACATCAGGAGAAGTGCTTGAGCATGATGATTTCTTTCTCGGTCAGGTGGCGGCAAAAGCCCCTGGAAAGGTCTTTTTTGGTCAGCCCGGCGTAGTATACCCGGTCGAGCAGCTTGACTTCGTAGCCCAGGTGCTCAAAGATGCGCCTTACGATGCGGTTGCGGCCGATGTGGATTTCAATGCCCACCTCATTTTTGGGCCGCCCCCTGACATAGTCCACCCCATCTACCGGGGCCAGGCCATCTTCCAGCTCAAGCCCTTTGCGTATGGCTTCAAGGTGGGCTTTGTCTACAGGCTTATCGAGGGTAACCTGATAGAACTTTCGTACGCCGTGGCTCGGGTGGGATAGCTTTTTGGCCAGATCTCCATCATTGGTCATGAGCAGCAGCCCAGTAGTGTCCCGGTCGAGGCGGCCTACTGGGAAAATGCGCTCTTCTACCCGGTTGCCCACAATGTCCATGACAGTCTTCCGGCCACGGTCGTCGCTTACCGTAGTCAGATAGCCTTTAGGCTTATTGAGCAGGAGATATACTTTGCGGACTTCAGGCTCGATGAGCTCGCCCCGGAAGCGGATTTCATCTCCTTCTTTGACCTGATAGGCAGGGGAAAGCTCTACAGCCCCATTGACGGCCACCAGGCCTGCTTTGACATGCTCTGCGGCCTGCCGGCGGGAACAGATACCGCAGTGGGCGACGTACTTATTGAGGCGCATGCCTTCCACAACAGGTTTTTCGTGAATGGGCCCAGGCTCCGGCTGACCGCCCGGCTCAGCAGAAGGCTGACTCGGCTTTTTGCCATAGCGGCCATACTTTTTGGGTGGCGGCATAAATGAATTGAATTGGCTTTGGTTTGAAACCTAAAGGTACGGAAATTGGGGGATACTGCTTCGATGGCAAAGCTTTAAACCTTTGCCCGTACAGATGCCCCCGTACAGCCTAGGGCTGCCAGCTACTGCCGCATAGGGTGAGCTACAAACCTGCTACGCCCCTCAAAACAAGCTAGGGCGCAAACCAAAATGCCGTAGGCTCTAGCTCCATGAGGGCATCGGGCTAGCGCTGCGGAGGGGTGGAAGCCCGATAGGGCCGAGCGAGCAGCGAGCCCCGCAGCATAGCGGCACCTGCTATTGGCAGGTGCAGCCCCCACCCTGTTGGCCAGGCCCCAAAAGCGACAATCAGCCTAAAATGGAATATCCTCATCGTCATTCATCTTGGAAGGGCGGGTGATGATATTGGTAGGGGGTGCTTCTGCACCAAAGGTATCATCGGGCAAGTTGCTGAAGTCTGGGTCGTCGAGATCGGAGAAACGTGCGTACTCAGCATCAAAGCGCAGGCGGACAGTCTCTAAGGCACCGTGGCGGTGTTTGGCGACAATGAGCTCTGCTACCCCTTTCAGGGACATCCCCTCCTCATCTTCTAGGATATCATAGTACTCTGGCCGGTAGATGAAGCTTACGATATCTGCATCCTGCTCGATAGAATTATGTACTACGATATCATTGGCAACAAAGTTGTGTACCCCTTCTACGGTAGCATCGTATACATCTTCTTCCTGAAGTGGCGTGATTGCTGATATCTCATCCCAAAACAAGCCGGCATAGCCTTCCGTGACGGCAATTTGATCCCCTGCTTTCAGGTCTTCCAGAGGGGCCCAGCCCTCTTCTTTACGGAAAGGATGGTTGGCGCTTGCTTTGATGGCCCTGCCGCTGCGCGTAGCCAGCTCATAGGTCATTTTCCTGCCCGAGTAGAATGCTTTAGTGAGCGTATGCGCTCCAATTTCATGGTTGCCGCCCATGGCCTGCACTTTCACAGGAGCCTGCACTTCTCGTTCAGCCAGTGCTTTTATTGTAATGAGGCGGCCGGTATCGGCCTCCTTCAAGAGGGCGTCTCCGGTAAGGCAGCCCGATTCCCTCAAATCCGACAGCTGTGGGCGCTTAGTGCCCCCGCGGGTCTCCACAGCACGGCTCAGCTGAGACAGGGCGATAACCGGCACATTGAGCTCCTTGGCCAGCCCTTTCAGAGCTCGGGAAATGGCACTGACTTCCTGCTCCCGGTTGCCTTTCTGGTTGTCGCCCCCCCCGCTCATGAGCTGCAGATAGTCGATGACAATCAAGTCTATATCGTATTGCATTTTCAGGCGGCGGCATTTGGCCCGGAGCTCAAACACGTTGATGCCCGGTGTATCGTCAATAAAGATAGGCACATCGCTGACGCGTTCCAGGGCAGCATTGAGCTGTTCCCACTCGTAATCCTCCAACTGCCCGCTCCTCATCTTCATGCCCGAAATCTCTGCTTCCATGGCGATGATCCGCTGTGCTAGCTGAAGGGCAGACATCTCTAAAGAGAAAAAAGCGACCGGGCGCTTGAAAACCATAGAGGCATTGCGGGCCAGAGACAGGGTAAAGGCCGTATTGTGGGTCACCGTCATATCTTCCAACAGGAAGCGCCGGTTGCCGTCTATTTCAAAACCGTAGTAATCATCTACTTTATCATAGGCCACCTCAATATCCGTGACCTGCCAATTGGCAGGCTCTTGCCTTGGTGCTGCCTGTTTGCGCTCCATCCTGACGGGCACATCATCTAGGTTGCCATAAACCTGCAGCCTGCAAATGGCAGCTCCGGGATTTGCAATGCTTCCGGGCTGCTCAGTCCGGACGATAGCCCTGTAGCCCAAGCTATCGCAAAGGAACTTGATCTGCTGTGCCAGGGCTTCGTCTTCAACTGCAAACTCGTATGCATTAGACGGTGAGAGGTGGCGGCCACAGCTGTCGATAAGCCCGGCCAGCAGCTCCAAACGTTGGCTACGGCTGTTGATGAGGTAGGCCCGTGGGATATGCAGGTGCTGGAGCACTCCTATTTCTTGCAGTGCCCTTCGGACGCTGTGCCCGACAGGCCCATTCACCATTCTGCCGATGGTGTATTCTTCGGGCTTTTGCCCTTGTTTTTGCAACTTTGCCTGCAGCCCTTCGGCCTGGGCCAATTCTTCCAGATAACCCGCAATCTCTGCTTCCGGCCGCCCCTGATCTCCGGTAGCCCCGTTGCCGAGCCATAGCCCAAGGAAGTAAGGGGGAAGTGGGAGCGGCTGCTCCGGAAAGTCGACGGAGACCTTGTACCCTTTGTAATCGTGCCGGCTCGTTGTGGGCTCCGACAAATAGTCTTTCAACGCAATATCCACAACATCTTTGTGCCGGCCCCTTTTCAGAGAGAGGATATGGCTTTCATTCACCCGGTAGTCCATACCCTTATCCTGCCGTACCCAGTACATCCGTTCCCTGCCTCTGGCAATAGACCGCACACGCCTTGGGGTGGAATCGTCGCCCATGAGCAAGTCTCCAGGCAGAATGTCTTCTACGCTTTTCAGCCGGCCATCGTACATCAGCACTTTAGTGCCCTTTCCCAAGCACTTGCCCATACCCGGACGGGCAGCCAAGATGATGAGGTCTGAGCGCTGCATGCCGGAAGTGAGGCGGTCCAAGTCGGTAAACCCAGTTGGCACACCGGTGAGGCCATCCTCCTTTTTGCGCAGCTCCTCCATCTGTTTCTGCGCTTTGGCCGCTAGGGAAGACATGCTTTCTACCCCCCGGCTCATATTCTTCTGGGCAATGGAGAATAGCCCCTGCTCAGCATCGTCCAGCAATTCGAAGACATCTGTGGAGTCTTCGTAGGCGTCGCGTATGATTTTGGTGGAAACCGAGATCAGCTCCCGCTGTACATATTTCTGAGCAATGATGCGGGCGTGAAATTCAATATTGGCAGCCGAGGCTACTTTATTGGACAGCTCGACCAGATAGTAGGCACCGCCCACCGCTTCGAGGTCATCCGTTTTCTTCAATTCTTCAGTGACCGTCAGCAGGTCGATCGGCTGTGATTTGTCAAAAAGCCGCTGCATGGCTTTGTAGATGAGCTGATGTGCATCCAGGTAAAAGCTGTCGGGCTGAATGATATCGAGCACGATGGTAAGCGCGTCTTTATCGAGCATGATAGCGCCAAGCACTGCCTCTTCCAAGGGCACTGCCTGGGGCTGCACCTTGCCAAATACATAGTTAGAAAGGTCTTCGTTGCGCTTGCGCAAGCGCCCTTTCACCCCAGTCTTTCGCTTGTCCTTATTATCCTGTTCGTTGCTCATACTTTGCCGCTCTGAATGCTTTGCCTGCTAAATGATGCCCCTAGCTGACTGCCCAAAGGGAAGGCAGTTTGGGAGGCCCGAAAGGGCCCATGCCGTGCACGTTGGGAACCTACTGTCCGCCACGGGCTCCACCGGGCTAGCGCCCCTTTGCCCGGGGAGTGCCCCAGCACACAAAACTAAGGGAATATCCGAAAACTAGCCCGTGCTGCGGCCTACTTATTCCTGAGAAGCGGCCAAACCTTTACCACTGAATGCGTTCCTGCCCACAGTACACATTGAAACGGGTGCCCCTCAAAAAGCCAGCCAAGGTGATGCCGTGCTCCTCTGCCAGTTCGACAGCCAGGGAAGAAGGCGCCCCCACAGCAGCCAACAAGGGCACGCCTGCAGTAGCGGCTTTCTGCACCAGCTCAAAGCTGAGCCGCCCGCTCACCATGACGCCAACATCACGCATAGGGAAACGCCCAGCTTGCAGCTGCGAACCGATCAGTTTGTCCATCGCATTGTGTCGCCCTACATCTTCCCGTACTGCCAAGAGCTGCCCTTCAGGGGTGAACGCCCCCGCTGCGTGTATGCCGCCCGTTGCCGCAAAAAGGGACTGCCGGCCCAGGAGCTGATCGGGGAACCCTTGCAGCACAGCCGCAGAGAAAACCGGATAGGCCCGGCGGGGGTAATGCAGGCTGACGGTGCGCACCATCTCTATAGAGGCCTTCCCACAGACCCCACAACTGGAAGATGTATAAAAGTGGCGGTTGAGCTTTTCAAAATCCACTGCCGTGCCCGGGGAGAGCTCCACCAGGAGGATGTTCTCCGCTGCTTCCGGTGCCAGCGCCTGCCCCACATGCCGGCAGCTAGATACGTCTGCTGCTTTCCCGATGATGCCTTCTGTAAAAAGGAAGCCTATGGCCAGCTCTGCATCTTGCCCCGGGGTGCGCATTGTGACCGCAAGGCTGCGGTGCTCCCGGTTGCCGGCCGGCCCGGTGGCCAGCTTGATCTCCAGTGGCTCCTCACAGGCGACAAGGTCTTCAACAGGGGCCTGCGCCCCGTCCCGGAAGCTTACAATACTTTTTAGCTTAGCGCCTTTGGGTCCGTCAGTTGCCTGCATTTTTTCCCCGGAAAACAACGGGGCATGGCCAGGGGTTTAACCGCCCCCCCTTCAAACACGCAGAGGGCAGCTGCAAATGCAGCTGCCCTCTTAAGATTTTCAGGCCCGGCCTTTGAGCAGGCCCCTTGCCTGTGCGCTAGATGGGGCGTGAACCCAATGTCGCAGGTGCTCATACTTTTGGGGCTCTAGCCTAGCATTGGCCTAGCGCTGCGAAGGGGCGGCAGGCCTGATAAGGCCGAGCGGAGAGCGAGCCCCGTAGCATAGCGGCACCTGCCATCGGGCAGGGGCAGGCCCCCTCCTTGCGGTAGGGGCAGGCCCAAAAAAACGACCATCTGGTTTGCGCCTGCTAGATGTCCTTCTTAGCTAGGTAGAAATCAACGAGCTCATATTCAGTGCTCTTGAGGCGGGCATCCATTTCGTCCAGCGTTTTGGGCGGAGGCACAATGGCTTTCTCGCCCGGCACCCAGTTGATGGGCAGGGCACACTTGCACTCGTCTGAAGTCTGCAGGGCCACAAGGGCACGCTTGATCTCCTCCATGTTACGGCCCACATTGAGCGGGTAGTACATCATCAGGCGCACCATGCCTTTCGGATCGATAAAGAATACGGCGCGTACAGCGGCTGTGGTGCTCTCCTTGTCGTGCAGCATGCCGTACAGCTTAGCCACGCTCATGTCCAAGTCAGCAATGATGGGGAAGTGGAAGTAAACATCGGTATTGTTCTTCACATTGTTCACCCATGCCAAGTGGGAGTGGATGCTGTCGATGCTCAGCCCCAACAGCTTGGTGTTGCGCTGCTCGAAAAAGTCTTTCTCGAGTGCGAAAGCGCTCATTTCCGTAGTACATACCGGCGTGAAGTCGGCAGGGTGGGAAAAGAGGATGACCCAGCTGTCTTTGTTGTACTCCGAAAGCTTAAGGGGGCCAGTTGTGGTCACCGCTTCAAAATCGGGCGCAGGCTCGCCGATGCGGGGCATTTGGTTGATAACAGTGGCGTTTTCCATTATGATTGTATTTTTATTTTTAATGATGACACAAAAATATGGCCATATTATCATGCGATATGTGACAGAAGTCACCCCTACGGGCTGTTATTGCCTATACGGCTATAGGGGCTGTCTATAGTTGGGCGAAAGCCAGGCCGAGCTTGAGCGCGAGACTGGCCCAACAGTGCCGAGCTGGGCTGCAACTTTTCCTGTCAGCCCCGCTCTAAAGACAAAAACGCTACCGTGCTGCCATTGTAGAAAGGAGTGGATACCGCTAGTGCCTCAAGCCATAAATCCTTGACACCCCAAGTTTCTTTCTTTTCCGCCTACTCTTCTTCGTTAAAGAACCGCTCCTTTAGCTCGGGCTAAAGGAGCGAACCTTCGCCTTGATTAGCCGGAAAATAACTTCAACTTAAGTATCAGAGATTTATGACTTAAGGCACTAGGAAAAGATATGCTCCTCATCATCAATGCACAAACGCCGCTTGAAACCTGGCTTAGGTTTGAAGGACAAGGTCTTTGAACACTGTTAAAAAAGTGTTAAATCTTGGTAATGGTAATGGTAATGGTAATGGTAATTTAACAAAAAATTATTTTAACCCTAAATTCTCGTACTTATGAAAAAGCTTGTATTCCTATCCTTTGCCATTGCTGCGTTCGCCACTTTAAGTGCAAACGCCCTGTCCAATGCCCCAAAAGCCGACTCGACGCCAAATCCGCATTGATGCAGCGCCAGATAAGGTAGCAACCATAGTCCGTCAATGTGGCAACGATCCAGATGGCAACTTCAACTGTACAGAAACCGTCTACGACGATGGTGCGGATTGCTTGATTATTGATAACCAAGGTGCCCCAAGTGGCATACACGTTAGTGGGCCAGGCTGTTAAAAAGTACAGGCAGCTAACACTAGTGGTCTGTCAAGGCTAAAACTAGGGGTTGCCTGCGGCGACTTTTGAGGCTACTCTTCGTTGGACAACCCCTTACGTAGCGCTGCTATGTGCGGGAACATCCGCCTTGATTTAGCCTCAAAATCCGCTCCCACTCAACCCATAAATTAACACTTGACAGACCACTAGACTTGAAGGACGACTTAAGTATAGTTTGGAAAATGAGCTCTTTCAACTACGCGCTGGCATTTTTAGGGGCTTAGCCTGAGCTAAATGGCCAAAAAAGCATAGCGTAGGCAGGAAAGATGTATTTTAACCATGCATTGATGCCCGAGGCATCCTGTTTATCATATTGTAGCAGATACCCTTTATTTATCACTTCGCCAATCCCACAAAACATGAAGAAAAAAAACCCATTGAACTCAATACTCGCCCTTCTATTCTTATCCTACGCCCCGCTTACGGGGCAAAGCATTAAAGTAGTATACCACGCAACCGCTAAAGAGAACATACAAGAAATTTTGCCTGAGCTGTCACAACAGAAGATCATCTACAGCTACAGCCTGACGATCAACCACGGTGCATCTAAATACTGCAGAGACAGTGTATATGTCATTTACGACCGGAGCGATAGCAAAGAATACTGGCCCTACAAAGAGGTGTACAAGGATTACAACAATGGGGTGTGGCTTGAAAAAAGCGGCAGCTATATGGAAGGCTATCTTTACGAACAGGGCCTTGACGAGCTGCGGGAAAGGAATACTCGCCAACAATGGGCACTAACTAGCGAACAGAAAGCTATCGCCGGTATCCCATGCCGTCAAGCCATCGCCAAAAATGGGGATGTAGCATGGTTTGCACCGGACATCCCCTACCTAGACGGCCCCCAAGATGGGGTATTCAGCCTGCCTGGCTTAGTGCTAGAGTATGAAACCCAATACTACAAATGGTCTGCTGTAGAGGTATTGTTTAACGCTCAAACTGTGGCACTGCCTGATGGGATCCGCACCCATAAGAAAAATACGATTCAATTATCTTACAATGATATCATGTCGCTAGGAAAGGATAAGCTCATCATCATCGATGCACAAACGCCGCTTGAAACCTGGCTGAAGTTTGAGCAGTAACCAATTATCATGTGGCAGACCGCAATTGCCTTATCCCTTCTTACAGGCCTGCTCCTCTTACCGGGCACAGCAGTAGCGCAGGGCTGCTGGGTACAAGGTGCGGCCCGCTTATCGGACAGTGAGCAGCATAGTGGCATCAGCGTGCAATTGCTCAGTCCTGATGCAGCCAAAGTACTCGGCTTTCGCACCACTGACGCACAGGGGCATTTTGCGCTAAGCGCTCCAGAAGGTGAGAGCCGCCTCTACATGGCTCAGATCGGGTACCAAGATACGATGCTCATCATCAACTGCAGGTCAGATACCCTCTCCCTGGGCCCCTTGACGTTAGCCCCCCTTTCGTTTGACCTCGCAGAGATTTCGGTCGTCGATAAGGCAGCGCTATTGCGCAAATCGGGCGATACCACTATTTTCAATATCCAGCTGTTGGAAACCGGCAGGGAGCAATCGGTTACCGATATCATCGAGCGGGTGCCCGGTTTTTTCATTGACAATGGCTACATCTACTATCAAAATAAAAAAGTAGGCGACGTCTTGGTGGAAGGCAGGCAAATTGCCACTGGAAAAGATGCTGATTTCACCGACGGCATAAGCTATCAGTCTATTCAGAGCTTACGCCTCATCGAAAATTACTTTCCTGGCAGTGTCAATTTCAGCCCAGACAGCACGAGCCAACAGCTCGCCCTCGACATCCGCCTGAAGGAGGAGTATACAAGCCAATGGCAGGGCACCCTTAGCCTTGCAGCCGGCTATGAGGCTTTTTACGAAGCCGCAGGCAACGCACTGACGGCCAGTATCAAAAGTGCCTTCAGCCTGAACTTGGACGCGGCAAACACCCGTCACGAACTGTATAGCAACAATATAGAGCAGGCCATCCGGGATGCACAGCACGATCAGCTTTTTCAAAACCCCTTTATATTCGTGCAGCAGCGGGGCGCATACTCCCAATCCGTAGCTTGGGGCCATCAGTTTAATCAGCGCAACAGCTACCGGCTCCACGGGGCAGCCGATGTCTCTCTGCACGACCGTGCAAATTACCGGGCTAAGCTAGAGCTGCCTTTTACGGCCGGCCGGCAAAGCTATCGCCTCGAACGACAGTTCCGCTCTGAGGTCCCCGCCCAATTTGGAGAAGAAGCTAACGCCTTTGCCAGCTCTGCTGCCTTCCTGGATCAGGTATTCCGAGCGTCGCTGAAGAACGGCATGCGTTTTGAGCTGGAGCTGCCGGTAACTGTACAGTTGCAGGCCGCTGATACGGAAGAATATATGACACTAGGCACCACCAGCACTGCAAATACCCAGAACGCTTCAGCAGATGCCCTCGCGCTCCAGCCCATCTACAAATTCGCTCATACCTTTCCAAATGACATCCGGCTTACTGTGGCCGGCAAGTACGAACACGAACAAAATCACTATAAAACTGCTGTTTCCAGCAATGACAGTATTGCTGGCATCACAGCTTATCAACCGGAACAGATGGCATTTGCAGGCACCCAAAACCAGGGGTACGCTGCTTCTAGGCTCAACCATCAGATCAGGGCTAGAAAGCAATTGGATAAGCTGCTGCTAGAGGCCCACTTCGCTGCAAACCGCAACCGGGAAAGGCGCTCCAATCAAACGGGGAACAAAGGAATGCGGCCATTTTCAGGCGAAAGCCGGCTACGGTACCAAAATGCATTGGCAGGCATACGGCTGCGGTACGACCTTGGCAAATGGCGGCTGTCGGCCAATCTGATGGCAGCACGCTACCAACTTTCCAACGCCCACGAAACCCAGAAAAACAGCCTGCTCAGCCCTGGCTTTTTCGCCCTGTACCGTATCGGCAACGGCTGGAATGTATCCGCCCGTTATGCACTCAACAGCGAACTGCCACGCCTCGAGCATACGAATGCCTTGCACCGCTTTCGGGACGCCACCAGCTTTCTGTCCGGGATGACGCCCTTGGGCACAGCGGCCCTCAGAGAAAGCTTCAACCTGGGGATATTCAAAGACTACTCCATCGCGCTCAACAGCTTGCAGTTTAATCTCAACCTGACCTACGTACCTGCCATGCAAGACTTTCAGCCCGTCAACAGCTTTCAGGGGCTGTACCAGCTGAGCACATTCCAGTTGGTAGACAAGCAGCAGGAGTGGCTCGCATCGCTATGGTGCGGGATGTCGGCAGAGCAGTGGACTGCCCGGCTTACCCTCAACAGCGCAACATCAAGCGTCCGCCTTCAGGGGCAGCTGGTCTACGACCGTATGCTGCAACTGCGCCCCAGCTTCAAATTCACCGGCATGCCAGGATGGTCCGTACACGCCGATGCCATCATCCGGTATACCCAACGGCGCAGCGGCCAAAGCCTCGTGGAAAACACCCTCCTCAACCCCCGTTTGTCCCTGCGCTTTGAGCACCACCTCTTCCGCCACCAACTGAGGTACCAGCTACAGCACAACCGTACCCAAGGGGCAGCCAACAACTATCACCGCCTCGATTACGAGCTGAGCCGGAAACAATGGAAGGAGCGTTTTGAATACTTTTTCAAAGGGATAGACCTGCTCAACCTCACAGGGGCTACGATTGGGGCTACCGAAGTTACGCCCGCGTATTTCCAAACCTCCGAATTTGACGCTTTCCCCGGCCATATCCTAATCGGGCTGAAGTGGTATTGGGGCAGCCAAAGCCAACGCTAAAACACCCGCCAAATCAGCCTTGGCCCAAACCCACATTTTAGGTGGGGCCTACCCTCGCCTATCGGCTCAGGTCGCTACGCTTCGGGGCTCGCTATCCGCTCGGCCCTGCCGGGCTTGCCACCCCTCCGCATCGCTAGTCCAATGCCTGTCTAAAAGCCAGTAAGCTCAGCATTTTCATGCCCGGCGCCTACTCCTCCTCTATGCGTATGCCCATCCGCTTCATCAGGAGCGTGGCATTGAAAGATTGGCTCACCCCCTTCTTCAGCTTGTAATCGAAGTGCAATTCCCCTCCCCGTATCTCCACCTCAATGCGGAGGTTCTCTATAGTGCCGTTAGCTTCCGCTTCGAGCTGCCCGAGCTCCAGGTCATGAGTGGCAATGATGCCCGAGCCCTTGCTACGGATGAGCTGCCGGATGAGCGCCTTAGAGCCGGTATGCCGGTCGTTGCTGTTGGTGCCTTTCAGTATCTCGTCCAAAAGGAAAAACGCCTGCACCTCCGGAGGGCGGTTGCCCGCCATATCCTCTACATCTTCTATGATGAACTTCAGCCGCTTGAGCTCTGCATAAAAAGAGGAGGTGCTCTCCTGCAGCGCATCCTGCGTGCGCATGCTCGTGTACACCCGTAGCGGGGGCAGCCGGAAACTTCGGGCACAGACCGGCGCTCCAGCCATAGCCAATACCATATTCAGCCCCACCGTGCGCAAGAAGGTGCTCTTGCCCGCCATATTCGAGCCCGTGATCAGTTTGATGTGCCCATCAGTGGGCAGGGCGATATCGTTGCATACCCGCTTGCTACGGTGTATCAAGGGATGCCCCAGCTCCGTGCCAGACACCATCGTATCAGCAGTGATTGTTGGCAATGCCCAATCGGGGTTGTTGTGCAACAGATTGCCATAACTGCTCAAGGCCTCAAGCGCGGACATAGCCGCGAACCAGCCCGGCAGGTGGGCCTTCATGCTGGCCTTCCACTGCTCTAGCCGGTACATATACTGCAGCTCCCAAAGGCCCGCCACATTCAAGATAAACGCAAATGCATTGTACCGCACATTGAGCTGACTGATGATGTAAGACAAGCGCCCAATCTGCGAAGATGCTTTAACCCCGCCCACCGTGAAAGCGCTGTGCAGGCGGCTCAGCAAGGGGCTGTCAAACGACTGCCCCTCCATATGCTGTATCAGGCGGGCGTAGCGGGCCAGGGCCCGTTCGGCATGAGCCGTTTTGTTATGCGCCTCATTGACCTGCTCCACAAACTTGCGCAGGATAAGCACTGCAGGCAGGTACAACAGTACGCCCAGGAACCAGGGCAGGTACAGTGCCCAGAGCACAGCCGCTGCCACAGACCAGGCCGGTATGATGTACAATGCAGCCACCAGCCAAGGGGTGCTCTTTACGAATGCCGGCTCCGACAGCCAGCGGGAGAGCAGCTCGATCTGCCGTGGGTCGTCATCGATCTCCATACCATAAGCCTGCAAGTGCTGCCGCCATTCCAAGCGCCCGCCCATCTCTACTGCGGCCTGCTGCCGCTCGCGTATATCCTCCGGGCTGCCCGGCTCCGACAGCCAGCTGCCCAGCTGCTGCCGCCCCAGGGCCGTGGACGCCCGGTTGAGGTATTGGAACATCGAAAAAGGGCCAAACAGGTCCAAGTCGACCGCATTAGGGTGGCTGAGGCTGCCCAGCCCGGCACCATCGTGAAATGGGCCGAAATCGTGCGCTTCTACCACCGCAGCCTCCCAACGGTTCACCTGTGCCAGGTGCTCCTGATGCCGGGCTGCCCGGCGGATGCCCTGATGCCAGTTGACAAAACGGTAAAAGCCTGCCAGGAAGGCCAGCGTGCCCGCCAGCCCGGCCAGGTAATGTACCTGATTCCATAGCAGGACGATGCCCACGATACTGCCCAGAAAAAGGAGCAGGCGGGCCATAGACAGGCGGTTGTAACGGCTGTGCAAGCGGGCGGCTTCTGCTTCAAACGCCGCCGCGCGCTCCATATAGTTGGTAGTCATTCGCATTGCTTTTTGTGGGAGGGAGCTGCCCCTAGGCTACTGCCCGTGCAGGGCCTTCGCCAGCCCGAGCAGGGCCGCCTCCGAATGCTTGGGCCCCATCAGCTGCATGCCTATTGGCAGCCCCGCCGCATCCGTGCCGGCTGGGATACAAACTGCCGGGGCACCGACCATATTGGCCTGCACAGTGAAAATGTCGGCCAAATACATTTCGACCGGGTCTTCCGACTTAGCACCGAATGGCCAGGCAGTGGTAGGCGCTGCCGGCATCAGGATGAAATCGTAATCCGCGAAGATCTCATCGGTACGGTCCTTGATGAGGCGGCGCACCCGCTGCGCTTTGGTATAATAGGCATCATAATAACCTGCACTGAGCACAAAGGTACCGAGCATGATGCGGCGCTTCACCTCAGGGCCGAAGCCTGCTGCACGCGACTGCTTGTAAGTGCTCAGCAGGTCGCCTGCATCTGCGCTGCGGTAGCCATAACGGATGCCATCATAACGCGAAAGGTTGGAGGAGGCTTCTGCCGTAGTGAGCACGTAATAAGCTGGGATCATATAATCGAGCAGGCCAAAGGCAACCGGGTCTACCGTATGCCCCGCCGCTTCCAACTGCTGCATAAAACCTTGGGCGGCAGCTTTCACCTCAGGCTGTATGCTCGGGTGTTCCAACGCTTCAGGATAATAAGCCAGCCGCAAAGGTTTTCCGGGGGCCGGGCAGTCTGCATAAGCCTCCACCGGTTCGTGGCTCACCGTCGCATCGTACTCATCGGGGCCGGCCATGATCTCCAGCAACAGGCCCGCATCAGCTACGCTATGGGTCAGGGTGCCGATCTGATCGAAGGAAGAGCCATAAGCCAACAGCCCGTAGCGGGATATCCGGGCATAAGTAGGCTTCAACCCCACCACCCCACAAAAAGAGGCAGGCTGACGTACCGAGCCGCCAGTGTCGGAGCCCAGGGAAGCCAGGCAGGTATCGGCTTGTACGGCCACCGCCGAACCGCCGGAAGAGCCGCCCGGTACCCGCCCGGGGTCGGCGGCATTGCGGGTCGGGCCAAACCAGGAAGTCTCATTGGAAGAGCCCATGGCAAATTCGTCACAATTGACGCGCCCGATAAAAATAGCCCCTTCTGCCAGCAGGCGCTCTACCGCTGTGGCAGAAAACAGGGACTTGAAGCCCTCCAATATCCTAGAGCCTGCCTGCACCCCGTGCCCTGCATAGCAGATGACATCCTTGTGGGAAAGGATCATGCCGTGCAAGCGGCCTACGGCAGAGGGGTCGGCCTGATAAAGGGCATCCTGTTCCCGGGCACGCTGCAATGCTTCCGCTGCGTATACCTCCACGTAGATGTTCAGGCTTGCAGTGGCTTCTATTTGGCCTAAGTAGTACTGTACCAATTGTTCGCAGGTCAGCCCTTCTTCGGACATCGCCCGGCGGACTTCAGCAAGGGCAGAGAAACGGGGCATATCGTCTTAGTTGATGATTTTCAATCGCCATTGGTTTTGCTCGGGGGCGCTGCCCGGCTGCTCTATGGCAAACTTACGGGGGGCAGTGCCTAAGTGTACGGCTATGCCCAGCCCCGAGGCTGCCAGGCTGTAACCAGCTATCCGCAGGTAACGCCCGCTATTAAAGGTGCCATCTGTGTAGTTGATGCTGCCCAGAGGGGCCACTACCAAAGTGCTCAGCAAGCCCAGCCCCGCAGCCCAGCGGCTTGCCCGGTGCAGCCTGCCTTTCAGCGGGGGCTGATAAGCCAGGGTATGTATGTCCTCCAAGGGCACACGCATGCCAGTGCGCAAGGAAAAGCCCTCATAGGCTGTTTCGTCAAACTTGTACAGCCCATTGTCCAGCAGATAGCTTTTGCGCTCCCTCTCTGGCAAGAGCTGCAGCATCCCTTTTTCAGGGGCCATTAGCTCGCCCGTCAGCAGGCGGCGGCACTCGGCCATCATCTGCGACGCCGGCATGTCCAGTTCGAGCTGTAGGCTGCTGCCCGGCTTTAACAGCTTGGCCTTCCCGCTCAGGGCATGTTCCAACTGAAAGGACTGTGCGCTTCCTGTGGCAGGGCTAAAAGCCGCCGCTGCCCACAAAAAATACATGGCCAGCCGTGCGGGCAAGCCCAAGCACTGCAACCAAAGATTAGCGGAGCTTGGCAAAAGCATAATCAGCGGTCTTTTAACTGCTCTATAATGGCTGGCCATGCCAGGTTTTGCTGTTCGCCCGTAGCCATATTCTTGAAAGTCAGGGTGCCGGCAGCCAATTCCGATTCACCGATCAGGGCCACGAAGGGCACCTCCCGGGCATTGGCATACTTCATCTGTTTTTTCAGCTTGGCTGGCTCAGGGTAGAGCTCAGCGTTGATGCCGGCAGCCCGGGCTTGGCCGAGCAGGCGGAACGCATGCCGGTGGGCCGCCTCGTCAAAGGCAATAAAGAGCAGCTGAAGGGTACGGGCCCCGTCTGCCGGGAAGAGGGACAGCTCTTCCATTACATCGTAGATCCGCTCTGCGCCAAAAGAGACGCCTACGCCAGAGCCCCGGTCGGTCATGCCGAAAACGCTAGTCAGCCCATCGTATCGGCCGCCGCCGCCTATGCTCCCCATTTTGATGGCCTCCTGCCCCGGGGAGCTTGTGTCTACCCCTACTTCAAAAATGCAGCCGGTGTAGTAGTTGAGCCCGCGCGCCAGGGTGATGTCAAACCGGACTTCGTTCTTCAGTTCGCCCATTGCGAGGTAATCCATCACTGTAGATAGCTCTTCGACGCCTTTCAGCCCAGTTTCGCTTTGCGCGAAAAGGCTGCGCAGCGCCTGCAAGTCGGTGATGCCGAGCATTTCGACAACCTTATCAACAGCTTCGCTACCGATGCCGCGCCCAGACAGCTCATTGCGCACTCCATCGAGCCCAATTTTGTCCAGCTTATCGATGGCCATGGTCATATCCATGAATTGTGGGGCGATGCCTGCAGCTTCTGCCATGCCCGCGAGTATCTTCCGGTTGTTGAGCTTGACCACGACTTTCAGCCCAAGACGGGAAAACACCTCATCGTAGATTTGTGCGAGCTCCGCTTCGTAAATGAGGGCATCCGAGCCGACTACGTCCACATCACACTGATAAAACTCTTGGTACCTCCCTTTCTGAGGCCGGTCTGCCCGCCAAACGGGCTGGATTTGATACCGCTTGAAAGGGAAGGGGATGTCGTTTTGGTGCATGACCACGAAGCGGGCGAAGGGCACGGTGAGGTCATAGCGCAGCCCCCGCTTGGAAATAGAGGGCACAAGGGCCGTGGAGTCCCGCGCGCTCAGGGCCTCCTCGTCTGCTTTGCGGAGGAAGTCGCCATTATTGAGCACCTTAAAGAGGAGCTTATCCCCTTCTTCCCCGTACTTCCCGGTGAGGGTAGCCAGGTCTTCCATAGCAGGGGTCTCTATAGGCTGATAGCCATAACGGATGAAGACCTCCCGGATGGTATCGAAGATATAATTGCGTTTCAGGACTTCAGCCGGGCCGAAATCCCTTGTCCCTTTAGGGATGCCAGGTTTCATATCGGAATCGCGTTGGGGCGCGCTAGAACTCTGCAGCGAACTGCCGGAGGAAGCGCACATCGTTTTCAAAGAAAAGGCGGATATCGCCAATGTCATACAAGCGCAGGGCTTGCCGTTCGATGCCCATGCCGAAAGCAAAGCCGGTGTAGCGGGTGGAATCAATACCGCAGTTTTCCAGCACAGCAGGGTCGACCATACCGCAGCCCAAGATCTCCAGCCACCCGGTGCCTTTGGTCAGGCGGTAGTCCTTCTCTGTATCTGTGCCCAAGTAGACGTCCATCTCTGCGCTAGGCTCGGTGAAGGGGAAGTAAGAAGGGCGAAGGCGGATTTTGGCTTCCGGCCCGAACATTTCGCGGGCGAAGTACAGCAGCGTCTGCTTGAGGTCGGCAAAGGAGACGCCTTCGTCCACGTACAACCCTTCCACCTGATGGAACTGGCAGTGGGAACGAGCGGAAACCGTCTCATTGCGGTAAACACGGCCCGGAGCAATGATGCGGATAGGCGGCTGTGTATGCTTCATGACACGGGCCTGCACGGAAGAAGTATGCGTGCGCAGCAGCATTTCGGTGCTATCTTGGAGGTAGAAGGTATCCTGCATATCACGAGCAGGGTGGTCTTCTGGCGTGTTCATGGCCGTAAAATTGTGCCAGTCGTCTTCGATTTCCCGGTCATCAGCCACCACAAACCCAATGCGTTCAAAGATACGGATGATGCGGTTCATGGTCAGGGCGATAGGGTGGCGGGAGCCGAGCGGCATGGGCTCGCCGGGTGCGGTCAGGTCGATATCCTGTACTGCAGCATCCTCGGCGGCCATTTCCAGCTGTTGCTTCAGCTGCTGGAATTTTTGCTCAGCGGCTTCTTTCACTGCGTTGACACGCTGCCCGTAGGCTTTTTTGTCTTCGTTGGGGATGTTGCGGATTTCTCCGAACAGGGGCTTGATGATGTTTTTGGAGCCCAAGTATTTGATGCGGAACTGCTCGAGGGCATCCAAGTCGCCCGGCTGCTCAGCCTCTATGGCTGCCATCATTTCGTCCAGCTTGCTGAAAGTCGTTGCTGACATAGCGGTAGTTCTGATTTTGAGAAGCCCAAAGGTAGGGAATTTGTGCCAGAGATATACAGGCTTGGCTGACTGTTCGCACCTGCCTGGCCCTAGCTCTTGCATTTAGGATTTGATGCATTCCGCTCTTGGGGCTGCTCTTGCCAAATTTCAAAGCGCGCCTCTTTCTCATCCCGTTTGCCTGGCAGGCGGCAATACAGGCGACATGTGAAAAGGCCGTTTTGCCTGCTCTCGGCAGCCACAGCCCAGCAAAAGGCCGGGGGCGTAAGCCAAAAATCAGCTTCCTGTTGGCACCGGACTAGCGCTGCGGAGGGGTATTAGAGCTTGTTTGGATTTTACCCTTCGGGCTGCGTTCGCTCCAAAAGCAAAATCCGAACAAGCTCTAAGCCCGATAGGGCCGAGCGGGCAGCGAGCCCCGCAGCATAGCGACCCCTGCCCTCAGGCAGGGGTAGGCCCCAAAGCGACCATAATACAAATGTGCGCTCCTGAGCAATTGCGCTGCTACTTGCGCAGCCGTATCCTATTGGTTTCAGGCTACGTTGATGCCGGGCACCAAGAGGCTCTCCCACTCAGGATGGCGTGCCATATACCCTGCCATGAAAGGGCAGAGCGGCATTACCCTGAGCCCTGAACTGCGGGCATACTGCAGGGCTGTTTTTGCCAAAAGGCTGGCTATGCCTTTGCCGCTAAGAGCAGGGGGCACTTCGGTATGGGTGAGGATGAGCTTATCTTTAGTCTTTATGAATTCTGCGACAGCCAAGCTGCCGTCTACATTGGCCTCGAAGCGGCGCTTGTCTTCGTTCAGCACTACCGGGTGGCCTGAAGAGGGGTTAGACATACTATCGGATGTTAAAGGTGGCGGTTTTCTCATTCGCATCAAATTGGCTGGTAAAGCTCAATGCCCCATTGTGCTTGAACGCGAACATATTGACTTGCTGGGGGAAGGCAAAAGTAAGGATATCATTATACACCTGCCATTCGCTTTGCCCTACAATAGGAGGGGCGGGAGCAGAAAAATAGAGCACGAGCCCCATTTGGGCTTCCGGCTGCATCCGCTGATAGGACAGGCAGACTTCCTCCGCTCCACAGTACAGGTCAAAGACCTGATCGAAATAGTCTGACAGGAAACCTTTCACCTCCTGCTGCCCGCTTTGTGCTACAATTTGGCAGGCATAGCCATAATTGGCCAGGAAGGCCGCCTCCAGATCGTCTTGGAAGACGCGGAAGCTGACTTCCAGCCTTCCGCCTTCGTCTACGCGGGCTGCGGTGTAGCTCATTTTCAGCGGGTGCCAGCTGCTGAAGAGCAGGGCAGCGGTGAGCAAGGCAGCACAGTGGGCGCCCCTTTTCATACAGCCCACATTTCCAGCAAAATAGAAAGGGCGATCCCTGCGGCAGCGCCAGAGACAACGAGGTTCCATTCCCGGTGGGGCGCCCGCAGCACTTTGTCCGCGAACAGCAGCAGCGCCATGAACAGCCCGACCACAATCAACTGCCCAAGCTCCAGCCCGATATTGAAGGCCAGCAGCTGATTGACGATACTGTTCTCTTCGCCCAGCAGAAAGCGGAAGTAATTGGAGAAGCCCATCCCATGCACTAGCCCGAAAGCGACAGCTATCCCGTAATTGAAGCGCTGCTTGCGGCCGAACAACCGGCCAGGCCCGGTGGTGCTTTGCCCAGGCTGGCTGATGTTGTGCACCGCAGTAAGCAAGATGGTGAGCGGGATAAGGGTATCAATCCAGGCTTGGGGCACGCGCACCACATCAAGGGCGGCCAGAGCCAGTGTCAGGCTGTGGCCGATGGTAAAAGCAGTGACCAAGACCAGGATTTTCTTCCACTCAGACAGGCGGTAAAGGGCGCACAGGGCCACAATAAACAGGATGTGGTCGTACCCTTGCAAGTCTAAAATATGACGGAAGCCAAGGCTAAGATAAGTGGAGAACTCCTGAGCGAAAGCATTGTGCAGCAGCATAGGCTAACGATTGATCATGGGCACTTCAATGAGCAGGATTTCGGTATCGGCAGCAGTTTCCACCTCAATATGGCCAGTGTCCCAAACCCCAAAGCCATCACGCGCCTGCAAAGGCTGCCCATTGATACGGCAGGCACCGCTAAGTATAAAGGCATAAACGCCATTGCCAGGGAACTGCATATCGTAGCGGGCGGCTGTGCCTGAGGGGAAGTCGCCGCGGGAGAACACCGCATTCTGATGTATCCTCAACGCTTCGGGGTCATTGGGCGAGACCAATGCTTGCCAGCGCCCTTGCCGTTTGGCAGGGTCAAACCGTTTTTGATCGTAGCGCGGCGTGAGCCCCATTTCATTTGGGAATACCCAAATCTGCAACAGCTTGGAGGCCTCTGTGGCCGATGCATTGACCTCCGAGTGCTGCACCCCTGTACCGGCGGTCATAACCTGTACTTCATTGGGGCGGATGGTGCCCGAGCCCCCGGTATTGTCCCGATGAGCAAGCCCACCTTCCAGCTGTATGGTCACAATTTCCATATTCTCATGCGGATGGGTAGGAAACCCGCCGCCGCCGGCAATGTGGTCGTCGTTGAGCACCCGCAGCAGGCCAAAATTCATGCGGTCGGGGTCATAATAGCGGTTGAAGGAAAAGGTATGCTTGCCGAGGAGCCAGCTGGCACGGGTCTCCCCCCGGGTCTCTGCTTTGTGCAAAACCGACTTAAAAGGCTGTGGCGCACGAGCAGCGGCCGGCTGCACCATTGCCGCAGCGGGGGCAGCCGCTGCAGGCTTTTGCCCCGGCTGGCAGCCCCCTATCGACAGCAGCAGGGGCAGGATGGCGAAAAGGTACTTCATGCCCCTAAATTTTGAGTGAACGAAAGGACAGGCTTTCGGGACCGGGCTGCTTCCTCCCGGCTGCGCAGGGGCTCCGGCAGCTGTTCAGGGCTGCCCAAGTGCCCCAGGGCTATGAAACAGACTGGCTCCACCGTTTCTGGCAGGCTAAAGGCCGAAATGGCAGCTTTGGCATCAAAACCGCCCATCATATGGCCGTAAAGCCCATTGGCTGTAGCCTCCAGCAAAAGACTGTTGTTGGCCGCCCCGGTATCGTGCATATAGTGGCGGTTGGGCTTTCCGTTTGCGGACAAATTAGGGGCTGCCAGGCTCAGGATGAGCACACCTGCATTCGCAGCCCAGCTGCGGTTGCCCTCAAAAAGGCAGTCCAGCATTTGGCCGAAAGCGGCTTCATCCTCCCGATGTGCATAAAGGTAAGACCAAGGCTGCTCATTGAAAGCGCTAGGTGCCCAGCTTGCGGCCTCAAAGAGCTGTTCCAGCACTTCAGTACTGACCGGTTCTCCTGTAAAGCTCCTAGGGCTCCATCGCTGCCGGATCAGAGCATGTACCGGGCGCTGCGTCTGTGCCTGCTTGCCCATATTTGTCGTTGTTTGCATATCCCTTTGTTGTTTTAAACGATGTTATAACAACGAAAATAAAAAAAGGTTTCAGTTGGCTTGTAAAATCCCCTGCAATACTTCTGCGCGCCCATCGATGCCCGCTGGCACGGGCAGCCCAAGCAACTGGCAGATCAACGGGTACACATGCACATTCCGGAAGGAGGGGATGGCCAGCCCAGGCTTAAAAGCCGGCCCGAAGGCATAGAAAATGGCGTGCATATCGGGGTACTCGGGGTCAAAGCCATGCTCCCCGCCCTGTTTGAACCGGCCAGACTGCACCAAGCCGATGCGCCGGCTGTCGGAAAGGTAAAAACCATATTCCGGATAGAGGATGAAGTCCCCAAGGCGGGGGTCGCTTTTGCTGTGGTAGTGGGGGAAATCTTCCAAGGCATACACCTCTAGAGGCAGGCCTGCTGCTTTTTCATTTAGGAAGGCCTCTGTTGCGGCAGGATCTGCTCCCGGCTCTAGGTAGACGATGGCCATAGCGCCGTTGTTGGCCACCCTGAACAAGCTATCGTCCTTGAGGGGATCGATATTGATGAGCTTATCGGGCGCGACATCGACCATGCCGTGGTCGGAGACCATGACGATATTGACCGGCAGGCCGGTGGCGTCCACGCCATCGAACAGCCGCCCGAGGTCGGCATCCAATTTGAGCAGAGACTTGCCGATGACTTCATCGTTGGAAGGGCCATAGCGGTGGCCAGCGTCGTCCATATCGGAAAAGTACATGGTGATCAGATGTGGGCGCTGCCCCTCCGGCAGGCGCAGCCACTGCAGCACCTGATCGACCCGCTCTTCATTAGGCGTAGCCCCCTTGTAGGGGAAAAAATAGGACGGGCGTACCCCCTGTATGTCGGCCTCCGAGCCTACAAAGAAGAAAGAAGCGGAGACCATGCCGTTCTGCTCAGCATTGACCCAAAGGGGCGTGCCCTCATACCAGGTGCCATCTTCCACCGCACTTCGCTTACTGATGTAATACTCCTCCTGGCGTTCCGGGTCATAAAAGGTATTGGCAACCAGCCCGTTGCGCTCAGGGATGAGGCCCGTTGCGATGGCATAGTGATTGGGGAAGGTTTTAGAAGGGAAACTGGGGATCATAGAAAAGGCCTGCACCCCGGAGGCCAGCCTGCGGGTAATGTTGGGCGGCTGGAACCGGGCGGTATAGTCCCAGCGGTAGCCGTCGCAGGAAATTAAGATGACATAAGGCTTGGCCTGAGCCTCCTCGGAATTCTGTTGGGCTTGAGCGGAAGCCCATAGCCCGGTGAAAGCCAGGCAAAACAGCAGCGTACGGTACATAGCAGAAAAGAGGTTGGTGGGCTCCAAAGGTAGTCATTCGCGGAGTGCCTCCCCCTACTATTCCAAGCTGTTTTCCAGTTGTTCTATCGCTCGCTGATACTTTTTGTAGCCCTCTTTGCAAGCTGTGTAGTAAGGGTCGGCCTCCATGATGGACAATGCCCGGCCGAGGTCTGTTTTTAGTGCGTAGGCGTAGCGTACCACTAGGCTGTCGCAACAGCAGATTGCTACTTTGGCACCAGGCATCCAATCTTCACAGCAGCTAGCATCTTTCAATTCACTGCGTTCTGCCAGTTCCGTTTGCCGGATAGCTTCGGTTTCCGAGATGGGCGGCGTGGGTATGCCCTCTGCCATAGTAGCAGAGGTATCAATGCTACTCAAGACCTTGTCGACCCCAGCTTTCGCCAAAACTTCTTCAGCGATTTTACGGTCCATTTTGCCTTTGTTGCCCTCTTGCTCACAGCCCGCGGACAAGCCCAGCAAGACAAGCAAAAAGATTGTGGTTTTAAATTGAATTGACCTCATTCGTCATATTTTTTATTGTCCTCCCCTTTGGTATACAAGATCTCCAGGGGTTCGAGAAAGCACCCTGTGGATAAGCCGGCGAGCAAACAAGAGGGAAAGCAGGACCACCATAAGCAGCGCCATTGCAATCCTCCAATCTACAACCTCTATCTGTACCCTTGGCAGCAAGATTCCCAGAACTTGGCCCGCAACGAAGGCGCAAAGCCATGCGAAGGCACCGGCAACGATTAAAACAGCTAGGACTATTTTTGAATAAATCCGTGAAATTTTGCCCGCAGAAAGGCCAAAGGCCTTTAGTGTGCCCATAACAGGTGTTATTTCTCGAATATGAGCAGACAGTAAGTTATTGATAAAGAGCACTACAGCAAGCACAGCGAAACCTAAGAGCATCAGACTGATCGCATACCCCAATAAACTGACTAGGGCGAAGTTCTCTTTGGCCTCTACTGTTTCCAAGGGCACTTTAATTTCAAAAGTTCTCTCTAGGTAGCTGCTGAACAACCGTACTTTTTCGAGTTCAGCAAAAGAAAAAGCCAAATAGTGCGCTTTGTTGGCAGTACCACGGCCGAGCTTGCACTCGTATTGAAATAGGGGCATCCCTTCCCAAGAAGCAGCAGCGAGCAGGCTGTCAGCCAGGCTTGGGAACTGACCGGACTGCACCTCGGTAGCCTGAAGGTTCAGAAAGAGATTTATTTGTACTAGTTTCCCCGAAGAGCTTTCGCCAAATTGGCGGTACTCCAACTCTTCAATAGCCTCCCCAAAACGTTTTTTGAACGCCTTCTTGGCTTCAGTCTCCACCCCAAGAGCCACGAGGAAGGAATAGCGGTTGCTCCCTGCTTCATTCGTGCGGATAGCATTGCGGGCATAAGTCCTTGATTTAAAGGTTTGGTAAAGCGAGTAGCTGCCCAGAAAAACGACTTTGCTAGGCAATTTTTCTACTACTCCCCATACCGGGACAAAAAAGACCCCATCGTAAGTAGAATCATAGACCGGTATGTATAGCGGCTCAGCCCCCCATTCGTAGCCCAGTTCGTAAAGCAAAGATTGGCTGACTACGATCCCTCCTTTAAGGGCTTCATTCCATGTACTCCTCGTGCCTTCCGGCCAGCTACTGTGGCGAAGATTGCCATCGCTGATGATGCGATCGAACAATTCGGAACCAAAGTCAATCGTACGTCCCCAATAGTAGGCTCCATTTTCGCCCTTGGAAAACACAGAAGCCCTAGCCGGTAGGAAGGTAAAGCTAAAGCGGTTCCACTCGACTACCGTATCTAGCCCGAGGGCGGTACGCCGATCCGGCGCAGATACAGAATCCAGTACATCGGTCAATACAGGATCTATGTACGTGTCAATAGGCAGGTTAACCCAAGTAGAATAGGGGTTGTCCATGCGCTGTTGCAAGTCTTCCAGGCTACTAAAAGCAAACCCAAGCGCCATTAACGTAAGCCAAAGGATGAGCCAGAGCCAAAAGAGGCTGCCTGGTCGCCCTTTGTGGGCTAGAGCTATGTATTCGCGGTAAGCGAACAACTTTTCAAACTCATCTACGGGCCGAAGTAGCCACTTTTTCCAATCCATCAGTAATCCGTTTATGCCTTAGCCGGCTGATACGGCGTGTCCAAACGTGCAGCTAGCCACTGTTCAGCATTTGGTACTGGTTCGCCGTTACAATGAAAACTACCTGTTGCTTCTCGGTGGAGCACCTGCTGATGATCGATAAAACCAGAGGTGCGCCCATCATTCATAGTAAGCAAGATGGGGACGATCTGATCGGCAAATGCATCTGCAAGGGCGAGGTCATGGGAAACAATTATACCAGTCCTATCATCGTTTCTCAACTCTCTCTTTAACAGCTCCATGCAGGAATGAGCAGTGTGCCGGTCCAGATTGCCTGTGGGCTCATCGCCGAACAGGACTTCGTGAGGTGCCATAAGGCCCCTTATAAACGCAAGGCGCTGCCGCTGACCGCCGGAGAGGTCGGAAATACTGGCGCCAAAGGACTCCGGGGGCAACTTCAGCTGAGCCATATAAGCCCGAATTTTATCCTGTATACCTATTTGCCCGTTAAGCAGTGCCGGCGCCATCATGTTCTCACCTGCGGTAAAGTTGGGCATGAGGTTAGTCTGCTGGAAAACAAAACTGAAGTACTGCTGACGGAAACTGGCGCGCGCCTGATCGGGCTGGGCCCAACACGCTTTCAGAGGCTTTGGCCGGCCTTCTGCCGGAAAAAAATCAAGCCGGCTAGCAGATCGAATAGTCCGGTTCATGAGCCCTAGGGTCTCCAGCAAGGTACTTTTCCCAACTCCGGAACTACCTACGATAAAAACCAGTCCCCCTCGTTCTATGTGCAGCTGTGGCACATAGAGGACTTTTGGGCCATTGCCATAAGCACAGTGCAGCTCTTCGATACGAAACAGGGGTTGCTGCATGAGTCAAAATACTTTTTCGATGGGCACCCAGTAGTAGTTGGCCGCCCCATCGCTGCTCTGAAATTTGAATTCATAATCTGGGCCAAAAACCTCTTCCTCTAAGTCGAGCCGGATATTTGTAAACCGCTCCAATTGCTCGTCAATTAAGCTATCGGGCACGCTCTTCTCGTCTAAGATGCTTTCTAGAGAGACATTAGGCAGGTAATCAAATGAAACGCCCTCTGCATTGAGCCCTTGAATGAGCCGGGCGACATCGCGGGGTGTAAACTGTTCCATTTGGCTATCGCTCAGCTTGCGATCGCCAGTAAATTCTTGGATGAGGGCTTTATAGATGGCCACCAAGCTTTCCCTCTTAGAGTCATAAGAAGTGCCAATATTGCTATCGATCCGCTGAATGATGTTGAGGTAATTGGTCAGGTCCCTTTCTGGCATGAACAAGACATAAGACATAGTAGTGTGGCCGGCTCCCATCAGCTGACGTGGGAAATAGACTTCCTCAAAGAGCTGTAGTTTCTCGCCTAGCAGCTCATTCTCGATAGCCGTACCTTCGAGGATTTCGTTGATAAAGCCCACTACAACGGGGCCGAAGGAACCAGCAGACACATTGTCGAAAGACTCATCGACTGCCCCGCCACCGTCTATCAGTCCTGCGACCATTTGCTGGTACAAACCTAAGCGGTCGGCTGAAGCTTTCACGAAAGGCTCCACCTCTGCCTGCCAATCGCCAAACTGCTGCCCTTCAGCAGGGAAAGCCAGGCCGACGGGATAGCTGCCGCCTTCTGTTAAGACAAACCGGAAAGGCTCCTGTAGCCTGATGGGCACTGCCTCGAACTGAGGAGGGGGGACTTCAATCCCATTCTGCTCTGCAATCCGCTTCCCCTCCGACTCTACATTGCCATACCCTTCGTAGTAGGCTTTCTTTGCTGGCTCTTCGGAAAGGAAGCGGACCTCCTCGTGAAAGTCTGCGGCGGCCTTACCGCCTCTGTTCTGTAGCTGCAAAGCAAAGAAGTGGACATTGTTGTTTGTCAGCCGTTCGATTATTTCATCCGGACGGACCTGAGCTGCCGGGTGCTCCTTGTACTTTCCCGCCAGTAAACGGTTTTCTGAGAAATCTGGCGCCCCGCCCAATACGATGACCACATTAGTCTCTTTGCTATTGAAGCCCACTCTTTTCAGGCCTTCATCCAAGGCATAGTAAAAAGCTGGGCGGTCATCCCCATTGCCCATAAAATCCTGTAGGGGCACTTGTGCCAAAAAGTTTTTAAAGGCATCGTGAGAGGAAGATAGCTCTTGGATATCTAGTAGTTGGCTGCCCCCTTCAGCACTATCATCGATGATGCTCCGGTAGCAGATTGCCCCAAATTCGATTTCGGCTGCTACATTGCTATACCATTCCTGAAGTTGATCAGCCAAAGAGAGGATACTTTCCCGTTGTGCAGACATACTGCCAGTAGCTTGTATGGCCAAGACCACATTGACCTTCCTGCGCTGTGCCAGCCATTTGTTGGCCCGGTCACGCACAGCGTCCCACTGAGCGGGGTCGATAACAGAGAGCTGCCCATTTCTGAGCTTTACGGTAATATCTCCTACTAAGCCGCTATAGAATAAATCTTCGCCCACCCGTTTTTCAGAAAAGAGCGGAAAACGGAGTACTGCACCTCTAAAACGCCTACCATCTCGCGCGAGGCTCCCTTTGGGCAAGCCAGCCGGGTCACGGTCCCAAGAAGAAGCAGTACCTACCTGACTGTTTTGGATATAGCGCTGTGCCTCCTCAGCAGAGCTGAAACCTTTAACTAGCAAATCTTCGTTGCGCTTACGCTCCTGAAAAGCATCGGAAGAGAAATTGGGCTCAAGGACAATGCGGGTGTTCCACTCCGTGCACCTGCTTGCTTTTACCCAGCCTACGATGATGCGGTCTATTCCACGAATAGGAATATCGACTTCTTTAGCGATCAGGAAGCGCCCTCTTTCTTTTTTCAAAACAAAGAAGAAATTATAGATCCGAAGATTACCTAGCGGCTCCGCGCTTGCTCCTGGCCCACGATAAGGGGTGACTAGATCTTTTTCGCCAGAGAGGACGTTTTCCACATCGGAAGCCTTGTTGAGCAAAAAGACTTTGCTGTGTATTTTTGAGTCTTTATTAATGATGCCATGCTGCCAGAGCAGCAGCTCTTTTTTCTTTACCCATCCAATCTCGGTATACTCCCCCCGTATCCTTCGTTTGTCTACAGCATCCGCTTGGATAATTAACAACCAGTCATTTTCTTCCTCCAAGACAAAAAACTCCCCTTCAAGGTAGCCCAACTCCTTCTGTACTTTACTACGCTCATCTGGCTTCTGATGGGCTCTAACCCCATCTCGGTCAACATACACGATCCACGCCTCATCCCGGCTCTTCTCGCGGGTAGCAGTGCGCAAATAGTTTATGTAGGCTTGTTCATTTCCAAATTGATCTTCGGGCAACTCGAACGCAAGAGGCTTTCCCAAGACGCTTTTAGCGCTAAGGTTACACGGGCTGCTTAATGCTCCTAGCACAAGAAATATGGCCACCCCTAATTGGCAGTAAAAATTCCGCAAAGTCATGTTAAGGAGTCATTTAGTTGTTCGGTGAATTAATCAATCGCAGGTAAACCCCCACCCTTATACCTAACGAATGTAACGGCACTTGGCTATTTGCTGATTCCAGTAAGGGCTGAGGCAGGTCATCGTCATAACGTAGCACAGGTTCCCCCGCAGGCTTTGGATCAAAATAACTGAGCAGGTTGAAGCGTAGGTCCAAAGCTGCCATCAGGCCAACAACCGGATACTGATTGTTGATATCAAGATATAAAGCGGGGGATGCCATCAACCAGAGAGAAGGCCTTAGTGTGAGCTCTGGTGCAGCCTCTATTGTCAAGCCTTCTCCAACCCGATAAGGCTCCAACACATCGTTGTCTAATAGCAAAGCGCCCTCTCTGAGAAAACGGAAATTATAGGCTTCAACGATGCCATCAAAAGTACCCGTACCCGAAAAACGGCTGCTAGAAGAAATCACTAGCCCAGGTACTACGCCTGCTTGCAGGAAAAGGGTGCTGCCATAGGTAGCCCGGACCCGATAAGCCAAGCCTATCGGGAACTCCACCGTCTGCAAAGTGCTTTTTTCGGAACCCTGAATAGGCCCTACCTGCCTTAAGTAGGTGGTTTCCTCTCCGCTACCGCTACCTAAAATGACCTGAAATGGGGCAAGCCGATAATTGTCAAGCCGTTGTTCCAACTGCCAGTACCGGTAATAGGCTGACGCGAAAAGAAAGAGGTTCTTTCGTGAAGCTACAGTGGGGTTCACTAGCCTATTGCTCATCCAGGTAAAGCCCAGAGCAAAAGAAACCGGCGTTTCCAAAGTAGTTCTTCCCGAGGTACTTCCTATAGCCCAGCCTGTTTCAGGCGCTATGGGAAGGGGCGCCAAATCACCACCTAGTACCAGTCCTGTGAAACTTTCCCAGTCTGCCGGCGGCATTACTGGCCCTTCCCCTAAACCTCGGTTAAACCGTATATCCCGGATTTGCGCCTTAGAATAATCGAGCATAGAAACCTCCATTTCTAACTCCAATTCGTAAACAGCCGACCCGGGTGGCCGGGCAGCTACGCCCCCTTCATCATCAATATAATTGAGCATTTCTTTTTGAACACGTACAAGCACATTAAAATAACGCCCCCCTTTTTCTATGCTCATAAGTTCAGCATTGGATAGGTTATACTTTAACCCTTCCTCGCCCATATACCTAGAGACCTCGTTTTTATACTCATAGATATCCACCTGATAATCCGCAGGGAATTCCAGATAATCAGGGAATATCCGTGCTGTAGCCTTGAACAGTTGTTTAAAAGCATTAGACGCATTCAGGGTAACTTTTTCCTCATCAGCGTCTAGGAAAGTCCCAAATTGGCCGTACTTCCTCAAGAGCTGCTCAGCTGCGCGCCGGACTTCCACCCTTTCGGCGGGCTCCACCCCATCAGCAGCTTCAAAGCTCGGGCTATCCAATAGCTGTAGGGTGCCTTCCTGAGCATTGAGCATGGGAGCACTGAAACTCAAAAAAACTAATAACCCTAAGATTGATTTTTGCCAGTTCATTAATTGCTATTTTTGCAGGATGACGCTCGCCCTAAAACGCTGCCCATCCCGGTTTTCTAAAATGAGATACACCCTACCCGATGGAGCCGCAGGGAGACGGACAGGCAGGAGCGATTGATCACTGCTGACATCTACCTCCTGTACCAATAACCGCTGGCCCACAGCATTAAAAACTTGTAGCCAATAAGCCCCGGGCTTGGCCTGACGGACTTCTAGGGTAAACACCCCAGAGCTAGGGTTCGGGTATGCTACTAGTTGAGGCTTATGAAACTTTATCTCTTCTGATGTCGTGACTGGAGGGCGGTTAAAATAGCAGCGTGTAGCGCAAGCCTGGCTAGCGTCTTCACAATCTCCATTCCATATATCCACAAAATATATGCGTTCATCAGGTGCATAGGATGCCCCTGCTACATAAGCTTGGGCATTTTGCCCAAGCAAGGTGAATGCATTGCCATTGTTGATACTTATATAGCCCCATTGGTAGCAGGTAACCAAGGAGTCTACGCAAACCAAAATATTCCCAGCAGGCAGCCGTTCTACTGCTGCCACATCTGGTGCGACACCTGAAGACACCTCAAAAAACAAACTATCTGTACCACTGCAACCCACACTCAATGTCTCCTCAACCGCTATGAAATAACTCCCTGCCGGCTGGGTAATATTGAGAGCAACTTCCTCATTGGCCGCGTAGGAGATTTCACCCGCACTTGTTTCCCAAGTGTACTGTGGCTGCCCACTAGATGGGTTCATCACACGGAAAATATACTCGCTTTCATTCTGGCAAATATCAAGGTTATCCTGTGCCACAATTTGCGGTACAGGCACAGGCAAGGCTGTAATATCAACATTGGCTTGGCCTATACAGCCATTTGTGTCTTCCACAACTACAGAAAGGTTGATATCCTGACTAAAATCCGGATCTAAAAAGGACGTATCCGTAGAGAACACTACCCCTCCGATTTGCCAAGACACCGAGACATATTCCTCCACTTCCTCGAGACCGACATTGAGCGTGTCCCCCTTGCAGGTGGCCATAGCCCTAGTCATGATAGGCTCGGGCAGCGCATTAGGAGCTAAGGTATCAGACAACATCAATGCGGTTGCACAGCCGCCATCTACCCCTACATCGTTGATACCTGAAATACTGAATACTGTAGCATCTGATACTGCGCCCTCGAATAGGATCTGTTCACCCGCCCCAAGTAGTGCATTATCCTGTAGCAAACCGCCCCTCCTCCATGTAACATCAAACGGTCCGATAGCGCCAGCAATACTAACCCCCAATTGCACCGTATCACCACTGCAGAAGCTTAGGGGGGGCAAAAAGGTAATCTGTGGACGCCCATATGCAATAACAGGCCGCCCAGGGGCTACTTGCCTGCAGACATCTCCTTCACTCGGAATGCCTGAGTCGTTGAGGTCATTACCGACAACGGCGCTTACATAATACACAATGCCACTTTCCATGCCTAGGTCCTCAGGCGAGCCAAAGTCCGGCGCTTCTAAGGCGCTGCTAACAAAGACGGTATCCAAGGGCTCCACTATTACGCTACCCCCGCCCCGGTGGAGTACGTACATGATGGCATCGTTCCCATCTAAGACAGTGCCAATACCCGGAGGAGTGACACTCAAGCTTGCTGTTTCACAGATCACTACAGTGTCTTGCCCCATTTGCCCGAGCATGGTTTCACAACCACAATCAAGCCCGCCTCCTGGCCCAGATAATGCCACAGAACAGCCATTGCTATTGCCCACGACAAAATCATAGCCCTCTTCATTTGGTATAGGGCTACTCGTAAAGCCTATACCTGCCCCAAAGGCGACATCATTAACGGTATACCCCCCTACAGCATTGGCTTCCACTTCGAATAAAACCTGATAGGCAGCATTAGTGATTGTGTCACATAGTAAATTCAGGTTGAATATTTCCGGCGGCTCGTTCACTGTATAGCTCGCCTGAATATCGACCTCTTCATTGAAGCAGCCCGTTTGATTATTCTCAAGGCGGTTGATAGTGACCACCCCGCTCTCGACGGGAACGAAGGTGGTGACAAATGGGACTCCACCACTATTATCTGGACTGGTAAAAACCTGTGCGCCAAACTGATAATTGATATCGTAAGAATTCCCCGCCCCAATATTATTTGCGACTATCAATGTCCCCTGTTCTCCTTCGCAAAAGTCCTGATTGCCTGAATTCTGCGGAGTAAAGGTTACCCCGTCCACTTTCGGTTGTTCTGCTACATCTATAGACTGGGATGTGGTGGTTATACAGTTATTGCCCGTAACAATCTCTAAATGGATTTCCCAAGAGCCAGGACTTGGAAATATGACCCCGCTTAACCCACCACCCTGCGAAAGGGAAAGCATATCGCCATTGCCTTGGTTTGTTTGCACAGCAGTGAGCTGCCCATTTCTAAGAAAACGCCACTTCCAATTTGTAATTTGCCCATTAGCACCTACAGCACCTGTCGATTGATCAGAAATGATAAACGCATTACCCTCGCAAATCTGATTGTTACCATTGCGCTGCACTGCAAACCCAGCATTACAAGTATTGGGGTCAATAATAGTGTAGGTCTCCTGGAATTCATCTGTACAGCCGTCATTATTGCGGACCTCTAACACAACTGACAAGATACCAGGCATACCAAAGATAACATTAGGCACTACATCGTTGGATTCCGTTGGGGAAGGCCCTGCTGTCCCGGAAAAAGTCCACTCGTAATTACTGACCGAGCCATTTATTGTAGGGATAAAGGTACCTTGATTGCTAACCTGCAGTACCCCGGTAACGCTCACCTCTGTAATGTCAGGAACAGGCAAGCCTGCAATCTCAACGTTGCTCGTATTCTCACATCCATTCGCATCTACCCCTGTGACGGTATAAATATTTTGACCTTCCTCCATTATGGTTGGGGTGAACATACTGCTTTGAGGCCCATTCGGGGCCCATTCGTACGATATCGCTCCAGTGGCTTGTAGGCCCGCGAAATCGCCCAAGCAAACTTGCTCATCATTAGGTGTGCTGCCTGACTGATCCATAGATACGATGCCCACGTCTGGCAGATCGTGTACAGTGACCTGCATATTCGCTATGTCTATACAGCCTCTGTCATCTGTAGCTGTAACCGAATATGCTTGGGTCTCGCCTGGAAATACCGTTTTCTCGCTACCTGTTCCTAGCCCTCCTGACCAAGTGTAAGAAAGCGACTGCAGCCCTGACTCAGGACTCGCCGTAAGCGTAATCGGAGCCCCTTGGCATATGATAAAATTATCAGGCTCTAAACCAGAGCTTTCTGTGCTGCTCATGGTGATTTCCGGGTTGTCAAAAACTTGCACCATGTAGGATTCTGTTTTCCTACATCCCTTAGCATCAGTAACTGTGCCTGGATAAGCCCCAGCTTGGCTGACTAACAGCTCGGCTGTATTCTGCCCTGCCCCCCAAGCGTATGTGTAAGGTGGATGCCCCTGCATGCCTAACATGGTGAGCACAGTGCTTCCTCCTTCACACAATATACCATCCTCAGATGATACGCCGGATTGCTCAGGCTCCTGGGCTGTTATCACAACCTCGGGGTTCTCATTCACGGTTACTTCCAACACTGCCATTGCTTGACAGCCATTATCATTACGGCGGACTGTTAGACTGACCTCATAGTTGCCAGGCATACCGCTCTGGAATGTTGTTGCCGGCGTGTTGATGCTGGAAAGCTGACCCCCACTGCTACCCCAAGTGTACTGTACCCCCGAAACCCCCTGGCCCGATATCTCCGAGCTAAGGCTCAACGGCAGCCCCGCGCATACTTCCTCTGATTCCGCCATTGTAATCTCAGGTGCCTCCTGATCCGCCGTAATGACGATAGATTCCATAACGGCACAGCCATTGGAGGGGTCGCTGACCGTTAAGGTGTAAGTCCCAGCCTGGCTTACTTCCAGCGTAGGCGACATGCTCTGGCCCCAAAATACATCCGCATCAGGTGTAGACGATGTGCCCACCAAGGTAACCGCCTCCACTGTACAAGTTAGCGTTGTCGCTGTGGGCGGCAATATGCTTATCTGAGGCAGTTCGACATCCTCATCTACTTCGACCTGCTGTTCCGATTGGCAGCCATTGCCTGTATCCGTGACGGTCACGGCGTAGATTCCCATTTCATCAGCTGTTATCCCACTCTCCGTCGACCCGGTATTCCAGAGGTAGATCCAGCCTGGCTGTGGAGAAGCCACCTCTACGGGCAATTCAGGCTGATCGCAAGTGAGCGTGCCCCCCATCAGCTGTGCTATGGTGAACGAAGGAGGGGTAAGGTCTTCCGAAATTTCTATTCCTGCCCGGTCGCTGCGGCACCCAGTCGAATTTTCCACTACAAGGCCATATTCCCCTGCTGCGGAAACCTGGAGGGAAGGGCCTGTAGCACCGGGGAGTATGGTGCCATTGATATCCCAAATATAGGAGGGGCTGTCACCTGCTGTCACATCAGCACTCAACGGCAGCCCATCCTCCTGAAAATTGCAATTATACACTGTCCCATCTATCGGGTTAATGGCACCAACGGGAGTGGGGCTGACGGCTACCAAAACCGTATCTGAGGCCATACAGCCATTCTCATCTGTCACTGTGACGCTATACTCGCCTGCTAGCGCTGGAAAAAGCTCAAGTGTAGGGCCCATACTACCACCTGAGCTCCAAGTATATTGCAGCCCACCACCAAATCCGGTGGGCATAGCAGAAAGGATGAGATTACTGCCTTCGCAGACGCTCGTATCTTGGGGACTAAGCGCAACCTCTACCGCAGTGCAATCTTGTGCCTGTATAGGATTGGAGAAACTCAAGAGTACGGCAGCCATGATAAAGAGCCCGATGGCAAAGGGCAAGCGGGTATTTTGACTCATAGGATTCATTGGATTATTCTGCATAATTGTAGACCAAATCGTAAAGCGCAACCTGCCCGTTTGAGTAGCTCAGCTTTAATATTTCATTGCCAGCATCGCCCACACCAATGCAATTCTTTGCATTGCCAAGCGCAGGTGCAGCAGAGCCTTCCGGACACTTGACACTAGCTTTAGGCATGGCTTTGAGGGTATATGACTTTCCGGGGCGCAGCTCTTGATCAAAGCCGATCAAGCTGATGGTGTTCCGTCCTGGAGTGAGGGTCTGCGTGGTACGCCAAGACACCCCTTCACCAAGGATTTCAACGGACAGCAAGCCGCAGGCTGTGGCTTGCACGCTGAACCGGCTCAGCAAGAGGTACTTTTCGGGCATCAGGTTTACAGCAGCGCCACGAGGTTCCGCCGCGCCACAGCTTTCATTGTAAGCGGAAGCCCGTACCCCTACTTGCCCCAATCCATTGTATTCCCGAGGTGGAGGGGGGGCGGGCAGCACCTCCTCTTCCAGTTTGATGGGTTCTGACGGTTCGGGCCTCTCATCCCTTTGCGTTAAGGGCTCTGGAGGCGGAACGACATCCCCCATGCTAACCGCAGGCTGTGCGGCAGGCTTCACCTGTTCAGGATTAATAGGCGGTCTAGGTTCAGTCGCTATTTGGGGTGGGAGCGGTGCTTCTACAGACTCCTCTGCTGTAATAAAAAAGAACTTCTCTTGGCAACGGGACTCCTCTCCACGGTAGATACAAACCCGTACCTGATGCCGTCCTGTTCCACCAATCGCCAGGCTAAGGCCCGGCTCCCCTGCAGCGTTTGGATACTCCATGCCGTCGACAAACCATTGTATGTCATACCCGGCCTCTTTTTCCAGACCGGTCAGCAGCAGGATAGGCTCAGCGGAAGGCAGCTCTGGCGCAATGCCGGGGATGGGCTTATCCGGCTGCCCCGTCATCTGCCGGGTATCTGGATAGTCTTCGTTATTGATTAGCAGATCAAACCGGGGCAAAGGGAGCTCGCTGCAGGAGGCAAACAATAGCAAGGCAACAGCACAAAACAAGCAACGGGCCAAGGAGGGATTAAGGATGGCGTAGTCAAACATTTATTTCTATTTTATTGTCTTTTGAGAGTGGGAACCTGCTTGTCTTCTATACTTGGCTTAAGAGCATTGAGCATCGATTCTATGTCTTCCCGCAATTTTTCCCATGCATCTGTATTTTCGGGCTCATTGTCTAGCTTGCTTCTCAAGCTTTCAAGGTCCTGTAAGTAGCTGTGAAATTCAAGTTTATAATTTTCATACATCTTTGTTTGTTCCCCTCTTTCTGCTTGAGCAAAAGCGGACTCGTAGCTTTCTTTTTTATATTCAGCAATTGAATCCAACCTCTCAATTTCGGACAATAGCTCGTTACGGGATTCCTCCCAATCTGGGGGAAGGAGGTCTTCCAGTTCACTCCTTACTTCTTCAGGCTTAGGGCGGACGATAATAGTCTCGGGATCACTATCAATGCCATTGTGCTCATACTGCAGCCTCACTTCTCCTGGCTCGGAAAAGCTAAAACGTTCTGATTCTTCAGCTTTATCTTTCTCTATGTTCCCGTTCACTTTCCACCACCCACTTTTTGAAGATGCTCTCCCTTCAACCTTGACCTTGACATCAAAGTCATCGTTGACATACACGGTATCCGGAGGTACCTGCTCCCAAGTGATTGTGGTAGTTTGGCGTTTTCCTGTTGCAACACTAATGGGAGGAGCCTTTTCTCCCTCGTCCTGTCCTTCACGAACACCGCTTGAGTCCAAATCCTTCTCTTCAGGTTCGAGGGGTTCCTCTCTCCTAGGGGAAGAAGGTTCAGGCTCCCCACTGTTCCAATACCAATTTATCCCCCCTGCTCCTGCGGCGAGCAGGAGCCCTAGCAATAGCCCAAAGAACAGCACCTTTGAGCGTGGGGCAGAAGGGGACGGCTCCGGCACGGCTGCTACGGGCTGAGCAGATGCCATTTCGGACTGAGCAGGGGTAAGAGCGGCCTGCGTACTGCCCAATTGTTGAGTAATGACCCGGCCCTGTGCACGTTTTTCTAGCTTTGCCAATTCCGGCGGAGGACCTTGCCGCACATCTGCAAGGACCACCGTAATATTGTCATGACCGCCGGCGGCATTGGCTGCAGCAATCAGCTCGGCCACCGTTTGCCCCGTTTCCCCCTTGCCAGTGAGCAGCCCACGGATTTCAGGGTCAGAGAGCATACTGTTGAGCCCGTCAGAACAGACCAGCAGCCGGTCATTCTGATAAAGGCTGACTACCTTGCTCTCCGGATAAGGTGGTTCATCAGCAAAACCCAAATTTTGAGTAATGATGTGGCTTTCTGGGTGCATCCGTGCACCTTCCGGGCTAAGGCGCCCCTGCCTGACCATATCCCATACCACAGAATGCTCATCTATAAGGATTTGCATATCGGGCAGATGATAGGACCGGTCTTGCTCCACCCCCGCTGAGTTATAGCGGTATACCCGGCTATCGCCGCTCCAAGCCAAGTAAGCCTTGCCTTCCAATATGAGCACTAAAGTGGCCGTGGTGCCCATCCCGAGGAGGTGGATATTCTGAAGGGCGCGTTCTGCGATATCCATGTGGGCCCCAACAATCATTTCGCAGAGCAGGGAGAGCCGCCCCTCGTCATCTTCAGGCCATTGCCGAAGATTAGCCAAGCGATCCAAGCAATGTGCTTTAGCCATTTCGGAGGCGACCTCTCCGGCAGCACCACCGCCCATGCCATCAGCCACCATAATGAAGGCTCCTACAGAACTGAGGCTGACTTTGGCCAGCTCATCCTCAAAAGACTGAAAGCGGCTGATATCTGGCAACAACAAGAAGTTGTCCTCATTGTGTGGCCGGGCCTGCCCAACGTCTGTGCTCCCGAACAGGTCAAGGGCTAAGGTGTGCGTAGATGGCATAATGATAGGGATTAGAGTTAATTGGCATTTGGCAAGAATTCCACAATAAGGCCCGTTGAGGTTTATCCGCGACGGCTCCGGCGTTTCCGGCTTTTCTTCTTTGTTTTTTTGTTTTCCTCTTCCGTCCGAGAGGACTTTTTGATGGCATCCGCGTCGTTCAGCAGTTTGGGCTCGGTCACCGCTTTGAGGGTAGTGCCCTGACCCGATATTTCAAGCACACCAGCTACCCTAAAAGACACTGAGCCAGGCGAGATATCCGGATAGAGAAAAAAGCCGCCGATGTAGACTTTGCCCTGTTCTGGGATTTGGACAGGGGCCTCTCCTTTGTCCCAATCTGGTGATGCGCTGGTAAAATCTGTATACCACTTTGCACCGGCAGGGTCTACACCTTTGTCGTAGCCAATCAGCATCAGTATACCCTCTGCCACTTCCTCTCCGGGCACAGCCTCCAAGCGGCTGTTGAAACGAAGCCCACTGTATAGACTAAACTGCCCATCAATACTGTCAATCGCATAGGTTTTAGCATCTCCCCAACGGGCGCCCTCCTCCAATTGCCGGTAGCGGAGATTCCCAAACCGGCGGTTCCCCCAACCGCCTACCTGCGCTAGGCGCGCATCCTCTGCCCAAGGGCGGACGGTACTCATGGCAGAAAGGACTTTATTACCAACCACCAACCCCACCGAAAGAATAGGTACCCCCGCGCGCTCCTGCAAGACGACATCATCTCCTTCCTCGTCTTCCACTATGTACTCCTGTTCCATAATAAGAAGGTTGCTGAACAAAGCTTGCTCAACCAAGGTCTTGAACTGGCCGAAGTAAGCACCGCTGTCATCAGGAGATCCGAGCCCCTTTGACGGCCTAGTAGAAGGAGCTACTGATTTTTCTGGGGCTTGTTTTTCTGTGTTGCCCTTCCCAGCAGATCTATCCAACAGATCAAGCAGCTGACTGGCTCGAAGCGTATCCTGACCTTTTACAGGCGCTACTGTAAACACAAGCGTACACAACCCTAGCATTGAAATAAGGATTCGCATGGTATTTTTTTTAAGCCGGCAATACACCGACGGCATGACTGATTTATTTTTGCATTGATGGAGCGTAAGGCATAAAGCGATACCGAGCTCCTCCGTACTCGACCGGCAGCAGATAACCAGCCATTCCAAAGTTGATTTCTCCATTGCCAGGGCTAGTTTCAGCAACCAAAACCAGCCCGCCCTGCACCTTATTTGACAAGATTATAAATTCTCCACCGGGGGCGATGGGCAGCAAACAAAGCCGATAACCGGCCGCCTCTACTAACTCGAAGTAAAGGAGATATTGGCTGAGCGCTTCCAGGGAAGCCACCTTCATTCTATTTGGCCAACCCACCCCCTGATAAGCAAATGCCCCTTGTCCAAGGGTATCTAACTGTATCGTATCCTGCTGAATTATAGCCGTATCCGCACCAAATTCACTCAAGCTGTAGAAGTAAGCGCTCGTCAGCTGCCCTTTTTCCCAATAGTATTCTGCTTGGTTTAAACGGAAAAAAGTGTCCCGTTGCCAAGGAGATAAAGCGGGCGAAAAAACGATAACGTCCGCGCCGACCGCAACGCCCCAGCTAAAAGGGAGCGGATGTGGCCTGTTCTCTGCAGACCAAGTAATCCCAAAGGAGTCAACAGGTAAAAAATCTTGCTGTATGGCGACAAGGTTTATGCTTAAAGCCCGGATCAGCTCCTGCTCAAATACACTATCGTTATTTTTACAGAAGCAGATATCCGGTTGCGCTGCTTCCTGTGCCAATAAGGGGTTGAGGCTGGCAATACCCCCCACCTGTAATAAGCATGCGCAGATGATTGCCCGAAGCCCCTTCCTAGACTCTATTTCCAAAAAGAAATGGCTTTTAATCATCAGAACAACTGATTCAATGCAACAACGCGGCCTGTAGACCCTAAGCTAAGAGAGACAATACCCACTGCAACATACTTGCCATCGCGAACCGCGAAAACAGGGCCTCCTGAAGCTCCGGATTCATAGCCTTTATTCGTCACCGTTATCATGCCCAGGAAGTTTTTCGTCTGTCCCGCCATACAAGTACTATAGAGCGGATCAAGATTCTTCATCTCTCCAGTTTGGAGGTACTCTCCGTGATTATAGCCAAGTACATGAAGCTGTTCCCCTTGTTGAAGGCTGTTGGCCACCTCCGCGCTCCACTCGATATTGCCTTTTCGGTTATTAAATTGAATGAAGGCCCAGTCAGAAAAAGCCCGTGTAGGATCACAATACCTTACCTCTAGTTGACGACCTTTACAATCCGCAATTGCCAGCTCATCGTTAGAGTCATCTAGCTTCACGTAATCAAAAGAAAAATTAAACGCATCACCATCAGGTGACTCAGCACGAAACGTGATACGGATAGAGCCACCTTGCACCTCCATAGCATTCAACACTGTAAGATCAGAGCACAACTCAGGGGAAAAGCGCCACCCTTGGACTACGTGGCGAGCTGTAACAAATTTGCCATCAGTGGTCAAGAAACCGGTACCGCTCCACTTCAGTTTTTCTTCGTTTGACAAATCAAAGACAGACGCTTCCCCGTTTATAGTTGCCTCTACTTTGTCTACTTTTAAGAAGTAGACACTTGGCTTGAACTGTCCAATCCCTATAGATGTAGAAGAAGTAGCCCCTCCCGCTACACTGCCCCCACCGGAAGTTGCAGATCCTATTGCCCCTCCCGAAACCTGCTCTTCCAAGTCTTTCTGCTTCTTCAATGCCGCAGCCAATTGCTGCCGTTGTTGCTTTAGCTGAGCAGCGGTAGCCTGCCCGCTTGCTTCTAGCTGCTCCAGTTCGGTTCGGGCCTGGTCCGCCTGCGTTTTTGCATCGTCCAAATCAATAGTGAGGGCTGCTATGTCATCTCCCTGTTCTTTAATTTTACCTCCCTGCTCGGAAATCACGTACCAAGAGCCAGCTCCAAGGACAATGAGCAGGAGGGCGAGCACCCCCACAGCATAGCGATAAGGCTTCAGTGCCTGCTGGCTAAACAGCTGCATACGCTGGGTAAAGCCCATAGAGGAAGTACGGGTCTCTGTGGCGTTAAATCGGATAGAAGGCCCATCATTAGAGAGCTGAAGGGTATCCCCGTTCTGCAGCTCCGCTTCCTGGTTTTCCATCGTCAATTGCTCTACGGTGCCTGCAGTACCCCGCCGGATAATGGTCGGGTTAGTAGCGCTCAGGTGCTTGAGCATGACACGCCCGTTGTCCATACGCAGGGCAGCGTGCTTACGGCTTACTGTGCTGTACTCATCCCCAAACTGCACCACGCAATCGGAAGAACGCCCTAGCTCGACATAAGGGATGACAATGGTTTGAAAATCGCCCTGCCGATGCGATTTGGTGGCGTTTATATACGTGAGCGTATAGTTGGCCACATCCCTGCCGCCAAGGACTTTTGCGCCCTGACGCATGGTTTGGCTAAAGCTCTTTTTGCCCGTCAGGTTATTCCGCTGAGTTGGGTTCGCCATATTTACTCGGGTTTAATTGGATTGATTAATAAAGTTGAGGAAGGCAGTACCTTCATAAGTTTATCTAAAGTGATGGTTTCTGTAACCGATCGCCCCAGGGTGTCCCGCCTCAGCAAGACTCCCCCTTCCGGGGCAAAAGAGGCAAAAGTGACACCAGAAACGGCATGTACGGGCTCTGGGCCGCCCCGGAAAAAGTCCGCTCGCCGTTGCTTGTGGTCTATGGCCACGCCGACATCTTCCACCGCTAAAGCTTCATCGTACCTACAGGGGACGACCTCCTCGCCTGAGCTCAGGTCAAAAAAGCCCCATTTGCCGGTCTGCGGATGGCGAACAGCTGCTGTGTGCCCCTTCATCGGCTTGATATCTGAGTAAGACTCCCTCATCACAGGCACATGTCCCAAAGGCTGTTGCGCTTCGGGCAATGGCCCTAGCTTTAGCGCCAGCTCAATATCCCGGCTCGCTGCCTCAAGATGCCCCCTGCCCCCTTCCTCCAGATGCTGCTGAGCACTCACTAGGAATCGGGCCTGTACCAAGGGGGCGCCCCACCACCAGCTGGCAAAGCATAATACAAGCGCTAGACCAGCTGCAAGAACTTTGGTACGGGCTAAGCTGCTCCCCTTTCGAGGCGATACAGCCGGGCGGGGATATTCAGGTGCATAGCCTGCCCAGTACCCCGTCATTAGAAAATGTTTAAAATGGCTTTGCAGGTACTTAGCGCCTGGCCGATCTTCGGGTTTCCGGCTTAGGCACGGCTGCAGATAGGCTTGAAAGCCCTGAGACAGACCTCCTTCCTGGAATAAAGCCGGCGCGGCTTCATCCGGATTGTAGTGCATATGCCGACCTAGCCCGCCCTGGGCGACCGGAAGCCTTCCAAAGGCAACTTCATAAAGCGTCACAGCGAAAGCGAACAAATCGCTTTCCGCCTCCCCCTTGTAATCTTTCCCCCATTGCTCAGGCGCAGCATAGGCCGGAGAAAAACCAAGGCTTTCCGCTGTTTCTGCTGCCCCTTTAGCTGCAGTCCTTCTCTGTACCTCTTGCAATAGCTCCATCGATACATCAAAATCACTGAGCAGGTAGCGCCTATCCCCATCGAGGCCATCGATATACATGATATTGGAAGGCTTGATATCAAGGTGTGCCATGCCCTTGTGCGCATGCAGATAGGCCAGCCCTCCTGTGACACACTCCCCAATCGCAGCTAATTCTCTTTCCGTGAATAGAAGCTGCCCGGGCGCTCCTCCACTTTCTTTTACCACAGCAATGCCCCGCTCTCTGCAGAGCTGTTCTAACGTACCATCGCAAAGGGGCAAAACATAGTACATCCGGTTATCGTACTCCCCTATTTCTATTGGTCTACATAGGTAATCGCTATCCGCATCTGCTAGTGCAGCGAATTGCCTGCGGCGCAGTGCTTTTTCAGTAGTAGAGGCTGCCTGCTCTGTTACAAAAAACTTGACCGCTACAACACTACCTTCTCCAGCAACCTGCTGAGCTTCCCACACTTCCGACTCCCCACCGCTATTGATATAGCGAGTTAAACGGTATCCCCCAACTTGTTCTCCTTTTTGTCTTACAGCCATAATCGAAGGGGTTATAGGGTAATAAATTTGAGCTTCACTTCACCGGCTAGAGTGATGATGTCACCGGCTTCCAACTTGCGGTAGCCTTGACCGCTGATGTTCTCGTAAGTGCCTTTTTCAGCATTATAGATTTCAGTCTCATTAGTAGAGCCCTGCCAGCTATTTGAGGTAGCTACCCCATCACGAATAGCCCAACCTACCTTTTCCCTCCTGATGGTAGCGTGACGACGGGAAACGAAGTAATCGTCGTTCGGCTTAGGGATTTCATCTACAGCGATATCCTGCTGTACACTAGCATCTCTCCGTCCAATGATCAACTCTCCTGCTGAACCTACTGCCCTTTCAGAAAGCAACGCGCCCAAGTCAATCTGAGCCTGACCGCTGCCCCCTGAAAGGAGCTGAAGCCCAAAACGTTGTGCCTTCTCTTCTGCCCCAGCACTTTCTTGGTCTTTCAATGGCGCAGCTGAACTAGAAAAAGCTGACCAGGCAGCAGCAGGTGCTGGCGTGGGCATTTCCCCTCCACTACGGCGCATGACCACCTCATGGTTGACCATCTGCAAAAAGTGGTAAGGCCCCGGCATGCGCTTTCCAGGATCAGGCTCTAGGCAGCTGTGAATGGCGTGCGCCCAATTGGGGTCGATATCAGGCCGGTAGAAACTAATGGGCTGAAATTCCCCGTCACGCTGCCGGTTGAAATATGCTTCTTGGTCTTGCTCAAAATCGTCCAATGTCCCCCAAGGGTATTTGCCACTTGTCAACAAATGGTAAACCGTCACTCCAAAGGCGAACATGTCCATAGGGGGGAGCGTAAGCCGGTACACATCTTTCTCGCGCAGCGACTCTGGCGCAGCAAAAATAGGCGTGAACCACATTTCTTTCACCTTGCCACGTACCGATACAGTAGTCCGGTTATTAAGAAAGGCTGAGAGGTCAAAGTCTGTCAGTTTGGGATTGCCCACCTCATCGAAGAGTATGTTCTTCAGCTTGATGTCACGATGGATACAACCGCTTGCATGCAGCGTCTGCAGGCCATATAGCAGCTTTACAATCATAGGCTCGTATTGCTCCGGCTTATAAAAGTCGGGCATACGGGTTTCCAGGTCTCCTCCTCCACAATACTCCATGAGAATTGCAGGGTTGGATTTACAATAGCCCTTGTGATAATACTTGACCAGATAATCTGAACCCAAGCGGCCTGCCGAATAGCTTTTCTCAAACCGCTGCTTAAGGCTATGCCACTCCATAGGCTGCTTTTTCCAAAGGTCCAGTATTTTCAAGGCATACTGCTTCCTGCCCTCCCCTTCTACTTGATAAACGGAGCCACAGCCTCCTTCTCCTAGTTTGCGTATGACCTGAAAGGGCTCCCCTGTGGTCCCCCCTGGGTCGAAAACAGCCGTATCCCCTTCGCGGTAATTCACCACGCCAGGTATGTGTATACCCTCAAATCCAGGGCGGGAAAGAGCAGGGGAATGGGCAGGCTCAGGAGGGGAGGCTAAGGAAAACAACTCCCTGGCCCAATCCAGGCTACGGGACAATAGCCCGCGCCTATGCTCAGGAGCCCCTTGGGGAGACTGTTTCTTCCTAGAATTGGTCTTGCCAAACATGGCAGCTAAATTGGGGTTTAATTGCGGTTACTAATCCATTTAAAAACTGGAGCATACTAATAGCAGGGCTTCTAAAAACGAAACCTAAAACTGCCAAATTCATGTTAAAAACAATTGCCGCTGTGCCTGTCCAATGACTCGTCAGGCTGCGGTATGCTTTTGTCCGTGGGATTGTGGAAGGAGCAACTCAGTTACAAAGCACTATAAATTAGGCGTTTGCACCGAACAAACACATATTTTTAGCCGGAGAAGAGGGGTCCGACAAGGGAATCACTGCATAAGGACTGCAGCCGGCTTGTCTTTTCGTAACGCTATAATTTCGACTATAATCAAATGTAATGGCTTTGAATCAAAAAGCCAATTATTTCTTGAAAAATAACACTGCGTAAATATTTTTTTCAAAAAGTATAGCTGATTGAACTTTTATATCACAAAAACTCGGTTTGCCAGTACTTTGAACCTGTGAATAGGTACAATGTGACGTTGAAATAATTAATCTAATTGCCTTTTTAAGAAAATAACACCTAAAAAAGACAGCAAAAAAGATAATACATCTTTATAAACGCCGAACTAAACTTAAAAAACCAATAAAAATAAGTTTTATTAAGAAAAGAAGATAGTTTGTAAAAAACTTCTTAAAAATGTAACCAATTCCGACTGTTAAATCACACAATTAGTTACAAAATGAAGTATTTATTTCCAATAAATACATTGTCTATCATAAACCACTTTCTATTGGTCGAAGCCTTCCTCAGCCCATAGCGCCTCAGCATAAGAGCTCCCACAATAGTTCCTTAACAGGTCAAGGGGAAATCCGTACGTACTTGCCTTTTTGTTCAGCTAGGCTTAGTTTAGCGTGCATGTGCTCTGAGAAGTACAAAACCTTTTGCTGTATAGGGGCAGCTGGAGCAGTGCAAGTCAAACCAATTAGTGTTCCGTTCTTGTCAAACAAGCCTCTAATACCCTGCACATTCTACTCTACAGGTGCGTACCTCCCCCTACCCCAGCCCTCCCACATCCAGCCCTTCGGCCTTTGCCATGCGCATCAGCTGCGGGCTCTGACGGATATGGGCGCCCAGCTCGTGCAGCCCTTCTTCGAAATCCAGGAGCACATCCTCGTGCTGCCGTTCGAGCAGCTTCAGGATTTTTGCTGCCCGCTTGACCACGTACTTGTTGAAGGTCTGGGCCCGGCCGGGCGAAAAGCCGGACAGCTCGTCTTTTAAGTGGCGCAAAGGGTAATTGAGCAACAGGAGGTTGAGGGCTACTTCGCCGTATTTGTCTTTTGTCGCTTTGACATGCCGGTTGATCGCCCCGCTGAAGGCCCGCAGATCCAAGAGCAGGTAACCTGGTGAATAGAAGGTTTCTACGGCACGCTTCAGGGCCATTTCCAGTTCTTCGCGCAGTGCTTCGCGCCGCTCATCGGCAGTGCCTGTCCCTTCTAGCAGTTCAAACTCTAGGCGGGCGACCAGGCTCTCATCTTTGGGCACTAGGCGGAACAACAGTTTGTCCTTTTCCTTCGCAGGAAGGAGGGATATGGCTTTTTTCAGCTCCTCAGAAAGTTTTCTACGCGCCATCGCTTACTTTTTTGCCAATGCTTTTACAATCTCTGCTTCGGCCAAGGGGCCCATTACGCGGTAGCCCGCTTCATTGGGGTGCACCCCGTCGTAAGTCAGTTCAGGCTTCAGCCCCATGCGCTCGTCGGCCATTGCGCTGTGGTAGTCAATGTAGCCGTACCCTTCTTTTTCTGCTAAGGAGCGCAGCATACCGTTCAGGCGGACAATCTTCTGTGCGGGCGCCAGCCCGGGCTTCCAAGCGTAATCATAAACAGGCAAGACCGCGCTGAGCACTACCTCCGCCCCTTGCAAACGGGCCAGGGCGGCCATAGATTGGAGGTGCCCGAAGGTCTCCTCCAGTGTCATCGGCCCGGTATTGCCGGCGATGTCGTTGGTACCGGCAAGCAGGACGACTACGTCTGGCCGGTGGGCCAGGACATCCGCACGGAAGCGGACCAGCATCTGAGGTGTGGTCTGCCCGCTAATGCCCCGGTTGATGTAGGCGGGGTTATCCCAAAAAGCGGGCACAAACTCCGGCCAGCCTTTGGTAATGGAGTTGCCCATGAAGATGACACGTGGGCCGGTCTTCCCTGAGGCAGAAAGGGCGGCATTAGCTTCTGAGAAGTAGGCCAGGTTGGCCCAGTCCTGTGCTTGCAGTGGCAGCATGTAGAGGGTGTTGATGAACAAGGAAACGAACAGGAGCTTTTTAGCTTTCATGGCTTATGGTTTTCAAACGGCTTTCAAAAAACAGGCTATGCATGGCTCAGTTTTTTCTTGAGCGCAAACAGCTCGTCCCGGTACTGTGCTGCAGAAATAAAATCGAGCTCTTTGGCGGCGGCCTTCATCTTGCGCTCGGTATCTTCTAACATCTTTTCTAGCTGATCGCGGCTCATGTACTCCAGCACGGGGTCGGCAGCCAGAGAGGGCTCCTCGGGCTCTATATAGGCTTGAGCTTGTTTGCCCCGGATATCCAGTATGGAGCGCTTGGCCAAAATCTCGTCCCGGCTCTTGCGCACCGTCTGTGGCACTATGCCGTGCTCTTCGTTATAAGCCATCTGAACGCTCCGCCGGCGGTTGGTCTCATCAATGGTGTTCTGCATGGCCTCTGTCACCTTGTCGGCATAGAAAATGACCAGCCCGTTGGCATTCCGGGCGGCGCGGCCGGCCGTCTGCGTCAGGGAGCGGTTGTTGCGCAGGAAGCCCTCTTTATCCGCATCGATGATGGCCACAAGGGACACTTCCGGCAAATCGAGCCCCTCCCTAAGGAGGTTGACGCCCACGAGCACGTCAAATTCTCCCAGGCGGAGGTCGCGCAGGATCTCTACCCGCTCCATGGTATCTACCTCGCTGTGGATGTAGCGCACTTTAATGTTCATGCGCTGTAGGTACTTGGTAAGCTCCTCTGCCATGCGCTTGGTCAGGGTGGTGACCAGCACCCGCTCCTCCACTTCTATACGCTGGCGGACCTCCTCCATGAGGTCGTCGATCTGATTCAGGCTGGGGCGCACTTCTATGGGCGGGTCCAACAGGCCGGTGGGGCGGATGAGCTGCTCTACGATCTCTCCACCGGTCTGCTCCAGCTCGTAGTCTCCGGGGGTAGCACTTACGTAAACGGCTTGGTTGAGCAGGCTTTCAAACTCTGTGAAATTGAGGGGGCGGTTGTCCATTGCAGAAGGCAGGCGGAAGCCATTATCTACCAGGCTGAGCTTTCGGGCGCGGTCGCCTCCGTACATGCCGCGCACCTGCGGGATGGTCACGTGGCTCTCGTCTACGATCATCAGGTAGTCGTCGGGGAAATAATCGAGCAGGCAGAACGGGCGGGTGCCGGGCCGCCGGCCGTCAAAAAAGCGGGAATAGTTCTCCACCCCATTGCAGTAGCCCAGCTCGCGTATCATCTCCAGGTCGAAGGTAGTGCGCTCTTTGACGCGCTTGGCCTCAAGGAAGCGCAGCTCTTTTTCGAAGTACTTCTCCTGCTCATGCAGCTCATCCTCTATCTCCCGGATGATTTGGTTCATCCGGTCTTTAGGGGCGATGTAGAGGTTGGCGGGGAAGATAGCGGCTGTGTCCATGCCCGTAATGCGCTTGCCCGTTTCGGTCTCTATCTGATCGATGGACTCGATCTCGTCCCCGAAAAAAGTCACTCGGTAGCTGTAATCGACATACGGCAGGTTGATGTCTACAGTATCCCCCCTTACGCGGAAGGTAGCGCGCCGGAAGTCGGTCTCTGTACGGGAGTACAGGCTCTCTACCAGCTTGTACAAAAAGCTGTTGCGGGAAATGACCTGCCCCACTTTGATGCGGATGATGCTGCTTTTGTAATCTTCCGGGTTGCCCATGCCATAGATGCAAGAGACGGAAGCCACGATGATGATATCGCGCCGCCCAGAGAGCAGGGAGGAAGTGGCCCTCAGCCGGAGCTTGTCCACCTCTTCATTGATAGAGAGGTCCTTTTCTATAAAGGTATCGGTGCTCGATATGTAGGCTTCTGGCTGGTAGTAATCATAATAGGAGACAAAGTACTCCACGGCATTGTCCGGGAAGAAGTCCCGGAACTCCCCATACAGCTGAGCGGTCAGGGTCTTGTTGTGGGTCAGGATGAGCGTAGGCCGGTTGAGGCGGGCGATGACATTGGCCATGGTGAACGTCTTGCCGGAGCCTGTCACCCCCAGGAGCACCTGCGCTTTTTCGCCCTGCGCTATCCCTTGCACCAGCTGCTCAATAGCCTTTGGCTGATCGCCAGTGGGCGTGAAGGGGGACTGCAAATCGAAAGCCATAGTGGTACAAGGTTTTGTGGGTTATGCTTTGCGGGCGGCCAGAAGCCCGTCGCGGATGGGCAGCAGCAGGCTTTCCACCCGGCTGTCGGCATGAAGATAGGCATTGAACTCGTGAAGCAGGCGGGTGTCGGCATCTTTCTCCCGCAGTGCTTCGTCGGCCACTTTCCCGCTCCAGAGCACGTTGTCGGCCAAAATAAGCCCGCCGGGGCGCACCCGGTCAATGATGAGGTCGTAATAAGCGCGGTAGTACTGCTTGCCGGCATCAATGAAGACCAAGTCGAAGCTGCCTGGCAGCTCGGGGATGAGCTCAAGGGCATCCCCAATGTGCAGCTCTACTTTGTCCTCGAGCGCTGCTTTGCGCAGGTATTTCCGGATGAGGTGCTCCAGCTCTGGGTTGGCCTCCACCGTCAGCAGCTTGCCGCCGGGGGCGAGCCCCTGTGCCAGGCAGATGGCCGCGTAGCCGGTAAATGTGCCAATCTCTAGCGCCCGCTCCGGCTGGACAAGCCGGCTCAGCATGGCCAGGAGCTGCCCTTGCAGGGCGCCAGACATCATCTGAGGCGCCAACGTCTTCAGGTGGGTTTCGCGCTCCAGCTCATAAAGGAGGCTGCCCTGAGGCTCAGACCAGGCCTCGCAGTAGTCATATATGGATCTATCGAGTCTTTGCATATCTATCGTTAACGGCCCAGCGCCACAGAAGGTTGCTGCCGGCAGGCAGCGCTTGCCGTGCCGGAGGATAGCGGCCTAAGCCAAAATATCGCCAGCGCTTGGCTTTCTGCTGCACACCGGCCTAGCGCTGCGGAGGGGTGCAAGCCCGATAGGGCCGAGCGAAGAGCGAGCCCCGCAGCATAGCGGCACCTGCCGCCAGGCAGGGGCAGGCCCCCTCACCAACGGCTATCTTGGTTTGGGCGCTTCTAATGTAGCCCCCCGGCCAGCAGGTTCTCTTTGAAAATTTTGATGGCAATGGCCAGCAGGATGATGCCGAATACTTTGCGGAGGACGTTGGCCCCGCTCTCGCCCAGCTTTTTGCTGATCCAGTCGCTGCTGCGCAGTACCAGGTAAATGATAAGGATATTGAGCACAATGCCCAGCCCAATGTCCCAAGGTGCGTATTTCGCCTTCAGGGTGATAATCGTTGTCATGGTGCCAGCGCCGGCCAGCAGCGGGAAAGCTAAAGGGACGATGGTGCCGGTTTTCTCCTCCAGGTGGTCGTCCCGGAACAAGGTGATGCCCAAGACCATCTCCAGCCCGAGCAGGAACAGGATGATCGCCCCGGCTACTGCAAAGGACGCCACGTCTACCCCAAATAGCCCGAGCAGGGGCTTGCCGGTGAGCAGGAATAGGAGCATGAGCAGCATGGCGATAATTGAAGCCTTGGCCGACTCTATCTTAACCCCCTTCTTCTTCATATCGATGATGATGGGGATGGAACCGATGATGTCGATCACGGAGAAAAGGACCAGGGATACCGAAACCAGGTCTTTGATGTGGATCATAGCGCCCGAAGCGTTTAAGAGGTTTTGGAAAAAGCCCGCAAATATACGGCCTCGCCCTGTCGGAGTCAACAGGCCCGGCAAAGCTTATTTTTGTGCCTGCTCAAGGCCCTACAGCTTACCGCCCCCGGCAGGTTCAAAACCGGTGCCCCAGGGCTGCCTCCAAAGGGGCTAGGGCACTCGCCATGTCCTCCCCAAAGGTAAAAAGGCCTTCGCGGTGGCCCTCCATCGCAAAAATCCGAAGGCGGGCTACGGCGGTAGTACGGAAGAGCTCGCGGATGGCCGCTGCCATTTCGGGGGTGCCGTAGGCAGCAGTTGCCGGGGTGGCCGGCACTTGGCGCAACAGGCGTTCCCAGAGCGCTAAGCTGTGCACGTGCACGACCATCCGGGCTTCTGGGCAGCAGGCATAAACGGCAGCGTGGCTCATCGACTCTGAAGACGCGGCTACGGGGCCTACACACCACAGGGCGTTGGCCTCCTCTGCTACAGCCGTGACCCGGGAAAAGTGCCGCCCATCAAGCACCGGCAGCCTCCCGGTGGCCGAACCGGTGATGAGGAACTGCCCATCGGGCAGGCGCTCGCTCACATTCCCATAGCCTATGCCATCGGCGTAAGCGCCGATCAGCCCCTGCTGATACAGCACAGCCCGGCAAGCGTTCAGCTGTGCGATAGCCGCCGCAGGCAGCGCCTCGCCTACCTCCCAGTGCGATTGGAACTTGATATAGCCTTCTTCTTGCATCTCTCCTTGCATTTTGGCAAAGGTACCACTGCCCCTGCAAGAGCAGGCAAGAGCCGTGTTACCCCTTCATTAAGATTGGCCCGGGCTAGGGGCAGAACTAAGGATAAGCAGCGCCCTTGCCCTAAAATAACCCTTTCAGGCTTGATTATCCGGAAATAAAGTTTCAGATTACACCCGCAAATGGGGGCAATATAGCTGGCCAGAACGCTTTAGGCGAGCGTTACCTTTTCGCTGGCCGGCAGTCTAACCCCCCAATTTCATCAACCAACCGCCCGGCAAACGGGCCTAGCGGTGGGCGAGCCCCACCTCCGCCTAATTTTCAGGCATATTGTTTTCTGTTGTTTTAAACCTTTTGAAATATGTCAAACACGGTGGTTAGATACTCGGACGCTGAGCTCGACGAGTTCAAAACGCTTATTGAAAACAAACTTGGCAAGGCCAAAGAACAGCTCGCCTCCCTGCAGGAGCAGATCCTAGAGATTGCTGAAAACTCCGGGGACGAGCACGGTGGCGATTGGATGGACGACAGCAGCACCAACAACGATGTGGAAATGCTCAACAACATGGCTATCCGGCAGCGCCGTTACATACAGGACCTTGAAAACGCGCTCATCCGGATCCGCAACAAGGTCTATGGCATCTGCACCGTCACCGGCGAACTGATCGACAAGAAACGCCTGCTTGCCGTGCCCACCACTACCAAAAGCTTGGCTGCCAAAGTGCAGCCCCAGACCTCTCAGCGCCCCGCACCGCCCAAACCGGCTGAGGACGAAGATGAGGATGAGGATGCCCCTAAGCCTAAAGCGCCTCCTAAGCCGGCCAAGAACAAAGTCATTACCCGGGTGATCCGGAAGTCGGCCACGCCTAAGCCTGCACGCCCTGTCGATCTCGATGAAGACGAGGACGAAGACTTCAAAATGGACGACCTCTACGATGATGATATTGATGACCTCGATAAAGATATGATCAGCCTCGAAGACCTGCCCGAAGATGAGGACGGGGAAATTGACGAGAGCCATATCCGCAACGACGAAGACGAAGAGGAGGATTAAGCGCCTGCTCGGCCCGATCTCCCCCATGCCTTAAATTGGGGCCTGCCGGCTAGCTGGCAGGCCCCAATTTTATTTCCCCCGAAGCCTCTCCCTCCAAGAGCCGCCCTTGCTCTTTTGCCCTGCCCCACCGCCACAGCTTACCACCCTCCTCTCCATCCCAGCGGCGCCCCAATTTTATATCGCTTGGGCGATAAAAATACAATTAGGATGAATTATTATTTTTCCCTAATTTAGGGGTGCACAAAAGGAGCCTGGCCCTGTGCCATCCTGCGGGCAATTGAACTAGACAAGCCGTAGCCGCTCATCGCGCTGCAACCCATAACATCTGCAGCACTGCTACAGCAGCCCCCGGGCTGCGCGCACCCCGCCCGCCATCCGGCTCCTGCGCTACAGTTAGCAAAAAACTCCCGGCGGGCGCCTGCCAGCGCAGGCGCGCCGACACAAGCAAGCAAAAAACAGCCTTAGAGCGTGTTGCCCTGCATCCGCACTGCTGTGCCCCCATCCGGCAAGGGGCACGGGCCAGCCGGGCGTTCCCCCCGCTAGGGGCATTCTCTCACCGCACAAAACCAGAAGCGTATGAAGCACTTGCTTTCCCCCTTTGTATACCCCCGCTGCTGCCCCTGCACCTGGGGCGGCCAAAAATTCCGCTACATACCTCCGGAGCCATTGCGCCAGATGCCATCCTGTTTTTTCCTCAACCAATAGACTTGATGCATCAGGTCTAATAAAAATACCGGAGTATGTCCAAGTACCAATCTTATACCTTACGCAATTTCCGTGATATCCCGCAAATACAGCGCCACCTCACCGAAGAAGAGCGCTTCGATATTGAAGTGGTCGGCAACGTATTGCCCTTCAAAGCCAACAACTACGTCGTAGAGCAGCTCATCGACTGGAGCAGCTACCAGGACGACCCCATCTACATCCTCACTTTCCCGCAGAAGGATATGCTGCAGCCGGCCCATTACGAAGAGATGGCCAAAGCCATCCGGTCTGGCGCGCGCAAGCCCGAGCTCAAGCTCATCGCCAACAAAATCCGGATGGAGCTCAACCCCCACCCGGCCGGGCAGCGCTCCCAAAATGTACCTCAGGTAGAGGGCACCGAGCTCACCGGCGTGCAGCACAAATACCGGGAGACCATGCTCTTCTTCCCCAGTCAGGGGCAGACCTGCCACGCCTACTGCACCTTTTGCTTCCGCTGGCCGCAGTTTGTAGGCATGAACGAGCTCAAATTTGCCATGCGCGACACCGAGCTCGTCATCAAATACCTCCGTGCACACCCCAAAGTGACGGACATCCTCTTCACCGGGGGCGACCCCCTGATCATGAAGACGAAAATCATCGATGCCTACGTACAGGCCCTGATAGACGCCAAGCTCCCCAACCTGCGCACCATACGCTTCGGCACCAAAGCCCTCGGCTATTGGCCGCAACGGTTCACTCAAGACGACGACGCCGACAGCTTGCTGCGCACTTTCGAGAACGCCCGCAAGGCCGGCATACACATTGCCTTCATGGCCCACTTCAACAGCCCCGCAGAGCTGCAGACCGAAGCCGTGAAAACCGCCATCGGGCGGGTGCTCAATACTGGCGCCATCATCCGCACCCAATCGCCTGTGATGCGCAAGATCAACGACTCTGCTGCCGCCTGGGCCAGCATGTGGCAACAACAGGTAGCGCTCGGCTGCATCCCCTACTACTTCTTCGTCGCACGCGATACCGGGGCACAAGACTACTTCGCCGTGCCACTGGAGCGCGCCTGGCACATCTTCCGCAATGCCTACCAGCAAGTCAGCGGCATAGCCCGCACCGTGCGCGGCCCCTCTATGTCCGCCGGGCCTGGCAAAGTGCACATCGTAGGCGTAAGCGAGGTACAGGGCGAAAAAGTCTTCACCCTCCAATTCCTCCAAGGGCGCAACCCCGACTGGGTCGCCCGCCCCTTCTTCGCCAAATACGACCCCAAAGCCATCTGGCTCGACGAACTGCAGCCCGCATTCGGCGCAAAGCGCTTTTTCTTTGAAGACGAATACCCCCTCATCCGGCCCGCAAAAGCAACTGCCAAGCCGGCGGCCAACCTGCTCAAAAGCCCGGCTATGAACTAAAGCAGCCCGGAAGGCCTTCCGCTCAGGAGGGCTTTCCTTTTTCACTGCATCAGGGCGCCCCCGGCCGCCCGGCAAGCGCAATGCCGGCCGGGCGTTACGCTCCGCCCTTCGCAAGCCTGCTCAGCCCTGCGGGCCAAGGGGCTGCGCATCACTGGCGCGGCAATAGTTCTTTTTTTTACCGCCTGCACATGGGGCTGAACAACCGGGCTTGACCCTCGCCCAGGCCGGTGCGCGCTGTGCTTATTGGATCACAGCGGGGCACAGCGCGGTGTGGCTGCCCGGGAAGCCAGCATGGCCGGCACCCTCGCCACCAAGGGCTTTACGGTCTCTTTGCTGGGCAGCACAGCCATGCTTTGGGCATGCTGCGGTCAGTTGGAGAAACGGCGGATGTCCTCCAGTTCGCTCAAGGCTTGCCGGGCTTCTTTACCGAGCAAGTGTGCCCGCAGCTGGCCCACCCACGCAAAACGGGGATTGGTTTTGCCCAACTCTCGGACGAGCCATGCCGTAGCCGGGAGGAGCAGGGCACTAAAGCCAATTTGGGCATTGAGCCATAAGGGGTCTGCCACTTGGTACAAATCGATGCCCAGCAGCAAGCGGAACCAAAAGAAGATATGCGCCATGTAGAATGGCACACTGCTGATCAGCAAACGGGAGAAGAGGAGCTGATGCGCCCGCAGCTGCCGGATGTCTGCCTGCAATTCCAGGATAGGCTTTTTGTAATCGAGGCGGGCCAGCAGGATCAGCTGCCCGGTGCTGCCGATGATGCCCGCCGTAGCGAAGAGTGCGAGCACTATGGCCGAGAGCTGAGGCGCGCTCCAAGCTTGAAAAGCAGCAGTACAGTACCACAGCCCGGCCAGGAGCAGCAGCCAGATTTTCACTTCTAGCCACCTCAGGGCCCAAAGCCGCCTGAGCGGGTACCGGGCTTCCTGCCGCTGCAGCTTATCCAGGATAGTCTCATTGATGTGTTGGTTATGGTCGAGGCGGCGCTGATAAGCGGCCCAATCTTTTTGCCATTCTTCGAAAGTCATACCGTTGTTATTTTGCAGGTGATAAATCTTTGGCCATCCGGGCCTTCAGCCGGCTGATTTTGGTGCCGGCATTGCTCGCACTGATGCCCAGGGCAGCCGCAATTTCCTGATGGCTGAAGGCGTCGAGGTGCAGCAGCATAAGGGCACGGTCTAAAGGGGGCAGGCGCCTTATCCAGTCCTGAAGCTGTTGTACGCGCTCGGCCTGCAGAGGGCTTGCGGGGTCTGGCTTTGGCGGCCAGCCGTCATTGAGCCCGGCAGCCTGCTGCTTGCGGCGTACTTCCTTGCGCTGATGCGAAAGGGCGACGTTGAGGGCGACCCGGTAGACCCAAGTGCTCAGCTTGCGGGAGGGGTCATAGTTGCTCAGGGAGCGCCACACCTGAATGCTGATGTCCTGTGCCAGGTCATCCGCATCTGCTGCGGAGTGCGCGTAGGAACGTGCTACCCGGAAAATGATGCTGCCGTACTGCTCTAAGACTTCCCGAGCGCCCGGCATACGATTCTGCTTTTGTCCAGCCATGATTGGAAGTTGTCTCGCTCTTATATTCGCTATGGCGGAAGGAAAAATCACAGCAGCCGCGTATTTTTTTAAAAAAAGTTGGGCAGGAAGGAGCAGGCCCAGGCTGCAAAGCCCCGCCATCTGCTGCCAAAAAGTTAGCACAAGCCCCCTAATTTTTTTACTTTGATGACGAATCCCCGCCCAATCCCTAAGAGAGCGTGTTGGGATTTTGGCCTTCTAGCCGAAAACCGGAGTTTAGCCAAGCCCCGCTTTTTATGCACAAAAGCGGGAAAGATTTCCGGGGCGAAGTATAAGCGAAAAAGTGTCCCGCTAGCTTAGCGGGACAGGCCGATTACCAAAGTCCCAACATCTCTAAGCAGGAGCCCAAGCTCCACAACACCCATTCAAGATGGCAAAACGGCAGAACGTACGCATCGACCTCAACCTGAATATCCGGGGGCTGAAGAAATCAGCGACCCTGGCCATCAACGAACAATCGGCAGCGCTCAGCGCACAGGGCCGCCAAGTCTACCGGCTCGGCTTTGGGCAATCGCCCTTCCCTGTGCCGGAGCCTGTGGTAGAGCGCCTCAGGCAGCACGCCCACGAGAAAGACTACCTGCCGGTGAAAGGGCTGCAAGCCCTACGGGAAGCTATTGCTGGGTTTTACCAGCGCCGGCAAGGCATCACCCGCACAGCGGAGGATGTGCTGATCGGGCCCGGCTCCAAGGAGCTGCTGTTCATCCTTCAGCTCGCCTACTACGGCGACCTTGTCATCCCTACCCCGAGCTGGGTCTCCTACTCGCCCCAGGCCATCATACTGGGCCGGCGGGTCAACTGGGTGAAGACCCATCAGGAGAACGATTGGCGGCTTACGCCCGAAGAGCTGGAGCAGCTCTGCGCGCAAGACCCCGAGCGGCCCCGCATCGTCATCCTCAACTACCCTGCCAACCCTACCGGGGCGACCTACACCACCGAGCGGCTCAAAAAGCTGGCCGAGGTGGCCCGCAGGTACAAGGTCATCCTCTTGTCCGACGAAATTTATGGCGAGCTGCACCACTCCGGCCAGCACGTGAGCATTGCCCGCTATTACCCCGAGGGCACCATCATCAGCAGCGGCCTCTCCAAATGGTGCGGGGCTGGCGGCTGGCGGCTGGGCATGTTCGTCTTCCCGGAAGAGCTGCGGTGGCTGCTCGACGCTATGGCCATTGTGGCGAGCGAGACCTTCACCTCTACCAGCGCTCCCATCCAATATGCGGCCGTGGAGGCTTTCAAGCCGCACCCAGACATAGAGCAGTACCTTGGGGACGCACAGCGCATCCTGCGGGCAGTAGGCCGGCACTTCCACAACCGGCTCACGGCTATGCGGGTATTTGCCCCCAAGCCCCAGGGCGGTTTCTACCTCTTCCCCAACTTCGCCTTTTACGAAGGGGTGCTCAAACAGCGGGGCGTCACCAACAGCGGCCAGCTCTGCGAACGGCTGCTGGAGGAGACCGGCGTGGCCTTGCTGCCGAGCTACGACTTCGGCCGGCCCAGCGAAGAGCTGACCGCACGGCTGTCTTATGTAGATTTTGACGGGGCCAGGGCGCTCGAGGCCGCCCGGGAGGGCTACCGGGGCCGCAACTTGGACGAAGCCTTCGTCAAAGCCTGCTGCCCGGAAATGACCGAAGCTTTTGACCGGGTGCAACAGTGGCTGCAAGCGGGCTAGTGGTCTGTCAAGGCTAAAACTAGGGGTTGCCTGCGGCGACTTTTGAGGCTACTCTTCGTTGGACAACCCCTTACGTAGCGCTGCTATGCGCGGGAACATCCGCCTTGATTAGCCTCAAAATTCGCTCCCACTCAACCTATAAATTAACACTTGACAGGCCACTAGTGCGGCTAGCCCGAATTGTTTGATGGTATTTCCACGATTAAGCCTTTTCTGGTGCGTGGCCTTTAATGGTCAAAAATTTACGGCTCAATCCACTAACTGGCTTTGTGCCTGCGCGTATAGCCCACCGGGCACGGATTGCGCCCTGCGCGCCTGCGCGGAGGGGCCCCTAAGCTGCCAGACTATGGGCTTGGTGCTTCAACCCTGGCCCGCTTGCACCGGGCCGCCGGACTAGCGATGAGGAGGGGTGGCAAGCCCGATAGGGCCGAGCGGGCAGCGAGCCCCGGATCGTAGCGACCCGCGCCGTGAGGCGTGGGTAGGCCCCAAAAAAGGCAGGCCGGCCTGTAAATGCAGCACAGCTTGTTTACCTTTGCAAGGCAGGAAGCGCGGGCGGGCCCACCCAGCCTGATACCGCCAGAAAAAGTACGATGCATGAGCCACCACTTGAACGATACGATTGTAGCCCTCGCTACCCCTCCGGGGGCCGGGGCCATTGGGGTCATACGGCTGAGCGGGCCTGAGGCTATAGCCATTGCCGACCGGGCATTCTATGGCAAATCGCTTAGTGCACAGCCCAGCCATACGGTGCACTTCGGCAGCCTGCGCAACGAGCAGGGGCGCATACTGGACGAGGTGGTCGCTACCCTGTTCGTCGGGCCCAGATCTTATACCGGCGAGCACGTTGTGGAGGTGTCCTGCCATGGCTCTGACTACATCCTGCAGGAAGCCATACAGCTCTTTGTACGCTTGGGGGCACGCCTGGCCAACCCGGGCGAGTATACCCTGCGTGCGTTCCTCAATGGCCGGATGGACCTGAGCCAGGCCGAGGCTGTGGCCGACCTGATCGCCTCTTCCTCCCGCGCCTCGCACGCCATCGCCATGCAGCAGATGCGGGGCGGCTTTTCGGACGAGATCAAGAAACTGCGGCAGGAGCTGATCGACTTTGCCAGCCTCATTGAGCTGGAGCTGGACTTTTCGGAAGAGGACGTGGAGTTTGCCGACCGCAGCAAGTTGGAAGCCCTGGTGCACCGCATTCAGCGCATCATCAAAGCCCTGCTCGACTCCTTTCAGCTCGGCAATGTATTGAAAAACGGCGTGAGCACGGTCATCGCGGGCCGGCCCAACGCCGGCAAGTCTACCCTGCTCAATGCGCTGCTCAACGAGGAGCGGGCCATCGTCAGCGAGATCGCTGGCACTACCCGAGACACCATTGAGGAAGTGCTCAACATCAAGGGCGTGCAGTTCCGCATCATCGATACGGCCGGCATCCGCGACGCTACGGATGCCATAGAGGCCATAGGGGTGGAAAAGACCTTGCAGAAGGTGCAGTCGAGCGCCCTGCTCGTCTATGTGTTCGATGTGGCGGCCACGCAGCCGGAGGAGGTCCGCGCCGACTTGGAAAAGCTGGTGCACGAGAACATCCACGTCTTGGTGGCAGCCAATAAAATGGACCTCAACCCGTATACCAAGCAGGAGCATTACTTCCCCAAGGACAGCCCTGCCCACTATCATTGGGTGCCCGTTTCGGCCCTCAACAAAATGAACGTCGACTACCTCAAGGATAGCCTGCACGATGCGGTGCTTACTAAGAAGGTCAACTTGGAGAGCACCATAGTGGCCAATGCCCGCCACTACGAGGCCCTGCAAAAAGCCTATGAGAGCCTCGCCCGGGTGCTGGAAGGGCTGTCTGCTGGCATCACCTCCGATTTTGTAGCGATGGACATCCGGGCGGCCTTGCACCACCTGGGGGAGATCACCGGAGAAATATCGACGGATGACCTGCTGGGGAATATCTTTTCGAGGTTTTGTATCGGGAAGTAAAACCCGAAAATCAACGCCCACTCACCACCACTAATTAGCATTCAAGTCATGCTTTTTCAACGATTCATGCAAATATCTTCATTTGCCTGACATTACCCTCCTATGCCTGCTTTTCGACCTCTTTTGTACCCTATTTGTACCTATCATTTGAGAATTTGCACCTATTTCAGCGATAGGCACAAATAGTAGAAATCATGGCGTAGCATGGCATAAAAAGACATACTATGACACAAACGGCACCCATTTGGGGGAAGTTCACGTCTTGCTCACACCAGCAAACGCCTATTATGCTTGAAAATTCGAAGCCGAGGTCCGGATTTTCAAGGATACCCCCCTTTTAGCGTTTGCTAGTAATGCGCTCCAGCACCATCTGCCCCAACTCCGTCAACCGGTACTTCTGATTCCGGCTGCGCGGCTTGTCCGGTATCACCTGCCTGATGCAGAAGGGGTAAAAGGAATCCCTCGAGCGTTGTTATGCAAGCCTGACTATCAATTCTACCAAAAGAGTGCTAAATTTGGAATGCTAAAAATAATGGCATGAGTGCGGAGGAACTACTGAGTTTAGTAAGAGGAGGCGAGACCAGCCTTATTCAATTCAAAGAAAATGTAACAAATGCAGTAAGCATTGCTCAAGAGATGGTCGCCTTTTCTAACAGCAAAGGCGGGCAAATCCTGATTGGTATTAATGATAAAACCGGGGAAGCAACGGGGCTCAGCTTTCAGGATATTCAACGTATCAACAATCTACTGACAACTGCTGCAAACGAGCATGTGAAAAGCCCAATTATCATCGAGACGGAAACTGTAGCGGTTAAAGATAAACAGGTTATTGTTGTTCGTGTGCCAGAAGGAGTTGACAAACCCTATAAAGATAATAGCGGATTAATCTTTGTGAAGAATGGGGCCGACAAGCGTAAGGTGACCAGTAATGAAGAATTATCCCGGCTGCTTCAAGGTAGTGGGAATCTATATGCTGAGGAACAAATCTTGCATCACTGCACTTATGAAGACCTCAATTGGGATAAATTCAAACGTTTTTACGAAACCACCTACCAAGAAACGTGTGAATGGGAAGACCGGGACCGAATATTTGAAAATCTCCGCCTGGGCAAAGGTGGTAAACCCAATCTGGCGGCAGCATTACTCTTTACCGATAAACCAGACAAAACACTCACCGGATTCTTCATCACCGCTATTTGGTTCTGGGGCAACGAACTCCATGAACACGAATACCGATCAAGTGACAACTTCAAAGGGAATATTGCTGAACAGTATCAGCAAGCCTACTCCTTTATATATGCTGCGCTCAGAAAAGTACAAGCAGGGCAATCCTTCAACAGCCTGGGCATACCCGAAGTACCAAGTGTGGTCTTAGAAGAATTGTTAGTCAACGCCCTTATCCACCGGGATTACTTCATCAAAGACACCATCAAGCTTTTTCTGTTTGAAAACCGGATAGAAATCAAAAGCCCTGGCAAGCTGCCCAATAACCTGACGACCGAGCAGATCAAACGAGGTATCCGAAAAAAACGAAACAACATACTGGATTCCTTTGCCCCATCTTTGCTCAATTACCGCGGTGCCGGCAGCGGAATTCTGCGTGCCCTGCAAGCTCATCCGCACATTGACTTCATTAATGATGTAGAAGCCGAACAGTTCACAGTAATCATCCACCGCCCGGAAGAGAAAAGGTAAGCCGTTCAGGTATTCTCCTCGCCTTTCAACCGAAAGGATGGGTAGGTTTTACTTTTTCAGCACCGCACGCCCCACCTCCGTCACCCGGTACTTCTGATTCCGGCTGCGCGGCTTGTCCGGCACGGTCATCTCTATCCAGCCGCGGTCGAGGGCAGGAAGGATGTATTTTTTGTAGTTGTCAAAGTGGTTTTTAACGCAGCAATTCTCAATTTGGCTGAAAAGCCCGTTTTTGTTGGGGTTAAACCAAGAAGAACTCTTTTTCTAGTGACGGGATTTGGTCAAAATAAGAAGTGATATTAAGGTTAGACCTCATGGGCGCAAACCAGATTGTCGTTTTTTTTTTGGGGGGGGAGGGGGCCTGCCCCTGCCTCACGGCAGGTGCCGCTATGCTACGGGGCTCGCTATCCGCTCGGCCTTATCAGGCCTGCCGCCCCTTCGCAGCGCTAGGCCGGTGCCAGGCTAGAGCCCCAAAAGCATAAACACCTGAGATATTTTGGTTCACACCCGACCTCATTTTGGGTAAAATCGAACTAAAAAAGGCATCAGATTTTGTCTTTTGTGATCTCGTAGGCCCCATTTTTACTGGTTAAACGGCCAAATTGAGAATTGTTGGCGGATAGCCCTGATCTGTTCGCTCTATTTTTGCAGTGCCTCCTTTTTGGCCTACGCCGTAATAATGGGTTACTTTTTTAAAAGACTCTTTGTGCTGTTTTATAGCCAAAATACATGTTTTTTTTAAGTATTATCTCTAACACATAAGGGTTAAGCGTAACGACCTAATTTCTACACTTAAATCCTATACCCGCACATAAGTCACCTCAAACCCCTTACACATCCGCTCCTCCTGCAGTGCATTCGCCAGGTTGAAAGCGTCCTTGTAGTCGTAGCGCTGGAAGATGTCCAGCCCGCGGTCAAGCAGGATTTTCCAACCGGTGTCTGTTTCTATAGAGCGGGCGTGTTGGGTGCCTTGTGGTTCGATCTCGTAGTCCATATCGATACCGGTACCCTGAAGATGAGTCTGGACTTGTATGAGGAGGCTGTCCGCTTCCTGTTTCTCCCCTGACTCGGCGTTGGTGAATACCTTTAGCCGGATTTCATCACCGACCGGCTTGATCCGGTATAGCATTTCGCAAAACTCCATCAGGTTTTTGACCTGGTGGAATTTCCGGAGGTAAGGGTCGATCAGGTGTATTTCGGTGGCGCCTTTGAGATAGGGTGCAAAGAGCCGCTGATAACTGATGCCTTTCTGGTTTTCCTTGATCACGATGTGCTGCTCCTCGGGCTCAGGGGCTGAGGGTGCCTTGCCTGGAGCAGCCTGGTCTTCAGCCGTGGTGGTTTCTTCTTCCTCTTCGGACATCTGGCGCACTAAATTATACTGAAGCTCTTCCAAGGTGAATACTTCCACCCGCTTGCCCGTCTCCAGGTCCTTATACGCAAACCGCACCTCCCGCTCCCGGAAGGTCTCGTCCATCTTCATGAGCTGCAACTTGACGCGGCGTCGGCTCTCGATGGCAAATTCCAACAGCTCTTTGACCTCTTCTTTTGTACACGACTGGTGCGGGTACAATACTTTCATGAGTCCGCTAAAGGTCTTTTGGATGGCTACCTTGTCACGGGTGGTGATGGTGTCGTCTAATTTGAAGTAAGCATTGTAAGCATCCGAGTAGTCCAGTGTGCGCATATACCGCAGTACCTCCGCCAGGTAATCGACTACAAAACCAAAGCCCTGAGTAAACATCTCTCCCCGGATAATTTCCACTTCCCAACCGGGCAGATAACTGTGCAGGCGATCCAGAAAGGCCGTGTCGTAATAGGCAGGAGGAAGTTGTTCGAATAAATCAGAATGCTTGAGCATGTAAGCCACTGACCGCTTGGTATTACCGATGAAAGACATGGAAGCTTCTGCCCCCATTGACTCCCTGCCCCGGCTAAAGCTCTGATTGGCCATATAGTTTTTCATGATATCCACCAGCCCTTTGGGGATGCGCTTGTCCGGGCCGGCAAACTCATCGAAGGCAACGGAATCCCAGTAACCGACCAAGCCAATCTGGCCGGTGCTGTTGTTGACAAACAGCTTAGCGGCTGTGACCTCGCCTCCGGAAATCAGCATGCCGTGAGGCGAAAACTCAGAGAAAATATGGGACTTACCGGTTCCCTTGGGCCCCAGCTCTATGAGGTTGTAATTGCGCTCGCAGAAAGGGATCAGCCGGGTGAGCTGCAGCAGCTTATTGCGTTGCCCGAAGTGTTCCGGGTTGAAACCAATGCTTTGCATCAGAAAACCAGCCCACTCTTCCGTTGTAAACCGGGCTCTTTGCTGCTTGTATTGCTCAAAGTCAAAATTGGACAACTGTATTGGCTTGACTTTTTCAATCAGCCAGGGCGTAGCATCCCGCTCATCGGAGGGGAAGTAAGCCATATCGATCAGGCACCATACGCCACCGGTGAGCAGCTTTGGGAACTTTCGCACCCAGTCGTCTGATATGACGACTTTGCGGAGCCCCAGATTGGTAAAGGAGGCCTCGTGCACATCCCGGCGGTCATTGAGTGCTACGGTGATGCGGTCAATTATCCGGTAATTGCCCTTATCCCGGATGGTGGACTTGACCAACTCGGCTTCCTCCCGGTGCACATAGTGCCGGTTGATGATCTTGCGCACATTTTCGACGCCCTTTTCAATGGAGGCTTCATCGTCTGTAGCGCAGTATTGCCCCAGCAGGTATTCCAATACGTAAGTCGGGACCACAGCATTACCTTTGACTTTAGCGGTCAGGTCTTTGCGTACCACACGCCCGGGAAAATGCTCGTTAATCTTTTCGTCTAGTGTAGGTATCATAGGTCAAATTCATCAAAGTCTTTGTCAAAAGCGATCAGCATGGTGAAGGCGTACTCCTGGTAACGGCTGCCCGACTCGTCTTCCATCCGGAGGTAAACTTCCTGATTTTGGAACTGCTCCGCTTCCTGGGTGAACTGGAACGTCAGTTTCTGCTCTCTTAGCCGCTCTTCTGTGGCCGTGCTGCCGAAAACAACTTGCTGTGCATCGGAGATCAGCTTTCCGGAAGGCGCCACAAAACTAATCCTTAAAGTGCGTGGACGGGCCTTGCCGCCTACAGGCTGCGTTTGATAGAAGGAGAGTACAACCTGGTAGGTGGTAATGCGGCTCACCGTTTTGATGAGTTCCACATCCACCCCTCTGATTTCGTCTGCCTTGTTCCGTGTCTTTTTGAAATGGATCAAAGGAACCAGGCACTCCTGTAAACTTAGCCCTCCGTGGACGTACCGGCTGCCGGAACCAGACTGCCGCATGCGGTTGACGGAGTTGGAAAAGGCCACTTCGAGATTCCCGTCCAGCTCTAACTCGGCAGCAGCCGATAGCGTAACGCCTTTCTCCGCCGATAACGCCTGCCCTAATACAAAGCGGCGGTCTTGCTTGTGGATATCCCCTTGTACCTTCACGTTGGAAAAGTCGCTCTCCGCGATGGGGGTGTACTGATACAGATATCCATGATCGGCCGTTATCAGGACATTATTACCATTGATATTCGCAATTTTAGTGAGCAGCTCAATGATATGCTCAAACTCCTCCTCGGTACGGCGGAAGACTTTTTCTTCCTCCTGTTCGCCCGCCTTATCGATGGTGTTGGAGTAAATGTACACAACCTGATAGGGCGCTACCCATTTGCGTCCGGTGTGAGAAGGGGATGCGGCTTTCTTGAAATCTGCTGCTGTAATGGCAATTGCTTTCCCTTGTGCTGCCTGCTTCAGTATTTTATCCCGGTTGCGGGTGCCCTGTGTGCTCACGCCATCTGCCCACACCACCCCGTCCGGCTTCAGCTCCAGCTTTTCATGAGGCAATAGCGCAGCCATCCCCAATTGAGTATAGGTCGGTGCTGCCGCTACCATGGGCTCCAGGTTAGCCTCAAACCGGCTCACTTGCATTAGCCGGTCCGTTAATTCTGCCCCTGATTCGTAGCGCAGGGCATCTGAGATGATGACGAAGATTCGGTTATCCCGGTCCAGAAAGGGCTGTACCGCCTCTTTCCAGAACTGCCGCTGCTGCCGAATACCGAGCGCTTTTAAGCAGGACGCATTGCCCAGGGCTTCCTGCCAGCGGTCACCCAGCCTGAGCAGGAAGCGATTGGTGTACAAGCGCTCAATCTTTTCCTGCAACTCCAGGAGCAGCCCCTGTTCCCCCGCCTGCTGAAAGCTCAGGATGAAGTTGCGGTAGCGCATATCAATTTGATACAGCTGCTTGCTGTACCGCTGTGCAGCATCCGGGGCGTCATCGAAATGCAGGTCTAATTTATCCTGATCCTGCAGGAACAGAATAGCATGCTCCAGCGCCTTGTAGTGCGCCTCATACGTTTCCGCCCAGTAGGTGAAGCGGCGGCGGTTGATATACCCCAGCATTTTTTTGTAGTCGGGTTGATCCCTAAGGAGGTTGTCCCTTATCTGCCGGAGTATCTGCTGATCGAAGGCTTCATAGGTATCGTAATCGAGCAGGTCTTGTACAGGTCTGTCCATAATCCAGTCCTGTACATGCCACTCTTCCGCAAACCGGCGGGAGAACCACTCGAAAGCTTCTTTTTTGGAGGCACTGTCCTTCCAGCGCTTCATGAATACCATGGCGTCATTATTCAGCCTTGGCGTTTCGCGCTCCAACAGGGGGCTTGTTTCTGTCTGAAACAGGGCTTTGGCAACATCCAATATGGAAGGCGACTCGTGCTGATATCCGAAACGGCGGCGCAGCGCCTCCCAAAGCGGCGGCAATAATGCGTATTTCTCTAAATCCTGAAAGCCGGGCTGTTCCTGCCCCTCTGCGGCCTCTGACAATAACTCCAGCAGCATAGCTTCTGCATCAGGAGGGGTACCCAGGGTAGCAGCGATGATTTTTTGAGCATAACGTTGCGGCGTTTCCTCTGCCGGTCGGGTCAACCGCTGCAGCGCTGCCCGCCGGTCTTTGGCATGAAAGAATGCAATATGCTTAGACACCAATGGCTTGAATGCTATATCCAGCCCCAGCTCCTGCAGATACATAGCCGAGGCATCCGTAGTGAAGACATGGTTGGCCAGACAAAGGTCCAGGAGCCAGTTGTGCTCATTTTCCGGGCGGGCATAAGGAAAGAAAAGCAGGAATTTTTCCTTAGGCGCTTTTCGGAGGACCAGGTATTTGATCCGGAATTCATCGTGCTCTACCTTAATTTTATTGACCTCAGGCAGCACGACTGCATTGAACTCGGACTCCATTTCCACGGCTTCTTTGCCGCCATACCAAAGGACAATACGCTTATCATCGAAAATCTGCTTAAGGGAATGCTCTATTCTATTCATGCACGGGTTTTGTAGTCCGTGCTAAGCTAAGGAAAATAGGGAAAACCTTAGGCTAAATCGAGGATTCCCAATCATAGGTTAGTATCCTACATACGTCTATCTTGTCTTTTATCATTTAGCTTGCCATCCAACCGGGCTTTAGAAAAAAGCCTTTTAAAGCAACACTTTCTCTCTATTTTATCGTTAATTTAGGAAAACAAGCCGCTTTTGCACATGGAAGCCCTGCGAACTCTTCAAGTCCGAATTACCGGTGAGCGCAACAAACAGTCGTTGCGGCCACAAGATCTTGATATCGATGAACTGATCAAGGCATTGGAGTATAGCCGGGATTTAGTTGCTCCCGACGGCAAATCCAGGCCTAACATTCTTGTAGAAGTCGAAGAAGGCAGTGTATTGCTAAAGCTTACCACAGCAGCGATGCTTGTCATTTCCACACAAGCATTGCTCACCGAAGTGCAAAAAACGTTTAATAAGTCCATCTTAGCGCCTAAGCAGGCCGCTGCCCTCTCTTACTTTGATACGCTGGCGCAAAAAGAAGGATTTGATATTTCCTTTGGTACGACCACCGACGAGCCCGCGCTTACAATCAATAGAGAAAACGTTTGGGCGGATGCTCCGGAAGAAGCCGAATCCGACTACCTGAACCGGCTTATAGAGGAGGCTACGCCGCACTGGGTATCAATTGGAGATACGGACGCGTGGTTGAAGTCCGTTCGGGCTCATAACGATCAACTATATCCGACAAGTTCAAATCCTTCTATCTAACTTCCCGTAAATGCGAGTTCATCATGAATACCATTGTCAGACATATCAACCGGTTTGTACTTGACCCCAATAATTATCGCTTTAGGGATAGCTCTGGATACCTGCCAGTCAGTGAGGATAAAGTGGAAGATCCCAAAATACAACAACGAACCTACAATTTGCTTGTTGGTAAAAACTATGAACAGATTTCGGACTTAGTCGACTCTATGAAAGAGAACGGCTTTATTCCGGTTGACCAAATACAAGTAAAAGCCCTCTCATCTGACAATTACTTAGTTCTGGAAGGGAACCGGCGGATTGCTACATTAAAATATCTGTTTAACGAATTCAAAAAAGGCAATGATGTCGGTAAACTAACCGAAAAAAGCTTCCGCAGCGTAGAAGTTGTCCTTAATTCAGATGAAGACTTAGCGGCCCACCTGGTGATAATGGGGCTCAAGCATATCAACGGCAACCGCAAATGGAAAGCGGTCAATCAGGCGCAGCTGATACAGGATTTAATCGAAATCCATGGAAAGTCGGAGGACGAAGTTTGCCGTTCTCTGGGAATTACCAAACAGGCATTACGCCGGGCAAGACGCACCCTGGCTTTCATCAACCGATACAAAGACAGCGACTATGGCGATCAGTTTAGCAGTGGAATGTTTTCCATTTTTGAAGAAGCCATTTCTAAACGTAATATGAAGGAATGGCTGCAGTGGAATGACGAATTGCTAATGCCTCAAAATGCCGGTAATGAAGAGCGGTTCTTTTCATGGGTTTCTTATGATGAGGTCAATGAAGGAGAAGGAGACGACATCCATATTGTCAAAAAAGAACCCATTATCACCAAGTACACACAGGTACGCGAGCTTAACAACTTTATACTTGACGAAAAGGCCGTGGCCCACATGGAGCATAGCCGCAGTATAACGCAAGGGTATTCATTTAGCGAAGCTGTGGCCGAGTCCAAGTTCAAAAACGCCCTAAGCAATCTGCAAAGCAATGCTCAGGCACTTTTTAATTTCAGTGAATTTATGGGGCAGACCGACTTGGATGCTGTAGCTGCAGTAAGAGATAAAATCGCACGACTCATTCCCGAAAATGGCAGCCGGGTTCGATATGGTGACGATATTCGCCCTCATTACTTGTTCCGCTTTACTGAAAAGCACTTTTCTGCGCTACACATCGAACGCTACAACAGACTATTCGACCTGAAACTCAAAGCGATCAATCAGGTTAACATTATAGCAGGCATTAACAATTCAGGTAAAACCTCCTTGCTGGAAGCCGTCTACAGCCTGACTCAACTGAATAATATTAAGGCCTACCTGGACATCGTCCGCTACAGGGGCAAATTTTATCAGGGGCTCAATACACAGTGGGTCGTCCGGCACCTTGGCGGCTCCATGAAAGTCAGTGGCGTTTTCAATGAGCGGCCCGTTTACTGGGAGCTCAGCCAGGAAGAAACAGACGATGACATTGATAAAACCCAGTACTTAAATAGTATTGTTTTACAAGCTCAGGTTGAGCAGGAAGCGTATGAAAGCACTGCTCACTTGTTTCAGGAAAAAGACAGTACGCTTTACTACAGAGAAATATTTGCCCTCTGCCGGTCCGCATTTACAAGCCCCTATCAGCATAATTATCACTTGCTCCGCCTGGCGCATGCACATGCTGTTCGGGAAAAAGTGATCGGTGATATTCTCCGGTTTTTGCGGGAGAAGGTGGACCCTATGCTGCAGGATATAGAATTGGTGGAAATTGCGGGTGAAAGCCGCTTTTACGTCAGTGCTCAAAATCATGACCAAAGCGTGGATATCACCCAATACGGAGAAGGGGTACAACGAATATTCGAAATCGCCCTGCTTACCGCTTATTGCAGTAACGGTGTACTCTGTATAGACGAATTTGAAAGCGCTATACACAAAGACCTACTCGTCAGCTTCACTATGTTCTTACAAGATTTGGCGAATCGCTTCAATGTACAGATATTCCTTTCCACTCACAGCAAAGAGTGTATCGACGCCTTTGTAGAAAACGATTTCAAAAATGACCAGATCACAGCCTATGTACTCCGTGTAGGTGAAGAAGGGAACATAAAGGCCAAATACCTTGAAGGGACCCGCCTGGAGCGCCTCGTTGACAACATGAACATAGATATCCGAGTCTGATGAAATTCATATTTGCATTCTGTGAAGGACCTCACGACGTTGCTTTTCTTTACAAAATCCTGAAATCGGAGGGGTACGTCAGCCACAATAAAAAACTAGGAGAATACCCAGCTCCAATCAATAACTTTTTGGTTAACGAAGCTACGCACAGTTCGCTCGAAGAAGTTAACCTTCAGTCAGCTACCCAGCGGCTCCTTCCTGCTGAAGTTATGAGAAAAGCAGATCCTGAACGTTTGATATTCTTATATGCCCTGGGGGGAGACAGCAGAAGCGCCGAACGTTTAAGGATTCTTCGCTTTTTACAGGATAGCTTCGCCATTTCCGATCCTGATGCGCTTTTTCCAGGCGAAGAACACAACGCGGCCGCTATTTATTTTTTTGATGCTGATGAGGCGGGTATACAAGCCCGATTTGATATAATCAATCGGGAACTTACTGAATTATGGGACGAGCCCACTCCGCTTTTATCTCCTGAAGATCTGATCGCAGAAGTTAACGGCCTACAAGTCGGTGGTTTTATTTTTTCAGCGAACGAGCAGAATACGGGGAAGCTGGAAGATGCTCTACTCCCATTAATGCGGCTTGAAAATGAGGCGATCTTCGATGCCGCTCAGGCCTTTCTTGATGAGCACTATAATGCCGATCGCTGCAAAAAGCTCCGGTGGAGACCGGATACGGAAACCCAAGTCATGCAGGAAACCCGCTCCAGTCGCCGCCTAAAGTATGACCGCGATAAATCCATCATTGGGATTGTTGGCCAACTACAGCAATCTGGCAAGGGTAATGGCCCCATCATTAGAGACACAGACTTCATCAACTTGCAAAAGTTGCAAAATCATGTTGTCTGCCAGGCAATAGTTAGATTCATTCGGAGGCTCTAACAATCTGTTGGAATAGTAGGCTCAACGAGCATTAGGCAGCACGTTTTATTCCGTAATCATGATCAAAGCTCCGCCCAACACCACCTCCAATTCCACCACCTCCCGAAGCCGCCAGTCATAAGTACCGCCTAGCCGAAGGCTGACTTCTGCTTCGGTTATGCTCAATGCCCGGGCAAGATCACTTTCCGACCAGCTCCGCTCCTGCAGAAGGGTATAAATCCGTTGGGAAAGGTCCAGATTCAGGCTCACAAAGCGTTCGATAGGCTCCGGGCCCTGCTCTGCAAAGAAGCTGGGAATATCAGGGTAAGTTTCCATACCCAGACCAACATCGATAAGGGTTCGGCAGTTCCCGGAGGCTACCCCCCACAAATTTTGCAGGCTGCGCCCTCCCGGCTACTCCCTGACCGCCCCTTACAGTTTTGATAATAGCGGCAGCCCCTGTTATGGCGCTTACCGGTTGAGCTGATCCAGTAACTACCCGTGGAAGTGGAGGGAGACTTGTAGGACGATCCGTAGCTCGATGATGAACGGCCGGATGTGCCGGAACTTCCCGACAGGTTGAAATCATCCGGATAATGATATACATCAATTTGGTCAGAAAGGCCAGCGTACTGAAGGGCTGAGCCCAGCATAATCCCATATTTGTAGTCGCTGCGGTCTTCGATAATCAGAATGATGCCTGGCTTTTTATTGAGCTACAGCCCGTACCAAAGAGATTGGCCAATGCTGTTTTTCCATTTGCTGGCCCGCTCTACTTCAAAGGCATGCGTAGCGGTGACCAGATCTGCCCGCCCGCCCTGAACAGACACTTCCTCCCGGCAATTCCAATGCCGGGCGATCCGGCTGATCACGTCAGCTTCAGACCGGATTTGGGCATTTGCACGTTGGAAAACAGTAGTGAGTAGCACGATCCATACAAGAATCCATCTAAACTTCAACATCCGCGCTGTGTGCATAAATCTGTTTTATATGAGGCTTTATCCAGGTATCCAAAGACGCTGAAACGTTACGCTTTATTGTGAAACGGCCGGCATTCAGACGATATAGCCTTTCAAATCAATAGACGGGCCCCTAAAGCAACATTCCGTTAGCCCGGAAACCTCTTGGTATAGGTGGTGACCAGCAAAAAACAGAAAAACCGCCAAACGTGCGCATTCCGGCAAAACCGGAAGAGGTGAGACGGATTTTAATGCGTTTGTCCTAATCCATGTGCTAAAGAAGGGTTGATAAACATCCGATTTCTGCGTATTTTTAACAAAAAAAGACCATGAGCGCAGCAAAAAAATTGACCAACCTCCAAATAGAACTGCTCGAAGTCTTTAAATACGACTTGAGTGAAACGCAACTAAAAGAGATTAGGGCACTTCTGGCAGATTACTTTGCGGAAAAAGTAACCCATGACATTGATCAGTTATTTGAAGCTGAAGGATGGGGAGCTGAAAAAATTGAAGAGTGGTCAAAGGAACATATGCGGACAAAGTATAACTGATCATGAAAGTTGTCCTTGACACCAACGTGCTCTTGATGTCTTTGCCTAAAATTTCAAAATACCGCCCTATTTTTGATGCGCTCCTTCAATCAAAATTCAGCCTCGCTCTGAGCAATGAAATCCTTCAGGAATATATTGAAGTGATCGGTCAGAAAACCACTGTGGAGATTGCCCAAAATCTTGCGGAGCTATTGCTGAAACTGGAAAATGTAGAACAGAAAGAAGTCTTCTTTCGATGGAATCTAATCTCAAAAGATCCTGACGATAATAAGTTCGTGGACTGCGCGGTGGCTGCGGGGGTTCAATACATAGTTTCCAACGACAATCACTTCAAAGTATTGAAAGCAGTAAAATTCCCTCCTGTATACTGACGATTAAGTGGTTTGCCACAGCAAACCTACTCAATGTCAGCATTTACGCTGGGAAGTGGCTTTCTCCGATGTCGCAAACCACTTCGTATTGCGTATAGAAATTATCGATGCAGATACATTTCTAGAGCAATTAGCCTCCTCTCAATAAGGTCATGCCCTGAAATAGCCTAATTCACTTTTTTAGCTCCCATAAAAACAGAAAACCCGCCAAACATGCGCATTCCGGTGAAACCGGAAGAGGCGAGGCGGGTTTTGATATCTTACCGAGTTTACGTTTAATCTGCCTCCAGCACTTTAAAGGGATCGACGACGGGTAAAATCACACCATCGAAAAAGGTGCCACGTGTACGCTCAAAGATGATGCCTCTGGCAGTGGAAAAAGCAATACCTAACAAGGTAGCACCCATCGCAGCATCAAGCTGCAAAGCGCCGTCTCCATCTTCTCTCGTAAAATCACTTAAGTTCTCAACTTTGAAATGAAACTCTATGCCATACTCGACTTTCACACCAAGTGGCTCATCATTATCGTCCTGTGCCTCCAGGGTGAAATACAGCCGAAACCTCGCCATGGTCCGCTCCAAATCAAAGGCCATTTCTTTAGCGATACCAAAGTTGAAACGGGAAAGCTTCTGAGGATCCTCCAGGAAGCTATCTGCTGTATCCAAATTAGCTTTAAAGATTTGAGTGCTAACCAAGTGGATTTTCTCCGGAATAATTCTGGGTTTTTTCTTGCTCATGCTACTTTCATCATTTGCTGATAAGCACCGGGGCCTTTGTCCACCTTACCCTCCACCGAATTATTTTTGTAATGAACCGACTTATCCACCAGCTGATTTGCATTAGCATGCACCTTAAAGGTCACATACTCGATCTGCTTGTACTGCTGCCTGGCTTTTTGTGGAGTCAAGATAATATCCTTACCCAAGGCTGCCTCCATTTTGGCAATACTGCGCAGCGTCAGGTTGTGGCTGCCGCTCAGCCATTTGCTGATTTCTGCGTTGGTTTTCCCCATCTCCTTCGCAAAGTCCTGCTGAGACCAGCCCCGCTCTTCCAAAAGAGCATAGACTTGCTGTGAAATATCGAGGTTCTTATCCACGAAGCGCTCCACGTCTTCTGGTCCGCGCTCGTTAAAGAAGCTGGCAATATCTTTGTAGGTATTCATATCTCGAGTTCTAATGATTGGTCATAAAGGAGTAAATCAGTCTCCGGATCAAGCGAAATATCGCCATCCATCTGTGCCTGACTTATAGCTTTTGTGAGCTTGTTGGCTAGAAAAAAGTGTGGCCGTACATTTGGGCAATCCTGGGCTGTAGCCGCAGTTTTTACACCGCCGTTGAACAGGAATACTGCAGAACGGCTCATCCACATACAATACAAACGTAAATGGCAATCTACATTTAGATAGCGGGGCGGGGGCGGTAGGGCACGGGCTTCTCCACCCCCGTAGCCTTCCGGCCGGAAATACCGAGGCTGCGCGCCCAACTCAGTGCCAAGTTTGCGCAGCCACGATCGGATAATATATAGTTCTTCTGATTTTGCATGCTCATTGATGAAATTAAAGAACATCGATTGCTCCTTTTCTTCAAAGCGTACCGTGTAAAAGGTCACTCTTTTAAAAGCTATCGCTTGTTCTATACTAACAAAGGTATTCATCAATAAGTTTATTTTCAAGGTTTTTAACTTAAAAGTTAAAAACGTGGTCAAATTTAACACCTCCTGCTCACAATTCCTACCACAAACGCTTCTTTTTCAGTGTGTGCTACTCGCAAAAAATCAGGAGTAGACACCTTTCACTCTTAGCCCTTGCTGCTCATTGCCCATTCCAAAGCCTCTAAAGCTTCCTCGAAATACTCACTTTCATGCTTAAAGAAAGCTCTATTCATGGCGTTTGTAAACCGCTCTTGCAAAGTAGCCCCCTCCGCTTTTTCTAAATCTAATTGAATCTCATAGATATGGTAGTAGGATTTGCCCAGAGTACCGCCGAAGGCTTCCTTGACTCTGGAACCATTCACACCAATGAGCTTCTTATGTCTTAGAGTCCTTTTCACCGCTTCTCCATGCACTGTGTTAGTTGGATGGTCTAGCTCAAAATAAACCACGCAAGTAGAATGAAAAACAATTCTGTCTAAATCTATCCAAAACCGGAACTTGTCTGCTAACTTATTGTACTTTTCTTCAAATGAACTTTCGCTCGGATCAAAGAAAAAATTGCGCTTACGTGCTGCCCGCCAGGGACGAGGTGGGTAGCCAAATTCTTTCATGGCATTAAAAACTGACCTGCACACGTAATCTAAAACCTCATAATCTTTCTGCTTAAGCTCCCTTATTGCTTCTTGCTTCGCTCTAAAAACCTCCAATAATTCCTCGCGGCTTTGTGTGTAATCGGTGCTCATATAAAAAGAATTGATGTTAGCAATGTATTCCTTGAGGAAGAGCAGGTGGCGGTCGTCTGATTCCAGAAAACTGCCGTGCAGGTTTTGGACTACCTCATCTACCAGTTCTTTATGCAGTATGCTGACGTAATAGCCATCCGGGGGGGCTTTCGTGGCTAAATCAGCGCCTGTGATGGAAAGTACAATCCCCAGTTTCTGATCAGCCTGTACGCTATTCCAGTATTCCTGCAGATCATTGTAGAGGGGAGCATAGACTTTGTTCTCAATAATGATCGCCCAGCTTGGCGGGGTTGGCGGGTCGTTCTCATCTTCTGTCTCAAGGGGGGCATCCTGAATGAGGAGATCAATCCGTTTGCCATTTTCTGTGGTTTGCTCCCGCTCTACCGTGTACTCGGCACTTTGAATTTCTTCTTTTAAGATATTGAAATTCCCTTTTAAATTCCGCTTGTATCCATATACTTGCAGCAGATTATGCAATGCAGCTTTTGCTAAGTGGTCTTTTTCCAACTTTCCTTCAAATAGTGCAAGGCGTGCCGTTCTACTATACCCTTTAATGACTCCATGATCTTCGATGTAAACCGAACGGCTGAGTTTTTCCCGCAGTGTATTGACATCAGCTTCCAATTTACGCTCATACACATTCAGCAGGCTTTCCAGAAACAGCGTGGAAAAGCCATGCTCTTCTTCTTTGTCAAAGTAGAAGCTCAGGAAGTTGCTGATTACGTTTTCCCAGCGGGGAAAGCCCGATATCTCAATCAGGTTCTTCCGCTGTTTGGGCACTTCCGGGAGGTCGTCAAAGAGGTTGTCCAGCCAGTTTAGGTCCATTGCTTGTTGTTTTTATCAATGCTGTCGGAGGTCTCACACCACCACCCCCCAGTCAAAATCCACCCAGTCAAAGCCTTCCACTTTTTTGCGGGCTTTGGCATCGTTGAGGCTGGTGACGGTGAGGACGGCCCGGCCCATCTTGTTGTAGTTCACCAGCACGCCGTCGTCCAGGTCGAGGGGGAGCTTGCGGGCGGCGAGGGGGTAGAGGATGTCGCGCTCGTACTGCCGTACGTCTTCCAGTATGGTGTCGATCTGATCGATGTCTTTTTGGGCCTGCGTCTGCTCGCGGGGGCTGCCGTCGGCCTTGAGGGTGATCTCCACAAGGGTGATGCGCTGGGCTTCGAGCTTGCGGATGAAGTCGCGCACGTAGTCGTTGAGCAGGCGGCTGACCGTGTCCGGGCGGTAGCGGTGCACGTACACGAGGGCCTGAAAGTGCTTACCGGGAGAGCTGAAGAGCCAGTAGATGGGGCGCTTCTTGTAGCGCTTGAGGTGGTCTTTGTAGAACTCCCGCACAAAGTAGCTGCGGATGTCCCGCCCGAGGGCGTTTTCCACAAACTGCAGGTTGGCTTCGAACTGCTCGGGGCCGAAGGCGGCTTCCAGAAAGCGGCGGAAGCGCCCGGCCACATCGTCCGGGAAGTAGTCTTCGGCCAGCAGGGGGATGATGCCGTCTTCGTCGGGCAGGAAGGTGGCGGTGTCGGGGCTCGTGCCGGTCTTACTCCAGTACTCGGGCAGGCCTTCCCCCGCATTGGCGAGGATGAGCCCGTCTTTATCCAGACTGTAGCGCCCCATCATGCAGCCTACGGCGTAGCTGATGAACTGGGCGAGGACTTCGGCATCATCGAATACGAGGGCGTCCTGCACAAACTGCTGCCGGGCCGCGCTGCCGACCGGGCAGTCCTGCCGTTTGGACAGCTTTACCGTAGCGGCCTTCAGCGCCTTGCGGTCGAGCTCCGACTGCAGGATGGTGATGTCTTCGAGGGGGACTTCCGGGCTGAGCTCCGCCTGCAAGCCGTAGAGATCAATGAAGATGCGGTTGAGCGCCTCCTCCTGCGCGTGCAGCTGCGCGAACTGCTCCCGCCAATGCGCCTGATAGGTGGCGTAGGCTTCGGACAGGGACCTGGCACCACCGCTGAGCAGGGGATGGCGCTGAAAGTCCCAGGAGGTTTCGTGGGCGTCCCAGTCGGATTTGGAGATTTCGATATTTTCTAAAGTTAGCTCATCTATAGACAGCGAATTATCTATTGAATACCTAATAGGCAATAATTTTAAATCTCCTACCTGAAAGTTAATTGTTGGGCTAAATACTTTAAGAAATTCTATAGTAAGTTTAGAATTAAGAAAGGCAACAAGGTAGTTTTTATATCTCTCTTCGGGAAAAGCCATTGAACCACCTACATCAAAGATACAGTTATAATTGACAGCCCTACTACTAAACCCAAAACTTGAGATTAAACCCCAAGTAATTCCTTTCCGGAAATAGTGCTTTTCAGATCTAGGAATATTTGGGTTTTTTCCGATCAAGGCTTCTCTTATTTGGGCTCCATCATTATGCCAGTTTACTACATCATTATAGTTTCCATACCACCTCCTGAAACCTCCTCCTTTTATATAAGGAAACCATTTTGCTCTGCTCTTTTTTGCATCTTCTGAATTAGCACTATAAAAGCTAATTGCTCCTAATTGTACTTCATTCCAGTTTCGAGTAAACCTATTGTTGTTTGTAGTCCCTAAACCTTGTCTCGGAATTCCTAGTTCTTCAAAGATATAATCTGATTTAAATGCGGAGATAAACGAATCACTCAACCAATACCCAATCGGGCTGCCCGGGATTTTTTGGAAGTCTTGCTGAGCTTTCAAGCTATACCTTCCATTGTTTTTCACCGGAAAGACTTTCGGTGCTTCCTTCTCTCTATCTAAATCGTCGATTGAGAGATACGAGTAAACACCCACTTCTCTAGAAGTTGGTTTCGAGTTTTGAAGAATAAAGCTTGTCGTTCCAAAAGCAATTCTCATTACATGCCACCCAAAATGGGTAAGGCTGCAGAACCTCAAGTTATTTAAGAGCCATAATCGTAGTTGTTCAAAGCTGGACAGAAACATCCAGCTCTCCATTGTGACTAAACCAATAAGTCCTTTGCTATATGTGGCTGTAGTCGCTCGCTGAATAAAACAGGAAAACAGATCAGACTTCGACATTGGGTAATTTTCTTTAACCCATTTTGAGAGCGCCGGGTTCATCTTCCCGCCCCCCATATACGGCGGATTGTCCACCACGCAGTGCACTTGCTGCCCCAGCTCCTGCAGCTGCTGCAGGGCGGTGTGCAGGTGCTGCAATCGGGTACGCAGGAAGACATCATTGGTCGCCCGGGTCTGCGCTACTGCTTGTAGTGCCTGTCCAATTTCCGCAGCATCCGCCTGCGGCTGTATCAGGGAGCCGAGGTTGGTAGCCTGCTGCAGGTGCTCCAAGTCCGTGCGCAAGGCATCTGACGGTTGCAGCCCGCAGGCTTGCAGGGCTTCGGCGGTTTCCTCCGTGCTAAGCGGCAAATCCTGAAACTGCAGGATGTGGGGGCGGGCCTCTTTTCGGAAAATCCGGCGATAGTAGCCCCGGGCTTTCATCATCAGGGCGAAGCCTGCGAGCTGTGCGGCCCGCTCATCGATCTCAAACCCACGCAGGTTGTGCTGCAGGATGAGCTGCGGGATTTCGCTTTTGCCGTAGCCTTCCTCCTCGTACATAAGGGTCAGCAGCTCAAAGGCATACAGCAGGATGTGCCCGCTCCCGCAGGCCTGATCCAGAAAGCGGATATCGGTCACGCTCTCGATGCGCAAAAAGTCGGCCGCCTGTGCCGCCGGGGAGTCGATGTAGTACGGCATGTGGGCGCGCAGCCCGGAGTTGGGGCGGTTTTGCAGCCACAGCTTGCCGAGGGTATTCTGCACCATATACTCCACAATCCAGCGGGGCGTAAACAGCTGCGTGGCGGCCGGCAGGTCAGCCGGGGCCACCCGCCCCTTGGCGGCAAACACCGCATCCTTCTTTTCCGAGATATAAAACTGGTACAGCCAGCCGATGATTTCCACATTTTGGGCATCGGTGCCCGACATGCCCTCCCGTACATCCTGCACAATGCTCCGGGCGCTGAGCAGGTCATTGGGCACGAGCAGCTCGGTATAGTCCTGCAGGCGCTGAAACATAAAGGGCATGGCGCGATGCCATTGGTTGCAGGCGGCAATGAGCAGCAGTTGGTAGGCTTCATTCTGCGGGTCGGCCGAGGGCAGCTCCCCGTTGAGCAGCTGCAGCACCCGCTTGCGGTCCACCGGCAGGTCCTCCTCGATCAGCCCCCGCTTGGCCTGCTGCAGGATTTCCGGCAGGGTCTCCCCATCGGCCGGGCTGAGCACCCGCGGGCGGGTGTAGTCGTTGGCATCCATAAAGCGCAGGGCCACCAGCCGGTTGAACCAGGTGTAGGCCACTTCCTCCACGAGGGCGGCTTTCCCTTTTTCCTCCAGCCCCCGCTTCAGCTGTTCGATTTGCTGCTTGCGTTCGCGCTGTTCGAGGCTATCGGTACGCAGCACCTGCTCCAGGCGGTTGCTGATTTGCTCGATCAGCTTGCGGCGGGCGTCTTGTGCGAAGGCTTTGAGGGTGGTGGTTTGCATGGGTGGTTATGCTTCGATTAGGGTTAGGAATTGTTTGACTTGCAGGAGCATAATTTACAACATAATATCCCGGTCCTTCTCCAGCTGCTCCAAATAAGCCGCCCGCAGTTGTTCCAGGTAGGCCTCCACATCCTCCGGCTTGCGCAGGTAAGGCTGTGGGAAGCGTACCTTGATGTGGGCTGCCCGAATGAACTTCCTCGGCGGCTGTACCGGGCGGGTGGCGCTTGGCGCAGCTTCCCCTGTTTTAGCAGCAGCAGTTTGCGGGTTCGCCTGTGGTTCAGGTGCCGGAGCAGACATCTGATACAACCGGGAAAGGCATTGCGCATACTGATGTTCTTCAAACTGCCGCACGAAATCCCGCAGGTTGGCGATGTGTGTGCTGCGGTCAATCTCCCCCATAGCCAGGTCAAAGGGGCGCAACAGTTCCGACTGCTGACTTTCCGAAAGGCTTTCAAAATGATCGACCTGACAGAGCTTTTCGCGGAGTTCCTGAATGACGGCCCGGGCTTTGTTCTTTTCGGCTTCGAGGGTATCCCGCAGCAGGCGCTTGCATGTATCCAGTTGCTCCTTGGCCAGTTGCATTTTTTGCCCGGCGTAGGGTCGGCTTTCCCCGGCTACCATTCTTAGGGCCTGCAGTTCCTCCTGATCGATGTACTGATTGTTGGCCTGCCCTCTTTCCAGAAAAAGGGTGATGTCATCGAGTATCTTGCGCTGCTGCCCGGCCATAAAAGACTTGATGGGGTCCAGCGTGTCTTCCTTAAAGTCTATCAGCTCGTCCTCAATTGCCTCAACCTGGTCAAAATACTTATTGTAGTTGGTCGCCGCCAGCTGATCGAGCTGCCTGGCATAAGGCTGCAGTACCTGTAAAAAAGGGTAGCGGTCCTGCTCCCGCAGCAGCTGCGTCAGCGCCGTGGCTTCCTGCCGCAGCCGCTTTTGAAAAGCCAGCGCAGCATCTTTGGGGTCGTTCCCTTCATTGGGCTCATTGAAAAGCTCCCGGTGCAGGTCTTTCAGGGCTTTAAGGCTGCGGGCATCCACTTCCGGCAATGGCTCGATGATGGTCTGTGGGCGCAGGCGGATGTTGGTCATATTCTGGAAAGCTGTTTGCTGATCCAGCAATTCACCATTCTCTTTCAGTTCCAGCTTATTGCGAACCATCAGGCGGGCGGTCAGGCAAAGGGTGCCCATTTCCGGCCAGCCGTAGGGCGCTTTGCTGAATTTGTCGAGCAGGGCAGAGATGGTAAGCCGCTCTCCCTGCCGGTTGCTTAACAAGGTGTGATCCAGCAGCTCCCGTTCCGCCTCGCTCAGGCTTTCATCGGTATGCCGGAAGAGGTCATCCGCCTGACTTTGCAGAATATTTTTTAGATCCTGTTCCGTGTAGCCCTGCTTCAGCATGCGCAGGTTCGGAAAAGCGTAGCTGATGAGTTCCTGTAAACCTTCCGTCACCCGGTTGCGGGCATTGGAAGATGGCGGGGCAGGCAATTCCTCCCCGTTGAGGATTAGTGTAGCCTTGCCCAGCATCCGTTCTGCGCGGGCGATCAGGCTTTTATACAGCTGATCATTGCTGGCTTTCTTGCGCTGCAAAATCTGATGGACTTCCTCTTTGAGCTGATTGGAGGTATTCTGACGGAAGTACTTGTCGACCTGTTTGTACATACGGATGTCTTTCAACAGGCGGTCGTCGGCCGGCAGTAAGGCCAGCAGTTCCCGGGTCGCCATAGTATGGGACTTCAGAATGGCGGGTGCCCCAAAGTGTTCGTGCTGCGGGCTGATGATATTCAGGCTGAGTTCTGCATCGCGACCAATCAGGGTGCCATCGAGCTTACGGGCAAACGAGTAATCCTGCTGATTGTCCTGATAGCGGATTTTGGTATCCCGGAACACATCTTTGTAGAGCACCTGTGCCAGCATTTCGTTGACTTCGGTAGTATCAATGGGCGTATGCTTGATCTCGTTTTCTATATCCTTCTCAATATTGGTCAGGTACTCATATTCCTCTCCGTTGCGCTGTATGTACGTTTCGTATTCCAGCCGGTTGAGGGCTTCCTGTACGCGCTTTTCGTGCTGATGCAGGTCGACCTGAAAATCCTCGATAAGCAGGATGGCAATATGCTTAAGCGTTGGTCGGAAACTCTTGACGAACTTGACCAGGAACAGCGCTTTGAGCACCCGCACCTGAAAAGGGTCCTCCACCAGGTTCTTTTCCGCTTTTTGCACGGCCGATTGTATTTCGCCAAGCAGGGAGCCCTGAATGCCATCGTACATACGGTCGAAACTGGCAATTTGAGGCACCGGCATGCCATTGGCAATCATACTTTTGACCACATCCTGGAAAACGCCCAGCATGGAGCGCTCCCCTACCGACTGATGCTTCCCCTGAAAGGCATTCTGTACGGAAAGCCCTCTTATGCACTCCTGAAACAGGGAGAACTGATAAGGCAGGAAGGGGTAGGTGCGCAGAAAATGGGTATCACTTTCGTAGCCACGGTAGGCCGTTCCGCCTTCGCTAAAGTGGAAGAGTGTTTTGAAATTGTTCTGTTCGGCCTCGTATACCGGCTGCAGCCGGCTTAGCCCTTCCTCGTTTTTATCAAGGAGGCGGCGCTGAATGACCTCGTCCACATTCCCGCTCGTCAGGTTGACCCGGCAAGCGAAGCGAGCCTGAATTTTGGAGAAGTCATTGCTTTGCTGATCAGAAACCGCGCCTACCACGGCATCAATATCCTCCTGGGAAGTTACGAATATCCAGGCCTGCCCCTTGCAATGGGTGGCTAATGACTCGGCAATGGTCTGCAGGTTGGTCATCAGCTTGGTATTGTCGGCGATGTACTGCCCCACCTCGTCCACAAAAAAGTTCAGGCGAAAGCCAGGCTCCTGCTGATCGATGTAGTCTTTGACCATCATAGCAAAGGACTCAATGGAGACCTTGTAATCGTCCCGGTAGCGGTCGATGTAGCGGGCGGCTTCCTCTTTTGCGATACCTTTCACTTTTGCCAGCGCCTGGGCGAACTCGTCACCGGCCATTTTCAGGCGGTTGCGCCTTTGCTCCCAGCTTCTTCCTTTGCGGTCCGCACTTTGGAAAGCCGCTTTAAAGCCCTCGTAAAGCCCCTCGCTGTCGAGGTCGCGCTCCAGCTCCGCCACATAACCCAGCTTCGGGTAATAGCCCTGCATTTCATTGAAGACCTTCACGAATACCGACAGGACGGCATCCTCCTGGTCCTTGCTGATGATGTCGGCTTTCTGGTCGATGTTAAACAGGATACTTTTGGAAGGGATGCCCGCCGCTCGCTGCAGTTCGGCTTTCAATAGGGCGTCATCCACTTTTTCGCAAAGCAAATCTGCTGCCTGATGCCCGTCGAGGGTACGGTTTTCCAGCAGCAGGGAGAGCATCTTAAGCAGGTGAGACTTACCGGAACCAAAGAAACCGCTAATCCATACGCCATTGATACCCGCGTAGTCATTGTAGTAGTCAATGAAGTTTTGCGTCAGCTTTTTACGGACTTCATCCGTGAAGACGTATTCCCGGACTTCCCGGAGCAAGTGCTCGTCGTCGTCGGCTTTGATGACCCCCTCAATGGGGCGGGTAATGTCCTGCTTGAAAATGTCTTTTAAATGAGTCATATTTCCTGCTGAGTTGGTTAGAGCGATTACAGATTGATATTATCGAGATTGAACGCCCGGTAGTAGTTATCGTCTTTCAGGGTATCAAACAAACGCAAGTAAGAACCACTTCTGGAAGTGACGTAGGCCCCAGGGAAAAACATGATAGTGGGGGCTGTTTTCGCTATGCGCTGCAGGTTATTCAGCACATTGTGCGACCGGATGAAAGGAAAAACCTGCCCTACTCCGGTGATAAAAAGCACCTGATGCGCCCTCGCTTTTATCCGCCGGTCTATGGCCGGGATCATCTCCGTTTCCACATCGAGAATGGACTGCATCATTTCGAGAAACTCGGCTTTCGTGCTTTGTGTTTCCTCCTCAAAAACGTCTTCCAGGTCGTCTTCCTGCTGAATGATTTCTAAAGATAAATCAAATAGATTAATTTCTAATGTATCGATACCCAAAGTCTTCAGCCGCTTTTGCAGGGCATCAATGGCTTCGACAACTTCATTTTCCTGCGTAGCCGGATAAGGGGCGATGTAGAAGGGGATTTCATTGCCAATCGCCTCCATCTTCAGGAAGGCATCCTGCTGGATTTGCCGGGAGTAGTGTTCAAATTTTTCCGAAATATTTTCCTTTTGCATTACTTTATTCGGTTGATCAATTGCCTGATATCCCGGTCGGAGACCAGCAAATAACGCAACAATTTAGGGTCTTCGTCAATCAGCGCCTCGGCAACGTAGGTGGTCACTACCGGTGGTGTAATGACCCGCTCCTCCCGGTTGTTAACGATGCCGGCTTCTTCCATCATGCGGTAAAGCCGGGAGCGCAGTTTCTGGTAGGTCGAATCACTGACCTGTTGCAGCTTGGGCTCTTTGAGCGTCTGCGCTTCCAGGAACTCCGTATAGTCCGACTCGTGCACGATATACTCGAAGGCCTGAATTTTATTGAGCAGGACCTCGAGTGCAAATGCCCCGATAAATGGGTAGACCTTACAAGCCGCCACCCATAACAGCTGCTGTTGCTCAGTGAAGGTGCCTTCAGCAAGCCGTTCCATTTGCAGGGGCGTCATCTCTTTCAACCGGGTGCGCACCTCATAGAAAGACCGCACCGTCGTTTTCAGCTGATTCTTTTGCAGGGCATTTTCTCCAACCACCTCTGCCTGTACAGCCTCCCAATCCTTTAGATCAGCGTACAACTGTGCGATTTTGATGCTTTCCTCCACCTGCAGGGCAGCACCGGAAAAGGACAGTCTGTACGGACGGGACGCAGCCATTTGCTTCTGTTTTTGTGCCGCCCAATATAGTCAATTGCCACTAATCAAAAGAGATTTGGCTCAAATCAGGGAGGGTACTGCTGTCTGGTTTTTCAGCCATCTTCGCGTATTCCCGAAGCAATTTAAACGGAAAGGGCAAAACCGTGGGAGCGTTGATGCGGACGAAGTTCACAGCCAGGGTTTCCAGCAGGAAGTCACTGAGCAAACGGCTATTGTTCACCGGCTTTAGCTTACGCACCACATTCCCGTTTGGAAACTGCCCCTTCGTCTCCTTCATCTGGGTATTAGCCCAGTAATACAGTGCCCCGCCTTCTTCGTAAGTATGCAAATCGACCAGTGCTTTTGAATAGCGGTCTGTCGCTTCTTTGCTTTTGAAAGGGTGCTTCAGCCAGTAGCCAAACGCCCGATGGAAAGCTTTGGCGTAGTCACTTTTTACCGGCGATTTACCGCGAATGCAACGCTTCAAATCCGTCAGTGCAACGGTTTGACCTGTTTGAACACCGGCAAGGTATTGCTGCAAGTCCGGCAGAGCGCTTTCACTTCCGTTATTGTTCAGGTACTGCGCAGTAAACGATTTCACGTCATCTGTCGGCACCTCAACGCCTTCGATCCCGATGCCGGCCATTATCTCTTTGTGGATGCCCTCCAGGTTGGGAAATGCCCGCCGGCCCGTTTGCTGAATGACATTGAGGTTGCCCCCATCATCAAGAATGACGCCTTCTATAGGCTGCCCTCCTCTGGGGTGCTTGTCAAAAATGGCGGTCAGCTTGGAATGAAAACCTTCCGTAAACAGGTCTCTGGTCAGGCTGCTGAATTTCATCTGCCCATCCGGATGGATGGATAGAAAGTGGAAAACAGGTTCCTGCTGATCTTCTTCTTCCTTCAGCACAAAGCTCCAGGTACCTGAGGCCTGAAGCCTTCCCCAGTCGAACACGGTCATTTGGCTTCGGGCAATATCGTATTTCAAGTGCAGCTCTGTGACGAGCTTGGCGATGAATGCTTTGCTATTTCCCGCTCCTTTAAACTCCTGCCGGGTAAATTGCTGGGTGGCACATTCCGGCGTGGCTTTAAATTGTTCATAGCGATCTTTATCTTCTTTATGCCGTTGGTAGTGCTCTATGTCGTTGTTCATGACAAAGTTGATTGCCCCGGGATCAGCATGCCGGGTCGACCGGGCAGACAGCCCGAAGTGTTCCCGCAAAGCAGCTTTGAACTGTTGCTCCGCTTTTGTATCAATGGTGTTATTGATCAACCTTACAGGCACATTCCGGAGCACATCGGTACGGTCGGCAGCCGATTTTTCAAAATGTACCGACTCCACAGCGGTTTCAGGCCTGCATACCTGCTGCACGTCAAAGTAGTCGCGAAATTTAGGGAGAAAAGCCTCAAAGTAGAGTTCGTTGAAAAGGGCGATTTTGGTGGTGCCGTACTTCTTTGGGTTGAGGGAAAAGAAATCGATCCGGTTCTTTTTCTTTTTGCCCTTTATCAGCCTTGCGCATTTCGGGCGGCGATTCACATAGCGGTCTTTTAGCGGGATGTCCCCATCGAGTACTTTGTTGTAGCGTTTGAACCGGTCGGTGGCGGGGTCAAACAGAAACTGTTCCTTGCTCCATAGTTTTTTCCGCTCTTTTTCACTGGGCCTGCAATATTTGTCCCGAGAGAGGTCCTCATGCCGGCTGAGGGAAGTGAATGTCCGGGTATGCAACTGTATGGTAAAGTCTGGTTTAACCTCAACTTCCATTGCGATCCTGCTTTGATCAGCCTTGTTGACAAAGTCACGGTCTGCAGAAGTGATGAACAGCTGCCCGGTGACGTTGTGGTAGCGGTATCGGTGGCGGTCGGAGTTGGGGGCTGCATTGAGGAAAAGCTGAAACAGCTTGTGTTTTCGTTTGATATTTTGAGGCTGTACAGGGTCTATCAGGCAATCAATGGTTTGTCCTGCTTCATTCAACCGGCCTAAATAGCCGCTCTTCGGCAGGTCATTTGTGCGGAAAAGCAGGAATGCTTCATTCTCCCACATAAAGCAAGCGGACTGCAGGACTCCTTGAAATGGATCTGGCAGAGCGTCCAGAAAATCTCCTATGACCCTGTAGGAGAGTCTGTGCTCCCCTCTGCGCCGCATGCGAAGAATGGTGAAATTCTTCATGATTTCCCGATAGTTGGGCGTGACGTTGAATGCATTGAAATACAAGTGGTTCATAGCTTCATAATTTTATCGTGGATAAATTGCAGGTGTTCTTCCAGCACAACTCCCCGGCTCAGGTCTAACAATCCCGGGACTTCAATGATGCCATCCTCTCCGGTTACCGGCTGATAATCCGGAGCGGGCGAGACGATATTGACAATGATTGCTGCTTTGCCACCAACCTCTTCCAGCTTTTTCCTTATTTTCTCTTTCTGTACCCGGGCATCCACCCGTGTGCCTGCACCCCAGTATTTAAAGTCCAGGTATATTCCATTATCTGTGACCGCATCGAAGCGCTCATAGTGCTCCGGAGGGAGCGGGCGGCAGGAGATGCCGTGTTTTTCCAACAGGTGCGCCCCAATCACTTCTCCCAATGCGCCCAGATAAATATTTTGGAAGGTAGGTGGGGACACCATGCGCTCATTGGGTTGGAACTCCATCGCGTATCCTTTCTGCTCGAATAGCATTTGGATCGTCCTGATCTTCATGAGCTCCGGAAGGCGGGCAGCATCTTCAGAGGCAGATTTTCCGGATTCCTGATTAAAGGAAATGGAAAGGTCGTTTTTGAAATCGCTGCGGGTCTGATAGTTGTACATCCTGAGCCGTTCACCCCCGGGATGAGCGATGTAGAACCGTATCAAACCATTCCCCGTGATCCGTTCTTTTGAAGCGGTGGGGTTTTTCAGTACGTATGTCCTCAAACCTTCCCAAAAAGCGATCTCGCTTTCTTGCCAGATACGCCTCCTAGCCAGCTTTCTTAGCAAAGTCGCTGTCTGAATAGAGGTGCTGACATTCTGATTGCGGATCTTCTCAGCCGGGTCAGCCGGATGGCCCTGTTGGTGCACCTGCGCGTGTTTTTGCAGTGCTTCAAACTCCCGTACCAGCAAATGCCCCTCCGCGCTGAATTGGTTGAGGTACCGTGCGAGATTCTGATCGTAAAGCAAATGCGTAACCGGTGGCTTTAGCCGGGTACGGGACAAGCGCCCTACCGCCTGAATGATCACCCGGCAATAATGAGCAACGACCGATTCGCTTTCCCGGACGGACCCGCTGTTGAGTACCGCATACTTATTCAGCTTACGCCCGAAGATATAGCGAACCCTTGCGCTTTTCTGTTCCTGGCTTATGGCACCCCCGGCCTCCAGATAAGCGACTTCAAAAAGGTAATGAATCAGGTCGGTATCACTGATGGCCTCCCCGCTTCTGAAATAGGATAAAAGGTGGGTAGGTTGTTCCAGGTAGATACCATCGTAGTCTTTTTTCCCATCTCCGTACTCCAAATCGTTGACGGCTACGACTTTCTGCCCGGGATGCGGCTCGTACTGAATATTTTGCCCCGCCCCCATAGTTTGATAGGTGGATACGACAAAAGCGTCATGCCCCTTTTTCAAGTGCTCGCAAATGCGCTCAAAGTTATGCTCAAACCCACTGCTGTCGACAATATAAAGTGTTGAGGACACTTCCTGCTTTGCCTCTTCCTCCGTCTCCTTCAGGTAGCATATCCGAATCTCTGTCAGTACACTTATGAGCACTTCTTCAGTGAAGTCATCGTTTTGCCCTTTACGGGGCAGCTTGTTGAGCAGGCAAAGAAAAGAATGACAATCCTCTTCCTGAATAAACCGGGCATAAGCCATCCCCAGCTTGATATAGCGGCTTGTAGCGTAGGCTTCCTCATCACCCGGCAGTTGATGGGCAAGTGTTTTATAAACCTCTTTACCTGCTCCGGGCAATAGCGCCTTAAGCGCAAGCGCCCGGTCCACAGGACAGCTTACCGCCTCTACGCTGATCTTATGGCGGCCGGCTTGAGCATAACGCTCCCGAAATGCCGATTCCAATGCAGTGACTTCATCAGGCCGCAGCGCATAGAAACGGTTTTGGAGGTGAGCACGCAGAAACGCCAGCGAATAGTTGGACAGAGGGGCATCGAATCCCGCCGTAGCTGAAATGCCGATCACTAAAGCCCGCTGACAAAGCCCCAGCATCCAGCGCTCAGGTGTAGTTAGGGTATCCGCAAAACGGAGCTTGGTGTTGGCATCATGCGCCTGACTGTTGAGCAGATCGAAGTAGCGAAAGCCTTGCCCCAAGGGCGATTCATCCATTAAATCTCCCCGGCTCAGCCCTGCGGAAAAAGTCCTCTGCGTAATGAAATCCTCAAAAAAACGGTGGGTGGGCACGTCGTTAATATCAAAAACCTCCAGGCAGGTACGGATGGCGTTACCAGACGACATGCGCTCCTCGGTTTCGGGCCGCTTACTATGAACGCTTTGGTATACCCTAGACAAATCCCCTATGAAATAGGCAAACATCCAAATGAAGCCTTTAAGCTTGTTGAGCAAAAACAAGAGATTCTCCTGCTCGGTCTCCGGAGGCTCCGGCTGCGTATGAATATAATTGGTGGCATCTGCCTGGTTGGGTTCGACTTTCAGGTAAGCCCGGTTGTCCCCCACAAAAGTATGATAACGATAGTCGTGGAACAGGAAGGCACGGTCCTGCGCTGTTGCCGACCGGAGCAGAAAATGATAATCAAAATGGAATCCGGAACGGATAGCCTCCGCTTCTGCCCTTAAGCGCTCAAACCTGTCCTGTAAATAATTCAATTCCTGTTCCGTAATCATCGGCCGTAAGCGGGATGTTGGCAAACTACGGGCATCCACCCCTCTGGCGATCCTGACGAACAGCCCCAAAATATCCTGAGTGTACCGTTCTGTGTGTTCTACGATCGCGTCCTGAATATGCTGTTTGCTGGCATCAAACTCATCGATAAAAACGACGCTGTTCTCTACAATCCCGGATGTCGCGATCTGTACGGCTGGCCCGATAATGGTATCCAACTGTGTATAGAACTTCCGGACTGTAGAAAAGAATACGCGCTTTTCGAAAACGGCAACAATCGGATAGAGCTCTTCCACCCACCTTAGATTCTTGTCCGAACGAAGTTCATTCAGGCGGCCCTTTGCCTCAGATTGTCCCTTGAGCTTAGGCTTCAGATAAGCCTTCAGCGCATTGCGGAATTGGCGTTCTGCTTCGCTCAGCTTTTCGTACAGATACCTCTTGAAATCCGGCGATGCATCCTTTGGGCACGCTTTATACTGTATGGCCCATTTCGTCATCTCGCTGGCATGGGGGATTTCCTTCGCGTGCTCTGGTAGCTCACCATTTTTTTGAATGTAGTCCGTGACCAGATCGACGTAGCTCTTTACCTGCAGGACATGCTGATCGAAGAGGTCTTTCCCCACGAGCGCCTTCAGGTCGTCAACGGGTAAGTTCTTTTTGAGGGTTGTCACAAACCAGATGTTTTGCCCGGGCCCGTCCGCTAATTGAATCTGCTCCTTCATGTATTGGAGTGCGTAGTACGTTTTTCCAAAGCCGGTCGGGAGCGTCAGAAGTAAAAGCCCATTGGGGTCATCGGCAGTGGCGTGGCGGCTGATTATATCCTTTAGCGTCATCTGGTATCATTGATTTATATCGATAAAGTAGAAAAAACAGTGCCAATTGCCATTTACATGTTTTTAATGTATTTTAAGCTTCTGGATATTCATTTTCTGATTTCAATATTCATTTTCTGAATAGCATGGTCCGAATTCTAATCTCTTGGATAGCTACTGGCAATGACTTCCTAAAAAGCGGAGGAGTTAACGAAGAGGGTACAACGATGAGCTTTCACCGGCACTTCTATGAGGACTACGACCGGCATATTTTGCTTTACAGTGCCAAAGAAAAGCAGGACACCCGTGTTATGCACCTGCTCAACGCCCTCAGGAAGCACTTTCCGAAGCACCGTGTTTATCCCCAATGGTACGCCCCCTTTGATGTGATTAGCCTGGAAGCCATTCAATCAAGGATAGAACCCTTGTTGCTTGAGCATGCCGATGACCAAATAGACCTTTTCATTTCCCCTGGCACTCCGGCTATGCAAACCGCGTGGGTGCTTGCCCATCTCACCCTGAATTTGAACACCCGCCTATTGCAGGTTAGACCCCAAAAATTTACTAAGGAACAAAAACAGCCTGAGCTGTTGGAAGTCCGCATAAAGCGGGACGCCCTTACGGCTAGCGCAGTGATCAGGGAACAACTTCAAACCAAAAGTGCCGGGAGTGCCCTTTCGGAGCGCTTTTGCATGACGGACACCCTTAGTAAAGTGTATGCCCATGCGAAGCGGATAGCTGCTGCCGCAAATACCACCGTCTTCATAACCGGCGAGAGCGGAACCGGTAAAGAACTGCTTGCCCGGTATATTCACCGGGAGTCTCCAAGGCGGGAAGGCCCGTTCCTCCCGATCAACTGTGCAGCCCTTAGTGATGAGCTGCTGGAATCCCGATTGTTTGGCTATAAGAAAGGAAGCTTTACCGGCGCAGAGGAGGACCGTAAAGGGCTCATTGAATCCGCGAGCGGCGGTACCGTTTTCCTGGATGAGATTGGCGATATTTCTCCTCATCTTCAACAATCGTTACTCCGGGTATTACAGGAAAAAGAGGTTACGCCAATTGGTGGGCACCCTAAACCTGTGGACGTCCGGTTTATCTCCGCTACTAACAAAGACCTTCGTGCCCTTTGCAAAGCAGGGGAATTCCGCTGGGACCTATACTACCGCTTAGTGGTTACAGACCTTAGCCTTCCCGAGCTTCAGGATTACCCCCTAAAGGAGAAAGCGCAGCTACTTCAGTTCCTTACTAAGGAAAAACAAGCACAATTCAGACGACCAACACCCCTGGAACTTACTAAGGAGATTCGTGACCTCATTATGGCCTATCCTTTCCTAGGCAATATCAGAGAGCTGGAAAACATACTGGAACGGCTATATGCCCTATGCCCTGACCGTACCCCTACTAAGGCAGATTTACCGAATTGGATTGTGAGCCCTGACCCTTCCTTTTCGTTAAAGCTGGAGGATGTTATTCAGGAGCATGTGCAACGTGTATTTGAAACACAGGCCGGCAATCAAAAGAAAACGGCTGAGGTACTTGGTATCTCTTATAATACGCTGAGGAAACGGCTTGGGCTTCAAAAATAACTAAGCACCTCTTCCGGCATCCCCTCAAGCCCATCCCGCAACACCCGCCGCAGCACCCCTTCAAACTCCGCTGCATTCGTCAGCACGGATCGGTTGAGCAGTACCTCCACTTCCAACACAGCCTCTTCTTTCTTAGTAAGGAGAGTTGGCTCCTCCTCAGTAGCGGTAAAGTCCACCGTAATATACAGCTTACGCAGCGGCGTATCCAGGCTTAGTAAATCCACCTCCTCATTGAGTTTATCTTCCAAGGCTGATAAGACCTCCATAGGTATAGCCCGATCCTCATCATGAGCAATGAGGCCAAAATAAAACTGCTTTGTAGTGACGTCTTCCATCAGGTATCGCGTTTATTTCCGGGTGGACGTATTAGCGGCGGCTTGCGGCGAAGGTTCTCCGGCAGCAGGGCGTAGCTGTAAATCTGGATTTTCTCGCGGCGGAGGCACTCTTGTAACGGGCCTTCGTACTCTATTAAGTAGTAAAGCCCCTGCTCCATATGCCAGCGGCCGTAGCGGCGAGCCTCACCTTTGCGGGTTACGCCGTATTTCCACACCTCGTCCTTGTGCAGAAAGATACGGTTTTTTCCCGGACAACTGTAGCAGGGGTACCAGCCATCCCGGGCAGCCCTTAGTACGTATTGTTCGGCGTTTTCGAGCTCTTCCAGTTCCCGGTTGAGTTTGGCTTGCCGTTCGGGAGATAAGCCCGGAATACCCTTAGTGATTTCGTAGGCGGCGTACAGGCTAAGTAAGGCGACCAAAATTACTAAGGCGGCTTTTGCCAGGTCAGGCGGCTTGGATTTAACAGGCGTTTGCCCTTTGTGAATAACCATGGGCTAAGGTTTAACTAAGGACTTTTTACGTTGAATCACCGCAAACAAATCCGAATACGCGTATATGACGAAAGCTATCAGGGCGGAAAGCGTGATCTTGACCGTTAAATCCGGCAGCTCACAGTAGTAAAGGATATTAATCCAGCACTGAATGAACGCCAACACGATCAACACGCTGCGTTTAGCCTGATGTACGGTGAGCATAAGGGCGGTGATTTCCGATACGCTACCGAACACGTAGCCCAGCCACAGCGTATCCTCGGCGCTTACCCGGTGTACGAGCTGCACGACGTGGTGGACCTGTATAGCAATGGCTCCAACGAGCGTACAAAACACGATGGCCTTCGAAGTTGCCCAGTGCGCTACGAACTGTATCCCCCGAATTAAACGGGGCGGCGTAGGCTGTACGGGCTCCAACGTTGCCGTTGCTGGGTTTAACGCTGTTGTGCCTCCTGTTAAACGCGCTATACAGCGTTCAACTTCGGCTTGCTTTTCGCCATTCGCTGTTTTTAGCCTATATTCGAGCAGGCGCAGGTATTCCTCCTCACTGATCGCTGATTGCGGTTGCCGGGGCGTTATACCAAGGCGCTGTAAAGCTTCCAGGCACCGCTGATGCGAGGAGTAAACGCCAGTCCAAATGTCGGAAGTCAAACACATAACGGTCGTTTTGGCACTACAAAAATAGTCGTTATTAGATAATAATTAAAATCGTTTGACGACTTTAACTGAGCATGGCAGAGGAAAAACTCAACCGGATCAAGGAAGTCCTGCGCGAACAGGGCCGTACGAACAAGTGGCTAGCTGCCCAATTGGGCAAGACTGAGGTCACGGTTTCCCGTTGGTGCCGTAATGTACAGCAGCCGGACCTGGAGACGCTGTACCGGATTGCGCGGACGCTGGGAGTGGGGGTTTGTACTTTATTGGTGGAGGAGTAAGTTAGGTAATAGATCGAATCACGTTTTCTATACGTTTGTCCGTAGAGTCACAAAAAACAAAAGTCGCCATTTCGCAGAGTCTGCTGTAAACTCTTGTCCCGTATTGCTCCTCGATTTCCTCTGGACCTAAATTTGACGGGAAGTGAGTTATCAAGCCGGAATTGCGATAGCCTACATATCGCTGATAGACTATTGTCTCAATGAGCGCTAACTTAGTACAAAAGCATCGCACAATAGGCGGTTCAATGCCAATGCCATCAATCAAAGCGGGTTGGGTGGAAAACCTGTACAAGCCTTCTCTACCATCTTTATCAACATCCAGCGCAATCTTATCCGCTGAATAGACCTTTAAATGCTCGGTCTTTATCCAGGTGCATGAGGACCCTACTTGCCACCTCCAGCATTAAAGTTCCACCTACGCCTGGTGGACCAAAGAAGAAGAGCCCTTTGTGCAATTGCCATTCATAAGAATGGTCACCTGCTAGGTAACCTACCAGATTTTGAAAAACGGATTTCATATTGTCATCGATACGTCCTTTCTCTCTAGTCGCTTGATTGAAAGCCATCCAATATAACTTTTTGACTTCCGAGTAATCATGTTGAACTTTCGGAAGATTCTTCGGACGCAGCTAATTGGCCAGTAGCAGGGGCTCTGTTTCATAGGTTTCGCCAATGCCCATCAAGGGGGACCACACCTTCCGCCAGCCAGGCTTCCATCATCTCCTCATTCCAGCCGCGCTCATCCCACAGGCGGTCCATCTCATCACTTGCCTGTTTGGCAAAATAGTGGGCTAGCAAACGCTGCACATCTTTGAGCTGTTCCTCGCTCAGCTCCATGCTGTAAAATTTGAGCAGCTCGAGCTGCAGATTGGTCAGTGGCTGGCCCAATAGCTTGGCTTTTGATTTTCTATGGTTGTCCCTGTCCATCTACACACTTTTTACAGCTGCCTGCAATCTATTTGGATGCCCCGTCAGCGGGTCGAGCTCCCAATGCTGCTCAGGCCGGTTGTAGGGTGAATTGAGGATAGGGTTTTCGAAAAAGTTAGCTGCTGTCATGATTGCTTCGCTCTTGCCGTACACCAATCATAGCGTACAATGCTAAATTTAAACAATAAAGTGGATTACCTGCCTTTCCTGCATTGTTTTTTTAGCGTTGTTCGTTCTTGCCCACACCAAAGCTTATCTCCCGAAAGCCCGCCTTCCCCTTTTCCGTCAGGCAAGGGCGCATCATCGGCAATGGGGCGTAAACCCAAGCGCTTATGTTTTCCGGGCTTTAGCCTGGCATCGGCCTAGCGCTGCGGAGGGGTGCAAGCCCGCAGGGCCGAGCGAAGAGCGAGCCCCGGAGCATAGCGGCACCTGCCGTGAGGCAGGGGCAGGCCCATCAGATACTGCCGTCCTTACAGGACTGTTTACTGCGCTTATTGCCTTTCCACAATCTGACGATTGCCGGAAAGAATCATCGTCCCTCCGGGACTTGGCTCTGAGATGGCTTATTCATTGAGTTCCGCAGGAACGGCATAATTTACGCACGTTCGTAAGAGCGTGCGTAAGCAAGAGCGTGCGATCAATCCTCAAAAAAGTCCGGCAAGTACTTTGCATCCGGCTCTATCTCATGCTTCTTAAGGATATCGAGATATTCCTTCCGGAAAGACTTCTTCGCATGATGCGCCTTTTGGTTCTTGATATAATAGCGCACCGCGTCTACATGCGTCCGGCTCACCGAAAAAGTGCCGCCACCGGTCTGCCAGCTGAATTTTTGGGGCAAAAAGCCTTGATCGTTGATCCACTTGGAGGAATTGGCTTTGACCTTTTGCACAAACGTCGCCGGGGCCATATCCGGCCGCAAGCGGGCTGCGATATGGATATGGTCGGGCATGCCATTGACTTGGAGCGGTGTCTGCCCAAGATTTTTGATGATGCCTACGATGTATTTGTACAGCTCTTCCTCAAAGGATGGCAATATCAATGCCTGCCGATACTTCACGGCGCTGACGTGGTGGATGTAAAGTTTGGAAAAGGAATTGGGCATAGTACTTTGGGTTTTGGGTTGAAATATAATTCCGTCCTTACAGGACTGATTTCTGCTTTTCTTTCTTTTCAACAATCTGACGATTGTCGGAAAGAGTTATCGTCCCTCCGGGACTTGGCTCTGGGATGGCTTATTTATTGAGTTCCGTAGGAACGGCATAAATTACGCACGTTCGTAAGAGCGTGCAAAAGTTCCGTAGGAACGGTATTTCATTCACACATTCGTAATAGCGTGTAAAATCTCGTAAGGCTAGGCATCTACTATATCGCTCAAATCCCCTCTTACAAGATAAAAATCTTTTCTGTTGAGCTAAAATTCAATTGTTCAGCACCGTCCGCCCCAGCGCTGTCGAGTGAAAACCAGATTGTCGTTTTTTTTTTGAGAGGGGGCCTGCCCCTGCCCAACGGGCAGGTGCCGCTATGCTACGGGGCTCGCTATCCGCTCGGCCCTGCGGGCCTGCCGCCCCTTCGCAGCGCTAGGCCGGTGCCAAGCTGAAGCCCGGAAAGCATGGCCGCCTGCGACATTTTGGCTCACGCCAGCTCTGTCGCCCGATACATCTGATCCCAGCTGCACGCCCTGCCCGGTTAAGAGCATGGGTAAGGGCCTCACTTCACCCCCACCGCTGCCCTAAACGACATCCCCTTCCCCGGCCAGAAAATGATAAAACGCTTTCTAGAAAACAAGAAGGGCCACATCAAGGCTGCCCCAAGAGCATGGCCATCAGCTCCGAACGGCTGTTCACGTCAAACTTGGCATAGAGGTTTTTCAAGTGGAACTTCACCGTATTGGGGCTGATGAAGAGCGCTTTGGCCGTAGCGGCGTTGCTCATCCCTTTGCGGAGGCAGCCCAATATCTCCTGCTCCCTGCTGCTCAGCCCTTCCAGCAATGGCACTGAAGGGGCAGGAGGACGGTGCAGCCTGCTCCAGGTGATCTGTAGGGTAGAGATCAACTGCTCAGGGGTGAATGGCTTTACGATATAACCCGCAGGGGCTACTTCCTGCACCTCCTGTAGCGTCGCCTGATCGGCATAGGAAGTGATGAAAATGTAAGGGATAGCATGCCGGGCCTGCAAGTGCCGGGCGAGGTCAATGCCTGTCGCGCCCTCACCGAGGTGGATATCGAGCAGGATGAGGTTGGGCCGGGCAGCCTCCACAAGCGAAAGGGCCTGGCCCGCCCGATGAGCAATGCCCGCCACAGCAAGCTGTTGCTGCCGGCAGATGTCCGCAATATCCTCAGCAATGAGGGGGTCGTCTTCCACAATGAGTATCAACGGTGTTTCCATAGCTCCCTAAGCTTTGTTGTTGTGCAGCGGTATGGAGAGGCAGGCCTGAACCCCCGGGCCCTCCCCGTAAGACAGCTCCGCCTCGAGCTTGCGCACAAAGGTTTGCACCAGCCGGCTGCCAAAACCCTGCCGTGGCGCAGCGGGCAGGCCTACGCCATCGTCCCGCACTTCAATTTTCAATGCGCCACCGTCCTGCCTAGCCAATACCTGTATGCGGCCTGCGCCCTGTGGGAAAGCATATTTGAAGGCATTCGTCAGCAATTCGTTCAAAATGAGGCCGATGGGCACCATCAGGCCCACATCGAGGCGGAGGTCTTCTACCTCTTCCTCCAGCGTTATGCCCGGCTTGCCGTAAGAGCGCCGCAGGTTGTCGCACAAGTGGCTGAGGTAGCCCTTTAAAGACACCTCGCTCAGGTTCGCTTCCTGGTAAAGGTGCTGATGAATGATAGACATGGACTGTACCCGGTGCTCCCCTTCGCTGAGGGCCGCCAAGGCAGAGGGCTCCTGCACATGACGGGACTGCAGCCGCAGCAAGCTCGATACCACCTGCAGGTTGTTCTTCACCCGGTGGTGTACTTCTTTGATCAGGTACTCTTTTTCCTGGAGCATCTTGGAAATGGTGTCGTTCTTAGCCTCAAGGGAGCGGGTGTACTTTTTGCGTTTGCGCAGGTAGAACAGTACAAACGCCATGCTGATGAGCAGCAGAGCAGATAAGGCCGCCAAGATGATCTGCCTGCGCTGTGCGACGGCTTCATTTTTTTGCAGCAGAGCAATGGTCTTTTCTTTCTCGGCCATCTCATACCGGGCTAAGGCGTCCATCAGGTTGCGGTCTTTCTCTACGCTGCGCAAGCTGTCGCGCAGCTCGAAGTAGGCCAGCGCTTGTCCGTAGGCCGGGGCATACTCCCCCAATTGGGCAGAAGCGGTGTGGAGGTCGCTGAGGGCATCCATCCGGTTTTCGGTGAAACCGTTTTGCTGGGCGATCGTGAAGCTCTTCAGGAGCGCGCTCCGGCTTTGGGCGGGCTTGCCCTCCGCCAAGAGGGCTTTGCCCAGGCCATGATAGGCAAAATAGCGCAGCCGTTCATTGAGCAGGCTTTCTTTTTCCAATAGGCTTTGGAAAACCTGCCGCGCTTGGCCCACCTCCCCCAGCTCCACTAGGATGTTCCCATAATTGGCTTGCCTCAGGAGCCGGTCCTCCCCTTCCGGGGTGATGGCCAATGCTTCTTCCAGCAGGGCCCTGCTGCGCTGCAGCTCCCCCAATCGGTAGTAGACATTGCTCAGGTTGTTGAGCGCTATGGACTGCCTGCGGAGGTCCCCGCCTTGCTTAGCAATATCCAAGCTCCGTTGAAAGTAAGCAAGGGCTAGGCTGTCCCGCTCCAATGCTTCCAGCACTGCGCCGATGGAGTTGTACAAAGAGCCCCTCCGAGCGAGGTTCTCTTCCCCCTCAAAATAGGGCTCCGCTTCCATCAGGGCGCTCAGGGCTGCTTCGTACTGCCCCATGGGCAAGTAGCTGTTGGCTTCATAAAATTTTGCCTTGCCGTATTCCAGGGGGAGGCCCGCCTTTAGAGCGAAAGCCCCATACTGCCTGGTGTAGCCCAAAGCTTTTTCGGGGCTGTTGTATATGGTCATCCTGCGCAGCTGATTGTACCACTGCATGCGCATAGCGTCGTCTTTGCTGCTTGCAATAAGCTGCAGCAGGCTGTCTTCTGCAACAGCGAGCGCTGCCTCCGGCTGCGGGAAGGCAGGAGGGGCTAAAAACAAACAACAGATGGCTATGAGACAGTTAGTCCGCATGATTGGTCCGCATTTGCCGGAAGGCCAGCTAAGGCTCAGGGCTGTCCTCTCCCGGCTTTTCTTCTTTTCCAAGATAAGGTTTTTGAGGGAAACCAGGGGCGCGCCCTTCCTCAGATGAAAGTAGTGCATCTATAGCTTGCATAGCCGCAATAAGCTGTGCGGTGACAAGCTGATGCCGTTCTTCCGGGCGGAGCTCCTCGGGTGTCTGGCCAGATGGTGGCTTGGGCATGTGGCAAGGATTTTTAAAATTGGAGGGTTGCGGTGTTGGAGTAGCCCGAGCGGCCGCCATCGCGGTAAAGCAACCGGAATTTATAGCGATAGGTATTGCCCCGGGCCACATCTTTGTCTGTCGTCTTAAAAGCGATGCCCTGCTGCCGGACCGACCACTTGCGGAAAGGGCCTTCCCCCTCCGACCGGTAGATGACCATCTGTGCCACTTCCCGCCCTGAGGCGGGGAATTGAAAGGACAGCTCCGCCTGGCCTTCTGCATACACCGCACTAAGGCGGAGCCCCGATGGCAAGGGCTTGGGCAAGTACAGCTCAATACTGCGGACAGGAGGGGCAGAAAGGCCTGCGCTGTCTGTGGCCACTATGGCATAAACGTACCGCTGCCCGGGCAGCAGAGCGGTATCTTCGTATGCTGTTTCCATATCGACAAACCGCTGCAGCACTTCCCAGTCGCCGCCTTCTCGCTTCCGTTTCAGCTCATGCCAGGCTACATCCTGGCTATTGCTGTTGGCCCACTGCAGGCTGATGCTGCTGTCTTTTACCTCGTACTCCCGGAACAGGGCGGGGGCGGGCGGAATGGTGTCTGGCTTGCTGAGCATTAGGGCCTTGGAATAGCTGGAGGTGTTCGAGCGGAGGTCTACGGCTGCGATACGATAGTAAACCCTCGGCGTAAGGGTGCCCAAGGATAAGGTGTCTGTAAAGGAAGTAGCACGCACCAGCTGCCGGTTCCGCCTCATAAAGACGCCCGCTGCGCTGTTGGAGGTGTACACTTGGTAGCCTGCCAAGTCGGGCTCAGGCCCCGCCTCCCACTTCAGCCGTACGACCCCAAGCGAGTCGATATGGCCTGACAAGCCCAAAGGCGCGCCGGGCGGCTCCCGGTCATTGGTGAAGCCATAGACCGGTGTGGCACAGCGCTCTTGCCCGGCCCGGCCTACTGCACAGACCTGATAGTACTGTGGGGCCGTCAAGCTTGCCAGGGTATCTTCGAACCGGTAGGCCTGCCCGGGCTTTACTTCGCCTATGGGCCGGTAAAGGCCCTCAAAGGTGCGGCTTTTACGGATGGAGAACGCCTCAAGCCCGGCCATCAGGCTATCGGCTTGCCAAGTGATCAGCATAGCACCGTTGGCTGAAAAACCGGCTTCCAAAACCTCAGGGGCAGGCAGGGGGGGCAGGCGCCTTGCCTGTGCCACAACAGGCGGGCTCGGCGGGCTCAATTGCCCGAAAGGGTCTATGCCAATGATCCGATAGGTATAGTTTTTGCCATTTTCGGCGGCAGCCAGATAGGTGATGGGCGGGCTGCCAAATGCCGCTTTCTCGTCCGTAGCGTTTACATAGGGCAGCTCATTGACCCGCTCAAAGCGCTCGCCGTCAAGGGAGCGTTCGATGTAGTAAGCCGTGAAATACTTTTCATGCCCTTCCCGGTCCCAGCTGAGGCGGACATAGCCGTCTAGCCCTTCTGCTTCGGCTATGCGCGGGGTGGCGAGCAGGTCGAAGTTGGGGTTGTAAAGAGCGGTGGCCGTGTACAGCTCTCCGGTGGGGGTGAACAGCGTCACCCTGTAGTTCAGGTATTTGCCCTCGGGCACGTTTTCGTCCCTGTAAAACAGGCCCATCGCCTCGGCAGAAAGGGGGTCCATATCGGCAATGAACAGGGCTGTGCTGTACTTGTGGCGGAGCTCTTCGTGCCTGTTGATGATGCCGCCCATGCTCAGTGGCTCCCCGGCCTGCAGGGTCTCCCACTCCCCGTGCACGCTCTGCCCGGCCATGATGAGGTAGCGGTTCTCGGGCGCTTGCGCTATGGCCTCCTCAAAATCGGCAAGGCTCCACGCCCGGATTTTCCCGCCCAGGGTATCTGTACTTGCTGCAGGGAAGTTTTGGAAGGCGTCAAAGGCCGTCCGCTCGATCTGGGCAAAACCGTTGAGCCCTTTCAGCCAGGCCGCTGGAGTAGTTGGCGCCCAGCGCAGCAGCATATCGCTGCCTTGCCGCCGCAAAATAAGCTGCAAAGAGGGGGGCTGCCCGGTGCTGTCTGCCAAACTGGGCTGCCCGTAAAGCGGGGCGCAAAGCGCCAAACCGATGCAAAAAGAAATGAACTGTTTCATAGGCTATTGGAATGAGAGAATTGGGCCTTGATAGTTGAGCAAGCTGCCATCAGACGCAATAATGTGGGCCTGCCCTGCCGCGTGCACCCCGCCCACAACCCCGTATTGGAAGGTGCGGGAAGCCTTGGGCCCGGGCAGCATCTGTTCGATCAGGAAGCCGCGGTCGGGCTGTACCGCAAAGTCGTATGTGCCCTTGTGCTTTTCGAGCCGGTAATATTGCTGCCCGGCGTTCATATTGTCGAGCTGCACCAGCAGGGCGGGATAATGCCGGGCGATATAATCTGCGTAGAAGTTGACGGTGGTCGGGGGCTCGAACGGGGCGTCTGTACCGCCTCCGCCGAAGCCGCCTCCACCCGTGATCATGCCCGAGGAGCCGTCTGCCCCCAGGCCTCCGTCTGCCGATTGTACCTGAACAATACCGCCGCCTGTGCCGGTTGTGATGCCACCGCCTCCGGAGAGCCCTCCTTGGTTGTTGCCGGGGCTCGTGCCGACATTACCCACACTGCCCGCATCCCAGAGGTAGGTTTGGCTGAGCAGGGTGGCCCCGGCTTGGCTGATGGCCATAATGTCCTGGGCAGTCCATACAGGGGCATAATATTCCAGGGTGAACACCGGCCCTTCATCCAGCGCTAAGCCGAGCTGTGCCATGCCGCTGCCAGTCAATTCAGAAAAGTTGACATATCCCCCGGGGCCGAGCTGCACTTGCCCATCCAAAAAACTGTCCCATGCCCCGCTGATTTCTCCAGCGGTGAGCGGGCCATCGTAGCCGCTAGCCCTGCGGTCTCTTAGGAAATAGGTCAGCGATTGCCCGCCGTACTGCCCACGGAGGAACTCCCCATTGGTGGCCAGCAGCCAATCGAGCTCCGGCAGCTCCCGGGTAACGGTACGGGACTCACTGCCGACGGTCAGCGTGATATCGTGGCTCAGGGGCTGTTCCTGCTCGTAAAGGGCGACAAAGCCGCCAATGCTGTGGGCCAGAAATTGGGCATAACCGGCTTCCCCCTGATGGCTTTGGTGCTCATAAGGGTCTTGCATCCATGCATCGTAGCCTATGCCCACATCCCCATTGATGTCAAAACCGGTGCCCTCGTAAAATACAGGGGCCACCCCATTGATGGTTGATGAAAACTCCAAGCGGGGAAGAGAAACATAGCCTCCATAAGCCTCGTTGTATTCCCCTTCAATATCGAAGACATCAAAGTTCTCATCCATACTGAACTGCAGCGCAGGATAACGGGTAAGCCCGTCCGTGCGCTCTTCTACCGCAATACTGACCCCGGCCAGCTTGGCGCTCAGGGTATTGTACCGGCTGGTTTTGAAATTGAACTGGTAAATGATCTCTTCATTGGGCGCTGCGTACTGGCCGGGGTCTATCTGTATGTCTACAGAAAGGGTATCTTCCCTCGACAGCTCTTGCGCTGCGTGCCCGCTGCCACTTTGGCGGATGATGTCTTCCCGTATGGCAAGCCCATCCATCACCGGGCCAAGCCTTACCCCGTTCACCACCCGGTAGGCGGTCGCTTTGCGCACCAGCTGGCAGGAGTAGTAGGTGTCGTTCTGCAGCCTGGGCAGATCGCTGAGGATGAGCTCCACTTCCTGCTTGCCGGCCAAATGGCTGACATCCTTGATGATGGGAGGCTGCCCGTCGTAACTGGCCCAGCGGAAGAAGTATTCGTACTCGGTAGCGGTGGTGCTGGCCGGGAAGTAGTCTTCCCCGCCCATATTCATGGTAAAAAGAAGGGTCGGGGACTCCAGGCGGTAGAGCATGTTGATCTCATCTTGCAGGAAGTAACGCTGATTGCGGATAGGGAGGGTCTTGAGCACCTCGTCGTCCGGGATAGGGAAAGGGGTAGTGCCCGTCGTAAAAGTATGCTCCCGCTCCTCTTTCCAATCGGCATTCCCTTCCTTAAAGGGCACCCCCTGACTGCTGAAGGTGTAGTCGGTAGCTTTGACCCTGAGCTTGAGGGTGTAGTCCGTTTCGCTGTCCAACTTTTGCCCGGTATCCATAGTCAGGGCTTTGTGGTCGGTGCTGAAGGTTTGGGCACCGTTGACGGTAACGTTGGTTGCGTGGTTTTTGAGCGAAAACTCGTCTACGTAAATCTCCAGGTCGGCCATGATAGCCTGCCGGACTCCAGGCACAGGCTCCCAAAGGATGGGCACTTCTATGCGTTCGCCTACCGGCAGATAAAAAGCCGCGAGCAAGTCGTCTGAAGCGAACACGCTGACGTCCTCTGCTTCGTCTTCCGGACTGAGCTCATAAATCACGGGGATGATCTCTTCGTCTTCAGGAGCGGGCTCGCACCGATCCCCTACGCGCACATCAAAATTGATGCTCCCCTTGATCAGGCCGTTGAGGACCCGGTAGGAAGCGCCCGCCCGGCCCTCCGCCCAAGCCGGGTTAGGCCCGCCCCCGCTGATGAGCATGGCAGCGCCCATCTGAAACAGCTCGAACTCCCGCTCTTTGCCCAAGAATTTGCCTTTCAGCCCAACTGCGCCTTCCATGCCTGCATAAACCTGCCCCGTGGCGTACCAGTCGTTGATGCCGGGGGCGATCTGCCCTGAGCCGGGGATGTAGCAGGTGGCCCCATTGAGCTGCGTCAGGTTGATGTCAAACCCAAGCACAGTCTCCAAACTGGCATACAAAGCCCAGGCCCTTACTTCTACACTGACTTCAGATTCCAGCCCGAATGCAATGCCTTGTGCCTGGCCATAGTAGGCATCGCCTTCTTCCCTTTGCAGTGCCCCGGAGACCGGATTGGGGTTGTTGAGCTTGTTGCTGCCACTGCCGCTGCTGTTCCCGATCAGGCTGTTGACCTTAGCAGGCACGGGAAGGGTTGCAGGCAGGCCGTGGCCTACCATAAAATAGCCGCCCACTTCTTGGCGGACGATGCCAAGGTCTACTTCCAGCCCTGCCCGCTCGCTGGGGCTGCCAGCATGGAAGTACCATTTGTTGGACGCCGTCTCTGCCAGGAAGCTCACCCCGGCAACGAGGTCGCCCGGCCCGGTGCCCCGGATCATACCGCCCGCTACATTGGCGTACAAATTGATGTAGCCGCTGAAGGTATGGTCCATGCCGCTCTTTTCCCAGCCCAATCCAGCTGAAGCCCAAAAGTTGGCACCGGTTTCCCGCTGATCAAGCGGGCACATCAGGAAGGCCTCCCCGTCTATGTTTAAGCTATTGATGCCAATGTTTTGCGCAAAGGAGCCGGCAATGCTGACATCCATATTGAGGGCCTGTGGAGTGGGCGCAGCCAGGCGGGTCGCCAATTTTAGGCCATAGGTGCCAAACGCTGGCACGGGCTTTAGAGAGGAAGGGGTTTCCTGCAGCTCCCCGGCTTGCCCCGGCAGCTGGCTCAAGATGTCCTCGACCATAGCTTCTGTGCCAGCACTGTTGTTGTCAAAACCATCGGTGCGCTGCATATTGACGTAAACACCCCCGCCCAGCCCATGCAGGTTGACCCCTGGGCCTAGCGGAATGCCCGGGAAACCGATCATGCCATCCACATACCAGTACCCAAAGTAATCAGCGGTACTTCCAAATGCTACATCTGTCCTGACAGCACGCACACCGAAGTCGGCATTCAACGCTGTACTAAAGCCCAAGGGCATGCTGATGTCCAAGCTGCCCCTTGCGCCCCGGTCGTCTTCTTCCTGATAAAATTCGACTTCCCCTTCGAGGGACAGCCCAAAAACCTCGTCTATGTCGATGGAGAGGGCGCCAAGCGCTATCCCGTCAAAAGCCAGCTTACGGCTAGAGGGGTCCATCTGCGACCTCACCGCGAGGGCGGCATCCGCCGAAAGCCCGTTCACTCCGCCGCCGCCAAGCTCTACCCGGGGGTCAATGCGGAAATCGACTTGCCCAATGCCTTGCTGTACAATGCGGAGCTCCTCCAGCGATATAGGAAAGCTATTGGCTTCGACCGGGCTATTGGCTGCAGCCGGGGCCGGCAGGGCACTATTGCTGCTGCCGCTTGAAGAGGAAGAAACAGGCGGCAAATTGCTGCAGCTGACTTCCTGCCCGCTCACGGCTTGCCCGAGAATGGAAAAGGCTTGATTGCTGAAGCCATCCACAGAATGGTAACCAAACTGGAAGTCCACCCAAGGGATGGTCAGGGCCACAGGGTCTGTAAAGGTGACGCTCATATTGCCTGCCAGTTGCGCATCAAACACAGCCTGCCCGCTTTCCCGTACCATGCGCACGAATGAATTGGGGCAGATGTTGGCTGATGCCGCCTGCATGAAAGGGAAGCTTAGCCCATTTTCATCTGGCTGCACCAGGAATTCCATATCTGGGGCACCCCCCTCGTCCTGCGGCAGCAGCAGCGCGCTGTACTCCAGGTATTCCCCTGCTCCGGAAATGGGCAGGCCCACCTTTCCGGAAAGGCCCGCGCTCCAGGTCCCTGTTTCAGCAGTGCTCCACTGCACGAGGTCTAAGTAGAGGGTATCGATGGATAAGTACCAGTCGCCTGCGTACCCATCAGCGATATTGGCCACCTGTGCGCGCAGGGTGACCAGTTCGTCTATAATCATATTGGCGACGGAGAAGTTGAGGCGCTCCCCTTCAAAAAGCCAGCCTTCAGCAGAGCGCACTTCCAGCTGTTTTAGGTAGAAGCCTTCCCAAAGCGGGCTCAGGGTGGGCTGGCCCGAAGCAGCGGTTGTCACATCAGGGCTCTCATAGTTATCTGGCAGCACTAAACCCGGAGGGTTGAGCAGGTCGGAAGCGTCTGCCCAACCTTCCTCCAGGGTGAAACCCAGACCTGGCAGCCCGGGGATTTGGAAGGGGCCCATCTCTAAAGAGCCGAGGTACCCTTTGAGCGGCTGCTCGGCACTGCCGATCACAGCCTCATCGGCAGCGCGGGCCCAGGTAGAGGTGATCCGGCCGGCAACTTCTCCCGGCCCAGGCGTGCCGTCCTCGCTGTCAGGCAGGAGGGCTGACCTTGGGAACACCGCATCCAGGGCCAGGCCCAGGGCTTTTATACCGTGGCAATCCACTTCCAGGTAAGCGGCCTCTTCGCGTATGTTTTCCGCAATGGCGGAAGTAGTGCCAGGTAGGGAAAGGGCTACGCTCCCCCCTACAGGCAGAGGGATGTCTACTGCCGGGTGGAGCAGGAATTCTTCGCCAAACCCCGAGGGCAACAAGCAAATGTTAGAAGCAGAAAGGGATGCCCAAAAGTCGCCCCAAGAGGGGTAGTGCATATTGTACATGACCTGGCCATATGCCCGTTCGGGAGTAAAGGCCATATCGTTAAAACCTAGCATGAGGTGCTCGCCCTGTACGTCCCATACAATGCCAAGGGGCAAATTGAGGGTGCGTCCCCGCCCGCCGAGGGCCGTGCTGATGAGGCGCTCTGTGCGTAAAATTTGATCCATGGTGGAAATGTCCACCGGATTGTCCGTCCCCGGGTCGTAGGTGTAGTCCTTTACAGCGGTGGCCTGGCCTTCGAAAATGCGACCATCCTGGTCAACTTGCACTTCTTCAAAGCTGACGCCTACCCGCACACTATCGAGGAAGGGCAGCAGTATGGTGCCTGTACCGGAAGCGGCGGCCCCAGCTGTTTGCGTAAAGCTCAGCTCCTCTATGGCAAAGTAGCCGATCTGCAGGGCTGAAAAGCTCCCGGCATCGCTCACCGGCTGCCTGGAGCTGGCCAGGCTGTACTCGCACTCCGACCCGCAATCGGTCTGCTGAGCTGCACTCCCAGTAGGCGGCGGAGCAGCTGTTGACACAGCAGAGCTCCCATCCCGGTACCAGAAAGTGGTAATCTGGCTATAACCATTGTTGGTGACCGGGGTCTGCCCGGTGGGGTCTACCGCCCTGACCCGCAGGGCATACTGATGCCCTGCCTCCAGCTCGATCTCGGGTGGGAAATCGTAGTTGTAGAGCAGGTCGGGAATAGCCCTGACATCAAGAAGGGGGAACTGCCCGGGGTCGTTCATCAGGATTTCCAGGTCATCAAATGGCTGCCCGGTGACGTCTAGCATCTTGAGGTCGTAAAGGAAGCCGCCCGGTGTTGGGGCAAGGGTAAACGGAGGCTCCCATGCAATGGTCACATGGCTCATGGGGTTGGGGGCTACATCGCTCCCATCGGCAGGCAGGTAAATGACCGGCATGTCTCCATAAAAAACCGCAAACGGTGCAGAGCAGCTGAAGCCAAGGGAAGCCCCAGTGGCCCAGTCTTTGGCCTCTATACACACCTGATAGTTGCCCTCTGGCAAGGCACGGTTGAAGTTGATATAATCCAGCTGCTCTTGGCTGATGGCGCTCAGGTCGATTTGGCCTATACTATTGAAACCGAGGTCGGTGTCCGCCAGGTCCTGCCCGGTAAGGGTAAGAGATTGCATAGCCGGGAGCACAAGGGGCTGAGCAGGCCGGTAGCCACTGTTGGTCATGGCCGTAAGCCCGTTGTCGCCCACGATGCTGGAATGCAGGTAAAACTCTTGGTCCTGTATGCCCGAGTTGAAAAGGCTGAGCAGGGCATTGTCGGCAGCATTGAGGTAGTATTCCAGGGTGACCGGGTAAGGCGGAAAAATTTCGATCTGCACCTCAATATCTTGCGCGCGCAGTGAGGTCATGCAGCTGCTCAGGCAGAACAGCAAGGCGAAAGCAGCCGTTGGGGCGGTCGTTGTTAAATGGCGCATGGCTTATTGCTTTGGCTTTGGGGTGTGAAAAGAATATTGATAAGCGAGCAGTGCACGGGACTCCCGGAAGCCTTCGCCCCCCTCGGGCGCTCTGTTCAGGAAGAAGGTGCGCAGGCGGATGCCGTGCCCGCCCTTCAGCCTGGCGTTGATTTGGGCCGAAAGGTTCAGCTGCCGTTCTGAGCGCTCCCCATTGGTGCGGTTGAGGTTGTAAAGGGCAGAAAGGGCGACCTGCAGTTTTTTGCCAAAAAGGGATTGCCCTGCGGAAAGGCCGCCACCGGTACGCCCCTGCTTGCGGCCGGGGTAAAGGTAATGATGGTAGTTGAAGACCGGGCCGAGGTTCCAGCCCATGGTTTCATGCCTAAGGGTAAAACTGCCGGAAGCACCGTGCCCACTGAAGTCAGCAGCCCCGTTTAGCACCAAAGACTCATTGACGATATCGTTGAAAAAACCATTCAGCTGCAGGGAGCCACTGAGCGGCCCGCGCTCGAAAGCTTTCCATTGCCCGCCAGCGAAGGCATGCTGGGTGATGGTCACAAATTGCAGCGTATCGTTGATATTGACCAGGCCCGAGCGGTTTTCGTGCTGATAATTGGCATACCGGGCCATGAGGTGGAGGCGCTGGCCGCTATGCCATGCTGCTGAGAAAGCCCCGATCACCCTTTGGCTTTGGAAAGCCTTGGCCTCGTTCAGGTTGTCGCGCTGTATGCCCAGAGAGCCCTGCAGGCGCAGCCTTTTGCCCAAGAGCGGGGCAGCAAAATTAATGGTGTAGTTCTCTACATCATTTTGCAAAAAGTTGATGCCAAACGACTGGAAAAAAGGGGCAACCTGCTGGTACTTCAACCCCACAGACACCCCCCTGTGGTTATAGCTCAACGAGGCATCCCCCGCCCAGCTGGCACGAGTGGAGATATTGGGCGAAAGGAGCAAGCCGTACCTTTCAAGTTCTTGCGGCAGGGCTTCTTCAAAACCAGCTTGCTGGTTGGGTGTAAAAGCACTGCCTGCAATATTCGCCTCTAGGCGCAGGCGCCTGAAGAAGCGGGCGTAAAAATGGACACCTAGCACCAAATTCTCCATGGGCGGCAGAAAAGTGCTGTCTGCGGCACCTTCCCTTCGATCCTGTAGGAAAGCCGCAGAAATGTCTACGCCAGCCTTCGGGCCGCCGTAGCCTACCTTTGCCCCAGAGGCCATCCGCTCATAAGAAGGCAGCACAACCGGGCCCTCAATGCCCAATGCCGGTTGTACGGACAGTAAGTTGCGCATCCGCCCTCTGAATGCGATGACCTTAAACTTCCCGGGCGTGAGCTCAATGCCCGCTCCGAGGAAGGAACGCCCAGAAAACACATAAGGAGAAAGCCTCAGGGTACGGTAGCCTAAGTGGAGCTTTGCCCACTTGTAATAGGGGCTCATCCCAAACTGATTGAAGGGGCTGGATAAAGCGCCCTGCTGCTGAGCAAAAGAAAAGGTAATGGGTATGCTGATGCCAGCAAAGCTGGCCGTCAGCCCGCCGCTGAGGGCTACCCCAAACGGTGCGCTGCGGGCCAGCCCCTCCCCTGAAGACTGGTAGGCCTGGCTGCTCAGCTGTATATTGCCCGAGAGCGCCGGGCGGCCCGGCGATTGGAGTTGCCCAAGGTCCTGTGCCTGTACACCAAGTACAGCACACAGGACAAACAGGCTGGAGTATAGGTATCGCACGGCCTGGTTTTTAGTAGTAGATGATAAAGTTCATGGGAAAGGCCGCCTCATTATCAAAAGCACGGATGCTGGCCTGCCCTCCACTGAAAGTGACGTGGTAAAATTTATTGAGCCCATTCCGGGCAGTCGCTACTATGCTGCAGTTGGAGGCCGTCAGGCTCCCACCGGAACGAGCGACCCGGATTTCGTTGGCGCCTACCACCGTCACGTTGATGCCAGGAGAGGTAAAGAGCACTGTGCCTGAGGGCCCAACTGCTCCAGCGCCAACATTGAAGGTGCTGCCCGCAGAGGGTTCGGCCGGCACCCATTTGCCGCTTTGGAACGTAAGGATGTCGCCTTCTTGCGGGCTGGCCTCAGATAAGGCCCTGCCGTACAGATGGGTTACCGTCAGGTCATCATAAGTGCCGCTTACATCCCCTCCGAAACTGTCTTGCTGCCGCACCTTAGGGCTGGGATCTGTATCCCCGGTATTGGTGATGGTGCCGTTTTGTATGCTGATGCCCGCCCCGGCACTGTAGTCGGCATCTTCGCCTGGGTCGCCTTTGGGCAGGATCAGGTTAAGGACTTGATTAGGGGCAGTGCCCGTAATTTGGGCATTGGCCTGATTGCCAGAGAGGACGGTGCCTATGCTGAGGCTATTCACAGGGCCGGCTGGACCTTGTGGACCGGCTGGACCTTGTGGACCGGTTGCGCCCTGTGGTCCGGTTGCGCCCTGCGGGCCAGTCTCGCCTTGCGGGCCGGCTGGGCCTTGTGGTCCGGTTGCGCCCTGTGGGCCGGCTGGACCTTGTGGGCCAGTCTCGCCTTGTGGGCCGGCTGGGCCTTGCGGGCCGGCTGGGCCTTGTGGGCCGGTTGCGCCCTGTGGGCCGGCTGGACCTTGTGGGCCAGTTTCGCCTTGTGGGCCGGTTGCGCCCTGTGGGCCGGCTGGGCCTTGTGGACCAGTTGCGCCCTGTGGGCCGGCTGGACCTTGTGGGCCAGTCTCGCCTTGCGGGCCAGTCTCGCCTTGCGGGCCGGCTGGGCCTTGTGGGCCGATTGCGCCCTGTGGGCCGGCTGGACCTTGTGGGCCAGTTTCGCCTTGTGGGCCGGTTGCGCCCTGTGGGCCGGCTGGGCCTTGTGGACCAGTTTCGCCCTGTGGGCCGGCTGGACCTTGCGGGCCAGTCTCGCCTTGCGGGCCTGCTAGGCCCTGTGGGCCAGTTTCACCCTGTGGGCCGGTTGCGCCCTGTGGGCCGGCTGGGCCTTGTGGGCCAGTTTCGCCTTGTGGGCCGGTTGCGCCCTGTGGGCCGGTTGCGCCCTGTGGGCCGGCTGGGCCTTGTGGGCCAGTTTCGCCTTGTGGGCCGGTTGCGCCCTGTGGGCCAGTTTCACCCTGCGGGCCGGCTGGGCCTTGTGGGCCAGTTTCACCCTGTGGGCCGGCTGGGCCTTGTGGGCCAGTTTCGCCCTGTGGGCCGGTTGGGCCCTGCGGGCCAGTCTCGCCTTGCGGGCCGGCTGGACCTTGCGGGCCGGTTGCGCCCTGTGGGCCAGTTTCGCCCTGTGGGCCGGCTGGACCTTGTGGACCGGCTGGGCCCTGCGGGCCAGTCTCGCCTTGCGGGCCGGCTGGGCCTTGCGGGCCGGTTGCGCCCTGTGGGCCGGCTGGGCCTTGTGGGCCAGGCTCAGCGTTTCCGGCATTATCCGCATAAAAAGCATACGGCACAGCAGCAAGCGCGATAGGCCCGATCTCTACGGTGCCCCCGCTGTAAGTAATGGTGACCGCCATGGCAGCATTACCGCTGCCCCAATCGAGTTCACGGAGAGCCTCATCCCCAATCTGAAGGTTGATGACGCCAAAGTCATCAGTCGTAGTAGGATAGGACATTTCGTAAGAGCCTCCTGCAGTAGAAATGCTCACCTCCACCGTTGCCGCCTCTTGGGCAGCAGGAGTACCATCGGTATTTTTCAGTGCCGCCTGGTAGTTGAAAAAAGAAGGGGTTTGGCTTGTAGCCGAAAGGGATAGGGCAAGCACAAAGATGAGGAAGAGTAATTGTTTCATGTAAAAAATTGTTGATATATATTGGGAATTGAGGTTATAAACGAGACTTGACGAGGGTGCCTATATAGACCGTACGGCCGCCCGACCGAGCAGACAGCTGGTAATAGCCGGGCGGAAATGGACGGATGTCGAGCAAGCCGCCGGGCTGCAAATAGACGGTGAATACCTGGCCGAGGGTATTGTGCAAATAGACTGCATCTAGTTCCAGGTTGGTTTCGAGGTAAGCCCAGCCCGTAGCCGGGTTGGGGTAGACAAGGGCTTGTACTTCGGGGCTTGGTGCTATAGCGGCACTAGGCACAGATGGCAGGCCCGATTGGCTTTGGAAACCTTGTGAAATGCTCCCCCCTGGGCTGTCCGCAGAAAAGATAATGGCTTCGCCCAAGGTGATATTTGCTGTACCAGATGCTCCCCCCCAAGCGGAGAGCACTTGCATACGCACATCTGGCTGCGCCTCGAGTGCGGTAGTGGCCAGTAATAGTAGGAGTGCAAAAAAGAAGAGTCGAGTCATAGGGATGGGTTTTGTACAAATGTCGGGCATCGGACAAGGGCACTCCCTACCCGTTCGGGTAGTTTTTATAGCCTGACAACCCAAGATTTCGCTACACGCCTGCTGTGTGCTGTGCATACTGGCCTGCTCTCCTTCTGCCACTCAGCTCAGGCTAAGCCCCCAAAAAGCCGGCGCGTGGTTGAAAACAGCTCACTTCTCCCAACTACACTGACCGGGCGCAAACCAGATGGTCGCTCTTTTGGCCTGCCCCTCCGCAAGTATAGGGGCCTGCCCCTGCCCGACGGCAGGTGCCGCTATGCTACGGGGCTCGCTATCCGCTCGGCCTTATCAGGCCTGCCGCCCCTTCGCAGCGCTAGGCCAATACCAGGCTAGAGCCCCAAAAGCCTAAACACCTGCGACATTTTGGTTCACGCCCCACTGACCCGGCGCATCAAGACTTCTAAATTGGCAAATCTGACTGCAAAATCGGGAGAGCCCTCCCTATGGCAACCCCTACCCTAGGCAAATTCACGTCCTTGAGCGTTTTGCCCGGGCCCCGCCCTCCTCCCTTTTTGGCTATATTTGCCGGGCGTACAGCTGTCTTTTTTTACCAAACCCAAGATCATGGACGGAAAGGAGCGCGCCCGCAGGGTGTACGAACAAATGATGGCCAAAGACTATTGTAGCCAGTGGATGGGCATTGTGCCCCTGCAGCTGGAAGAAGGGCGCTGTCAGATCCGCATGCAGGTCAAACGGGAAATGCTGAACGGCTATGGTATCCTGCACGGCGGCATTGCTTTTGCTTTTGCGGACAGCGCTTTCGCTTTCGCGTCCAACTCCTTTGGCAGGGTAGCCGTTTCTATACAAGGCAGCATGAACTACGCCCGGCCGGTGAGGGAAGGCGAAGTGCTCGTGGCAGAGGCCAAAGCACTGAACGTAGGGTATAAAACCGCAGATTTTGATGTGGAGGTGCGCAACGAAGCTGGGGAGGTTTGTTACTTCTTCCGGGGCACCGTTTACCGCAGTAGTAAAAGTGTGCTGCCGGAAGACCGGGAGCTGCTATAGATCCGACTAACCAAAAAGACCATCATACGTGAAAGAAGCATTCATCATCGGGGGTGTCCGGACCCCTATCGGAAGTTTTACAGGCACGCTTTCGCCTGTGCGCACAGACGACCTGGGCGCTCTTGTTATCCGCGAGCTGGCTGCCCGTTTCCCAGGCATCCCGGGGGAAGCCTACGACGATGTCATCATGGGCTGTGCCAATCAGGCGGGGGAAGACAACCGCAATGTGGCCCGCATGTGCGCCCTGCTGGCCGGGCTGCCGCATACCGTACCGGGGGAGACCGTCAACCGGCTGTGCTCCTCGGGCCTCTCTGCCATCATACACGCCAACCGGGCGGTGAAAGCTGGCGATGGAGAAGTATTTATCGCAGGCGGTGTAGAGCACATGACCCGCGGCCCGTGGGTCATCTCCAAAACATCTAAGCCCTTTGGGCGGGATGCAGCAATGCACGACAGCAGCTTCGGCTGGCGGTTTATCAACCCCAAAATGCATGAGCTTTACGGTACGGATGGCATGGGCACTACGGCCGAAAACCTGGTCGACTTGTACGGCATCAGCCGGGAAGATCAAGACCGGTTCGCTTATGGCTCCCAAATGAAGGCTGCGCGCGCGCAGCGTGAAGGCCGCTTGGCGCGGGAGATTGTGGCTGTAGAGATCCCACAGCGCAAAAAACCGCCCATTGTTTTTGACCAGGACGAGTTCATCAAGCCCAATACCACGCTGGAAGTGCTAGCCAAGCTCCGCCCTGCTTTCCGGAAAGCAGAAAACGGGGGCACGGTCACAGCTGGGAATGCATCTGGGCTCAACGACGGGGCTGCGGCCACACTGATTGCCTCATCGGACGGGGCTGCCCGTTATGGCTTGCAGCCCATGGCCCGTATCGTATCCTCTGCTGTCGTTGGCGTAGCGCCCCGCATCATGGGCATTGGGCCCGTGGAGGCCTCCAACAAAGCTTTGGCGAAAGCCGGCCTGTCTATGGAAGATATGGATATCATAGAGCTGAACGAGGCCTTTGCTGCACAAGCGCTGGCCTGCATACGCCAATGGGGCCTGGCAGACGATGACCCCCGGATCAACCCCAACGGCGGCGCGATCGCGATCGGGCACCCGCTCGGCGTGACCGGTGCCCGCATCGCCCACACTGCCGCCCTCGAGCTGCAGCTCACGGGCAAACAGTATGCCCTCGTGACGATGTGCGTAGGGGTTGGGCAAGGCTATGCCATGATCTTGGAACGGGCCTAAGCTTACCGCTGATCAAGTACCCGGTTGAGCTTGCCGCCTTCGCTGCGGGGGATACTGCCCGGCGGGCAAAGGCGCACTTGCATGGATAGCCCGATCGTACCTTTGAGGGCGGCGGCCAGTTCATCTTGAGCCTCTGTAGCAGCTACTGAAGTACCGGGCGCGGTTTCCACTTCTACGGTTACCTGATCTAGGTGGCCTTGCCTGCCTACGATGAGCCGGTAGTTGGGGCTAAAGGCAGGCAGGGTGTGTATGACCTCTTCTACCTGAGTGTGGAAAAGATTGACGCCCCGGATGATGAGCATATCATCGGCCCGGCCGCGTATGCCCGACATCTTGATGTGGGTGCGCTTCCCATTGGGGTCATAGTACAGGGAGCAGATGTCGTTGGTCCAATACCGGAGCAAAGGGAAGGCCTCCTTAGTGAGGGTAGTAAAAACCAGTACGCCCTCTTCCCCGTAAGGCAGGGGCTGCCCAGTATCGCGGTCGACTACTTCCGGGAAGAAATGGTCTTCCCAGATGTAGCTGCCGCTGCCCTGTTCTTCCACATCTTCTTGGGAAACGCCCGGCCCTATGACCTCACTAAGGCCATAGATATTGGTCGCTTTCACTTGCAGCCCCTGCTCTACCTGCTGCCGGATAGCCTCCGTCCAGGGCTCTGCCCCGAGCACGGCATAGCGTATCGCCAGTTTTTCGGGGTCGATGCCACGGCGGGCACATTCACCAGCCAGCGTTTGTGCGTAAGAAGGCGTACAGCAAATGACTTCCGGCTGGAAGTCCTGTAGTATGGTCAGCTGCCGCTCTGTCATGCCACCGGATACCGGGATGACCGCCATGCCCATGTGGGCCGCCCCGCCGTGCATGCCCAGCCCGCCAGTGAAGAGCCCGTACCCGTAGGCGTTGTGCAGCTTCATGCCAGGCCGGGCGCCGGCACAGTAAAGAGAGCGGGCGACCACTTCATCAAACAGCTCGAGGTCGTTCTGCGTATAGCCCACTACTGTAGCTTTGCCAGTGGTCCCGCTCGAAGCATGTATGCGGCGGATGTCTTCCATCGGGCGGGCGAACAAACCGTAGGGGTAGTGGCTCCGCAGGTCGCTCTTGCGGGTAAAAGGGAGCCTATGCAGGTCCTCTACCGATTGGATATCGCCTGGCTGCAAGCCCAGATTGTTGAATTGCTGATGATAGAAAGGGACATCCTGATACAGGCGGGCGATCAGTGCGCGGAGGCGTTCGTTTTGCAGCTGCCGGAGCTCTTCCAGCGGCAGCTGCTCTATGGCAGGATTGTACATGGCTTTGCTTTTGGTGAAGGGCAGGGCCCACCTAAAGTTAAAGCTTTTTTGCAGAGCAGGTGCCAGCTAGAGGGGACAGAAGGGGGCCCGTGACGGGGCTAGGCATAAAACAGGCGCTACAGCAGAATACTGTAGCGCCTTTGCTTTGGTCAGTTTGCCCTATTTGGGAAGGGCTTATATTTTCAGGTCGAAACGGTCGAGGTTCATGACTTTAGTCCAGGCAGCGATGAAGTCGTGCACAAACTTCTCTTTGGCATCATCCGCAGCATAGACCTCGGACAGGGCACGCAGCTCAGAGTTGGAGCCGAAAATGAGGTCAGCGCGTGAAGCTTCCCATACCTTTTCCCCGGTGTTGCGGTCGATGATGTCGAAGGTTTCTTTTTGATCACCCTGCGCTTTCCACTCGTAGTCCATGCTCAGCAAATTGACAAAGAAGGTGTTTGTCAGCTGATCGCGGGTGTCCATGAGGAGGCCTATATCAGAGCCATCGTAGTTGGCGCCCAGGGCGCGCATACCGCCCACCAGCACGGTCATTTCGGGAGGGGTGAGGGTAAGAAGCTGGGCTTTGTCTACCAAGAGCTGCTCAGTAGAAAGGGTATACTGCGTTTTCAGGTAGTTGCGGAAGCCATCGGCCATGGGCTCAAGCAGGTTGATGGAAGCGATGTCGGTCTCTTCCTGCAGGGCATCCATACGGCCAGGAGTGAAAGGTACTTCCACATCAAAGCCGGCGTTTTGCGCGGCCTGCTCTACTGCGGCAGTGCCAGCCAGAACGATGAGGTCGGCCATGGAGATTTTTTTAGCCTTGTGGCGGGCATTGAACTCCGCTTGCACTTCTTCTAATACATCCAGCACCTTAGCGAGCTGTTCGGGGTTGTTGGATTCCCAGTTGCGCTGTGGCAACAGGCGGATACGGGCACCATTGGCACCGCCCCTGCGGTCAGAGTGGCGGTAGGTAGCAGCCGAAGCCCAAGCAGTAGAGGCCATTTCTGAAAGGGAGAGGCCAGAGCTGAGCAGGCGCTCCTTCAGGGCCGCTATATCACGGGCATCAGCCAGTTCGTGGTTGAGCGCTGGGATGGGGTCCTGCCAGATGAAGTCCACCTCGGGGGCTTCTGGCCCGACATAGGTAGTTTTGGGGCCCATGTCCCGGTGAGTGAGCTTGAACCAGGCTTTGGCGAAAGCCTCTTCAAAAGCTTTGGGATCTTCGTAAAAGCGGCGGGCGATCTTCTCATACTCGGGGTCGAAACGGAAAGCCAGGTCGGTAGTGAGCATAGTCGGCTTATGCTTTTTGCTAGGGTCGAAAGCATCAGGGATGAAGGCTTTGTCCCCTTTAGCCACCCATTGGTGTGCACCGGCAGGGCTTTTGGTCAGCTCCCATTCATTTTCGAAAAGGATTTTGAAAAAGCCATAGTTCCACTGCGTAGGCTTGCCGGTCCAGGTCACTTCCAGCCCAGAGGTGATAGCATCCTTGCCTTTCCCTGTACCATAAGAGCTTTTCCACCCGAGCCCTTGCTCCTCAAGGCCTGCGGCTTCGGGGTCTGCACCTACATGAGTAGCCGGGCCCATGCCATGGGTCTTGCCGAAGGTATGGCCACCTGCATTGAGGGCCGTGGTCTCCTCATCGTTCATGCCCATACGCGCGAAGGTTTCGCGTATTGCTTTTGCAGCTTCGAGGGGGTCCGGGTTGCCAGCAGGGCCTTCGGGGTTGACATAGATGAGGCCCATCTGTGTGGCGGCCAGCGGGTTTTCGAGCTCGCCGTTCTGATGGCGCACATCGGCCAGCCATTCGGTCTCTGCGCCCCAATAGACATCGCTCTCCGGCTCCCATACGTCTTCTCGTCCGCCGGAGAAGCCAATGGTTTCAAAGCCCATCGACTCAAGGGCGACATTTCCAGTAAGGATCATAAGGTCGGCCCAAGATATTTTGCTGCCGTATTTTTGCTTCACCGGCCAGAGGAGGCGGCGGGCTTTGTCGAGGTTGGCGTTATCTGGCCAGCTGTTGAGGGGGGCAAAGCGCTGCTGCCCTGCACGGGAGCCTCCCCGCCCATCGCCTGAGCGGTAGGTGCCGGCACTGTGCCAGGCCATGCGTATGAAAAGAGGCCCGTAGTTGCCAAAGTCGGCAGGCCACCATTCCTTGGAGTCGGTCAGTACGAGCTCGATATCTTTCTTCAGCGCTTCATAATCGAGGCTGTTGAAGGCTTCGATATAATCAAAATCCGGGCCCATTGGGCTGGATTCCATAGCGTTCTGGCGCAGCACATCGAGATTGAGCTGATTGGGCCACCACGTTTTATTGGTCGGGCCGCCTTTTTGGGCCATAGCCTCCCGCCTTTCGGTGACAGCCGTTTTGGTGGCCTTGGGGGCACTGCCATGACCGAATGGGCACTCTCCGGCACTATCTTGAGCAAAAGTGCTCAGTGCGAAGAAGAGCAGAGGCAAAAAGAGTAACTGTTTCATGAACATTGGTATTTGTAAGTTGATGTTTTGCTTGGGCTTGAGCAGCAGCAGGCTGCCGCTGTACAGCCGTAATGGGCCATGCAGCGCGCAGAAGCAGAGGCTATGTTTTTTCAATTGGGAGTGGGCCGCTAGATGCTCGCGGCGGCGTAAAGATGGGGCAGGCAGCCCTATTGACAAAGGAAATGTTTTTTATATTTGGTATTGACAAAATCAATACAACTATATGAACCTGCAACAACTGGGGTATATCGTAGCGGTAGACCGGCACAAAAGTTTCAGCAAAGCCGCTGAGGCCTGCCACGTTACGCAGGCTACGCTGAGCACTATGGTGCGCAAGCTCGAAGAGGAGCTGGAAGTGGTACTGTTTGACCGGAAGACGGTGCCCGTCATCACAACGGAGTGCGGGCAAGATATCATCCGGGAAGCGGAGGAAGTGCTCCGGCACAGCCGAAAGCTGAGGGAAGTAGCAAAGGAAGTGAGGGGGAAAATAGAAGGAGCGCTCAGCCTGGGCATCATCCCTACCGTTGCCGCCAACCTATTGCACCGGGTATTGCCGCTCCTGCTGGAGCGCTACCCGGGCTTAAAGCTGAACGTGCAGGAGGTCACCACAGACAGCATCATCGAGCGGCTGAAAAAAGGGGAGCTTGATGTGGGCATTGCCTCCACCCCCCTTAGCCCGGCCGCACAGTTGGAAGAAGAGATACTCTATTATGAAAAGCTGATGGTCTACGGGGATACCGAAGAGGGCGCGACCAGGTTTTTGAAGCCGGCTGACATAGCCAACGAGCAGGTGTGGCTCTTGGAGCAAGGGAATTGCCTGACCGATCAGGTGGTGAACATCTGCGCGCTCCACTCCCGCCCAATGAGCACCAACCTTTCGTTCAGCCCCAACTCTTTCGATAGCCTGCTGAACATCGTAGACCGGTTCCGGGGGCTTACCATCGTACCGGAGCTCTATGCGATGGACCTTCCGCCCGACCGTGCAAGCCGGATCAAGGACTTTACCCCGCCCTACCCGGTAAGGGAAATCAGCTTGGTGTACCACCGGCCTTATGCTAAGATGCGGCTGATCTCGGCCATATCGGGGCTCATCAAAGAAGTGGTGCAGCCCCTTTTGCAGACCAGCAAAATGAAGAACAGCGAGATGCAGATCGCGAGGCTTTGAGCAGGGAAGGGCGAGGGTATGGGGGCGCAGTGGGTTTACAATGCCGCTTCATCAATGATCTGTTTTGTCTGTTTCAGGCTGTTTCAACTCCATTTTCTTACGATATTTAGGGTACCATACTGCGCAGCTGAATCGGGGCCGGGAAAAGCATAAGCCCTGCCCTAGAGATCCTTCCATACAGGCCTGCGGTGCTATACTGGCACAACAGGCGGGCATAAACTCTTGATCATCAAAACAGAGCTACTCCAAACAAGCACTAAAACCACATACCGATGAAAATTCATATCGCCAGCCTTTTAAAAGCGGTGGGCTTAGGATGCTGCCTGCTATGGGCGCTTCAGGGCCTTGCGCAGGGCAGCAGCGAGCCGGCAGACGGCACACAGTACGGCGTAAAAGCCGGGGCCAACTTTGCAGAGCTCTGGGGGGATGATGCCCTGCCGGAGAGCGACCGTAAGGTGGGGTACTCTTTCGGGGCCTATGCATCCTTCAAGCTTTCTAAAGCAGTCAAGTTGCAGCCGGAGGTGATCTGGTCGCTACAAGGGGAAGGCTCGAAGGAGAGCGGCAGGTACAAGATCTCTTATATCAATATCCCGGTGATGCTCAAGTGGGTGGAAGGCCGCTTTTATTCAGAGCTGGGCCCTCAGCTCGGGCTGCTGACCGTAAGCACGGCCAAATCGGTGCCGGAAGCCCTTCAGCTGGAGGGTTTTGAGACCTTCGACTTCTCTTTGAATGCGGGTATAGGGTACGAGGTGGCGGAAGGCTGGAGCATAGGGGCGAGGTATTGTCAGGGGCTCACCAATATCGTAACAGGCCGCGACTTGAGGAACAGCGTCATTTACCTGGGGCTGTCCTACCGCATTTTTTAGCGCTGTTTGCGCGCACCGCTTGCCGGGCGCCCAACTTGGCATTGGCCTAGCGATGCGCAGGGGTGTAAGCCCGATAGGGCCGAGCGGACAGCGAGCCCCGAAGCGTAGCGACCGCCGCCGGAAGGGCGGGGGTAGGCCCCAAAACGGCCTCCTGCCTTGTGCCCTCACAAGAAACCTAAATGCAGATGAAAAGGAAAGAATTTATTGAGAAGAGCCTGCTGATGGGCATAGGGCTGCCCTTGTTGTCGGCGGGCACGCTGCTCCAATCGTGCAGCAGTAGCCGTTCTTTTTTCCCAAGGGCACAGCCTGATTTTGCTGGGAAGGTAGTTGTCGTGGGGGCAGGCGCAGCGGGAATGGCAGCGGGGCATTATTTAAAACAGTATGGTATCGGCTTCGAGATCGTCGAGGCCGCTCCGGTTTACGGCGGCAGGCTGAAGAAAGCCGCCGGGTTTGCTGATTTCCCGATAGACCTCGGCGCAGAGTGGATACACGTAGACCCGGAGGTGCTGTCCGAAATAGCCGGGCAGCCCATAGCTGGGCCGGCCTTTGAAACCATAGTGTACGACCCGCAGGACATTCAGTCTTGGCAACATGGCGAGCTGAAAGCCCACCCCCTCATCAGCCGGTTGTACAGCGAATGGAAGTTTAAGCGCTCCACTTGGTTCGACTTTTTCGAGCAGTGCATCCTCCCCGGCATTGCCGGCAACATCAGGCTCAGTCAGCCGGTGTCAGCGATCAACTACGGAGCGGATGGGGCCACGCTGCACACCCAAACGGGGGAGCAGTACGAAGCTGACAAAGTGCTGATAACGGTGCCCATCCGTATACTTCAGCAAGGGCATATCCGCTTCAGCCCTGCGCTGCCGAGCCGTAAGGTGGAAGCCATCAACAAGGTGTTTGTCGGCGATGGGGTCAAAATATTCATTCAGTTCAAAGAAAAGTTTTACCCGGACATCCTGGTCTTTCGCAATGTCTTCAAAGCGTTGGCCAGGGAGGACAAGTTCGTTTACGACGCGGCCTTCAAGAAGGGGTCGGGCCAACACATTTTAGGGCTTTTCGCCATTAATGAGGAAGCCCGCGCGTATACACAGCTGCAGACAGAGGAGGAGGCGGTACAAAAACTGCTGGCTGAGCTGGACGAAGCCTTTGAGGGGCAGGCTACGGCCAATTACGTCAACCACATTGTTCAGAACTGGTCGGAAGAGCCCTACATACAAGGGGCTTATTCTTATTCCTACGACGGCGGCCAGAAACGCATTGTCAATGCCATTTCGGAGCCCGTGCAGGATAGGCTCTACTTTGCAGGCGAAGCCCTTTCGGGCCGCCACCATTCTACAGTGCACGGTGCTTGTGCTTCGGGCTATGCAGCGGCGGCGGCCATGATAGGGATAGGATAGGCCAAAAACCCAGCCAACGCCTAAAATTTTATGCCGAAGTACAAATTGGGCTCAAAAAGGAAATAGTCTCTCCACTTGTCATCTATGGCTTTGAACGCCTGAGGGGTGCCCGTATCGAACATCCAATGCTGGCAATGTACCTGTGGCTCTATGAAAAACCGTTTTTGCTTCCCGAAAGCGAAGTGGTAGCCCAAGTGGTAGGAGTTGTAGAGCTTAAAGCCATCCCCTACTTTCTCGCCCTCTGCATCCAGGTAAGTCTTGAACTGAGGCAGCACCTCGACCGTAGCGAAAAGCCCTTTCCAGAGCATGCGCTGATAAGTGATGCCTACACCAGATTCCCGCACATGGCCGGGGTAGAACTCGCTTTCGGATTCGATTTTGTCCAGCAGCCCGTCCCACCAGACAATACCCATTGGCTGGAACAGCCGCCAGGTAGCCAGTTTGAGCCCGATGATGTTCTTGTCGTCCAGGCTGCGTTTGATGTGGAGCTCAATGTGCTGTGTATGGGTGCGGTCGTCCCATGATTTTGTTGCCAGCTGTGGCAGGGTGATCACGGGCAGGCTCACCCGGTACTTGTGCGCCACGGTCGCAGCGCGGCCTGTTTGCAAACCTGCCTGAGCAGATGCACTGAAGGCGCAGCAGGCCAAAATAAGGATCAGTACGTTTTTCATCTTTGTAAGTGTTGGATGTAAAAATTTTGGTTGTTTTCAAATCAGGCATCAGTCAGCATGGCAGCCTCTTGAGCTCATGCTGCACAAGCCAGCCTGTCTGCTTTTGGGCCTGCCGCAAGGAGGGGGCTTGGACCAGAGGGGGCCTGCCCCTGCCCAACGGGCAGGTGCCGCTATGCTGCGGGGCTCGCTGCCCGCTCGGCCCTGCGGGCTTGCACCCCTTCGCAGCGCTAGGCCGGTGCCAAGCTGAATGCTGAAAGGCTTACGCCCTACTGATGACGCTACAAAGATGCAAGGGCAGGCAGGGGCAATCGTCCTGAAATGAAATAGTGGACGTTTTGGGGGCTTACTGCGGTCGCCGGGAGCGGTGATGGCCAGAAGGCGCTCCTGCCCGCTCAAGCAATTGCGAAGGGGAAACTGTCGAGGGAAGAAAAGACGGTTGGGGTGAGATTCAGGACTTTTGCCCTTTCGCACGCTCTTATGAACGTGCGGAAGTTATGCCGTTCCTGCGGAACTCAATGAATAAGCCATCCCAGAGCCAAGTCCCAGAGGGACGAAATTCTTTCCGGCAATTGCCAGATTGTTGGAAGGAGACTTGTCTTTAGGATAAGCATCAGTCCCGGAGGGACGGCAAACCACTCCGGCGATCGTTGTTAGCTTGTTGGAAGGGGACTCATTATTTGATTAAGCATCAGTCAGGCGCAAACCAGATTGTCGTTTTATTGGGGGGCCTGCCCCTGCCCGATGGCAGGTGCCGCTATGCTACGGGGCTCGCTCTTCGCTCGGCCTTATCAGGCCTGCCGCCCCTTCGCAGCGCTAGGCCAATGTCAGGCTAGAGCCCCAAAAGCATAAATGCCTGCGATACTCTGGTTCACGCCCCATCAGTCCCGGAGGGACGAGAATTCCTTCCGGCAATCGTCAGATTGTGGAAAGGCCATAAGCGCTGTAAACAGTCCTGTAAGGACGGCAGTTTTGTATAGTCCAACAACTTAAGATTTCACTCCGCATCTACTGCGTGGTGTGAAATTATGGCGCAGCTATTTTCCCGGCCCGCAAGGCGAAAAACGCAGGCGATGCCTACACGAAACGTGGGGAAAGGGGCCCTACGGTGAGGTCGGCGAGGCTTTTCAACGCAGCGAGCGGAAAAAGAGCAAGTCAAAATGCATTAATCTCGCCTTGGAGAACTATATCAAATTGAGAATGGCTCACCCTTCAGGGCACCAATTTGCTGAACAACCGCTCTGTACTGAGCAGCCAAGTCACCCCTTTTTCATTTAGGGAGTATGAGGTTTTCCAGTTTACGAGAGTGTTGTTGGTGGGGGTGGTACGGAGGTTGTGATGAGGGGGCTCAAATCAGATTGCCGTTTTTTGGGGCCTGCCCATGCCCAACGGCAGGAGCCGCTATGCTGCGGGGCTCACTTTTCGCTCGGCCCTATCGGGCTTGGAGCTTGTTTGGAGGGCTTAAAAAAACTTCAAAAAAATGATGTGAAAACGGCAGAGTGCAAAATTTTTGCACAAACGGGGCTTATATTTGTAGGGTAACGGCAGTTAAGAAGGTGGTTCTATATTAATCAAGAGGCCGTTCAGATTCTGTCACTGGTTTGGTTGAAAATAAAAAAGCCTTGAATCCGGTACGGGGCCTTCATACGATTTCTGTAACAAAGCAATTCCTGTTGATTATTATTCCCACTGTACGTATGCAGTAGGTGGGTACAAATTTACGATATGATAAAAAGGGCGATGCCGAAAACCCTGCCTAAAAAGGCAAAATAGAGTAGGTTCACTTTCTTTAACACGGTTCTTTATGAAAAACATCTTTTTCCTTCTAGTCTTTGTTTTCATGGGTAGCATAGCTATTCAAGCAAACGAAAATTCAGCCTCCGCAATCAATTCACAAGACACAACGACGCTTGTTGGCCCTCAGTCATGGATAGTACAGGGAGGGAAAGCGTTCTACTTTGATGATGGCGCAAACTGCGTTTACCATGTAGAAGCTGATTTTGCGTGGGGACCTGACTGTTAGTTTCGACCTCATGCTGCACGGGCGCAAACCAGATTGTCGTTTTTTTGATGGGGCCTGCCCCCTCCTCAAGGATAGGGGCCTGCCCCTGCCAACGGGCAGGTGCCGCTATGCTACGGGGCTCGCTGTCCGCTCGGCCCTGTCGGGCTTAAACCCCTTCGCAGCGCTAGGCCAATGCCAGCCGAAAGCCCGGAAAGCGTAAACGCCTGCGACAATTTGGTTCACGCCCTGCTGCACGATTTAATTGGGAAGAGATTAAAATCTCTTTTCAAAATTTAATGAATTATTATGAAACACATGATTATTTTTTTTGTTTTTTTGATTGTTCTGCTAAATAGTACGACCATCTTGAGTCAAGATGCTATAAGCATAGTATATCAGGGTCGACAAGAGTTATCTAAAGCTGGTCAAGACATCATGAATGCTCAAGGATTTCCTTTGCCGAAAATGGTATCCTCTTATACGCTAACAATAAGGGGTGGATTTTCTGATTACATATTGGATTCGCTAATGTTCCAAAATACTAATGAAAACTTCAAAAAATATCTAATATGGGATAGAATACATAAGGTTTACAACGAGAATAAGTATAGTTATCAGAAAGGAGTATTTATCGATGGCAGATGTTACGAAAGTAATATTAATTACGTACACGAATTAGACATCGATAAGACTCAAAAGAAACGCATATTAGGATTAGATTGCTATTTTGCAGAATATGATGTAGATGGACATCATTATGAAGTTTGGTTTACAGAGGATTTGCCATATACTGATGGGCCTTTTATACTAAATGAATTCAATAATGTTAATCTGCCGCTATTGCCTGGTGTTGTCCTTGAACTCCAAGAGTCTCCAGATGGTTCGTTTTTTAAAGCAACGGATATAATTGTAGGTGAGAATCGTAATTTACTAAATTATTCAGTTAATTGTAAAGATGTTTTACCGATACGTAAATACGATAGGTTAAGTTACCGAAATTTATTGGAGAATCATGCTGTGAAATTAACAGGTAGCAATATTGTGGTTGGAAAGTGGTATCCATCTGTGAATAATAACCCTTGACATGCATGAAATTTTAGCACATGTGCATCATCGTTAGATCAGATAAAAAGTGACATTATAATTGAAAATCTATTCGTTAATATTTTATTGCACACTCTTCAGTCATTTCTTCCTGTCCGGTCAAAGTATTCGCATCAAGCCATATATTGAAACAGGTGAGCCAGCAGTAGGAGCAACAATTCAACTATTTAGTGCAATAGGCGATGAGTTGATAACATTTGCTGTAGCTGAATATGATGGCTGTCTAATTTCACAACCCGAACTTGGCGAGTATAAATTAGTAATAAGAATGTTTGGATATGAGAAAATTAATGAATATTTAGAAATTAAAAAAAAATATCCGACGGATACAACAATATCGTTTTTATTACAAGCCGAAGCTTATGATCTTCCAGGAGTATCAGTTGTAGATAAAATCATCGGTTTAAAAAAGAGGGGAGATACTTTGCAGTATAATCTACGTGCTTATACTACAAATACCGAACGAACAATGGGAGATGTTCTATCCGGTTTGCCCGGCATAGAAGTTGATGAATATGGTAATGTCAAAGTAGATAATAAGAAAGTAAATAGCTTACTGATAGATGGCAAAAATTTGACTAATGAACAGCATGGTGTTGCAACTGAAGGTATATTATCAGAGTCTATAGCTAGTGTTGAGCTAATTCGAAATTATCGTAATTCTCATCAACAGTTTTTAGAAAACGAAGAAAGCAATCAAGTAGCTGTAAATGTTATACTTACTGAAAAAGCAAAGAGTGCCTTGTCTAAAAACTTCAAATTACTTCTAAGCCCTGAATTTAACTCTCGATTTTCAATTGACCTACTGAAAAGTAGAGAAAGTTCAGGTTGGTCATTATTTTTTCGTCATAATACAGTCGGCGACCCTAGTATTGAACAACCACTAAGTATTACTATTGAGGATTTACAGAATTATTCTCAATACGATGTGGATCGTATTGATTATAGGTTTAATAAATTTAAGACAATACAAGATCAAGTCTCAATACCTTTAGGAACTATAAAGAATAATGATTACAACATAGTATTCAATAGTGATATTATTAGTAATAAGGGTATTAGAAATGAAACGTATATCGTTGGATCTTTGGGGTCATATAACAGGCAGCTAAATTTTGAAAGAAGGTACACAGCTTCGGATATAACTGAAATTGTTGATGAAAATCAACAACTATTGTTGCCATCTGCTTCATTCCGAAATAGATTCACGGTTAAGAATGAGAAAAGTATATTTGAATTATTGATTCCATTTAGATATTCATATAGGAAATTTAGTAATCAGCAAATGGGTTTTTTTTCTAACAACCGATTTGAACAACACTATATATATAATAATCAGTATATATTAAGCCAGCCTCGTATCATATATCGCCATAAGTTATCAAACAACTTCTTTGTAAACTTACAACATTCTATTCGATATGAAATGGACCAAGAAAATTTTAATGCATCTAGTAACGAGCCTTTCCTAGATTTTAATGACGGCATACAGAGTTTAAACTATCAAATCAATCAAAGTAATACATATCTTGGTATAGAGAATGATTCTCATTTATCAATAATAAAGCGATGGAATAAGAATTCAATATCGTATGATGTAAATTTCAATGCGTTGAAGGAGCGGATTCAAAACAGCACAGACACTATATATGGTCAATTATATTTTACTTCTAATATGACTTTTTTCCAGCATGGCATACGCATGAAAAATAGATTTTGGAAAGATAAAATACAATCTACATTATTAGTTAATCAAAGCTTCATTGGTCATGGAAATGCTCCAAACGGGACGTCTAATAGGTCAAAGAGAACAGTTTTGTCACCTACGGGTGTGATAGTATATGACTACCATTCAGGTAATTCTATATCATTCTCTTACAGAAAATCACTAATACTTAATGGTTTAAAATATCGTACTGGGTTTAATACCATATACGATACAAGGACTTTAATTTTACCAAATGTCACATCGGTAAATCCTGAAGTGAATGAAAACTTATCTGTGTCTCTATTTAAGAAACCATTATCTGGTGGTACAATATATAATCTTTCGTTTGGGATCGGAATAAAAAATCAGGGTTTACTAGTGCTAGTCGGCCAAAGGGATGATTATACTTTGCGTAAACTGGTCACAATGCCCCGTGTTAAGTATAGGAGTATAAATGGATTTCTAATTAAAAACTACTTTAAATGGAAACTTAATTTCAATGTGAATTTTAGTGATGAAGAAGGGTTTACAGGTGAGAATGAGCTATTTTTGAAACAAATAAGGCAAAAATTCTTGGCTTTTAATTCTACGTTGCAGTCAGTAGGGTGGAATAACGTAGTTTTACAACTTAATGCTAAGCAGATTTTTAATTGGCAAATTATTGACGACGACTACATTAGATTTATTAATCAGTCATTCGGAGTAAATTCTTCATACGTTTATAAGGATTGGCGCTTTTCTATAGATTACGAACATACGATTAGGGTTAGTAACATTTTTCCTGAGGTAAACAATTTGTCTTTTTTAAACGCTCGATTTGAATGGAGGTATAATAGCTTTACTTTTCGTTTGGAGGGAAAGAATGTCTTGAATATGAGTAGTGCCAATCAAGTAGATGTAAGTATTTTGCCAGAGTTTATTGAAGTAAGAGAATATCAAACTTTTCCGGGTCAGATATTGATGGGATTAAGTTATTCTTTCTGAAAAAATGATACCGAAAATTTGTGTATATTATCTAAGTACATGACAAAACTGTAAAACCTTAACATAAATACCACAAATCGTCAATTTTTGTGCTAATTTTCTCGATTTTCTTTAAAAATCGTCGATTTTAAATCGGTCATATTAGAAATAAAAACTTTTGTCATGTACTCAGGGTATGGTCATAAGTTTTGCTACATCTCGGCTAACCAATGGGATATTAGAAGGCATTAGCGCAAAAATCCAGCTGGCAAAAAGAAGAGCGAGGGGATACCGGAATATCAACAATTTTACCACTATGATTTATTTATTAGCAGGCAAACTCGATCTTAGGCACCCACACAAACTCACATAGAACCTAAATTTTTGACAATTAAAGGTCACGGCACCCGAAAAGGCTTAATCGTGGAAATACGATCAAATAATTCGGCCTAGTCGTATTAGGGTGTTGTTGGTGGGTTGATAAGAAGGGTGTGATGAGGAACAACCTGCCAGGTGAAAAGCCTGGCAGGTTGCTTACGGGGGGAGAGGAGACTGTGAAAAGAAGGCGCAAAAGGTCAGCTGCCCTTGTGCCCCGGCTCCCATATCAGCCGTACAAAGGAGCTCAGCCGCTCGTTTTCTCGGCTCACAGGGATACCCGCCACAATGCCTACCATCAGGTGCGCTGCAATGCCCAACCGCATCTGCGGCCGGATGGTCATATCAAAGTCCCTGCCATCGAATGTTTTATTCAGCTCCATCCCCACGAAGTTCCGGGTACCTGAAATCATATAGTGGAAGCTCGTATTCACATCATAGGACAGGTGCCATGCCCGAGTGGCAAAGTGCTGCTCTAGCATAGGGCCGGTATAAACGAGGGTGTGAAAATTGTTGCCCCACCGCTTAGCCGCTACAAAGAAAGGGTTGTACACATTGCCTGTGATAAGTGCTGCGCCAGCTTCATCAAAACCAGACAGCTCCAGTTCATTGATGTAGCCGAAGGCCACAGATGTAGCAGCCGGCTCATGCACCCAAAAAGTCCATTGGGCTGCCAGCTTGAGGCTGTTCAGCCGGTTTGAGGGCACGGCATCCCCTGTTGCCCCGCCGATAGGGGAATAAAAGGTGAATGGCAGCTCCACCTCCAGCCCCAGCCGGTCGACAGGGGCCCACTCGTACTCTATCAGCGCCTCATAAGCATCAAAGTTGAGGTTGTCGGTCAGCCCAAGGCCAATATTCCATTCCTTTTCGCCTTTTCGGGCACCCAGATCACGGATTAGGTCGATGTAAAGCGGCTCTGCATGCAGTACTTTGCCGGGCTCCTGCCTGTCTTCCACCTGCTGAATGTACAGGCTGTCTTTTTCGGCGGCGGTGGTTTGCCCAAATGCATAAGTGCCCGATGCCGATATCGCTATCAACATCAGTAGGTTCTTGATATTCATCTCTGATTTGTTTTGTAAAGGATAATAAGCCAGCTCTTGCTGCGCTAAAAAAGAGGCCTACAAACAAATCAGGGGTCGGGGCGGAGGAGAAATGGCTTCCCTAAACCTACTGTTGGGCAAGCGCTCATCACGTGGGCAGGATCGGGCAGCCCCTTGCTGCCCGGGGAGGGTGGCAAGGCCCGGAGCAAACCACTGAGCCTTCAGGTCCAATTTGGCCGTCTTGCCCTTGCTATGGCCGGAGGAGTCGTGGTCGTCGTACTCTGCAATCGCATTTTCGTACCCTAGAACCTGCTCCAACAGGATTTCAACGATGCTTTCCTGATCGTTGAAAGATAAATCTTCCGGTATGTAATCGGGATAAGGGTCTGCCGTGTCAACGCTTATGTTGAGCAGGTACAGCCCCATGAGTAAGCAAAGGGCGTTGGCAAGAGTGCTATTTCTTATCCGCTGTATCACAAAGCCTATTAACGCTTTCCCCTTGTTTTTGGTATGCTCCTGCAAGAAGAAGTTGCCTACAACAGGCACCCGATTGAGCCTGAGGCTGTTAAAATATGGCTTTCCTTTGCCCGCCCTGCTTTGCCGGGCTATCTTTACCGAATCCGGCAGGGCTGCCCCTGCCCGGGCAAATACCCCCCAACTATGCTCAGGAACCTGCTGACCGCAATGGCTCAGGGTGTGCGAAGCCTGATGCTTACCCTGCTCTTTTCCGGAGCCGTACTAGGCGGCCTTTACCTTTATCAAGCCCACCGGCCTGCTTTCGAGGAGCTGCCCGTCATCCGCGAGCTGACGGCCAACTACAAGCAAGGGCTGAGCACCCTGAGCCAGCTTGGGCTCCAACAGTATGCCACCTTGTCCCTTCCTGAGCGGAGCGCAAGGGCGCAAGGGCTCTCCACAGCCTCCGCGGGCTGGAAGGCCGAGGACATCCTGGCAAAGCTGGATTTCTCCAAAGCCAAGAAACGCCAGGCAGTAGCCTTTACTGCCTACATCACAGCGCATGCACCCGCCGCACTGCAAAGCATGGCCGAGCACAAAGTGCCTGCAAGCATCAAGCTTGCCCAAGCTCTGCTCGAGTCTAATGCTGGCCGCTCAGCACTGGCCCGGCAGACTCTCAACCACTTTGGCATCAAAGCTCGGGCCAGCGCCCGGGCCAGGGACAAAATCAAGCGCCGCGACTATGCCGCCTTGCTCAATAGCGATTTCATCCCCGTTGCTCCGGCTGTAGGGGCTTGGCGGTTTCATGACGACCACAGCTACGACCGTTTCGAAACCTACCGGAATGTAGCAGACAGCTATGCCCGGCACGATCAATTGCTGACCCGGCCCTGTACGCCTGGCCATACCGGTTGTTATGCTTGGATATGGGAAGCTTTCCCTCCGGGGCAAGACCACGATATCTCCGCAGCAGCCCAGGCTTACCTACACCGCTCTGGCATAGCTCCACAGCGCTTTTTTGATGGACAGACCCGTGTGCCCTACTACGCAGCTTGCGCAGCGGGCCTCAAAATGGCAGGGTATGCCACTAGCCCTACTTACCACAAAAAAATCACTTACCTCATTGAGACTTACGAGCTCTGGCGGTTTGACCTGGCCGTCCTAAACGCTTTGTCTGCTCCGGAGCCCGGCACATAACATCCTTATTTTTAACTTTTAGCGTTACCATTATGAAAAATTCTACTCCCTCTTCCTCCGCCACTGGCCTCAGCAGTATTTTCAAATTGCTGGGGGCCATCTTCGCCCTCATCCTTACCGTAGGCGCCCTGGACCGGGCAGGCGTGCGCCTTGTGCAAGAACAAGAAAACAGGGCTGCTGCCTCCTACATGGAAGCCCCCGCACATGCACAAAGCGGAGCAGCTCCCGCTCCGGAGCCTCGGTTTAGTACCGTGGCCCGTTCACGTGCTGGCCGGGCCCAAGCTGCCCCTACCAATCTGGCCGACTGGGCGCACCGCTTTGCCACCACCGCCCGGCAGCAGGCATTGGAAAAAGGGGTCCCCGCTGGCATCGCCCTGGCCTGTGGCCTACAAGCCATCCAAAATGGGCAGGAGCTGGATAGCAGGGAAGCCTTTATCGAGCAGGTCATCGACCCGCTGGCACAACTGAAGTCGCAAGCTCCCCGCACCGCCCTGAGCGAATACTTCAAATATGCAGCTAACAGCGAAAAGTGGGCCGCCGGGCTTAGCCGCTACAGCCACTACGAGCAGCAGGATTTGCTGGAGGCTATCCGGCAATATGAGCTCTTCCGCGAAGATGAAGCGGTACTCGCTGCCATACTGCAGCGGGCTGATATAGAGGAACGTGCCGGGCAGGCAGCGGCTAAAGTCGCCGAGCGCATCGGCAGCACAAGCCGGCCTGAAACTGGGCATGGGGCTAATGCCAGCAACTGGCGCGCTTTCTATCAGGAGGAAGTTGGGCAGGAAGTCGCAAGGAAAGCCGCCCGCCAACAACTGAAAGCCGGCCACTACCTCGATAAAAATGACCTGGAAGCCCTAGCCGAAGAGGCCAACAATACCACACAGCAGGCCTTGTCCAAAAACATCGGGCTGCTCGGCCGGCCTATCAATAGGCAGCACCCCGAAGCTGAAAAAATGCTGGACATCACTAAGCCCGAAAATGTGCAGGCCCGGGAAGAATTATACCAACAAAAGCTGCGCGAGCTCGGTTATGCAAAAGGGAACCGGAAGTAGCGCCCGCTGGCACTTACGTTAAATCCGGCAAATCTGGCGCTTGGAAAATATTACGAATATAGAGATTATACTATATTTGTGCAGATTTCCACACTAGACGACCTGATTTCAAGCTTTCTGCCCTTAAGGACGGACCACTTAAACAACCGTTCTTTCACGCATTCGAATACCAACGACAGGCAAGAGCACCCTCAAGCAACAAAGCTGCTATCACAAGCAGTTTGAATCAGGGACACACATATCCCACATACCCGGTTAACAGTCAGCAGACTACCCTGGCTTTGGCACAGGCTTTTTCCTGAGCTCGTGCGCCCAGGAAAAATTATTGATGCCTGCGGGCAACGAACCTAGCAATTCAGACATGAAAAAAAGGCTACACCACTTACTCGTCATGATGCTCCTGGGCTGCAGCCCTATTTTATCCTTCAGCCAGGCCGACCTCTTCGACGGGCTGTTCGAGAAGGAAGCGCCCCGCTTTTTTGTACAAGCTGAACCCACTGTAGTACCTGGAGAAGTCAGGGTGATTTACCACTTTACCCATAGTAAGGCTAGTACTGTCGAAGCTTCCCTTTGGTCTGATGACCTGGGCACCAACCTGCGCAATACCGGCAAACGTACCCTTGTGCGAAGCCTCCACAATATGGGCAACCGCCAACGGGATACGGTCTACCTGACGGGCCTTACCCCTCAGCATGTATATAATATAGGCTTTGACTACCGGCTCTCCAGCGCGCTGAACCGCAAATTCAGTACAGTCATTGCACGGCAGGATTTCCGATACGAAGGGCCGGCTGCAGAAACTGCCCCCTTGCAGAGCAGGCTCGCCAAAACGTCATCTCCCGCCACCCAGCCAAAACCACAGCAAGCACTTACCGCAAAGTCGCCCAACGCAGTCTTGCCTTCGCCCCCCAAAGCACCTGAAATCCCTTGCAAAAACCCTGAAATCAAGCTGCAGGTGGACCCTGCAGGCTACTGCGGCAGTATGAACAGGCCTGCAGTCTTGCTCTCCTGTACCAACTGTCAGGGCACACCCTGGGATTTCATCGTGGAAGTGCGCATGGGCAATGGGCCATGGGCCCCTACTCGTGTAGATGGCCGCCCTCAAGCTGCACTTGGGACCGCACCCCGTACAGAGCCCCTGTGCATGCTTGCTGAAGGGGCATATCAGCTGCGGGTGCTCGCTTGGGGCCAAGGCTGTGACCTGCCCGTCGAAAAAATCCTGGGCACTTCCGTGCGCATCGGGCAGCCTACCGATGAGGGCCAATCCGCACAAGCTGGCGGACCCTTTCAGCCTAGCCCTTACCGGCAGTCGCCGGCAGAGGCGGTGAAGGTGCCCGAGCTCTGTGGCGTTACTGGCCGGGCACAGCTGACCGGCAATACCATACGGGGTCACCTCTCGCTCCCGCTCAACTCCGCCTGCGCACCGCTGAACGCCTATGCCGAGCTGACGTATACCAACCCCGGATACCGGGATATCAACTTCGGGCAGATCAAGCTCTACCCTGGTATGGAGATGCCGTTTGAGGTAGACCTTGACGAGCGTGACATGCAGCGGGGCATTCATACCCTCAAAGCAACGGTGTTCATCCCGAAACCAGGCCTGCCGCGGCCCATTCCCGCTGAAACTTTCTACATCCGGGCCTTCGCCGAGGAAGCACCGGCTACCGCTCAGCGTCAGCCCGTTATACCAGGGCTGGAAGACCGCATGGCCAACGCTCCTAAAGATTACAATGAGCCCCAAGCCCCTATGCAGGGTACAATCAGCTCCCGGGGTATTGAGCGAAACGAAGACAATCTGTACATTGATGAGGCGCTGCTGCGCGAGGATGCAGCCACCATTAATGTGACGGCTACAGACCCCAACTGCACTCAGATTCAGGACCTGCAGTTGGTGTATAGCCCTACACAGCCCGACCGGCCCCTCTATATCAGTTGGCTCAGCCCAAGGTGCTGTCAGGAAGCAGGCTGTAAGTATACCGTCTGGGCAGGCCCAGACCCGGACAAGCTTAGCCTCGTCGTCACCGGGCAGAAGGCTGGCGCACAGGTAAGCGAGCTGCTGCAAAATATGCCAGCCCGGTACAATTATTTCGAGGTGGTGGTGGAAACTACAAACGGCGCACGCAAAGCGGCCTACATCCCTGCCCAAGGGCCTATCTATGGCATTGAGGACGTACTTGCCTACCGTGACCGTTTCAGCCCACAGTACAGTGATCCCATCAAGGGGCAGCGCATCGCTTCGGGGAGCACTACTGCCGGCAATACACCACCGGCTTCGGATTTGCCCAACGAAGCCCTTCAGCCCAAGCTGCCAATTGATCAATTCAAGCCTTGCCGCTATCAGCGGAAAACAACCTTGGCTGCCGAACAGCCTATCCAAAGCGGGGAAACGGTCACTATCGCTTATGACTTCAATGAGCCTGGACATCAGTTTACCCTTTACCATCAGGCTTCAGGCAGCACGGCATGGACGATTGCGCCAGGGACCAAAGAGCTGCAATCCAGCCCGGAGTTTGAGCTTAAAGCCCGGGACTACCACAGCGGGAAGTACCTCATACTCGTATATAAAGCCGCGAGCAATTGGGGCTGCCTCTCTGCTCCGTTCAGCAGCCCGTTAGAGCTCAACGTTGTACGATAAACACATGCACAGCTACCGGGCATCAAGGTCATTGCTGCCCGGTAGCCTGCTCAAGCCCTGGCAAAACCCAAATCAATACTATGAGGAAATTTTACCACGCCCTTGGTGTGCTGCTCCTGCTGTGCCCGCTCCATACTCAAGCGCAGCGCTTGGCTGTCCGCGGGAAGGTCACTTCTGCAGCCGATGGGAGCCCTCTCAAATCTGCTCAGGTTGAGCTCAACATCAGCAAGGAACGGGCGCTTACCGAAAAAGACGGCAGCTACATCATCTATGTCGATCAGAACTTTTTCAACCCAGACCCCGCCCCAGCCCTCACCTTCTCTGCAGAAGGCTATGAGCCCATCACTGTAGACGTCATTGGGCGCAAAAGGGTGGATATTGCGCTGCGCCCGTTGGGGGGGCAAACCGCGGCCTCTTTTTCTACCGGTATCAGCCGGCCTACCGCAATGCAAGCCTTGCCTTTTGGCGGAAGCCAACTGCTGCAAGAGCAATTGGGACAGGCTGCCCCGTTGCGCCTGTTCACCGCTTTCGAAGGCCAGGTACCCGGCTTGCAGGTCAAGAGGGCGGGCGGGCTGCCCGGGCAGGATACCTGGCTGCAGCTCCGCGGCATCACCAACCTCTCCGGCTACCGTTCGCCCCTCATCATAGTAGACGGAATATACTTGAACGGTAGTGGGCTGCAAGACCTCAACCCCGAGGATGTAGAGCGGATAGAAATCCTCAGAGGGCCAGCTTCAGCGGCCAGCTTCGGCGGGCTCGGGGGGGCAGGGGCTATACAGGTGTTCACCAAAAACGGCAGCGAGCTGGCCTCTGGGGAGACACGGTTGTCTTACCGCCATGACTTCCAAATGAGCGAGCACACTGGGAGCCTGCCCCTCAATGGGTTTACCAACCGGGAAATCCTGGACCCGCAAGGGCCACAGCCCTTGCTAGGCCTTCCGATCAGCAGCAATACCTATACCAACCCACTGCCTAACCTTCAAGATTATCTTTCCGATGGCCTCCTGCAACAGGGCGGTATCCGTGCCCATACCCTGTCTATTAGCGGGCGCTCGGGCGGCACGTATTTCCGGGGCGCTGCTCAGAGGATGAGAGACGAAGGAGCCCTACAAGGCTATGAAGGGTTTACCCGGCATACTTTCAGGGCCAACCTAGGGCACGAAGCAGGGGAAAAGCTCAAGCTGTCGGGCAGCGCTTACTACGCTAACCGGCAGCAGGACAATGGGCCGGCTGCCGGTGCTTCTCCTGGGCAGTCCTTGGCGAACACCCTCCTGATGCTGCCCGTTTTCGGCCTGAACGCAAGCAATGAAGAAGACGGCAGCGCCTATGATTGGGATATCGACAATTCCGGAGCCCAACAGACCAACCCGCTTTATCTAAGGGAGCAACTGCAGCACCTGCAGGAAAACGACCGGCTAATGGGCCACTTGGGCGGGGCGTACGCTCCATTTCCTTGGCTATCTTTTGATTATGAAGCCAGCCTAGACCGCCTGACCGGATCCAATACCCGGTTTATCGACAGGGGCTACCTGAGCACGGCCGTGCCAGAGGGCTTTAGCCCCCTTATTACTGCCGGGGTACAGAAAAGCAATGGCGGAGGGATAGAAATGAGGCAGTCCGAACAACAGTATTTCACCTCCACCGCGGGCTTGTCCGTACACCGCAGCCTTTTAGGCTTCAGTATGGGCTTGCGCACCGCTTTCCAATATGAAAATCAGCGGGCTTATTTCCAGCAGGCTACTGGGGAAAACCTGGCCGTTTCCGGCATCCGATCCTTGGACAATCCACAGGAAGGGCTCCGGGCTTCTTCCCTCCGGCAAGAAATGACGGCCTATAGCGGCCTAATGGAAGCTGATGTGAACTACAAAGACAAATATATTTTCAGTGGCGCGCTGCGGGCAGAGCAAAGCGCTCTTTATGGCACTACGGCCAGCACCCCCGTATTTTATCGCGTTGCAGCCGCCTACCGGTTGTCAGAAGACCTCAACCTGAAAATCTTTCAAGAGCTCAAGCTCCGGGCAGCAGTTGGAACTGCCGGGCTGCGCCCTACTTTTCAGCAGCGGTTTGAGACGTTTGCCCTGGCCAATGGCACCTTATCTCGGCAGACACTGGCCAATGACGGCCTCCGGCCCGTTCTCGTACGAGAAGTAGAAGCTGGGGCAGACTTGACCTTCCTGCGCGCCTTCACCCTTTCGGCCACCTACGTTCAGCGGACAGCAGAGGGCCAGATTGTGCTCATGCCACTGTCGGGCGGGGCTGGGTTTGAAGGTCAGTGGCGCAATGCCGGCAGTATTGCTTCGGATATCTACGAAGGCAGCCTGCATATTGACTTGAAAAAACTGTTCCGCATCCCTTCTTCCAGAGTAAGCTGGGGCATACAAGCTCATGGGCAGCGGATCCGGCAGGAGGTTTCATCCCTCAGCGTACCCCCATACCGCACAGGCCCGGGCCTGCCGGGCACCGACTTATTCACGGTAGCTGCCGGGCAGCCGCTAGGGCAAATGGCTGGGGAGGTATTCATCACCTCTGTGGAACAGCTTTCCACACTGCCGGATGTCAATATTTTGGAATATGCCCAGAATGAGGAGGGCTTCATCGTGCGGGCAGATCAGCTGGGCACGCCCGAGGAGCAGCCCATCTTGCTGACCGATGAGCAAGGTACCCCTGTCCTTCAGCCTATTGGTGACATCAACCCCGAATTTCAGCTTGGGCTGAGCCATACCTTAACGGTGGGCGGGCTGAGCTTATATGCCATGGCAGAAGGGCAAAAAGGCGGCACGGTTTATAATTACACCCGGCAGTGGCTTTACGCGGCCGGCCGGCACGGCGATTTGTCCAACAGCACACTGCCCGCTTCGTTCTATGGCCCCTCCGGCCTAGCCAACGGCCTGCGCCCTAATGCTTACTTTGCGGAGGACGCCTCCTACGTGACCATACGGGAAGCCGCTATTTCCTACACCTTCAATGGTGGGCAACTCCCTTGGGGTAACGGTTTGTTCCAGCACATTAAGCTGAGCCTGATCGGGCGCAACCTTTTCACTTGGAGCCCCTACCGTGGTTACCACCCGGCCCTGAGTGCCCCGGCCACCCCCAATCAGCCCCTGCTCCACCGGCAGGAAGGCGCCCCGGGCAGCCTGGCTGAGACTCCTGGCGGAAACCCCGGCTGGTTCGCGCTGGATTTTTTCAATTACCCGCTGCGCCGTTCTTTCGGCTTCAGCGTTCAAATCACCCTTTGATATGAAACCACTTCACCTCAGCCTCCTGATTCTGGCTGCTCTCCTGAGCTGCCAGCCGCTCAACACTGGCAGCAGCCTCCTCCCCAGTGGCAGAGAGGTCATCAACAAAGGGACTGACTTTGAGCCCATTTTAAACCGTGGTTATCAAGCTTGGTGGCAAAGCGTCCACGGGCCCGCCACGGCGGTCCCTCTTGGTGTAGCTGGCGACGCGCACACCCTGCCTTGGGACGACTTCGGGGCCTCCCTCATGGGGCAGGAGCCCCGCATGCCCTATCCCAACCAAAGCAGCGCGCCGAATGCAGTACAGGACATTGCCCGTGTGCCCTGGTATGGCTGCCTCAGCGCAGTGACCGAGGCCAACGAAGTGCTTCGCGCGAGCTCGTCGGGCATTTCTCTGGACAATGGCGGTCCGCTCGACCAAAGCGCAAGAGCGGCAGCACGAGCCTTGCGCGGCCTCAGCTGGGGCTACCTCTCTCTCCTGTTTGACCAAGCCCCTGTTGTAACCGAAGATACGCCGCTCGACGCCCCACTCAGTTTTTCCAATTATGCTGTAGTCAACAACCGGGCCGTGGCGGAATTGCTTGAGGCGGCAGACACAGCAGCCAGTCTGGGCGAAGACTTTTTCCACCCTTACTTCAATGGGCTGGCTCTGGACGGTACAGCCTTTGGGCAGCTTTGCCGGGCCTATGCAGCCCGGTTTTTGGCGCAAGCCCCCCGTACCCCCGAGGAAACGGGCATTGCCGATTGGGAGCAAGTGCTGAGCCTCGCCCAGGGCGGGCTTAGCGAGGACTTTGCCCCACAGGCTAACGGCCAAACCTGGGTGTCCTATCATTATTACACCTTGGCCGATACGGAAGCCGGGCCGTTCTGGGCCAGGCTAGATCAGCGGTTGGTGGCTGCCTTCGACCCTGCTCAGCCCGCCCGCTACCCTCAGGTGGAAGCCCTGCAAGAACCTCCCTTGCAACCCTCTGAAGCGGTTTCCGATGATGCACGCCTGAGCAGTGACTTTTTGTACAATGCCTTTGTCCCTTTCCCTGCTGCGCGTGGAGAATGGTTTTTTTCTCATTACCGCCATCAGCGGCAGAACGCTTCTCCTGGCTTGTTTGGCGATGGCCGGCAGGGGTCTATGCCCGTATTCCTTCAGGCCGATCTGCAACTGCTGCAAGCTGAAGCCCACGCCCGGCTAGGCGATAGGGCGGCGGCTGCTACCTTGCTCAACAACGGGCCGCGCATCTCCCGGGGGAACCTCCCTCCGCTTTCCCCCAATGCGCCGGCTAGCGAGCTCCTACAAGCTATAGCTTATGAGCGGATGGTTGAGCTGCACAATACAGCTCCCTTTGGCACTTGGCTGGACCGCAGAAGGCTCGCTCTACGTGAGCCAACAGACGACGCCCTCACCCCTCTCGGGGGGCTACAATATGGCACGCCAGCCCAACTGCCCGTACCTGCTGCCGAGCTGCGCGTTAATGGGATGCCCGTTTACACCTTTGGAGGGCCCGATGACCCCCAAGGTATTGAGCGGCAATACTAGACTTGACGCATCGAGCGTATTGGCGGCCAATAATGAAGTGAACCAAAGCGGGCTGCTATTCCGTATTTTACCCATGTGGCGGGCATCAACGCCTGCTGCACTGGAATTAGGAAAAGTTCGTTTTGTAAACTTTTTGCTCAATTCGGCAGTGGCACTTGGTGCTACTGCCCTTTTCCAGCCCATTTTGGCAAAGGCGCCTCAACCGTATGCCTTTCGCCCCGCGCTTTGTCGAAAAATTCCAAAGCAGAGGCCTGTAGCATAATGGCTGTCTCTTCCCAGGCAGGCCCGCCGTAGTGGGTATCGCCAACAATAGGAAGACCTACCGCACTGAGCTGTGCCCTCAATTGGTGGTAGCGCCCTGTAGTAGGGTAGAGCTCAAGCACCGCTTGCCCCTCGGGAGCCTCTGCTATCAACCGGTAGCCCATCTCGCAGAGCTTCGCTCCGGCTGCCCCCTCTTCAGCGGCTACAGCCCGCTTCCCTTTCAAGTCTTTGATCAGCCAATGTGATAAAACGCCTTCAAGTTGTTCTGGCACTCCAATGACCCGGGCACGGTAGGCCTTGCGGATATCTTTTTGGCTGAACTGCTGATTGAGCTCCCGGAGCACTTGCTTGCGTTTGGCTACCAAAACCACGCCAGTTGTTACGCGGTCTAGCCGGTGCACAATACCCACGTAGGGGTTGCGGGCAGCTTGCTGTAGGTGGGCATAAACGAGAGATTCGACCGAGTGGCCAAAAGGGTTGCGCTCTACCTGTATGCCGGCAGGTTTATCCACCGCAATCCAGTCTGCTGTTTCTTCGATAATGTGTAGCTGCACGGACATTCAGTTTGGTCTCGCCGCAAAGGTATTCAAAATCTGGACAGGGTCAGTCCACCTTTAGGCTGCGCAGGCGGTTGAGAGCAGCAGCCAGCTCTAGGCGGCGGAAAGCCGAAAGCGCCCCTTCGGGCTGGGGCTGAAGTGCATGCAGCCCGTTTGCATCCAACTCGCCCATGATTTCATCGAGCCAATTTGCCAGTGAGCCCCCATCTGGCCGGTGGCTCCACCGCTGAAGCACCTGCCCGATGGCATGGAGCTGCCCCTCCTCGACAAGCTGCCCGACAGCCCCAAGCTCGATATCGTATTGCCCAAACTGCAGCACGCGGGTGCCCAATGCCCGCACTTTTTCCCCTTTGCCTTTTTGGGCATTTAGGCTGCTGCCGCGCGGCCTGCGGCTTTGGGGCAGCGCTAAAGGCAGCGGCGTTGTACTCGAGCCTTGCTGCGGAAAAGTGCGGGCGACTTCCTGTGCCCTGACCGTTAAATCTACCGGGCGATAGTGCTGCATGCCGACAACCGTATCCGCCAGGCCCAAATATTGGCCCGACCCGCCAATCACCAGGACAGTGCTCACCGAATGGGCCTCAAATAGCTCGCGGACCCGATACACAAAGGGCTGTATGGGCTCCAGCTCATCAGGGATGAGGGCCCGCATCCGTTCGTCCCGTATCATAAAGTTGGTGGCAGAGGTATCCTCGTCAATCAGCAAGGCGGTGGCGCCGGCTTCCAAGGCTTCCACCAGGTTGGCGGCCTGCGAAGTAGACCCGCTGGCATTAGCGGTCGAAAACTGGTGAGCGGGCTTGCCGCCCGGCAGATGGCTGATAAAAGGAGAGATATCTGCCTGTGCTACAAACCGGCCATCCTCGGCACGTATTTGGGCCGCCAAAGGCTGGCTCACCACAAACTCCCGCCCATCGCCGGGCAGGTGGTTGTAGACGCCGAGCGCTATGGCGCGCAGCAGCGTTGATTTGCCGTGGAAGCCCCCCCCTACAATCAGCGTTACCCCTTTGGGGATGCCCAAGCCAGTCAGTGTCCGGTTTGGCAGCTTGGCTTCCACACGTAAGCTTGGCGGAGACTCAAAAGGTATACCGCCGGCCAGAGGGCGCTGGTCGACACCGCTGGCCCGGGGGAGGATTGCCCCATCGGCTATAAAAGCGGCCAGCCCCATTTCGTCCAGCTGCGCGCGCAGCGCATCCGCATCTTCGTTGGTGAGCAAGTGTTCTCGGAGCGGCCCCTCTTCCTGAGCAGCAAACGGCAGGCTCCGAGCTACGATAGCAGGCAGTTCTTCCAGCAAAACTGCCACCGCCTCCCGCCCAGCGATACGGCGGCCAAAAGCCGGCAGCCCAAGCTGGAACCGGGCCTCCGCCTCTGCCTCATGGAAAATAACTGTTGTCCGCTCCAGGACTTCCTGCCCGGGCTGTGCCATAAGGATGGCACCGCTGCGCCCGCTCCCCCTGTTGCCCTTGCTCAGCTGAGCACTCCGTGCTACAAACTGCCTTGTCAGGTAGTCGCAAAGCGCTATCCGCCTGCTGACGGTACGCAAAGCCCACTCCGGATAGCGGTGCGGCCACTTCACCCTCATGTGGCTAGGCGATGCAAAGGGGTCGCCCTGTACGTGGTCTATCCACAATTCGAAGCTGGGGAAAGCATAAGCCCCCCGGAGGCTTTTGTATGCGCCATAGCTTTTACCATCGAGATGCAATAATTGGCCTTTGAGCTGTTCGGATGTCTTCATAGAGGGAATATAAGCAAATCGGGCGTAGGCCAAAATATCGCAGGCGTTTATGCTTTTGGGCTCTAGTGGTCTGTAAAGGCTAAAACTAGGGGTTGCCTGCGGCGACTTTTGAGGCTACTCTTCGTTGGACCCCCCCTTACGTAGCGCTGCTATGCGCGGGAACATCCGCCTTGATTTAGCCTCAAAATTCGCTCCCACTCACCCCATAAATTAACACTTGACAGACCACTAGGCTGGCATTGGCCTAGCGCTGCGAAGGGGTGTCAAGCCCGACAGGGCCGAGCGGATAGCGAGCCCCGGAGCATAGCGGCACCTGCCGGCTGGCCCTCTCCTTGCGGCAGGGGCAGGCCCCAAAAAACAACAATCTGGTTTGCGCCCAGAAAATCCAATCACCGCGGCCAAGGCGTACCGAGCGTTTTCAAGCCTTTGCGCTTATTATAAAAAGGCTAGCGCAGCCCAAAGACATGGGCCAAGGAAAAGCGCTCGGTACAAATGTGCTGCAAACCAACTTTGGGCACAGCTGTTATCTTTAAGGCAAAAGGAAGTCAGACCCTTGTTTGGCAAAGCAGCGGCAGTGGCAACTATTATACCAATTGAAGCCAAAACCCGACAAAGAATCACAAAGCTGCTTGCCTACAAATAGGTGTGAGGCCCTAAATTTGTGTCTTATAATATACAGCAAGGTATCATGCCTTTTCAGTGGGCGTATAAAATGCCACCTTTCCAAGTCTTCTACAACAACTAAGAATTATGAAATTTAGCATTACTTTTCTGCTTGGCTTGATTGCCCTGAGCTTTGCGCAGGCACAATCTTACTGGGCTGATGTATCTGAGCAGCGGGTTTATCTGCCGGCAGCTGCGGAGGTAGATATCCGGGCCTCCGAATACCGCACCTTGTCCCTTGATTTTTCTGCCCTCAAGCAGGCCCTGCAGGCTGCCCCGGCCGAGTATACAGCGGCGGCACAGGCTTCTCAAGTGGCCGTTTACCTGCCTATGCCTGAGGGCCAGCTGGAAGCTTTTGAGGTAGTAGAAACGCACAACATGCACCCCAACTTGGCTGCCCGCTACCCTCAGATCAGGACTTATGCTGGCCGGAGCTTGGAACGCCCACATGTGAGCGCCCGTTTTGAAGTGACGCCCCTTGGGTTCACCGCTGGCATTTTCACCCCTAACGGAAGAGTCTATGTGGAGCCTTATGCGACTCAGCAGACACGCTACCACATTGCCTACTACAAGAAGCACTTACAAATTGAGAACCTGCCCGAGCGCAGCTGTGGGTACGATGACTTTGTGGCGGAGGAGCTCAACGAAGAAGCACAGCGGATGAACGACGAGCAGCTGGAGATCATGTTCCGCAGCGCGCCTACGGTACCCCTGCGTACTTACCGCCTTGCTTTGGCTTGTACAGGCGAGTTTGCACAAGGCAAAGGCGGCACCTTGGAAGGTGTCTTGTCTGCCTATAATCAAGCTCTGAACCGGATCAACGAAATTTTTCAAACCGAAGTGGCAGTGCGCATGCAGCTCATCGAAAACAACGATGAGCTCATCAACCTGGACCCCGGCACCGACCCCTTCAACAATGCTAGTACGGGCACCGCGCTCTTGGGCCAAAACCAAGAGTACCTCAATAGTGTCATAGGGCTCAACAGTTACGACATTGGCCACATTTTCACAGGCCCTTGTACCGATGTAGGCGGTGTGGTAAGCGGCACCGTCTGTACGCCTGGCAAAGGCCGTGGCGTCACTTGCCATTACTCAAGCAACCCCGTGTTCATTGCGGAAGAGGTCATGTCTCACGAAATTGCCCATCAGTTCTCCGTTGGGCACAGCTGGGCCAACTGCCCCGGTATTTTGGAGCAGCTGTCGAGCAGCAATGCCTACGAGCCTGGGAGCGGCAGCACCATTATGTCTTATGCTGGCGCTTGTGGCAACCAGAACATTGTTTTCAACAGCAATGAATACTACAACATCGGCTCGCTGGAAGACTACATCTTCTATGCACGCCAAGGCACCGGCTCTACCTGTGGCACGGAAGCACCGACGATGAACCACGAGCCGGAAATCCAAATGCCCTACGAAGACGGCTTCTTCATCCCTATCGAAACCCCATTCGTATTGGAGGCTACTGCTACCGATGAAGATGGGGACAACCTGACCTATATCTGGGAACAGTTTGACCTTGGGCCCGTAACCCCCATCGGGCAGCCTACGGGCAATGCGCCTCTTTTCCGCTCTTTCCCGCCTTCGCCCAATGGCAATAAGCGGACTTTCCCAGCCCTCAATAAGATCATCTCCAACACTTTCGACGCCACAGAGGTCCTTCCTTCTTACGCGCGTGACCTTACCTTCCAGTTTGTAGTGCGCGACAACAACCCGGAGAACGGCGCGAGCGTTTGGCAGCCTGTCGCTTTTAAGTCGGATGCGACAGCCGGCCCTTTCCGAGTGCTCACTGCCAATGAAAACGGCACCGTGTGGGCTGGCGGCAGCCACCGCGAAGTCAACTGGGACGTAGCCAATACCACCAACCCCCGCGTCAACTGCCAGTACGTAGACATCCTGCTCTCTGTAGACGGGGGCTTTACTTACCCCTATACCCTGCTGGCTGGCACGCCAAACGACGGATCGGCCATGGTCGATGTGCCTAACGTCGCTACAGATGACGCCCGTATCCGGGTACAAGCTTCTGGCAATATCTTCTTCGACATCAACGACATTGACTTCGTCATTGAGGAAGCGGCTGAGCCGGGCTATGCGATGAGCGTAACTCCGGTGGCCCTGCCATTGGTCTGCCTCCCTTCAGATCCGCTTTCCATTGAGATCAGCACTACGGCATTCCTTGGCTTTGACAGCACCCTTCAGCTCAGCCTGATCGGCGGCCTGCCGGAAGGCTCTACCGCTACTTTTGCCAGCGATACCCTCACTGCAGGCAATAGCACCACCCTTACCCTCGATATTCAGCCCAACGAAGGGCGGGACACCCTCGACTTTTTCGTCCAGGCCATCGTGCCAGGGGTAGACACCTCCCTGCGAGAGCTAAGGGTCATCACCTTGTCGAGCGACTTCTCAGAGCTGGCTCTGCTCGAGCCGGCGGACGGCACCGGCGGCATTGTCTTCAGCACTGATTTTTCTTGGAACGCAGTGCCCAGTGCAGAAACTTATGATATAGAAATTGCGACAAGCCCGTCTTTTGCCCCAGAAACTATTCTGGAAACCTCCTCAGGGCTGGCTGTCGCTGAGTACAGCCCAGATGAGCTCTTCGAGCCCAGCACCTTGTATTTCTGGCGAGTGCGGCCCCAAAACGATTGTGGGCCAGGAGAATTCCTCCCTCCATTTGCTTTCCGGACCAACACCGTGGATTGCATCAACAATGAGCCGGCCGACCTGCCGGTCAACCTCTCTAACAACCCAAGCGTGCGGGAATCTAAAATCTTTGTCACTCAGGAAGGCACCATCAGTGATATCAACATCGACAACGTGGAGATCTCTTACTCTCCCATCAGCGTGCTGCAGGTGAGCATCATTAGTCCCGAGGGCACTGAGGTACTGCTCTTTGACCAGTCTTGCCTGAACACCGGGCTGATGCGGGCTTCGTTTGATGACGAGGCGCCCAACCCCATCAGCTGCCCGCCTATCAACACCCTGCCGGTCAGGCCGGAGGAAGAGCTTTCTGCTTTTATAGGCGAGAACACCTTTGGCGAATGGACGCTGCGGGTGAGGGTAGTCAACCCTGGCTTCGGCGGCGGCAGCCTTAAGGAGTGGGGGCTTGAGTTCTGTGCTGCAGTGACCGCCACCGCCCCTGTCATGATCACCAACGAGGTCATAGGTGTGCCTCCTGGGCAGGGCAATACCATCACCACAGATTTCCTGGAAGTTCAGGATGATGTTTCTGCCCCTGAAGACCTGAAGTACATCCTGATTTCCACCCCTGCCAATGGCCAGCTGTTCCGAAATGGTGTAGCCCTAGGTGTTGGCGACTTCTTCACCCAGCAGACCATCAACGCTTTCAACCTCACTTATGTGCACGATGGCAGCGATACGGATGCAGATGGGTTTACCTTCCTGGTAGAAGACGAAGAGGGCGGATGGATCCCTACACAGACGTTCTCCATTGAAATAGATGAAAATGCGACGGTGAGCACTGCCGACCTCAGCTTGGAACAGACCATTCAGGTCTTTCCCAACCCTGCACGTGACGAGGTACAGGTTTCTTTCGGGCAGCTGCTGCAAGGGCGGGCAACCCTCGAGCTGCGCAGCCTGCAAGGGGCACTGCTTATGCAGAAGGAAGCCGATGGCCTTACGGGCGCACATACCCTTCGGGTCAGCAGCCTGCCAAAAGGTATTTACCTGCTCCAGGTACGGACAGCTGCAGGCACCGTTACCCGGCGCTTGGCAGTACAATAGCGCCCCCTTGATTTATGGCTAAAAGCAATGCCCCCAGCATGGTTGTCCATTCTGGGGGCGTTTTTATTCTGGTACCGCGCAACAGGCTAAACGCCCCGCTTATTCCCATATACCAGGATGTGCAGGCGGCTGGTAAAGTGGAAACCATGAGCTTTGCAGGCCTCAATTAGCCAAGCCTGCTTCTCCGCCAATCGGCCGGCAGTCGTCCCTTCTGGCATGAGGTATACGCTTTGGGGGGGCAGGCCGTACTTCCGGACTAAGGCGAGCACTTCTTCCAGTTCCTGTACATCAGATAGGACAAACTTAAAGTGGGCTTTGGGAGATTGGGCGAAAAAGCGGTACACCTTTGGCCGTTCCCTGAGCTTCTGGCTGTTGTTCGAGTTGGCCAGCTTAGGGGAAACGTTGTATTGGTTGATGCGCTCATCAAAGCCCGGCTCTGGCAACAGCGTGCCATTGGTCTCTACTTCAAACCAGTAGTCAGGCCCGAGCATCTGCATCAGGGCCGTAAGCTGCGGCTGCTGCAGCATAGGTTCTCCTCCGGTAAGGACAACGTTCTTGCACGGGAAGGCGGCGATGGCTTCAGCTACTTTTTCCAGCGGCATTTCAGCGATATGCCTGGCTTTATCAAATTTTTCGTACCCCGGCTCTGCATCCCGGTCGTGCCGGAACCGGGTGCCCTTCCAGTTCCAGGTATAATCTGTATCGCACCAGCTGCAGTGCAAGTTGCAAAGTGAGGTGCGGACGAAGATGCTGGGCTGCCCCAGGTTTTTCCCTTCTCCCTGTATGCTGTAAAAAATCTCCGGTTCCTGATCCGGTTGAGCTAGTTTGATCGTCATCATTAGTATCCGTTGCGCCTTGCTTTAGCTGATAGACAAGCCTTTTCGGTAAAAGAGAAGGTGCTGAAATGCCCCACGGCCGGCCAAGAAGAGCAGCATAGCCAGCCAAAGCCCATGATTGCCCAGCCCCATGCCCGCCCAATAGGCTAGCAAGAACACAACAAACGCCATGATCATACTGTTGCGCATGGCCTTAGAGGCCGTCAGCCCGACGTACACCCCATCCCAGATGTAGCTGGGGGTGCCCAAAATAGGCAGTAGGGCCATCCAGAACAAATAAGGCGCGGCAGCGGCCAGCACATCTTCCTGATTGGTGAAAAGCCGGAGCAGCTGAGGGCCGCCCAGCCCGTACGCCAGGCTAAACAGCACAGCTAAGCCCATGCCCCAGGCAAAAGACAGCCCAATGGCCTGCCTGGTCTGTGCGGGCCTGCCCGCCCCTTTGTACTTCCCGACCAGGCTCTCAGAAGCATACGCAAACCCATCCACGCCATAAGACATCCAATTCAGAAACTGCAGCAGGATGGTATTGACCGCCAGCGACATGACGCCCAGCTCTGCAGAGCGTGCATAGAAAAAAGCAAAAGCGCTGGTCAGGCAAAGGGTACGCAAGAATATGTCTGCATTGATGCGAAGGAAGCCCAGGAGTTCCTCCACGCCAGCTACTGCGCTCCAGCTCAGGTGGGCCCGCAGCCCGCGGTAGCGCCAAGCCCATAGCCCCACGGCCAGAAACAGGCCACTGTACTGTGCAATGAGCGTGCCCCAGGCGACCCCGTCTACGCCCATGCCATGGTACTGTACCAGATATACGCTCATGGCGATATTGATGAGGTTGATAAAGATGGTCAGCACAAGCGGGAAGATGGGGTTCTGCATGCCAAAGAACCAGCCCATGAAAGCATAGAGCCCCAACGTAGCCGGCGCAGCCCATATCCGGATATTGAAGTACCTCAGCACCAGGCCGAGCTGCTCTCCTTCTGCATTCATGAGGGTAGCCCCCCAATAACCCAAAGGGCCCTGCACAAGCAGGAGCAAAGCCGCAACAGCCAAGACCACCAACAAGGCCCTGCCCAAGGTATGCGACAGCTCTGAAGCGTCGTTGCGCCCATAGGCCTGTGCCGTTATCCCCGTTGTGCCCATGCGCAGAAAGCCAAAGTTCCAATAAATAAAATTGAACAGCATAGCCCCTACGCCCACCGCCCCAATATGGAGCTCCGACATCCGCCCCATCAGGGCCGTATCCACACTGCTCAGCAGAGGCACCGAGATATTGCTGATGATATTGGGGATGGCCAGCCTTAATATTTCCCTGTTCATGCTACTGTGTAAAGTTGGGCGTACTGCCGGCTTTTTAATGCGGTTTGAACGCATGCCCATGCTGCCCCTTTCTATCGTTAAAAGCAGCCCCAGGCCTGTGCGGGCTGCAAAAGTACACATCTGCCTAAAAAGGCAGGTGCAGCTCCCCCACAAAAGGGCGAAGAACCCTAGAGCGCAATCCAGATTATCGTTTTTTGGGCCTACCCCTGCCGCAAGGCAGGGGTCGCTATGCTGCGGGGCTCGCTGCCCGCTCGGCCCTGACGGGCTTTCCACCCCTTCGCAGCGCTAGTCCGGTGCCATCATAAGCCTGCGCTATTTTGGTTGGCCCCCAAAGCTTGTGCCCAGCTAAGGTGTAGGCAGGATTTTTTACCTTTGTTACAGCAGCCTGCCTTCCCCGGGCTGCGGCAGGTGCCAAAACAACACAAGGAATGAAAATCGGCATTATCACAGGAGCTCCCCAGCACCTTTCAGGACAGACAGCCCGCTCTGCCAGAGCGCTCTATGCCTTATTGGACCAGCAGCTGTTCCAGCCGGTTATCATCCGCCTCAGCGAAGCAGGCAACCTTTGGGAAACCGACGAATACTACCTCTACGGCCAGGCCAGGCAACAAGAGCGCCCATTGTCCTGGCCCTCCCTGTCCGACCATATCGACTTTGCCTGGCTTGTCCTGCCGGGGCCTATTGGAGAAGACGGCAGCCTTCAAGAACAGCTGCAGCAGGCAGGTGTCCCCTACAATGGGCTTTCGCCCAAAGCCTGCCGGTACACCATTGACCGCAGCAGGTTTTCTGAACTGCTGCCCCTCGTGGGCGCCTTGCCCCCACCTACTGTCAAGGTACAACGGGAGGAGTGGGCAGCGGGCAGCCCTGCCCAATTCTTCGAAAAAGCCCTTGCCCAATTGAGCTCCCCCCTGAACATCCGCCCTGGCTTTAACCGGGGGGCAACAGGGCAAACCCAGCTCCACCCACAAGACGGGCTGGAGGATTTTGAGCTGGCGGTCAATCGGGCATTCTCCAGAGAAATCCTGCCCGTTGCAGAATGGGCAGACCGCAGTGGATACGACCGGCAAGAATATGCAGACTTGCTGGCGGATGCTCAAGACGGCCTCGGGCTTCCCCTAGAAGTCAACTTCTCGGGGGCGGCCTATACCTTTCATGACGCGGCAAGCCTGTGCCAGTTCCTCAACGACCAGGCTGCGCAGGCTTCTACGGGGCAGTGGTTCGAAATACAGCACCTCAGTGCACAGCCATCCGATGAAGTGCTCATCAGCACTTTGCCCACAGGGGCAGCCTTTAGCTGCCTGGTTTTCCAAAGCCCGGAGGGAGGGCCTGTAGCCTTGCCCCCAATGGCTTCCGGTGAGCACCCCCTTACACAGCCCGGACAGCTCACCGCTGCAGCAGAAGGGCTTTTTGAAGCCTTGGGCCTTCAGGGGTACGCTGTGTTCGAAGGGATTGAGGGGAGCGATGGGCAGCCCTATTGGCTCAGTGCCAGCAGTCAGCCCAAGCACCTGGCCCAATTGCTTGGGCAGGCTACGCTTGCCGGATACCCGCCCAAAGATGGCCTCACGGCCTTGATTGCCGCTTCTCTGCGGGCCCGCTCACAAGAAATACCAGGCACGCAAGCTATTTTACAATCGCTGCAGTTGCAGTGGGCAGCGCGCCCCGGCCGGGCTGAACCGTCTGCCATCCTTTTTTCGAAGGAGCCTTTGTTTGAAGAAGGCGCCCGGCAGTTGTGGAATGCACTGCAAGCCTTAGGCGGAGCGCCGCCCTTGCTGCTCCAAAAAGGCCAGGGCGGACAATGGGAGGCCATTCATGCCGGAATGCTTTTTACAGGCGCTGCCGCTCAGCCCGGCAATCGGCCACAGCACGCCTTGGCCTCTTGGACAGGCCGCCCCCCCGCGGCAGAGCCTAAAGGCAAAATGAGCCTAGATGCCCTGCGCGGCAGCAGGATATGGCTGCAGCTGACAGAAGAGGACGCGCTGTTGGCAGCTGCCGAGCTGGAAGAGCTGGGCTTGCCCCACAGCAGTAGCCCTGCCTCTGCAACAGAAATATGCACCGACCGCTACCACGCCCTACAGACCCTCAAGCGCAATGGGCTGAACACCGCACGGCAGCTGCGCATTGCCCAAGCCCAATACCATCAAGCTCCGGCAGACTGCCTGCTGCGCGTGGAAAGCCAACTAGATTACCCTCTGGTTGGGAAACCTGCTCAAGGGCACCGTACACAGGCTGTTGTCCCGCTCCCAGACCGGGCAGCCCTTGAAGCTTACCTCGCCCTAAGTTTCCGGCCGGAAGGGGCGGAAGCTCAGGAAAGCCGAAGGCAGCTCCGCATCCCTCACAGCCAGGCGGTGCCAGCCGTAGCCCAAGCTGTTATAGAGCAAATGGTACTGCCCAAAGGGGCCGTATGGGCAGGGTACCTCTCTGCTACCCTCCTTGGGGCAGGCGGAGAGCGGTATGGCAGGCGTTTCGAATGGCTGAGCATGAAGGTGCGGCCGCTGGCTGCAACGGTACTGCCGCCAGAAGAAAAATATCCCACAGCTGCGCAATCTCCAGCCCCTACCAAAGCGTTCCCTTCAGCGTTGCAGGCCCAACTGATGCCTGTGCTGGAAAAAGGGGCCAGGATACTCAATCTCGGCGGGCTAGCAGAGATTGAAGCTTGGGTGCTGCAGTACGAAGATGGGAGCCAGAACGTTATTTTTACAGATATCAACACCTGTTTGCCTTTTTTAGCGGGTGCCCCTTACCTTTGCCCGGAACAACCGCTGCAGCTGACCGTCGGGAAGATTGCCCAGCTGCTCTGGCCCGAGGAGGCTGCCGCACCTCCCCTGCAACCTGAAAAACCAACCGCTGCCCCTTCAAAAAAGACAGCCATGAATGAACCGCAAATGCCCCCTAGGGCAGAACACCCCAAACCGCACGAGGCACGCAACAGGGCCGAGGAGCTAAAGGCAAAGGCACGGGTGTATGCTCAGGAAACTTGGGCTTTTCTGAAATCCCCCATCTTCCTGAAGAATATGGGGGGCATCCTGCTGATGCTCGCCGGCAGCTTCCTCCTCATCAAGTGGTCGCTGAGATGGCATACCCACCACGGCGAGTCCATTCAAATCCCAGACTTCATTGGCATGGATATGGAGGACGCCCTGCTCAAAGCAGAAAAGCAGAACTTCAAATTGATTGCCATCGATTCCTTTTTCGATAGCAGCCAGCGCCCGAACAGCATCTTCCAGCAAGAGCCCCGCCCCAATCAGCGGGCTAAAGAAGGGCGCACCATTTACGTGAGCAAGTACCGTTCACAGGCTGATTCCGTGCTGCTCCCCACGCTGCTCGATGCCGGGTACAGCTATCTCCAATACCGGACCAAAGCCGAACGGCTTGATATTTCCACCTCTATCAAGGAGCGGGTGTTCGATAATAAACAGGAGGAGAACAGCATCCTGCACTTCTACCACAATGGCCGGAAAATCACAGATGATATGCTCAGGCGGGGCGTCAAAATCCCGAGAGGGGCCACCCTGGAGTTTGTCATAACCGAGCGCATTACCAATGAGGTGCCCCTGCCCAACCTGATCTGCAAGCGCTATGACGAGGCCATATTCCTCATCAGCAGCAGCAACCTTGTCCTGGGAGAAACCATTGGCGCTGCAGGGCTGGAAAGCCAGGCTTTTGTCTACGAGCAAGACCCAGGGTTTGAGCCTGGGCAGATGATCGCCAAAGGCACCAGAATTGATTTGTACCTCATGCCCAGCCGGCCTTCCGGATGTCCGGATGAAGCCCCCTCCGTACCAGAAGATGATAACCCCCTGAATGAGGATGGGGAGGAAGATTTCGATTAGTTTCAACTTATAATTTCAACCGCCAAAGTAGACCACATTACGCATGAAAAAAAGTTATTTGTTCTTGGCCCTTATGACACTTGTGGCCATGTCTTGCACAAGCGAGCAAGAGCGCATGTACACCGAACTGAAGCAGACTTACGACGAAGCCCGCAAGGGTATGGAGTACTATCAGAGCAGCTACGATCAGCTGCAGGGGGAGTACGATAGCCTCCGGGAAAAGTACGATGGCCAGCCCAATAAAATAGGTAAGGACTCCCTCCACACCCAGCTAAGGCAACAGCACAATATGGTATTGGAAGCCCATGCCGACTTTTTCCGCCGGAGGGACGCCAAAATCAGCCAGCACGACGACCTGCTCCAACGGTTTGGGGTGGAAAGCTACGGGCTGGAAGACCGCATCAAGGACCTTGAGGGCATGATAGCCGACCTAGAGCAGATCAAGTCGGAGTACGAGGCTCGTAATATCGAGCAGAACCAGCTCATCGAAGAGCAGCAGGGCATGCTGCGCACCATCAACACACAGCCGGGGCAGGCGCCATCCCAAGCCCGCCCGGCAATGAACTAAAACGCTGACATGACATTTTCCCTGCGCATAGCCCGCCGTTACCTTTTCGCCCGCAAATCCACAAACGCGATCAACATCATCACGGGGATTTCAGTCTTAGGCATTGCGGTGGGCTCTGCGGCCCTTATCCTGGTACTGTCGGTCTTCAATGGATTTGAAGACCTGATTGCCACCATGTACAGCAATTTCAACCCGGACATTAAAGTCACGCCAGCCAAGGGCAAAACATTTGACGCAGACTCGACCCTCCTGCTGAAGCTTGAGCAGGTGGAAGGGGTAGCCGCCGTAGCCCGTTCGCTGCAAGAGGTCGCCTTTTTTGAGTACAAGGACAACCAAGACTTCGGGACCCTGAAAGGCATTAGCGACAACTTCAGCCAAGTAGTGGGCATTGACTCCACCGTAAGGGAAGGGCGCTACCTATTGCGCGACGGGCAGCGCGAGCTGGCTATCCTTGGCCTTGGCATGCGCGATAAGCTGGGGGTCAATGTAGGCGACCCCTTCACCGAGCTAGGCGTTTATACCCCTAGGAGAGGGCAGAGCCCCGGGCTGTTCGGCCGTCAGCTGCAGCCTTTCCGGAGGCGGTACATTTACCCTGGCGGGACTTTCGTCATACAGCACGAGTTCAATAATGAGTATGTACTGGCTCCGCTTTCTTTTGCCCGTGAGCTGCTGGAAGCCGGGCCAGATGAAGTCAGTGCACTGGAAATCCGCCTGCAGCCCGGGGTGGCCACACCGGCCGCTATCGAGCGGTTGGAGGCTGTGCTCGGCCCCGGCTACACCGTGCGCGACCGGTTTGCCCAAGAAGCAGCTTTCCTGCGCCTGATGCAGGTAGAGAAATGGCTGAGCTACGCCATTGCCAGCTTGATGTTGCTGCTTGTCTCTTTCAATATGATCGGGGCGCTATGGATGATCGTGCTCGAAAAACAGCCCGATATTGCCATCCTGAAATCTATGGGCGCCCTCAACACAACGGTCCGCAACATCTTCCTCAACGAGGGCCTTTTGCTGAGCATAGTAGGCCTTTTCCTGGGGCTTATCCTGGCCCTGCTGCTCTATGCAGCCCAAAAGACCATCGGCATCATTACTGTGCCCGGCAACTTTATAGTAGAAGCTTACCCCATCAGTCTGCGGGCGGTAGATTTCCTCATTGTGTCTGTCACGGTAGTCATCATTGGCTTGCTGGCTTCCCTGCCCCCGGCCCTGCGCGCCATGCGGGTTTCCGCCCTTATCCGGGAGGATTGACCTGATGTCCGGCTAATATTTGCGCAAATAATGCCCTTTGCACTGCAGTAACCTGTTTTTTGCAGCTAAGTTTCCTCTTCAGGGCTTATCTTGCTCTTTGACAAGCCTTTGGCCAGTGGCCTAGCGTAAAAAACAATCAACTATGCGCAGTTTTCTACTTCCCTTGTTATGCTCCTTTGCCCTCACCTCCCTATTTGCACAAGACATTTACCACCGAGTACGGGTAGACTTAAGCCAGCACTCCCTACAGGAGCTCGCCCGGCTCGGGCTGGAAACGGACCACGGGCACTACGTAGCCGGGGCCTACTTCGTCAATGACTTCTCTGAAGCAGAAGTGCAGCTGATAGACGAGGCCGGCCTGCCTTACCGGATTGCCATACCGGATGTAGCCCAATGGTATGCCAGCCAGCCTGAAGCGTTGGAAACGCGCAACGGCTGCAGCCCGGAAGACGGGAGCCTGTTCCCATACGAGACGCCAGAAAATTATGTACCGGGCAGCATGGGCGGCTATTTTACATATGCAGAAATGCTGTCAGAGCTCGGCCGTATGGCCGAGCTGTTCCCCCACCTCATCAGCCCGGTTGCCCCTATCGATACCTTCCTTTCTCACGAAGGGCGCCCCATTTATTGGCTCCGGCTTTCTGACAATCCAAACATGGAAGAGCCCGGTGAGCCGAAGGTCCTCTACACTGCGCTCCACCATGCGCGGGAGCCCAATAGCCTTTCCCAGATGATCTTCCAGCTCTGGTATATGCTGGAGCACTATGAAACAGACCCGGAAATCCGCTACCTCATCGATCATACCGACCTCTACTTTATCCCTTGCATCAACCCGGACGGCTACCTGTTCAACGAACAGACCAACCCCAATGGCGGCGGCCTTTGGCGAAAAAACCGGCGCATCATTGACGGCTTCCCCTCTGGGGTAGACCTGAACCGCAACTATGGCTTTGAATGGGGCTTTGACAACAATGGCTCTTCCCCCAGCCCCAATAGCCAGGTATACCGGGGGCCAGCCCCTTTCTCTGAGCCCGAGACTCAGGCGGTAAAGGCTTTTTGTGAACGCCATGACTTTAAAATCATACTCAACTACCACTCCTTTGGCAACCTGCTCATCCACCCTTGGGGTTATAACGACACCCCAACGTTGGAGGACGAGCTGTTCAAAGGCATGGGCAGCATCATGAACCGGCAGAACAGCTTCCTGCTTGGTACAGGCACAGAAACGGTAGGCTATGTGGTCAATGGAGGCAGCGACGACTGGATGTATGGGGATACCGAAAACCGCGAGAAAGCCTACTCTTATACCCCGGAGGTCGGCCCAGAGAGCTTTGGGTTTTGGCCCCCCGAAAGCGCGATCGACGAGCTCAACAAATCGTGCCTCTGGCAAAACCTCGCCACCGCCCATCTTGTCCACTACTTCATTGATGTAAAAGAGGAAAGCCCGGAAATCCTGCCCGCACAGAGCGGCTTACTGACCCTCCACTTGCAGCGTTTTGGGCTAGGCGAAGGCAGTGCCATGCTCAGCGTAACCTCAGCAAGCCCGGGCTTGGAAGTGGATGCCCCGGCCATCAACTTAGACCTTGAGCTCTTAGCATCTCTCGACTATGAGTTCGCCTGGCAGTTCACCCCCGGAGAAGGGCTGGTGCAGGATGCCCGCTTCGCTATTGCCATTGATTATGGCGACTATGTCTACCGGGATACCCTTGATAAAAAGTACATCCACGGGACCGAAACGGTAATTTTTCAAGACCCGGTCAATTCCAGCTCCAACAACTGGCAGGTTACTAGCGGATGGGGCATCACCTCCGAGGATTTTGTCTCCCCTCCAACTGCTTTCACAGACAGCCCGGGCGGCAATTACCCCTCTAATGCCTTCAGTATAATGACCTTGTCCAACCCGGTCAACCTCTCCGGAGTAGAAGGGGAGCGCCTGCTGCTGCGCTTCTATGCCAAATGGGCCATTGAGCAGGGCTACGACTACGCACAAGTGCAGGCTTCCACTGACGGCAACAACTGGACTGCCCTTTGCGGGAAATATACCGTGCCGGGAAACGGAGGCTTTCAGCCATTGGAGCAGGTGTATGAAGGCATACAGGAAGATTGGGTACAGGAAGAGATTGACCTGACGGGCTACCTGGGCGCTGAAGCCCTGCAAATCCGCTTCCTGCTCCGCGCCGACAATTTCATTGAGCTCGATGGCTACTATTTTGATGATTTTGAGCTTATCGCCCAGGAAGCGGCCCCTGCCGTTGGCGTACAAAACGCAGCCCCTGCTGCAGTATTGAGCCTTCAGACCTTCCCCAACCCCTTTGAGCATACCCTTTCTATCATCGCAAACGGGCCTACAGGCGAAGGGCAGCTGATGGTCTTCAACAGCTTGGGCGAGCAGGTGTACGCCCAAAAATGGGCTGAAGGCCAGCAAAAGGCCATTTTATCTACCGCAGACTGGCCATCCGGTATATTCTATGCCTTGTTACAACGCCCTGACGGGCAGCTGTTGGCTGTTGCCAAAACAGTGAAACAATAAGAGCGTGTTGGGACTTTGGTCTTCTAGTCGAGAACTAGTGCCTCAAGCCACTAGCAATTTTTTGATTAGACGAGGCCCGAAAACCGGAGCTTAGCCAAGTCCCGCTTTTTATGCACAAAAGCGGGAAGGATTTTCGGAGCGAAGTATAGGCAAAAAAGTGTCCCGCTGCCTAGCGGGACAGACCGATTACTAAAGTCCCGACACGCTCTAAGAAGCAGGCCAGCAAGTTAGGCCATCAGGAGGAGAGGTTTTGTGTATAATTTCCTAATCTTTGGGGCGAATTTCCGAGTCGCTGACTTGGGTTTTATGCAACAACGAACACCGATTATGTCTACGCAAAAGCTTATTACCCTCATTTTATCCTTGTTTGCCGGCAGCTGCCTGCATGCACAGGGGCAGCCGCAAACACTAGAAGAGGTTACGGTCACTGCAACCCGTATACCGATGGAAGCGTACAAGACTGGGCGGAGCATCACCATCATCACCGCCGAGCGCCTGCGGGCCATGCCGGTCAGCACGGTAGATGAAATGCTGCGCTACGTGGCCGGCGTCAACCTCAATATGCGGGGCCCATTCGGCGTGCAGACCGACATTGGCATACGGGGGAGCACCTTTTCGCAAGTGCTCGTCATGGTCGATAATGTGCGCCTGAACGATCCGCTGACCGCCCACTTCAACAACAACATCCCGGTGGCCATGTCCGAGATCGCACAGATAGAAGTCGTGCGCGGCCCCGCCGCCTCTTCCTATGGCAGCGATGCCGTTGGCGGCCTGATCCATATCAAAACCAAGACCTACCTCGGGCTGCAAGGCCAGGAAGGGCTAGAGCTGGCAGGAGAGCTCTCCGCCGGTCAGCACCAACTGCAGTCGGCCGATGTGGGGGCGGTGCTGCGCAGCGGCAAATGGCAGTTTTCCTCTTCTTTGAAGTCGAATATCTCAGATGGGGAGACATTGCCGAACCCCAACTTCGCGGCCGGCACGGCTACCGATAGCCTTTATCAAAATTATTTTGATATCCGCACCTATTCGGCTTCGGTAGGGTACAAAGCCAACGAAGACCTCCGGTTTTATGTGCGCGGCAGCGCAGATTACCGGGACTTCGCAGCCAAGTATTTTTACACCCAAAGCACCTTTGACGAGTCCATAGAGCAGATCGATCAGCTATGGACACAGGGGGCGGTGCAGTATACACCGGGCAAGCATCATCTAGAGCTTACTGCAGGCTATAAAGTGACAGACGATGTATTTGCTTTCAACCCTGCCTTTGCCCCCAATGAGCACCGGACTTGGCAGACTTTCCTCAACTTGAACGACCGCCTGCCTGTGGGCGAGCGCAGCGAGGTGGCTTTTGGGGTTCAGCACCTGCAACAGCGGATACGGAGCACCGACCGGGGCAACCACAGCCACTACTCCACAGGGCTTTACGGGGTTTTCTCCCATGATTTCAGCTCCAACTGGCACGCCAATGCCAGCCTACGGCTGGAAAATGATGCCAACTTTGGGCTTGAGCTCCTCCCTCAGGCATCGGTCAGCTACAAAGCGGGCAACTACCTGCTCAGGGCAGCTTATGGCCGGGCCGTACGGGCTGCCGATTTCACGGAGCGCTTTGTGTCTTCTCAGATCCCCAACCTGGCTCCTGGCCGCAACATCGGCAACCCCGATCTGCAAGCAGAGCGGTCAGACTCTTGGGAGGTCGGCAGCTCTTTCTACCTGCCTGGCCAGCTTACACTCAGCGCAGCCACTTTCTACCGGCGCTCTACGAACTTGATCGACTTCTCCCTGCGCAATGCTGACGAAATCGGCAATGTCAATACTTTGCAGTCTGGGGCGGACTATTTCTACACCGACAACATCGCAGAAGCGGCAACTTTCGGGCTTGAGCTCACCTTGGAAAAGGCCTGGGCATTTAGCGAAAGCTGCAGCCTGAAGGCACAGCTGAACTATACCTGGCTGGAGACTACCGCCCCCGGCGACGTGGTGTCCAAGTATATTGCCAACCACCCTAGCCACAATGCAGCCGCCAATGTGCAGCTGCAGCTCGGTTGGTTCAGCCTTTCGTCCTCTACCAACTTTATCGTTCGCCAAAGCGAGGTCACGGAGGCTATCAGCGGGCAGATCCCCAGTCAGTACTGGGTCAGCAACCTGAGGGCCAATGTGCGCGTTGCGCCTTCGCTCACCCTGTTCGGCCAAGCATTCAACATAGGCAATACGCAATACCAGGAAGTACTAGGGGCGCGGCTGCCTGGCCGTTGGCTCTGCGCTGGCATCCGCTGGCAGTAAACCGCACAGTGCCCGGGGGCTTAAAATACTTTGTCGTAAAGCTCCCGGGCACGGCTTTCCGGATGGCGCGCTTCCAGGATTTCAAAGATATTGCCCTTGATGGTATGGGCTATGTCCCCCGTCGGCAGGTCATTGCAGTCTAGCCCAAAAGGGTCTTCGATCTCTTCGCCGAGGAGCTCTACCCCCAGCAGGGCAAAAAAGATGAACATGGACAGCGGGATGCTCATCAGGTGGAACGTATTGACCAGCGCAAAAGGCAGGAGAAGGCCATAAGCTGTGATGAAAATCTTGAGGTAGACGGCGTAGGAGAATGGGATGGGCGTTTTCTTAATGCGCTCGCAAGCCCCTAGGATATCGAGCAGGCTTTGGTGCTGCGCCTTGATGTTGATGTAGTCCCCTTCATTGATGATGCCCTGCCGGTGTGCCTCCGCAAGGCGCTGGAAAATCAGCAGGGCGATGTGGTTAGGGATATGGGCCTTAGAAGCGAACACCTCCTTTTCTTCTTCTGTAAGGTAAATCAGGCTCTCCAGCTTCACCCCGCTCCGAAGGTGCTCCACCAATGCCAGGCAAAAGTTGGCTATGTGTTTGCCCATAAAGCGGCGCACCGCTTTGTCTTCTGCAGGGAACATGCTGTGTACATAGATGGCCATATTCCGGGTATTGTTGACCAAGGCGCCCCATTGTTTCCTAGCTTCCCACCACCGGTCATAGGCCGAATTGGTCCGGAACACCAGCAATATGCTCAGTATGACGCCCAAAAGGGAGAACACGGAAGTGTTGATGGTGATAAACTGGCCGAGCCCCAACAGCTCTACAGATAGGCAGACTACAGCTGCGTACAGCCCAATGACCCCCACACTGCGCATGATCCGCACCATGGTCCAGCTCTTGGCCAAGTGGCGTACATCGCCAAACCAGTTGTCGTTTGTCTTATAATAAATCATACCATCAGATGTGTTTTCAGGTGAATGCAGTGGGTTGGCGGCCCAGCCTAAGCGCTTGCTCTCCTAAAAGGCGGGCAAGGGGCTGGCCGACTATAAGAGCGTGTTGGGATTTTCGGGGCGAAGTATAAGCGAAAAAGTGTCCCACTGTCTAGCGGGATAGCCCGATTACTAAAGCCCCAACATCTCTAAATATACGCAAAGCTTTTTTAGCCCGCCAAGTGAGGAATATAGCGGGCCATAGCAGGCCGATTGGCCCAGGCAGGCTGCTCCCCGGCAGTGCCAGCCAGCCTATTTAAGCCCTATGCCTTGCGCCATCAAGGCAGCGCAGAGCGGGATGAGCAAAAGCAGCAGCAGCTCCGCCCGGATCAGCCAAAGGATGCGGGCAGGCACGGTTACGGTATCGTCTGCCTCGCCTTTGCGCTCCCGGAAGAAAAATATGGTCGGGCCTGCAGAGAGGAGCCCGAGCAGGGCGAACAAGCCCAGTTTAAGGTGGAAAATAGGGTTGGAACTGTAGAACGCTGCGGGCTTGCCGATACCCAGCCAAAGCCAGAGCCCAACCCCAACAATGCCCAGGGCACTGAGGCCATATAGGCCATCGAGGACAAAGAGCCGCTGCAGCTGACGACGGGGCAGTTGGGGGGCGATCAGCAAGTGCTCGCCCACAATTGCACAGGACATGGTGAGGATGAGCACAAAATGGGCGTAACGGGCGAAGGCCTCCAAAAGCATAGGGATATTGTTTTGGTCACTAAGGGGTAACACAATCCGGGGCAACGTGTTGCGCTCGCCCCCCTGCCCCCACATCTTTTTTTGTTGAACGTACTTTAAAGAATGTGTAATATGTACACTAATATGCTGCCAATTCGTTGGGAATGAATAAATATTTACCTACTTTCATGTAAAGTTTATAAAAGATGCTTCTTGGCAGGACTTCCCAAGACTTCCCTTAAAGAGCTTGCCAAGCTCTAAACACAGTAGCTCAAACCACATCAGCCCCTAAAAAGCCCTTGCCAAATAGAACATCCCGGAGCAGCCCACTATAAAACTGCCCTGCCCCGCAAAATAAATGACCAACGAGCAAGCTGAGCATGAACGAATTCAACGAATATTTTAAGTCGGCCTTCACCGTTGATAATGTCATCTTTGGGTTTGATGAAGGAGACCTCAAGGTACTATTGATCAAGCGGGGAGAAGACCCGTACCGGGGCAAGTGGGGCTTGCCCGGCTATTTTGTTTACCCCAATGAAGACTTGGACACGGCGGCCATACGCGTGTTAGAAGAACTGACCGGCCTGCGGAACGTATTCCTGGAGCAGGTCAAAACCTTTGGCTCCGTCAACCGCCACCCCTTTGGCCGGGTCATCACAGTGGCCTATTTCTCCCTCATCAAAATCAGCCACTACACCCTTCAGCCCTCTTCCATTGCCCGCAAGGCCAAATGGCACTCCGTCTCGGAGGTGACCGGGCTGGCTTTTGACCACGACGAAATCCTCAAAGCTTGTTTCCACCGCTTGAAGTGGCTGGTGCGCTCCCGCCCCGTCGGGTTTGAGCTCCTGCCCCCCAAGTTCACCCTTACCGAGCTGCAGCACCTTTATGAGGCCATCTTGGAAACGAGCCTGGACAAAAGGAACTTCCGGAAAAAAATACTCTCTATGGATTTGCTCATTGACCTGGACGAGACACAGGAGGGGGTGGCGCACCGCCCTGCCCGGCTCTACCAATTTGACCGCAACCGGTACGAGGAGCTGTTGTCTGAAGGGTTCAGCTTTGAGCTGAAAGAGAGCAAGAAAAAGGAGCGCACCACCGAAAGAGCTGCTTCCTCTTCGCCCCAAACCGCCTAGGGCGCCAACCAGATTATCGTTTTTTGCCTGCCCCCTCCGTAAGGATAGGGGCCTGCCCCTGCCGTAATGGCAGGTGCCGCTATGCTCCGGGGCTCGCTGTCCGCTCGGCCCTGTCGGGCTTGCCACCCCTACGCAGCGCTAGGCCAATGCCCGCCTGAAGCCTGCCTACCAAGTTTCTCCAAGGGTATTCCAAACGGCAATTGTTATGTCTGGGTAATTTGCCCGATAGGATTCAATCAGGCTGACCACTGCATCCCGGTTGGCAGCTTCCAGCTGCCGCTGAAAAACCACAGCGCCTTCCGCAGGCTGGCCCGCCCCCAGTATTTCCAGTTCACCGGGCTCAACCCGGAAGTAGCCATAATAGCCAAGTGCGAGCCCCTGACTGCTGCTCAAAGCCCGCAGCTCATCCTCAAAAGCCTGTGCCACCGCCCGGTCGGGGCTATAGCTGGCATATCCCCAAATCGTGCCTTCAGGTATACGGTGCAGCTCATTGCGCAGCGGGATGATGCCCCCGCCTGTGGCCACCTCAATCTGGTATAAATCCTGGCTGACGCTCAGCTCCCCCTCTCTGCTCACAGTGGCCCGCAAAGCAACGGAAACAGGGTAATCGCCATTGGGCAGGGCCCCTACTTCAACTGTAGCCGCTGCTGGTGCGCCAGGCGGCACGCAATCGCCCGGGCTCACAATCTCATTGATGGACAGTGCCAGCTCCTGGCCCGCCCGCTGGGTGAAGGAGAAACTGATCAGCGCATCTTCGCAGTCTACCGGTTCTATGGTCCGGAGCTTCCATTCCAGCTGACGCCCCTGAGCCGAAAAAGACTCCCAGAGCTCCAGGTAGAATTCGTCCTCCACATCCGGCACAACGATGGGGTCGTTGAGCGAGCTTAAGTTGCAAGAGGCAGCGAGCAGTATGCTGAAGCACACCAACACTGCCATGGGGTAGATTTTTTTCATATTACTGGTACCGCTATGGTCTTGTTGAAAAAGCCGGGGGCTCCCCCCGATGAGTAGGCAAGGTGCTTCAAGATGGGTTGCTATTCGAAAACGCATAGCTTTACATAGTGCTGCCTGTACCCCGAAAAAATCCTTGCTGCTCAGTAGGGGTTGACGGCCGCAAACAGCACCCTGCCTTCTGGAAAGCCCAATGCCCTGCCCTGATGGGAATAACCCGCTCTTAATCCGGAAATTAAGAGCTTTTATCCAAAAGATGCACCTAAAGCGCCGTGCTTCTGCATCTTTAACTTTAGCACACCCGGCTCAACTTATGATCAAACTCAACAACATCCAAAAGTCTTACCAGACTGGCCCCAACAGCATGCAAGTGCTCAAGGGCATCGACTTGGAGCTCAGAGCAGGCACTTTCGCTTCCATCATGGGCTCTTCTGGCTCTGGGAAGTCTACCCTGCTCAACATCCTTGGCATACTTGATGACTACGACGTAGGGGAGTACTACCTCGATGGCACCCTTATCAAGAATTTGTCCCAAACTGAAGCGGCACGCTACCGTAACCGTTTTATCGGATTTGTCTTCCAGTCCTTCAACCTATTGCCCTTCAAGACTGCAGCCGAGAATGTGGCCTTGCCGCTGTATTACCAAAAGGTGGAGCGGAGCGAGCGCCATAAGCTGGCCCTTGAGCACTTAGATATGGTAGGCCTGGCCGACTGGGCCGGGCACCTGCCGACTCAGCTCTCCGGAGGGCAGCAGCAGAGGGTTGCCATCGCCCGGGCGCTCATCACTCAGCCCAAAGTGATCTTGGCCGATGAGCCTACGGGCGCCTTGGACTCTAAAACCTCCTATGAGGTCATGGAGCTCTTCAAGAAAGTACACGCAGAAGGCATGACCGTCCTCATCGTGACCCACGAAAACGATATTGCCGAAATGACACAGCAAGTCATACGCCTGCGCGACGGGCTCATTGAGTCTAATGGCTCTTATGCCTCCACAACCTCCACTTCATCATGATTGATATCGACAAGTGGCGGGAAATCCTTAATTCCATTCAGCGCCACCCTTTACGGACCATGCTCACTGCCCTTGGCGTCTTCTGGGGCATTTTCATGCTCGTCATCCTCTTAGGCGCCGGGCAGGGGCTACAGAACGGCGTGGAGTACCAATTCAGGGATGATGCTGTGAACAGTATGTGGATAAGGCGGGGCGTGACCTCCATGCCCTACAACGGTCTGCCCAAAGGGCGGCGCATACAGTTCACCAATGAGGATTATGATATGCTCTCTACCCAATTCGATGGAGTGGAGCATGTGACCGGGCGCTACTACCTCTCTGGCGATCAGGTTACGGTTTACAAAGACAAACGCCTATCCTTCAATACCCGTGCAGTACACCCCGGGCACCGCTACTTGGAAAACACCATCGTTGAGGCCGGCCGGTACATCAACGAAGCCGACCTGGCCAGCAACCGGAAAGTTGCCGTCATAGGCCGGATCGTCCGGCAGGACCTGTTCGGGGAGGAGGACCCCATTGGGGAGCCTATCACCATAGGGGGCATCGTTTACCGCGTGGTGGGCACCTACAGCGACACTGGCAGCGACAACGAGATGCGGATCATTTATATCCCCATCACTACTGCCCAGAAGGTGTACGCCGGCACCGATGAGGTACATCAGCTAATGCTCACCACAGATGGGCTTGACCTGGAGCAGACCAAGGAGCTGGAGCAGGAGGTACGGGCGGCTTTCGCCGGAAAGCATGAGTTTGATATAGCAGACCGCAGGGCGGTCTCCATTTTCAGTGCGGCCGAGGAATTCCAACAGTTCCAAAGCCTATTTGGTGCCATCCGTGCCTTCGTCTGGTTTGTAGGTATCGGCAGTATCATTGCCGGGGTGATTGGCATCAGCAACATCATGCTGATTGTGGTCAAAGACCGGACCAAAGAAATAGGCGTGCGAAAAGCACTTGGCGCTACGCCCACAGCCATCATCTCCATGATTTTGCAGGAGGCCATACTGATCACAGCCGTGGCCGGCTATATGGGGCTGCTAGCCGGGGTGGGCGTCATCAGCCTGATGGAATCCCTTGAAGTGGACTATTTCCGCAACCCGGAAGTCAACCTCAGTGTAGCCGTAACGGCCACCATCGTCTTGGTGATAGCTGGCGCGCTGGCCGGCTATATGCCCGCGCGGCAGGCTGCCCGAATAAACCCGATTGAAGCCATGAAAAGCTAACCACCTATGCTGATGGACCGCGACAGCTGGCAGGAGATCCTGGCCACATTACGAAAGCACAAACTGAGGACCGGCCTGACTGCCCTTGGTGTATTCTGGGGCATCTTCATGCTGGTCTTCGTGCTCGGTATGGGCAGAGGGCTGCAGAACGGTGCATTCCGGGGCTTTGGCGACCGCGCCAAAAACGTCATGTACGTCTGGTCATCCCCGGCGACCATGCCCTACAAAGGCTTTCAGCCAGGACGGGCCCCGCGCCTGCAGCTGCAGGATATCCGGGCTATTGAGACCCACATTGCCGGGATAGAGGAAGTCGCACCCCGCCTCTCCATGAACAGCGTGCCCGTTTATCACCGGGATATTGGCGAAGCCCGGGAAATCAGGGGAGAGCTGGAAGGCATGATAAAGATCGAAGCGCTTAGGCTCTATTCAGGCCGGTACATCAACCAAAAAGATGTGGAAGACGCCCGGAAAGTGGCGGTGCTCGGCGTGAGAGCGGCAGAGGTCATGTTTGGGCAAGCCTCGCCCATAGGGCAGTATGTACGCATACAGGGAGTGGAGTTCCAGGTCGTAGGCACTTTTGGCCCGATTCAGGTCAAGCCCTGGACCGAAAGCGACATGGAAGCCGTGGTCATCCCTCTGACGACCATGTACCGTGCTTTTGGCACAGGCGAGCGGGTGGACTACTTTGTCTGTTCTGCCCGGGAAGACATCCGCGTCAGCCAGGTTGAGCCGCAAGTCAAAGCCCTGCTCAAACAGCGGCACAACATACACCCTGAGGACCCACGCGGCATTGGGGCTTACAACCTTGAGGAGGACTTCCAGAGCATCGTCAGCTTGTTTGGCGGTATCAATGCATTCCTATGGTTTGTGGGCATTGGCACCCTGCTGGCCGGCATCGTAGGGGTGGGCAATATCATGCTCATCACGGTAAAGGAGCGGACCAAGGAGATCGGCGTGCGCAAAGCGCTGGGAGCGCCCCCGGCCACTATAGTGCGCATGATCATAGCGGAGTCTGTCCTGATCACTGCTACTTCTGGCTACCTCGGCCTGATTGCCGGCACCGGCCTCATTTGGGGTATCAGCACCCTCATGCGGGTCAATGAAATAGAAGTAGAGACTTTTTACAACCCAGAAATCAGCCTGACCGTGGGGCTTGGCGCACTGCTGCTGCTCATTCTCGCCGGTGTATTGGCAGGGGTCATCCCCGCCCGGCATGCCGCACAGGTCAATCCGGTAGTCGCTCTGCGCGACGAGTAAGCGGCTGGGCGTGAACCCAAATGCCGCAGGCACCTATGCTATAGCCTGGCATCGGCCTAGCGCTGCGGAGGGGTGGCAAGCCCGATAGGGCCGAGCGGATAGCGAGCCCCAGAGCATAGCGGCACCTGCCATCGTGCCCCCTCCTTGCGGCAGGGGCAGGCCCCTATCCTTACGGAGGGGGCAAGCACAAAAAACGATAATCTGGTTGGCGCCCAAGCGGCTCACCATAACATTCAGAATAAACTAAAGCCAAAGATATGAACAAAGGTTGTCTAATTGGATTCGGGGCCTTCCTGCTGATTGCCACTATCGGCCTGGGCACCTACTTTTACCAGCGCAATACGAGGGAGGCGGAGCAGGTCGAAACAGCACAGCCCGTACAAGCGGATATCATCAAAAAGACGGTAGCTACCGGCGCCATCCGCCCCAGGAAAGAAGTCATGATCAAACCGCAGGTTTCTGGGGTGGTAGACGAGATCTACGTGGAGGAAGGCCAGCTTGTGACCAAAGGGCAGCGCCTGGCACGCATCAAATTAGTGCCTAGCGAGGTCAACATCAATACGGCAAAATCTAATGTGGAGCTGGCGCGGCTGCGGCTACAGGAGGCTCAGCGCGAACTAGAACGGCAGCAGGGCCTGAACCGGCAGCAGCTCGATGTGGAAGAGGCCCGGGCCCGGTACGAAAATGCCCGGCAGGAAGAAGAGCGGCAGCGGCAGCTTTATGACGACGGGGTCATCTCCCAACAGGCCTACAATCAGTTTAAGCTCGACTTTCAGCTTGCCCAGGCTGCCTATGAAAACACCAAGGTGGTGGCGTCCAACAGCATCCGTCAGTTTGAAACAGAAGTGAGCATACGGGAGCAGGAGCTGGAGGCCGCTATCAACAACCTGCAGCTGCTGCGCGAAGGGGCTAGCAGCAACTCCAAGCAGGTGGCCAATATCGTCACTTCTACCCTCGATGGCATGGTCCTCGACCTGCCCGTGGAAGAGGGCACTTCGGTCATTGAGCGCAACAACTTCAATGAGGGCACCAGCATTGCCATCGTAGCAGATATGAACGCCCTCATTTTTGAAGGGAAAGTGGACGAGTCTGATGTGGGCAAATTGCGCGAAGGCATGCCTTTACTGCTCACCGTTGGGGCCATCGAGGATCTCGAGTTCGACGCTACCCTAGAGTTCATTTCTCCTAAAGGGGAAGATGAAGAAGGCACGGTCAAGTTTGAAGTCCGGGCAGCTGTCAAGCCGACTGAAGATGTTTTCCTGCGGGCCGGCTACAGCGCGAACGCCGATATCATACTCGACCGCAGGAAGGAGGTGCTCGCTATTCAGGAGCGCGATGTACTCTACGAAGGGGATACGGCCTACGTGGAGCTTCAGGTTGGAGAGCGGCAGTTTGAAAAACGGCAAGTGGAGCTGGGCCTCTCCGATGGCATACAGGTGGAAGTGCTAAAAGGGCTGGACGGGAAGAGCCAGATCAAAGTGCAGACTAAGAGCGTATTGGGACTTTAGCAATCGGGCTATCCCGCTAGACAGCGGGACACTTTTTCGCTTATACTTCGCCCGAAAATCCTTCCCGCTTTTGTGCATCAAAAGCGGGACTTGGCCAAACTCCGTTTTTCGGGCCTTGTGCAATCAAAAAATTGCTAGTGGTCTGTCAAGTGTTAATTTATGGGTTGAGTGGGAGCGAATTTTGAGGCTAATCAAGGCGGATGTTCCCGCGCATAGCAGCGCTACGTAAGGGGTTGTCCAACGAAGAGTAGCCTCAAAAGTCGCCGCAGGCAACCCCTAGTTTTAGCCTTGACAGACCACTAGTTCTCGACTAGGCTAAGTCTTAAGCCGCCCGGCGGTAGCACAAAGCCAGGCCCCACAGGTGCTGATGGGGGCTGGCTTTGTGCGTTCACGAGGGCAGCAAGCGCTTACTCCTGCAAAGCCATGGCGGCAGAAAGGGCCGCAGCAAACTCGAGCTGAATACTGCGGGTTTTATCCCGTGCATACCACTTTTGGACGTCTTTCACCAGCTCTTGCATCTGCGCTTTACGCTCCGCCTCGTCATTCAGCTCAGCGATGGCAGGCCTGCGCTGCAGCAGCATTTGCTGTACCTCTTCAGGGCGAGGCCCCCAATCTCCGAGCACCCGCCGGCTTTCGCTGTCCAACAAGATGATTTTGGGGATAGAGCGCCCGCCATTGGTCAGGAATGCGTCCATGAGCTCCAGGTTCTCATCCCGCAGCAGCAGGCGCAGGCTGATGTTAGGGTTTTGGCCAGCCAGTTTTGCCAAGACGGGGATGATCTGCCCGGCATCGCCACACCAAGCTTCTGTGAGGGCCAGCCAGGTCATAGGCCGGTCTATTTCGGCCACTATAGCGAGGGCCTCCGGTAACAGGCGGGCAGTTTTGTCCAGGCGAGCCATGCGTGCGATGCTGATCTTGGTGTACTGAAGCATAGCTTCGCTGTGATTTTCGCCTGTAGTTTTGCCCTGTGCAAAGCGCTCGTCCGTCATTTGGCGATAAGCCGGGTAGCTCATCGCCTTTTCCAGAAAAGAAGCCGGGATCATCTTCATTTTTGAGTTGTTATTGGTCAATGCGCCCGTTGTTAGGGTGCTCAATCGTATACGTCAGCTTTTGCCTGCCAAGGCGCCACCTGCCTTGCCAAGCTATAAGAACTAATGAGATGAGCCTGGTTTTGGTTGGCCGCCTATGCCAAGTAAGGCCTCCAACTGTCTCAGGCTGGACTTATTGTCGGGGTGTTGGATGGCACGGAGCACATCCGCTTTTTCCCGGGCGGTGATGTGGAAGGAGATAGAAGCTTCCAGCTTATTGGAAGAGGTAGGGCGGTAAAAAAATGGGATGACATGGAAGCGTTCCTCCCCCAGCAGGTCGTAGAGCAGCCCCAGGCTATTGTCGTGCTCAAATTCTTGGCGGACCAGCACCTTCCCTGCTATCCCTAAGGGGTTAAAGATAGACTCCAAGATCCCCTGCCCCCCACTGGGCGTAATCTCCTCTACTTTATCGGAGCTGCTGATCTGCAGCAGGATCACCCCTTTGGTGTGCTCCAATATCCACTCCCGGAAGACCTGAATGAAGCGGGTAGCAGACACAATCCCATAGTTGTCGAGGAAGCCAGCGTCCATGACCTCGATCTCCGGTTCGCTGGGCAAGTGTACATTGGGTAGGACATAAGGGTAGGTCGCGTTCATGCGCAAGGCAGACAGCATACGGAGGTTGTCAGCGTCCTGGCCGGCAAAAATGCGGCGGAAGTCTACCGCATCTACTTCCACGGCCCCCGGGTAGCGCTGCCCTACCGGTGCCATCATCATGTAGGAGACCCCTTGAGGGGAAATGATCATCCGGCGGGCATCATTGACGATCGAAGGGGTGAGGAAGAGCATAGGCACTTCGGCCAGTGCTTCAGCCCGTTGATAATCGCCTATGCGCTGATCCAGCAGCCCCCTTGTATTTTCATTGAGCTGCTTTTCAAAAATGTAGCCCCGGTCTTTGTAGTAGGTATAGCCATTAGCTTCGAAGGGGGACCAGGGTATGAAGAGGTCATTGGAAACGATGGTAAAAGCGATAGAGTTGACCAAGTCTTTGGCGATATCATCTATGTAAGCAGGATTGCGCCAGTCCAAGGCTTCGCCCTGCTGCTGCCGCCGGTAGAGCTCCCTCAGGTAAGCCATGCCCAGCATGCCCCCTGAGGCCCCGGTCATGAGCACGGTATGCCGCATCAGCTCCCCCTGCAGCAGGCTATCAGCTGTTTGGACAACCTGCATGCTCCAGGTAGCCGATTTGAGCCCGCCCCCGCTTGAGCACTGCAAGACCAGCCAAGGCTTTTCCTGCCCTGTTTTAGCTTTCCAGCGGCTTAGGATAACCTCTGTCGCCGCTTTATCGTCTTCTATGTGGCTGCTGCCTGCTGTTTCGCGCAAGCGCCCCAGCGAGTACTCTGCCCGCAGGGTGTCATAGTTGAGCCCGTAGGCATGATTGCTGTAATTGAACTGCTCGTGGCGGGTCAGGAGGTTGAGCCCCAGCAGCATGGTGATGATGACCGTTATGCTCCATTCTCCAAACCAGTAGATGACGGCGCCCACCAGAGCGGTTAGGATGCTGGCAAGGATGAAGAGGCTGGCCCCCGCCGGTATGCGGAAGGGCCGGTAGTCGACCAGATAGCCGAGGATGAGCAGCACGACCATGCTCAGGAGCTGCAGCACGAGCGCGTTGAGGTGGTTCTGTTTGAAAATACTGCGCAGCAGGCCCGAGTCGTAGTGGGCTACACTGCGCACCAGGCGAGGCTGTAGCGATTCGTTGAGGTAGGTCAGCACCTTCCAGCGGTTGGTATCCAGTTTGATGTACTCCAAGTCTACCTGCCGCCGGCCCGGGGTATAGGAGCGGCTCAGGTGTGGCGGGCGGCTGCGCCAGCGCTCGTAGTAAGAGATATCGCGGTTGGTGAACTGAAAATACAGGGCGTACAGCAGGACCAGGGTAGCGGTGCCCAGCAGGAAGCCCAGCCCATTGAGGAATATTTCCCGGAAGGACAGCCCCTCGTAGTACGCCTGAAAGTAGACCGTGATGGACAGGTAGGCCAGGACAAAGCCCAGGGGGAGCACAAAGTTGTTGATGGCAAACTTAGTGAAGGGGCGCGACAAGGAAGCAAGGAAGGGGAAGTAATGGGCACTGAGCAGGTAGGAGGTCAGGTTCCAGCTCATGAAAAAACTGCCGAAGCCCACCCCTACGAAGTAGAAGCTCCAGAAATTGACCCGCCCCAGGTATTCGGCATCGAGGAAGAGGTACTGAAAACCCAGCTTGCGGGCCAGGGCACCGGAGATGAGCAGGAAAAAAACAGCCCACAAGGAAAGCAACAAGTGGTTGCTGCGCAGGTGCAGCACCAGCAGCTGTACAGGGAAAGCGTAAAAAATACGGCGCAGGCGGTCCTTCATAAGTGGAAAGTTAAGGCTTTGGCTCCAAGAATGCGAGCCCTGGCCCTCTTGTAAAAGTGTTATTTTTGCGCTGTCGGAAATGTAACCCGCCCTTTTCCGTTCATTATGGGAGCGTCAACCTGATCATTTTACCTTTTAAGGCCCGCTAACTATGCTTAGAAATACATTGCCGCTTGTACTTGCGCTGCTCTCTCTTGCCGCCTGCCGCACCAAAGTGGAAAAGGTGGAAGCCGTGGACGCCTACGGCTACACCGAGCGGTATACCCGCAGCCCGGAAGACTATGCCCGGCAAGGGCGCTACCAAAAGCTCGACAGTGCCGGGCAACTCGTAGAGGAAGCCAATTTTGTGGACGATACCCTGCACGGGCTGCGCGCTCTTTATTTCGAAAATGGGGACACCCAGATTGTGGAGCATTATCAGATGGGCACTTTTGACGGGCCTTACCGCGTATACTATCCGGAAGGTGGCCTGCAGCTCGAGGGGCAGTACAGCCAAAATGAAATGAAAGGCGACTGGCTCAAGTACTACCCCAACGGGCAGCTCATGGAACGGGTGCGCTTTGAGAGCAACCTGGAGAACGGCCCCTTTGTAGAGTACCATGAAAACGGCAACCTCAAAGCGGAGGGCACCTATCGCAACGGGGACAAAGAGCACGGCGAGCTCCGCCTCTACGATGAAAATGGAACGCTCGAACGCAAGATGGATTGTGAAAACGGCATCTGCAGGACGACCTGGAAACGGGAAGCCCCTTCTAACTGATCATCCGGGCCATGGCTGCCCATCGAAAACCTACTGCTATGCGAACTTCTACCCGCCTGCTGCTTTTCTTTCTGCCCATGCTGTGCGTGCTCAGCCTGCACGGGCAGATCGGCGGGCTCTACACCTACGAATTCCTCAACCTCTCGAACTCCGCACGGCAGACGGCCCTTGGCGGCACGCTGATCACTGTGCAGGATGATGATGCCAACCTCGCGTTAGGCAATCCAGCCGTGCTCAACCACAGCATGCACCAACAGCTATCCTTCAGCCACAGCTTTATGGTAGCCGGCATCAACCACGGCTATGCCAGCTATGCCCACTACTTTGAGCCGAAGCAGATTACAGGCCACCTGGGAGTGCAGTACATCCACTATGGCACTTTTGACGAGACCAACGAGCTAGGGGAGCGCATAGGCTCTTTTCAGGCCAGTGAATATGCGATCACAGCCGGGGCAGGGCGGCAGGTCAGCGAGCGGCTCGCTCTGGGGGCCAATTTCCGGGCCATCACTTCACAGCTGGCCGGCTACAGCTCTATAGGGCTGGGGCTTGATGCTGCTGCGCTGTACGCCGATACGGCCCGCAACCTTACCGGGGCCCTGGTTTTCCGCAATATGGGCCGGCAGATCACTTACTATGCCGAAGGCAACCCCGAGCCCCTGCCATTTGAGATACAGCTCGGCATTTCCAAACGGCTCCGCTACCTGCCCTTCCGCTTATCGGTCACCTATCGTTACCTCAACCGGTGGAACATCCGCTATGATGACCCCAATGCCGAGCCTTCTCTGCTGTTCTTTGGAGAAGAACAGCCCGAGGAGAGCCGCAGCAGCATCTGGATCGACAACCTGTTCCGGCACTTTGTCTTCAGCGGGGAGTTCCTGCTCGGTCCCCGTGAGAACCTCCGCCTGCGCGCAGGCTATAGCCACCTGATGCGGCGGGAGCTCGCGCTAGACAATTTTGGCAGCCTGGCCGGTTTCAGCTTTGGGCTGGGGGTCAAGATCAGCCGCTTCCGCATTGAGTACGGGCATCAGGCGTACCACCTGGCGGGCGGGCTCAACCACTTGAGCATTTCTACCAATATACGGGAATTTAAAGGGGGCTAAACCACTCGCGTTATCTGGCCAACCTGCTGCTGTTTGCTTTTGAGCGCCCCGCTACATCACTGTGGGCTTTGTTAAGGGGTCGCTTGCGTTTCCTGGCTTCCTAGTGGTCTGTCAAGTGTTAATTTATGGGTTGCGGCACTAGCCTAAAATAGCTTTGTCATGGCCTCACGGGCCTCAAGTTTTTAGCCTACAAATGTAGCATCCAACCGGGCGCAAATCAGATTGCTGCCCTTTTGGCCTGCCCCCTCCGTAAGGATAGGGGCCTGCCCCTGCCGTAATGGCAGGTGCCGCTATGCTGCGGGGCTCGCTATCCGCTCGGCCCTGTCGGGCTTGCCACCCCTCCGCAGCGCTAGGCCAATGCCCCCGTAGAGCCGTAATGGCAGTTGGGCTTGCCCCCCCACACATGCGGTCGGGAAATGCTCAGGCGTGTGCTGCTTGTGGCAGGCATGGCTGTTTTGCGCTTGGCGGATTGGTTTATATTGCAAAAAAAGATGTTCGGTGCCCAAAAAAACGGGTTGGCCGTTTTTTTTGAAATTTTTATTTGCATTGTTTTCTGGCTTTATATAAATTGCATCATTGTTGACATCTAAAACCCATACTTATGCGAACATTAGCTCGCGCTGCGCATTCTGTGCTGCGTATACCCGTACACCCGTACAATTAAAATCTTCCTTACCATTTTATTAGCCCCTTGGAGCTGTTGTAGCTTGCTGCATGCAGCCCCCCACCGCTTGTGTATCAACTCCGCGCCACCAAAACCACGATTATGAAAACACTACGTATACTATCCACCCTCCTGCTAGCGGTTGCTCTCCTGGGCTCCTGCCAGCAAACGGAGGTGAACGTGCCTAGCACGGTGCCCAGCCCTAGCGGGGAAGAGCCTCTGTTGGAGGTCGCTTGGGCTACACGGCTAAATTATGAGAAGGATGTAGCTAATCTGGCCGATGGTGTTTCCTACAAAGATTGGTACATATACCCTGGAGATTTCGACGATCCGGCGACCCTGATGGCCTTCCACAAGGATACCGGTGATAAAGAGTGGGAGCTGTTGTTGAGTGAGCTTTCAGGTAAAGAGATTGGTTACATGTTCCTTTCCGGAGATTACCTTTTGGCTAAGAATGCGCATCATGTCTTTGGCGTGGATTTGCGCACCCGCAGCCTGGCGTGGAGTGTAGACCTCAAGAGCATGGGCATGCGGCTGGGGCGCAGCCACCTGGCGGAGAATGGCAAACTTTATCACTTGGCAGACTTCGGCTGGCAGACGCCTCATCAGGAGGCCCGCCTGTATGAGTTTGAGCCGGCTACGGGGGCTTACCGGCTGGTATATGCTGAGCAGATGGACAGCATCGGGATGAAATACCTTTCACCTCCGGCTTATCATCGGGACGAAGCCAACAATCGGGAGCTGCTCTTATTTAACCACCGGCCTAATGCGGAGAATGTACCTCAGGAGATAAGTCAGCGCCTATATGCTATAGATTTGAGTAGTGGCGAAAAAGTATGGGATGCGCATGTGACGAATGCTTTTGCTTCAAATGGCCTCCACCCGCCAGTCATCTACGACAACCGTATTGTCATCACAGGTGGCGATTGGAGCCTTTATGCGTTTGATGTGCAAACGGGGGAGCAGCTGTGGCGGTACCATTTTGATTACCCTTGGGCGATTTGGGGGTATACTAACCACCTATTGCACGAAGGCAGGCTGTATGTGAACAACAGCCAATTTGACGTATCCTGCCTAAACCCAGAGACAGGGCAGCTGATCTGGAACAACCCGGAGGGCGGGCCTAACTCCTTGAATAATATGGTCTACTACGAGCGTGAAGATTGGCTGGTGTTCACCTCTTGGGGCTATGGCTCTGTGATGGTGCTCGATGCCCTGACGGGGGAGACTTTGCACCGGGAGCGGGGGTATAATTATTCTACGTACAACAATGATGTAGTCTACGACGAGGCCAGGGATATGTTCTTTACGAGCACGTTCAGGCACGCTGTGGGCTTTAAGCCGCGCTCGCCGGAGTGATAATAACTGCAATATGTTGAGCTAGGAATAAGCGATACAAATAGCCTGAAACGAAGCCGGCCAACTCGCCACGCGTAATGCTGTGGAGCCTTTCGATACGGATGGTACGGCCATCACCTGTAAAGGTCATAGGCTATCTAGCAAAGGGCGAAAAATAACGTCCACACCTTACGGCAAGGCCTGTGTCAAGCGCCATGCCTACCAGCCTGCTTGTGAGGGCGCGTGCTATGTGCCTGCCGACATCACAGCAGCCTGGTAGGCAAGCCGGCACTGCGGCTGGCCAAGCTGCTGTCTAGCGGCTATTGTGAAGGCTCCGCCAGGAAATTGTCCGCGCGGTTTAAGGAGAGCATCATGAAGTCGAAGTGAGCATAGACCTTGTACGGGATGTGAGTTTGCGCATCAGCCGCCACGCCAAAGGTGTAGAAGCCGCTGCCCTTACGCCATTGCGGAAGGGGTGAGCCATTGCGGAGCCAGCTCAGTGAGCATAAGCCGGGAGGGTGCGATGATGCACCTGCTTGACGCTTTGCCGGGCAATCGTAAGGGCCAAGCGGGCTATCGGGAAGCGATGTGCGGCGTGATGGCCGACGGCGGCCACTTTGTTTAAATACGAAGGTTGGCAATAGCTGTCGATTATTTAATAATCCAATCCGTCTGTAATATTGTCGGATTTCTAGGGAGCAGGCACCAAGCAGATCAGGTTGGCAGAAACTTGCGTAAATTACTGCTGCCTGCTTAACAGAGCACTCAATGCGCACCTTCACGACCTTCATACTATTTGCCTGCCTGACCGTAATTGGGTTTGCACTGCTGCCCTTGCTATCAGTACAATGGCTGCCTTCAGGCCAGCAATCGCAAATGAGTATCGAGTACAGCTGGCCGGGCGCCTCACCAAAAGTGCTGGAAGGAGAAGTGACCAGTGTTTTGGAAGGCGCATTTGGTTTGGTAAGAGGCGTTGAGAACCTGTACTCCATTTCCCGAAAAGGCACAGCCAGTATCACCCTGGACTTAAAGCCTGGAGTGGACATAGATGGCGTCAGATTTGAAATCGCCTCCAAAATCAGGCAAATTTATCCATCCTTGCCAGCCGGTGTCAGTTACCCGCAAATCAATGCGCACAATGCCGAAGAGGATGCCCTGGACCGGCCGGTACTGCTCTACTCCCGGGCGCAAACCAGATTGTCGTTTTTCTGGATGGGGCCTGCCCCTGCCAACGGGCAGGTGCCGCTATGCTGCGGGGCTCGCTGTCCGCTCGGCCCTAACGGGCTTGCCACCCCTTCGCAGCGCTAGGCCGATGCCAGCCTGAAGCCCAAGAGCATAAAGCCCTGCGCCATTTTGGTTTACGCCCCATTGGAAGTTGAGCCTGCTCCGCAGTTCCGCCCCTTTGTCGTATAGCTTAGTGGTATTCGACAATGCTTATATTATCAGGGCTTGATAGGAAATTAGCCTTTCCTGCTAGTATTTATGATGGTTCTCCCTGTTCCTTAGGTGCGATGCAGATGCCCAAATTGGCCCTTCATGATTTATAAAGTTAAGGAAAAACAGATAAGGTATGATAAAGCGCAGAACAGATTGTCGTTTTTTGGGTAGGCCCCGTTCGGCCTATACATCACAACCCGGTTGTGAGCCTGCTTTAGCCTTTTTCGCGCAAGCGCTTCAATGCAGCTTGTACCTGTGCCCGCTCGAGCTGCCCAAGATAGGCCAGGTAGGCGAGTAGGAGAATGGTGTTGAGGCCCAGCCCGGCGATGAAGCCCGGCCGAAAGTAGACGGCGGCTAAGCGGCTGCCACCGTAAACGAGCAAGGCGCCAATAATGTACAGGGCCATCCGCCCAACAGGGTAAGGGATCGGGTAATACCGCTGCCCAGTCCAATAGCTGGCCAGGGCCATGAATCCATAACAGGCCAGCGCAGCTATGCCCGGTGCCAGCAGCCCGTAGTACGGAATGAGCCATAGGTTGAGCCCAAAGGTGATCAGGGTGCCTCCGGTGGCGATATAGCCCCCGATGACTGTCCGGTCTGCCAGTTTGTACCAGATGCTGAAATTGTAGTAAAGCCCCAGGAAAAGGTAGGCCAAGAGCAGGTAAGGGACTACCGCAAGCCCCTCTCGGAGGTCTTCTCCAAGGTAATACTGCACCACATCAATGTAGAGCATGATGCCCGCAAAAGCCAGGCAGCCTACCAGTGTGAAGCCTTTGCCTACCTGCGCGTACAAAGCACTCTTGTCCTTCCTTTCCGCATTGCGGAAGAAAAAAGGCTCCGCAGCATAATTGAAAGCTTGGGTAAAGAGGTTCATCAATACCGCCAGCTTAGCTGCTGCCCCATATTGCCCTACCTGTACGAGGTTGTAATCAAGGTCGTCCGATGCTAGCCGTTTCAGGAGGGGGATGCCGGCAAACTGATTGATGATCCCGGCTACGCCTACTACGACTAGTGGGGCTGCATACCACAGCATGCGCTTCCAAAGCCCCCGATCGAAGCGCCACTGCATTTTGAACAGCTCAGGGGACAACAGCAGAAGGACCGTACCGCTAGCGATGAGGTTGGATAAAAAGACCAGCCCAATGGCCCGTTCGGGTGAGTAGAGGGCACCTGCCCAGCCATAGCCCTGCTGGGCCAGCCAAGGGCAGGCCTTGAGAAAGAAAAAAATAGCCAGGATGTTGACAACGATGTTCAGGGTCTTGATCAACGCGAAACGGATAGGACGGTTGTCGAGGCGCAGCCGTGCAAAAGGGATGGCAGCAACAGCGTCGAAGGCGATGATCAGGGTGAACCAGCGGATGTATTCTGGCCGGTCCGGGTATTCAAGCCAAGCCGCAATGTCTTGCGTGAACAGGAAAGACAAAGCGGTGAGCACAGCGGTGGAGCCTAGCAGGCTGAGCGTCGCTGTGGAGAAACTGCGCTCCAAGTCAGCGTCACGGTTCCCAAACCGGAAGAAGGCGGTCTCCATCCGGTAGGTGAAAAGGACCATCAATAGCGCCGCCCAGGCGTAAAGGTCGGTAACGACCCCGTAAGCGCCCCCGCTGAAGTAACGGGTGAGGAAAGGCGTGAGAATGACAAAGTGCAACAGCCGGCTAAGGATGCTGCTCGTGCCATAAATTGCCGTTTCGCCGGCTAGCTTTTTGAGTAGGGACAAAGGCGGTATGATGCTGGTTTGGGGAGCAAAGCTAGTGAAAAGCGGGCTGAAAAAGTAGGACAGCCGCTTCCTCCTGAACGATACGTTTTCCGCTTTGTTAGCTGCACATGAAAAAGAATCGTATACTACCTAAGCCTGGCCAGGAAAGTGTTTGGGACTATCCCCGCCCGCCCCGCCTTGAGCCGGTCAGCCAGCACATCACCATTTTGCACGAAGGTGTACAGGTCGCCTCTACCCGGCAGGCTTACCGCATCTTGGAGACTAGCCACCCGCCTGTTTATTACTTGCCCCCTGCAGATGTACAGATGAGCCGTCTCCTGCCATCGGGATCGTATCAGACCCATTGCGAGTTCAAAGGCAAAGCAGTGTATTGGGACCTGGTAATAAACGGCGTACAGCGGGTGGAGCGCGCTGCATGGAGCTACCCTGATCCCCGCCCGGCCTTCGCGCAGGTAAAGGGTTTTTTGGCTTTCTACCCGAGCAAGGTAGAGGCTTGTTTTCTTGGGGAAGAACGGGTGGCTGCTCAGGAAGGGGATTTCTATGGCGGCTGGATCACAGCGAATATCGTAGGCCCCTTTAAAGGCGGCAAAGGTACTTGGGGATGGTGACCTTGCCAGTTTTAGAACGGCCTTCTGTAAATTCAAATCAGGGCCTTATCTTTGGAGTGGACCAAAAACTCCTAAAAACCGATGAAAACGTCTCTATTTACTCTGGCCCTGCTTTTGGGAGGGCCCTTCCTCTTGGCTCAGCTGACGCTTGAGCGCGATATCAACCAAGAGCCCGCCAGTTCCGACCCCCGCACTTTTGCTTCTTTAGATGGCCAGGTCTTCTTTTTGGCCGATGATGGCGTACATGGGTTTGAGCCCCACCGCTATGACCCAGAATCGGGGGCATATGTGCTGCTGGCCGATTTGGCGGAGCTGACGGCCAGCGCCGGCACGTCTGCTATGGTGGCCCATGGCGGCAAACTGTATTTTGATGCCCGTTCCACTAGTGCTACCCGGCACCTGTATGTTTATGACCCCACCGATGAGGCTGTACAGCGTGTTTACACCGATCAGGGGGCCGATATCCGCAACCCCAGCAACTTGTTTGCTCACGATGGCTGGCTATACTTCAGCTATGAGAATAGCGAATGGGGCATTGAGCTGGGCCGCCTGCAGCTGAGCACACAGGAGCTGCTCGCTTACGACATCAACCCTGAAGGGGACAGTAGCCCCAACTATTTCAACTTTGCAGATGGCGCCATCTGGTTTTCTGCCAATGATGGAACGAGCAGCAGCCGGCTTTGGCGGTTGGTGTTGTCATCCGGAATGGTGGAAAACGTCCTCTATGAGAGCCCAAATGGGCATTTCCCCAGCATCAACCGCATGGCCCACTACGATGGGCGTCTCTATTTTCAGGGCTTCATCCCTGGCATGGGCGATGAGTTTTGGGTATACGATATCACCTCAAACAGCCTGTTGGGCCTACCTGAAATCTTTCCCGGTCCAGGCAGCAGCAACCCGTTCAGCTTTGCGCTGCTCAATGGCGATGTTTATTTCTCTGCCCGGGAGCTGGGCAATGGCCGTGAGGTGCGCCGGTTCAATACAACAACTTTGGAGGTGGAGCTGGCAGTGGACGTAGCCCCTGGCAGCAGCAGTAGCGACCCAGCTGGGCTCACGGCAGTCGATGGCCGGCTTTACTTTATTGGCGGAGCCGATTTGAACGACCGCCGCCTGTACTCCTTTGATCCCATCTCAGGCGTACTTGAAGAGGAGGCCAGCCTGGGCAACAGCAGCGTGCCGGTTTACCTCTCTATTGAGCATGAGCTGAACGGTGTGCTCTACCTCTCCGGTTTGCACCCTGAAGTAGGCGATGAACTGCTCACCTTCACCCCCGGCGGAGATGTACTGTCTGTAGCAGCGGATATCAACACCAAGACAATTGGCTCAGACCCGCACGGTTTCACCGCTTCCAATGGCAAGCTGTACTTTGGAGCCTATGAGGCGAATAGCGGGCGGGAGATTTGGGTCTATGACCCGGCTACTGGCAGTACGGATTTGCTTTCCGATAACCCTGGAAGTACCAACCCTAGCAGTTTCGCCCCGCTTGATGGCCGGCTCTACTTTGCCGGCCGCCACCCGGAAACCGTCTACGGGCTATTGTATTATGATGAAAGCACGGATTCTATCGAGGCCACCTCCTTCAGTACCCCCAGCCATATTGGGCACATCACAGATGTGGTAGCCTATGAGGGCAAAATTTATTTCTCCGCTTCCAGTGAGGATTTGGGCGATGAGCTGCATGTGTACAACCCTGCCGATGACACCTTCGAAGTCGTGGCGGATATCAACCCTGGTGCAGCAGACGCCAACCCTGAATTGACGATGATTTATGATGGGGCCCTCTACTTCCAGGCTAGCGACGGGGGCTCGGGGGTGGAGCTTTGGCGCTACACTGAGGCCGGAGGGGCAGAACAGGTTTTCGACCTCAACCCAGGCGCTGCCGATAGCGGGCCAGACGAAATGATGGCCTACGAAGGGGCGCTGTACTTCCGTGCATTTGATGAGGAAGACGGGTTTGAAATTTTCCGGTATACTGCAGCCACCGGAGCCCTGGAGCAGCTGACCGCCGTCCTCGGCAATCTGGACCCCCGAGACCTGACTTTTTTCGAGGGGAAGCTGTTTTTCTCCGGGCGGCTGAGCAGTGCCATCGGGAATACCCTGCTTGTTTATGATCCGGCAACGGGCGAAGTAGCACAGGCGGCCGATTTCCCATCTGGCTCAGGCAGCCCAAGGGAGCTCATCGTTTTTAACGGCAAGCTGTACTTTTCTGCTACCTCTGAGCTTTACGGGCGGGAGTTTTGGGTGTATGCTGATACGGCAGCCTCTATCATCTCAGATATTTGGCCGGGGCCATCTGGTTCAGACCCCGGCGGCCTGACTTTATTCAACGACAAGCTGTACTTCGCAGCCAATGATGGGGAGAGAGGGGCTGAGATATGGAGCTTGGCCGCCTGCCTGAACGTCGTGGTAGAGGCGACCCCTCAGATCGATAACGAGCCCGGCGCCATCAATCTGATTGTAAGCGGCGGGCAGCCTCCCTATACATTCAGCTGGGACAACGGGGCAGCGACAGAAGACTTAGACGGGCTGGCCCCCGGCACTTACAGGGTAACGGTCACGGATGAGTCTGGCTGCCTTTCGGAGGCCACAGCCGTAGTAGGGCAGCTCACCGCTGTGGAAGCCTTATTGGCGACTGATGAGGTCACGGTGTTCCCCAATCCCGCTGCCGGCACCTTCCAGGTAAGGTTTGGGGGCTTAGCCGTTCAGCAGGTGCAAGTGTTTGATGCATCTGGCCAGTTGGTTTACAACCGTCGAGTAGGGCAGGCTCCGGGCGTTTTGCAGATCGCACTGCCTTTTGCCCCGGCAGGCGTTTACACCGTTGTCGCCCGTACCGCTGACGGCATTGCCCGCAAGCCCTTGTTGTTGGCCCGGTAGCTTTGGCACCGCCTTCCGGCAAAAGACGGAGGGCGGTGCATTCGATTTTAGGCCGGCTGTGCTTTCTTCAGGGCAGCCCAGAGTATTTCGACCGGGTGCAAGGCTTTGCGCCCCGTGCCGTCTGCAATTTGGTGGCGGCAGCTCGTGCCCGGGGCTGCAATGATTGTTTCCTTCCCGGCTTGGCGTACAGCTGGGAAAAGGGTCTGCTCTCCTATGGCCATGCTCAGCTCGTAGTGCTCGGCCTCATACCCAAAGGAGCCGGCCATGCCACAGCAGCCGGAAGGGATGGCCTCAACGCTGTAGTGGGCAGGGAGGTTGAGGAGGAATGCAGTAGGCTCAAGCCCCGCCAATGCTTTTTGATGGCAGTGCCCGTGCAGCAGGATTTCCCGCGGCTCATCGTGGAAGTCTTCCGGTCTGATGCGCCCTGCTTTAGCTTCCCGGTACAGAAACTCTTCTACCATAAGCGCGTGCTCGCCTAAGCGGAGCGCGTCTTCTTTCAATCCGGGCCCAGCCAGCTTCGGGTATTCGTCTCTGAAGCTAAGGATGGCACTCGGCTCTACGCCCAAGAGGGGCGAATCTTCGCTCACCAGGTTTTTAAAGGCCTCCACATTGGCCCGCGCAAACTGACGGGCCTGGCCGAGCAGCCCTTTAGACAGGTGTGCCCGTCCGCTTTCGGCATGGCTGGCCAGGCGCACTTCATAGCCCAGCCCGGTAAGCAGCTGCAACGCCTTGATGCCAATAGCCGTATCATTGAAGTTGGTGAACTCGTCGATGAAGAAGTAAACCATGCCCCTTTGGGGCCCTTTGGGCGACAGCCGCTCCTGCTTTCGGGCCCAGCGCCGCAGGGAGGTATGGTAAAGGGTGGGCAAGGACCGTTCAGGGGCAACACCGAGCACTTTTTTGGCCATACCGCTCAAGAAAGGGTTGGTCAGGGCGAAGTTGGCCAGCGCAGGCACCCGTATACCTATGCTGTTGATCCGGCCAATATTGGCAAAAGCCCTAGCCCGCAGGGGCGTGCCATGCCGCTTGTAATACTGATAAAGAAATTCTGATTTGAGGGTGGTCATATCAACATTAGACGGGCACTCGGCGGTACAGCCTTTGCAGGACAGGCAGAGGTCCATCGCCTCATAGATTTCCGGATGATCGAAAGGGTTCTCCTTTACGTTCATGGTGAGGAACTCGCGGAGGATATTGGCCCTGCCCCGGGTGGTGTCTTTTTCGTTGCGGGTCGCCCGGTAGCTGGGGCACATGGTGCCGCCCGAAAAGTTCAGTTTTCGGCAGTCGCCCGAGCCGTTGCAGCGCTCTGCTGCACGGAGTATGCCGCCAGCCTCTGAGAAGTCGTAGGCGGTTTCAAAATCTGGTGTTTCCTGCCCAGCTTCGTACCGGAAGCTGCTCATCATTGGCGGGGCGTCCACGATTTTGCCCGGGTTGAAGACCCCATTGGGGTCCCATGTCTGTTTGATCTGCCGCAGGTACTCATAATTGTAAGTGCCGATCATGAGGGGGATGAACTCTGCCCGCACACGGCCATCCCCGTGCTCCCCGCTCAGGGAGCCATTGTATTTTTTGACGAGCTTGGCTACCGCTTCCGTAATTTCATAAAAGAGCCGCTGCCCTTCTGCTGTCTTTAGGTCGAGTATAGGCCTGAGGTGGAGCTCCCCGGCCCCGGCGTGGGCATAGTATACGGCCTGTTGCCCGAAGCCAGCCATGAGCTGGTCAAATTCCTGGATATAGGCTGGCAGGTCTTGGATGTCGACTGCAGTATCTTCAATGCAAGCGACGGGCTTGGCATCGCCGGGGATGTTGGCCAACAGCCCAAGGCCTGCTTTGCGCAGGTCCCACACTTGTTTGGTCTGCTGCCCAGAGACGACAGGGTAGGCGTAGCCGAGCCCGGCCTCCATCAGCGAGCGGGTAAAAGCATCCGCTTGTGCCATAGCCGCTTCCATCGTGTCCCCCCTGAATTCGGTCATTAGGATAGCAGCAGGGTCGCCTTCTACGAAGAACCGGTTCTTCTTTTGTTCGATATTGGACTTGGTGAGGTCCATGATGATTTTGTCCATCAGCTCGCAGGCTGTGGGCTGCATGGCCATGGCCAGGAGCACGGCTTTGAGGGATTCCGGCACACTGCCGAAATGAGCGCAGACGACCACGTCCACGGGTTTGGGCAGGGGGTCGACGTGTATTTTTATGGAAGTGGTGAAAGCCAGCGTGCCTTCCGACCCAGAGAGGAGCTCGCAAAAGTTGAAAGGCCGGCCATCGGGGTTGAAAGGTTGTTGCTGTAGCAGAAGGTCTACGGCATACCCGGTATTGCGCCGGTCGATGGTGGCTTTAGGGAAAGCTTCTCGTATAGCCGCCTGCCGTTCGGGTACGCTTAGGGTAGCCTGCAAGTGGCGGTAGAGGTCGCCTTCGAGCCCCGGCTGGGCCAGTTTTTGGCGGAAGCCCTCCTCATCTACTGCCCCAAAAGTGGCGGGAGTGCCATCGCTGAGCAACGTTTCGAGCTCCAGCACATGGTCTCGTGTAGAGCCATAGACAATGGAGGTCGTCCCGCAGGAGTTGTTGCCCACCATGCCCCCGATCATAGCCCGGTTGGCCGTGGAGGTGTTGGGCCCAAAGAACAGCCCGTATGGCTTGAGATGATGGTTGAGCTCATCGCGTATCACACCGGGCTCTACCTTTACCCAGCCCTCCTCCGGGTTGACTTCCAAAATGCGGTTCATGTATTTGGAGACATCCACTACTATGCCATGGCCTACGCACTGCCCAGCCAGAGAAGTGCCTGCCGCCCGGGGTATGAGGGCCGTTTGGTGCGTATTGGCAAAAGCGATCAGCTTTTGGATGTCCTTTGCGTTTTTGGGAAGGGCAACGGCCAGTGGCAGCTCGCGGTAAACGGAGGCATCCGTCGCATAGAGGTGGCGCATCAGGTTGTCGAAATACAATTCCCCTTCCAGTTGGGCTCGCAGCTGTTGCAGTTGCTCGGTCATGTCCAATGGTTATATGGTCAATAGGGCCAGGAAACGCCCTGGCCAGTGGTTCAGGTGCCACCTTGGCACCCTGTTGAAAAACAGCCCGCCGTCCTGTGAAGGCGGGCGGGCTGTGTCAAATTCGTGTTGAAAGTAGGGACTTTAGCGCAAGCGGCAAAACAGAAATAGCGCAGGTAGTCCGGCCGCTAAGCAGGGGTTACCAAATGCCCGGCAGCAAGCGGTAGGTTTTGTGCTGGTAATCGGCATAAGCCGCCCCGAAGCGCTCAGAAAGGGCTTGTTCTTCAGCCGCAATCCGCCGATGATAAACCACCAGCATGATCAAGGCAGAAAAGAGCAGCCCCCACCAGGCCTGCAGCAGTATGGCACTGCCCAGCGTAGCCAGGTAAGCCCCGGTATAGCTGGGGTGCCGGAGCCATGCAAAAGGGCCAGACTGAATGAGCTGATGCGTTTCCTGTATCAGAACGGTAGGGGTAAAGTACTGCCCGAGTACCTGAATGGCCCAAACGCGGAGCGCCGTGCCGCCCAGCAGAAGGAGGGAGCCGAGCAATGCCCAGTGGGCCAGGGGGCGGGCCTGGGAAAAATAGGCCCATTCCAGCAGGGGCAAGATCACAGACAACAGGGAGCCGCCCAATATTAGGAAAACGGTATTACGGTCGGCCTGCTTGTCGCGGCTGCCTTCATTGGGCGAGAAGCCGGGCTGTGTCAGGAACACTATGGCTGCGGCAGCCATTAGCGCCAGGATTTTAGGGTGAAGGATCAGTTCTGGCCTTGGCAACAGCGGCATGGCGTAAGCCAGGGACAGAAAAAGGAGCGTGATTTTGATTTTTTTCATTTTGTACAACATTTTTGAAGTTGGAGCAGAAGTAGGTTAAGAGAGCGTGTTGGGTTTAAGATGCCTGCTGAAGCACCGAAATGGGCGGCATAAACTGCTTGCTCTCGGGTAGGAAAGATACACTGCCGAAGCGCCGTTGGAAGCTGGCCAGGTGATGCAGCCTATCGTGCAGGCCCGGCCGGACCGTCTCCGGCTGTATGCAGAGCACACTGGCGGCAAGCCCCTGATAGTCGTTGTTGCGCCCATCGACAATCTGCTGGAAGCCCATCCGGAGGTAGGAGGCAGCGTGCCGCGGGTGGCAGGCTAAGACGACGCCCCCGAGCCCGTAGATGTGCACGGCCTGCGCCAAGGCAGCTTCCAGGAAAAACCTGGCATAGCCTGCTGCCCGTGCTTCAGGGGAAAAGACAAACCGGCTGGCTTCTGCAATCTGGCGCCCTGCTTTGCGCGCCTCTTGCTGCAAGGCCTGCACCGGAGCCTGCTCTGGGCAGTTGTTGAGCAATGGCCAGGCTTCCCCTTCTGGGCGTTCTGGCACTGAAAGCCCGTGGGCTTGGGCCAGCTGCTTTACCCATGCCCGGGCTTGGGTGGGCCCATCAATGACCAGCCGCATGTATCCAATGGGGCGAGCCCCGTAATGCCCTTCAAGGAACAAGCCCAGATGGTGGGCGCAGTGGTCGTAGCTTTCAAGTTCAAAACCCAGCTCATTGGTCTTTACCAGGCTGGCGCAGTGGCTTTCCAGGTACCCCTCGTAGCGGAGCTGGAATAAGCGTTGTAGTTCTTCCGGGCCGGCCGCTGGCCGGAAATTCAGGTGTTGGTGGTTGGCACTCATGGTTAAATGGTTTAAATGAAAGTTGCCCCCTGCAGATGCAGGGCGATTTAACCATGAACTTTAGCGCCCCTGCTGACAGATGGGCAGCAGAAGCGGGGTTGCCTTTGTTTTTGTGTTAGGTATACGTGGGTTGTGCACGCAGCTGCCTGTCAGGAGTGCATGGCTTGTGTGGATGGGGCCGTATGTGGTCAGTGTTTGGAAGCAGGGCGCCCCAACCTTTTAGGCCGGTGCGCCGTTGTGTTGTTTATCGAGCGGGGCTGGCAGAAGTTCAAACAACGAATCCGCCTTCGCGATATTGTTAACCGAAGCGCATTAAGAATAGTGCGCGCTACAATAAGTTTGCCAACCTTGAAAATCAAGGGGGAATAGATATAAGTGTATGGAAATTAAGTTATTGCGAAGGAAGGAAATCGATAAGGTGAAATGGAACAGTTGCGTGCATTATGCCACCAACGGCAATATTTTTGGCTATATGTGGTACCTGGATCATATTGCCAAAGACTGGGATGCCCTGGTCGAGGGGGACTATGAGTCGGTCTTCCCCCTGGTCTGGAAAGAGCGGAGGTTCAGCGGCAGGGACTTGCATCAGCCACGGCTGATCCGTGAGCTGGGGGTCTACTCCATACACGTTTTGTCCAAGCCCCGCGTTCAGCGCTTCCTCCAGGCCATACCTGAGGAGTACCGTAGCATAGACATTGCCCTCAACGAGCAAAACCCAGTGCCGGAGGGGCTGCCTTTTCAGGCCGAGGAGCAGACCAACCATCAGCTGTTTCTTAACCGCCCTTATGAAGAGCTTGCTGATGGCTTCAGCCGGGGCTTGTTGGAGCAGCTGCAAAAGGCAGAAGACGCCGGGCTGGCTTTGTCTTCAAATGTAAAGCCGGAGCAGATTGCTGCCTTTTATCAGGAGCACCTCCCGCGGAGAGCGCAAGATGAGGAGGTGTTTCATGGCATGCAGCGCGTGATGTACAATGCCCTTCACCGAGGTTGGGGGTTCGCGTCTACAGTACTGCGCCCGGGGGATGCGGCAGTCCTGGCCGTCAACTTTTTCCTGTTCAGCCACGGCAAAGTGGTGAGTTTTATGCCGGTGGCCTCTGCTGAAGGGGAAGAGGCAGGGGCCCTGCCCCACCTGTTCAACGGTTTGATCCGGCAGCATGCCGGCCGGCCAGCCATATTGGACTTTAACGCCTCGGTGCCTACAGCCGTGGCTGAGGGCTTTGGGGCCCGCCCCAACCCTTTTTTCCGGCTAAGGAAGAAAGCTGGGGCACTGGGCTGGTGGTAAAAAAATGGGGAGCGATAGGCGCTCCCCATTCCAATTTTTACAACAGTGTACATATTTGTTCCCAACCGCAGGCCTGGGCCGGATTGGAAGTACAGCGGTGTATCCAACTTAGGATGACTGCTGCAGGAAGGACTGGCTTCCGGTTTGAAAAATTAAGTGGGGAGAGCAGGTGCTTTGAGGGAGTAGGTAAGCTTCGGTAAGTTATCGGGCTCCAAATATAGCGCAAGACATCGGACAGGAAGATTTGCCCGTGATGTAGAAATGATGTGGCCCTGTCGGCTTTGGCGCTAAAAAGCCAGAGCGTGAATGCTCTGGCTGGAAAGTTTTAACTACACGGAAAAACCGTAGTAGCACATTCCCCTTATAATTGAATGTGCCACAAATTTACGCACCTTTCAGCAATGCTGGGTATTCTCGCCGTGTGATATTCATGTGTGCCCAAGCCCTAAACCCGGAGGTGCGCTTCGGTTGCTAGGCCGTGTAAAGGAGTGCCAATCAGCTTGTCGTTTTTTGAGCCTGCCCCTGCCGAAGGATGGGGGCTGCCCCTGCCTGATGGCAGGTGCCGCTATGCTACGGGGCTCGCTCTTCGCTCGGCCCTATCGGGCTTCCCACCCCTTCGCAGCGCTAGCCCGATCCCGCCGAGAACCACGGCCTTTGGGCTTGCAGCCGAGTATAGCGGGATCCGGCAGGTGTGTGCGGGCGGGCCATTAGAAAACCCTTCCTTGGCCAGCCCAAAGCGCGAAATCCCTACATTGGCCTACCGGACCAGCCCGCCAATGAGCCGGATGAGCTCGGTCTCTGTATTCTTCAGGTTGAACAAGGCGGTCAGGCGCTGCTGAGAAGCATTGATGTAGCTGACCTGAATGGAGCGGTAGTCGAAGCTGTTGATCAAGCCACCTCGGAAGCGCTCCTCTGCAATGCCCAGGTTTTGCCGGGCGTTGTCCACGAGGCTCGTCGTCACTTCCACGAGCCGCACCTGCGTATTGTAGGTAGCGAGGGTATTGGCCAGCTGATTGTTGAGGGCCCGCTTCAGGTCGCTGATGGTGTATTGAGCGACAAGCTCTTCCTGCTGTGCATTTTCCAGGCGGGCGCGCCTTGCTCCCCCGTCGTAAAGCGGGTAAGCCGCAGAAAGGTTGACGAAGGGCTGGAAAGTCTTAGCGGCGACCTGAGGGATTTCGTTGGTGGTTGCATTGCCGCCAAAGCTCAGGGTTTGTTCGCCAAAGGAAATGCCCACATTGTAGGTAGCCCCGGCCTGCAGCTGCACCGTTGGCTTGAAAGCGGTTTCTTGCAGGCGGGTATTGATATTGGCCAGCTCCCGGTTGATGTACTCCCCCCTCAGCTGTATATTGCTGTTGAGCATGCGCTCCTGCAGGTCCGCGAGGTTGTAGGTGTCAGCAGAAAGGGCCAGCTCATCGGTCAGCTCGTAAGCTGTATTGAGCTCATCAATGCCCATGGCAAGGTTGAGGTCACGTATGGCAGCGTCGAAAGTATTCTGCTGCAGCACGTAGTTGGCCGAGTCATTGAGGTAGGCATCCCGGGTCTGCAGGATGTCAAATGTACTGGCCTGCCCATACTCCTGCCGCAGCTCTTGGTATTCGACGCGGTCTCTTGAGAGGGCCATGACCTCCGCGACAACCTCAAGCTGCTGCTGTTGCACCAATGCATTGTAGTAGGCCTGTATGATGCGCTGAATGGTGTTTTCCACAGCCAGCTGTTGGGCATTGGCCGACAAGCCAGCCTGTGTTTCGAGCTGCTCTTTGGTGATTTTCACCCGGTAGCCGTTGAAGAGCAGGAGGTTGAAGTCTACGCCCGGAGTGATGCCAGTATTGAATGCATTGGAGCCGGTCAGGGGGCCAGCGGGGTTGCTCAGGTTGCGGTAGTTGTTCTGGGAATTGGCAGTAAGGTTGATGGTAGGGAACCGCCCGGCTATAGCCCAGTCGTTGTTGTTATCAGCTATGCCCTTGCGCACTGCTGCAATCCGGATCTGGTAATTGTTGTCCAGTCCGGCCTGTATAGCATCAGACAGGCTGAGGGGCTGTTGGGCGAGGCTCAACGTGGGCAGCAAGGCTGCAAATAGGAAAAACAGGTGCTTCATGAGTAGAGGCTTATATAAACTTACGTTCAAAGACATATCGCTTGAGGTAAAAATTGTACAAAAAGACCAGCCCCGTGGCAATCAGCTTGAGCAGGTACTGGTTCTCGTTTAAAAAAGGGATTTGCGAAAGCCCGTATACGATGCTAGTGCTCAAGATGAGCCCGCCCCCTGACACGAGCAGGGAAAGGGCAAATGCCCGGGCGCCTGAGCCCTGTAGCTGGAAGACAAAACGTTTCTGCATCAGAAAGTTGAGCACCGCGCCACAGGAATAAGAGACCATGTTGGCGTACACGGGCTGCCAGTCAGCGTGTACCAGGCCCAGGTAGAGAAAATAATCTACAGCTGTAGCTACTGCTCCGGTCATGGCGAAGCGGAGTTTCATTTTGAACAGCTGCAGTAGGGTCTCTTTGTTGAGCTTCATATGCGCATTTTAGGCCAAAGGTACAGGCTTCTGCCCAGCCATTACAAAAATGACAAGGCGGCGATTATGGCAATCACGCCAAAGGCGATGTACCATAAGAATTCATACCCGGTCTCCCGCCTCAGGGCAGGCTCCACCGCTTCGTAGCTAGGCTTTACCCCATTCCATAGGTATGTGGCATAGACCTTGAACCGGTTCATGCTGATCATGAACACCGGAAGCAGTACCAAGATGACTGCGGTGATGACGAGCAGCCCGAAGGAAACGGATATGGCCATAGGGATGAGGAACTGCGCCTGCAGGCTTTTCTCAAACAGCAGCGGCGCCAGCCCCGCGAAGGTGGTCACAGTCGTCAGCACAATAGGCCGGAAGCGCGCCAGCCCAGTCTCATAGATGGCTTCCATCTGTGGCCTGCCTTCTTCTATCATGCTGTTGTAGGTGCTCACAAATACCAGTGCGTCGTTCACCAAAATACCGATGAGGGCGATGATCCCGAGCGCAGAGAATAAACTGATCGGAAGCCCCATAAGCCAGTGCCCCCAGCCTACCCCTATGAAACCAAATGGGATGAGCAAAAAGACGAGCAAGGCTTGCCCTACTGAACGGAAGGTAAGGGCGATGACAAAAAACATCAGCGCCAAGACGATGGTAAACACGGTCTGAATAGAGTTGGCAGATTTCTCTTGTTCGCGGTTCTGCCCTTCATATATCGCAGAGACACCGCTGTACTTGCCTATGATAGCGGGTATGATCTCCTCTTTCAGGCTGGCGGTGATATCGCTTACCGAAACGTCGTTGCTCGATACGTCTGCTTCCACCTTCACTTCCCGCTTGCCGTCAATGTGGTTGATATTGATGACGCCCCGCTCAAGAGAAAGGGTGGCGATCTCCGAAAGCGGGAACTCCCGGCCATCCGCAAAGCGCACCCGCATATCGCGCAGCTCGTTCAGGTTGTCGCGGTCTTCTTCTGCATAGCGTACCCACACCCGCACTTCGTCCTGCCCGCGCTGCAAGCGCTGTACCTCGCTGCCGAAAAAGCCAGACCGCACCTGCCCCACCACTTCCTGTAGGTTGAGCCCCAAGTACTTGCCTTTCTCCGTTAGCTCAATGTTTACCTCTTTGAGGCCTTCCTGGTTGTTGTCTACCACATCCGCTAGGTCGGACAGCCCTTTCATGGCCGCTTTTACCTCCTCTGTGGCCGCTTTGAGCTGCACATAATCCTCGCCAACAAGGGAGATGGAAATGGGCTTGCCAAAAGCGGAAGCAGCGCCGTAAGTGACGACTTCCGCTTCAGGGATTTCCCCTACCATTTTGCGGATGGAGTTGGTCACTGCGCGCGCGGAAAGGCTGTCACGGTTTTCCCCATCGAGGATGCTGATGCTGAGGTTGCCCTGATAGGTGCTAGGCCCCAGGTTGACTTCAATGCGCTGTATGGCCTGTTTTTCCCCCTTGAAGTAGTGCTGGCTCAGGGAATCATTGGCAGCCCAGGCAGACGCTTCGATGTGGTCTAGCCATTCTTGTGTGATGTGCTCCCGGGTGCCAGCCGGCATTTGGAGGGTCACAGAGATATCGTCCCGCTCAATGTTGGGGAAAAACGTAGTGCTGATGATGCCCCCGCCAATGGCACCGCCGGTAACGACCAGCAGCCCAAGGAGCACGGCGAAGGTGAAAAACTTGTTGTGCATGGCAAACTTCAGCACCGGGCTGTACAGCTTGAAGCGCAGCCAGTCCATGAGCTTTTCAAAGGCCTCCTGTATTTTGTTGCGGTCGCGGTCGGGGCTGAGGGCTTTGCTATGTGCTACGTGAGTTGGGAGGATGATAGCCCCTTCTATCAGCGAAAAGACGAGGGAGAAGATCACCACAATTGCCATTTGGGAGAAGAAATCGCCCAAGCGCCCGTCTATGAAGAGGAAGGAGGAAAAAGCGAGCACCGTAGTGACGATGGCTGCAAAAACAGCCGGCAGCACCTGTATTGTGCCTTCGAGTGCGGCCCTCATCCGGGGCACGCCTTGCTCGTACTGCTGATAGATGTTTTCGCCTATGACGATGCCATCGTCTACCAGGATGCCGATCACGAGGATCATGCCAAAGAGGGAGATGACATTGATGCTGACCCCCGCTGCACTGGCCAGCAGGAACATGCCCGCAAAGGAGATGGGGATAGCGAGCGCTACCCAAAACGCCAGGCGCCAGTGCAGGAACATGGCCAGCAGGACCATGACGATGGCAAAGCCCAGTATGCCATTTTCGGTAAGCAGGCTGATACGCTGCCGCAGGATTTCGGACCCATCCCGGACCACCGTAGCTTGTATGATCTCGTTCTCCGCATTAAAGGCTTTGACGTACTCCTGCACCTGATCGGTGATGGAGATCATGTCCTCTTCCAGGGTATTCTGTACTGTGATGACTACAGAAGGCTCGCCATTGAGGAAGCTGCGGTCGGGGTTGTCTGCCCATTTGTCCCGCAAGTCAGCTATCTGGTACAAGCGGATGACGCTCCCTTCCGGGGTAGTTTTGACGATGACGTCCCGGAGCCCTTCAGCATAGTAAGACTTGTTCCTGGCGCGCACAAGGAGCTCCTCGTCTTTGCCTTTGATGGTGCCGCCTGTAATCTCGATATTGGCATTGCGCACAGCCTGTGCAGCTTGCTGAAAGGTCAGGTTGTAAGCCCGCAGGTCCTTTTCCCGGAAGGCGATTTCGATCTCCTCTTCAGGGAACCCGCTCAGAGATACCTTCGAGATGCCCTCCATAGCGCGGAGGTCCTCTTCTACCAGCCGGGCAAACCGTTTTAGGGTTTTGAGGTTGACATCCCCGCTCAGCGCTACGCTGATGGCAAACCCCAGGTTTTCCTGTATGTACACAACCGGCGGCTCAAGCCCGGCAGGGAAGGAGGCAATCTGGTCTACTGCATTGCGCACATCGACGAGCACATCGTCGGTATTGTACCCTTTGAGCACTTCCACGGTGATGCTGCCGCTGTTTTCCCGGGACACAGAAGTGTAGCGCTCCACACCGGTCACGCCTTTGAGGTTCTCTTCAATACGTTTGACCACGCCTTCTTCCATTTCCTCGGGAGAGGAGCCAGGATAGACCAGCTGTATGGAGATGATCCGGCTGGGCACCTCCGGGAAGAAGGTAGATTTCATGTTGAATATCCCGACGACCCCAAGGGCCAGTAGGCCGATCATGATGAGGTTGGCCGCTACCGGGAACTTGATAAAATAGTTGATGAATTGTTTCATGAGTGCTTTTGGCTTGGCAGTGGTGCTCAGATTAGGTTAGTTCAGCCCCTTGGCTGCTGTTTTTGCCCCTCGGGCTTTGGGGGCTACCTTCATGCCATCAAAGGCATCGGGCTGTGGGGTGGCGAGCAGGGCTGTCCCGTTGCTCAGCCCGCGCACGATAGCGTCGTTGTCCGTCATTTTGACGACCTCTACCGCTTTCAGCCGCAGGAAAGAATCTTGTACGGTATACACACTGCTCTGATCGGTGAGGAGCTGCCGTGGGAGCACAAAAGCGTTTTCGATTTTGCTGGCCTTGATCTCCCCTCTCAGGTACATGTTTTCCCGCAGCCCTTTGCCATTGGCGCTGATGAACACTTTCACCGTCTGTGTGCCAGCTTCGACCTGATCGCTGATGCGGGAGACACGGCCCTGCCACTGCCCGGAAATATCATCGGAATAAAGCGTTACGGGGCTGCCGGTGGCGATGTACTTCAAGTCGCGGAGCGGAACGGTGACTACGAGCTCGTAGCTGCCGGTGCTCATGAGCTCGCCCAGCTTTTGCCCGGCGCGCACCACCGCGCCGGGGTTGATGCTCGCAGCGGTCAGCACCCCGCTGAAAGGAGCATAAAGGGTGTACTTGTCCAGGCGTTCTTCGGTGCTCTTGATGGTGTAGTATTGGCTGTAAAGGTTGCGGGAAGCAATGAAGTATTTCTCTTGATCATTCAAAGGTTCAGGAAAGGGCCGGATGGCTCCGGTCAGGTCGAAACTGTCGAGGTAAGCCTGCCATTGGCTAAAGCTTTCCGGGTAGTCCACCTTGAGGTCGGGCATCAGCTGAGTTACAGCATTGAGGAGGTTGGCTTTTTGCGAAAGCAGTGAAAGCCGGGCTTCTTCCTGCTCTACTTGTATCATGACAGCCCCTTTCGGGAAATAAGCCCCCACTTTGAACGGGCGCGATGTCGCTTTGAGGGTGCCCGTCACCTCCGAAAACAGGTCGATCTTGTCAAAAGCCGCTAGCTCGCCCTGTACTTCGAGGGTAGTCGGCACGGTCGTAAGGCGAGCGTGTAAGGTATCTACCTGCCGTACAGGGTTGGCGGTGGTTTGGGGCTTGGGCTCTTCTTTTTTCTGGGCGAGCTTGGAAGCTGCTATAAAAGAGAGGATGAGGGCGAAAAGCCCTGCGACGACAATAATTCTTCTTGCAGTGAGGCTCATTCTTCAGCTTGTGTTTTCCGGCAGCATGGCCGGGGTTGAGTTGTGATGCAGAATAAAATTGTAAAAAGTTGCTTTTGCAACGGTTATTGTTCTTGGCCCGGGGTCGTCAGGGCCTTGAGGATATGCGAGAGCACCTTTTGGCAGATTGCAATATCCTTATCGTTCAGCCCGGCAGTAGCCTGTTCCATCACCATTTGGGCGTAAGGCTGTAGCTGCGCCTGAAGGGCTTTGCCTTTGTGGGTCAGGTAGATGAGCTTGTTCCGTTTGTCGGTGCTATCGGGTATGCGCACTACATAGTTGGCTTCTTCCAGGCTGGACAAGGCCCTTGCGATGGTCCCCTTGTCTTTGATATTGGATACGGCCAAGTCTTGCTGCCGTACGCCCTCCCGCTGCCATAGGTCTACCAGAATGCCCATATGCTGTGGCTGAAGGCCCCAGGATTCATGCTCCGCAGCCTGCCGGATGTGGTTGGCCAGTAGCCGGCCCACACGGTTGGTGAGGAATACAATGGAATCATTAGGGAAAAGGGCGTCTTTCTTCATTAAATGGTTGCATTTGCAACGGGAACGCCAAGCCCAGGCTAAAGTTGAGCCTGGCCAGGAAAAAATCACAATTTATTTTCCAAAACCTTGCCGGCCGATAAACCGGAAGCAGGCAGCGCTCCGTAAGTCAGGATAAAGTAAAAAACATAGCCATGAAGCGACTCCTTAAGCCTCGCAATTTATTGCTCGCCCTTGGGCTGCTGGCCGCAGCAGTCATTGGGCACGCCATCAGCTCTTCTGAGCCGGTGCCCCATGCCGATATTCAAATGAGCCGGATTGATTTTTCACCTGGCCTTGACGATAGCCAGGTGGCTGAAATCAAGAAAGTCATTATGGGGCAGGAGGCTACCACCCATTGTTTCGTGAATGCGGAAGCCGGCACGGCTACTTATGCTTTCGACCGTTCCCGGCAAAGCTCACAGGGGGTCTTTGACGCAGTAGCGCAGCGTTTTCCGGGCCAGGCTAAGCCTTTTGTGGTGACAGAAGAAATGGCAAGCTCCGGCTGCCCGGTGACGGGCAAAAACTCGGTTTTCCGAAGAGCTGGCGCAGCCCTTTCGGGTCTGTTCGGCTGGTAGGCAGTCTTTTATGCTTTGATGATAAAGATCACTCACATTTTGCATTTCATAAAAATACCGAATCGATGAACACTAAGTTTTTTCTTTTTCTACTAGGTTTTGCCTGCTTGACCACCTTCGTAGCTTGTGATGATGATGAAGGGATGATGGACGAGCCCACGCTTTATGAGCGCTTAGGCGGCACTGAAATGGTCTCAGACCCTGCCACCGGTGGCATGATCGAAGCTGGCCGGCTCGGCCTGCGCTCCGTTGTAGACAGCACCATCTTTGTGATTGCTGCTGACCCTGAGCTGCAGCCGTACTTTGCATCCCTGCTGATGGAAGTTGGCAACGGCAACCTGACCAACCTGGCTGTACTGAGCGAAAGCCTTACTGATTTCTTCTGTGTCGCTACAGGTGCAGAAAACTTCACTTACGATGGCATGGATATGGTCTCTGCGCACGACCCTGCACAGAACCCCCGCATGGCGCTGAAAGCAGACAATGCTTCTTACGATGCCTTTATCAATGCTGTAGTGGCTGGCGCCAATCAGAACAGTGTGCCAGAAGCCCTCATCATGGAGGTAGGCGCTTTGCTGGAAACCCTGCGTGCTGACGTGGTCCAGCGATAAACAACACTTTTGAACAACACTATTTTTGGGAAGCTGCCCGGGCATTTTGACCGGGCAGCTTTTTTAATATGTGCCGGGGATCACTGCGGGCAATAGCCTGGCATTGGCCTAGCGCTGCGGAGGGGTGGCCAGCCCGATAGGGCCGAGCGGGCAGCGAGCCCCGTAGCATAGCGGCACCTGCCCTTTGGCAGGGGCAGGCCCCATACTAAAAAACGGCTCCTCCCTGCCTGCTCAGGGCGAAGCCCCTAAAAAAGCCGGTACGTGGCTGAAAACAGCTTAGTACGGCCCGGCGCATCAAGTCTAAAAAAATAGCCCCAACGGAAGTACCGTTGAGGCTATGACAGTTCAGCCGGGTGATGGCTTTCCGCTTAATTCACATTCCGGATGCCCCCGGAAATCAGGGAGCGCATCTGCTTTTCTTCGGGCTCGCCTTTGTACCGGATGCTGCCCCCGGTATTGGCATTGGCGTCCAGCCTTTGGTTGGCTACCACCTCTACTTCTCCGCCAGTGTTGGACTTGACATAGGTGCGCATGCACTCCAGTTCAAACCCTTCATACACCCCGCCGGTAGAGGCGTTCACTTCTTGGTCTGTCGTAGTGCCAGCAACAGCAAGCTGCCCGCCTTCAGAGACCCATGCATTCAGGGCTTCCACGGCCACTTCTGCCTGCATCTGTGCGCCACTGCCTACACGCAAGGCCAGCTCACTGCCTACAATGGGGCCAGTTGTTTGCACCTGTGCCCCGGCAGTAGCCTTCACCGAGCGCAGCTCCGTGTAAGTGATCGTGATGTCTGCATGCCGCTCATCATGTAGCAGCCCTTCGATAAGTTGAACCTTTAGGGTCTTGCCTTTTACATACATGGTGACGTCATCTTCGGTAATGCCGCCTTCTGCCTCAAGCACAGCCCGGTGCTCCCCCCCTGCTACAAGGGTCACCGTCAGGTCGCCTGCAACGCTGATGGCATCAAAGTAATCCAGTTTTCTGGACTCCTGTGCTTGCAGGGTGGCCATAGTGGCTACGAAGCACAGGGTCAAGATTGGGTTTGTTAGCTTTTTCATAGACAAGTCAGGTTGTTTTATACCGATTAGATGCTGTTGGCCGTTGGGCTCCCCTACGGGCAATGCAAAATTTTAGGCATTTTCTGCAGTATTGATATGAAAGTAAGGCCTGTTGGCGTTATTTGAGCCGTGCCCTTATCGGGCAAAATGCTATTTACCTCATCCCAAATCAGACCTGATGAACCGCATACTTTACCTGTTTTTCCTTATTGTACTATTGGCCGCCTGTAAAGACGAAGGGGCGGACGAAAATTGTGCCCCTTGGGATATCGCGTGGCAGTCCCGGGCTTTCCCCGGCGACGCTTATTTGTGGCTGAGCGGAGAAGACGGCGAATGGCAAGCTAGCCTAAAGCTGACGCCACAGCTCAACGAGGCATTGGCCACAGAGCAATGCGATGGCCCGGTGCACTTGTCTTACCTGGAAATCAGGCCCGAAGTGGTGAAAGATGGGGGCAATACCCGTACCGAGACCGTTTACGAGCTGACGACCTGGCTGGACGTCCCGACGGGCTTCTCCCGGGATACGGCAGCCCGTGCGCCCGTGCGCGAATGGCCTGTGGCTATCGGCAATGTCAGCTCCTTGCAGTCTCTCATTTGGCCAGAGGACAACCTGCAGGCCTTTTCTGGCAATATCTTCCTAGACCCGGCAGCGGAGCTGCTCAGCTTTGCTATACAAGTGCCGGACACCCTGCCCGCTTATGCCTTTCTGCAGGCCAATGGAGAGGCTTTGCCCCGTTATTTTTGGGTGGGAAAAGCCCAGGACAGTGCCTTTGTGCTGGATTATGAAGCCCTGCCGCAACTGATGTATGAAGCCCCTGTACAGCTGCCCAATACAGCCAATTGGTTTTATGAAATATATGGCGAAGGGGAAAATGGGCAGGCGCTTATCGATTTTGCTTCTATGCCAGACCTTGTCAGCGGGAGCTTTGCGCCCCGTGTGCCCGTGGCTGGCATTTCCGGCTTTCGCCTAAAAGCCCGTCAGGTAGGCGATTATCAAGGCTGGCCCTACGCGCCCAATGCTTATGACCGTTCCGGCTCCCGGATACCTGAGTCGGTGCCTGCTTTGCCCAGCGCTCCGGGTATGGCCCGCAACGGCGATACCCTGCAGGTTGGGCTATTCAATGGGAGCTTCGAAGCTCTTACGGCCTACGAAGTACAGTTGGTGGATTTCCGGGGGGAAGGCCCGTGGCTGCGTTGGACCATCATCGGCAGTGTGGAGGGCATGGCCCGGCTGGTGCTCCCCCAATGGCCCGAGGCTTTATCGGCTGCCCGTGCACAGCTCTTGGCGCCTGGCCGGCAAACCATCGCCCTGATAGGGGCCAAGGCTTATGAGTCCCAGCCTGCTTATCAAGCGCTCTTGGAGGCATGGATGCAAGGGGACGAAGATTGGGAGTCTCGTCAGGGGCTTACACAGCGCACTGCCGCCCAAGATTTCTAAGGTGGTGCAAGGGCCAGTTTGGAGAATGCTGCAGCAAAAGATAGGGCCTGGCAAGGCTTCTGTGCCTGTATTTATTTTATTATTGAGTGGAAGGGCTTAATTTTACGCCCTTTCAGTCCCCAAAGGCAAGCCCTGGAAAAGGGGCGCCGCTTAAATTTGAAAAAATCCCTATGGCACAGCAGAACGACCTGTTTAAGAAACTGGTAGCCCATTGTAAAGAATACGGCTTTATTTTCCAGTCGAGCGAAATATATGACGGCCTGGCTGCGGTCTATGATTATGGCCCCTACGGTGTGCAGCTTAAGAACAACCTCAAGGATTACTGGTGGCGCAGCATGGTGCAGATGCACGACAACATCGTTGGCATCGATGCCTCGATCTTTATGCACCCCAAGACCTGGAAAGCCTCCGGTCACGTGGATGCCTTCAATGACCCGCTCATTGACAACAAAGACAGCAAGCGCCGGTTCCGTGCCGATGTGCTCATTGAAGATTACATGGCCAAAATAGAGGACAAAATCGACAAAGAGCTGGCCAAGGCCCGCAAGCGCTTTGGCGAAAGCTTTGACGAAGCGATGTACCGGGAAACCAACCCCCGCGTGGCTGGCTATGTCGAGCAGCACAATGCTGTGCGCGACCGCCTGGCCAAAGCCATGACGGATGGCGACTTGGAGGGGCTCAAAGCGCTGATCGAGGAGCTGGAAATAGCGGACCCAGATACCGGTTCCCGCAATTGGACCGATGTACGGCAGTTCAACCTGATGTTCTCCACTCAGCTGGGCAACATCGCCGGGGAAGAAGGCAAACTGTACCTCCGCCCGGAGACCGCCCAAGGGATTTTTGTCAACTTCCTTAATGTCCACAAGACCACCCGTCAGAAGGTGCCTTTTGGCATCGCGCAAATTGGCAAGGCTTTCCGAAATGAAATCGTAGCCCGGCAGTTCATCTTCCGAATGCGGGAGTTCGAGCAGATGGAGATGCAGTTCTTCATCAAGCCCGGCGAGCAGCAGAAATGGTACGAGTACTGGAAGGAAGCCCGTATGAAGTGGCACCTGGCGCTGGGCACCCCGGCCGATCAGCTGCGTTTTCATGATCACGACAACTTGGCCCACTATGCAGATGCTGCGGTGGACATTCAGTTCAATTTCCCATTTGGGTTCAAGGAGCTGGAAGGCATACACAGCCGTACAGACTTTGACTTGGGCAATCATCAGGAGCTGTCAGGCAAAAAGCTGCAGTACTTTGACCCTGCCACTAAAGAGAATTACGTCCCTTATGTAGTGGAAACCTCTATCGGTGCCGACCGGATGTTCCTGGCGGCTATGAGCAATGCCCTGCAAGAGGAGACTGTTGTAGGGGCTAATGGCAAAGAGAGCACAAGGGAGGTGTTGAAGCTCCACCCTGCAATTGCACCGATCAAGTGTGCTATCCTGCCCCTGAAGCGCAACGATGAGCGCCTGGTGAACATGGCTACGGATATTTTCAATGACCTCCGCCTTTCCTTCGATGTTCAGTACGACGATACGGGCAGCATTGGCAAACTTTACCGCAGGCAGGATGCTATTGGCACGCCTTTCTGCGTGACTGTAGACTTCGAAGCCCTTGACGATAATACTGTCACGCTGCGCGACCGGGACACCCTGTCTCAAGAGCGGGTGCCGATAGGTCAGCTCGAGCAGATCATCCGCGAGCGGGTAGATATGAAGCACCTGCTGCAAGCATAATCCGGCTCATGCCGCTTTGACAGAAGCCTTTGCCCTGGGGATAGGGTGAAGGCTTCTGTGGTTTTCAGGGCTGTGCCACAG
>NZ_VOOR01000040.1 GCF_007993045.1 Phaeodactylibacter luteus
CGGCCAGCTGCTTTCTGCGGGCTTGCGGGGGGGCATCAACTTAGGGGCATCCTTTCCTGCTTAGGCCGCGATACGGTCTGGCACAAGCCCCAATGCCATAGATTGCCAGTTATTTGATACTGGACGGCGGACTAGCGCTGCGGAGGGGTGGCAGCCCGGTAGGGCCGAGCGGATAGCGAGCCCCGCAGCATAGCGGCCCCTGCTGTTAGGCAGGGGAAGGCCCCACCTCAAAAGTCTGGATTGGAGAACTATAAATGCCAACCTGTTGTGCGCCCATAGGGTAAGGCGGCGTCCGCTCAAAAGGAGAAACCCGGGCAGGGGCTAACTTTTCCCTTTTTTCTTTTTCTTCTTCCGCCTCCTTTCGTCTTCTAGCCCTTCTATCTCCTGCAGGAGGTCATTGAGGGTGAGGCCAGATTCATCAGACAGCAAGCGGGTGTTTTCATAATCATCCTCGTCCAGCTTGATGACGGGTATGGGCTTGCCGATGTAGCCTTCTGCTTCCCGGAGCAGCTTTTCCTCTTGGGGGCTGCAAAAGCTGATGGCCTGCCCTCTGGCTTTCCCCCGGCCTGTACGGCCGACCCGGTGTACATAGTTCTCCGCTTGCTCAGGCAGGTCGTAGTTGACCACGCAGGATACCTCAGGGATATCGATGCCCCTGGCGCTGACATCCGTGGCGACCAATAATTTGACCGTGCCAGTTTTGAATGCGCTCAGCACTTGGCTGCGCTCCTGTTGTTCTTTGCCGCTGTGGATCGCCAAGGCGGTAATGCCTACCCTTTCCATGGCTTTGACAAGCCGTTCTGCCCGGACTTTGGTGCGCACAAAAGCGAGTATTTTATCTTCTGGGCGGCTATTGACGAGCCGCTCAAGGAAAAACCGCTTGTCGTCCATTTCCACCTCTGTGACGTAATGGTCTACATTGCGGGACACTGGGTCTTTGGGCGAGATCTGTATCCGTATAGCTTTCTGGTTGATCAGGGCGTAAGCCATTTTTTTGATGCGCAGGTTGATCGTGGCGGAAAAGAACAGGGTTTGCCGGTTGGCGGGCACTTTCCGGTGCAAATCGCTGATGTCTTGTATGAACCCGAGGTCGAGCATGTGGTCGGCTTCATCCAATACCAGCGTCTGCACGCGGTCTACCCGCAAATGCCCCTGGCTGATGAGGTCGAACATCCGCCCTGGGGTGGCTACAAGCACATCGATGCCCTTGTTGAGGGCTGCAATTTGAGGGTCCTGATCAACGCCTCCGATCAGGGGGAGCACCCTGACTGTAGTGTGCTGCCCCAAAGTGGTGAAGACGTCGGCCACCTGAAGCGCCAGTTCATGTGTAGGGGTCAGGACTAGGCAGCGGACGCCGTCTTCCCGCCTGGCGCGCTGCTTGTACACTTGCAGCTGGTGCAAAATAGGTATGGCAAATGCGGCGGTCTTGCCAGTGCCGGTCTGTGCTACAGCCAGGATATCCTCGCCTTTCAGGATGTGGGGGATGGATTTGTACTGAATATCTGTAGGGCGTTTGAGCCCCATCTTTTCGATGCCTTTCTGTAATTCGGGGTGGAAATTGTAATCCTTAAACTTCATGCTTGTTGCCTTTTCTTGCGCCAGCTGTAAAGAAAAGCTTTTTCCGGCAAACGGTGGCCGATGGCCTTATAAGTAGGGGAGCCGTATGCCAAAATGCTGCTGGGCCAAGCCCAAAAATTGGGCTTGGCTTTCAACGGGCAGGCGGTTCTCTTTTTGCCCCGTTATCTCTTTGTAATACTTAGCCGTTAAGGTTTTCCGCCCTTCGGTGGTGGCTAGTGCGCAGACCGGCCCTTCAGCAAAGGGGGAAGTGGGGGCTTGGTAATGGTAGTTGGCCATAGCCTCAAAGTCCTGAATACGGCAGGGCGTACGCTTAAGCCGGAACAAGGTTCGCCAGCTGCCCTCTTGCTCCTGTTGTACAGCCCAGCAACCGGCCCCGGTATCCTCATCCAAACGGTAATGCTCCCCTTGCCAGCTGCCCTGCCCTCCAAAGGGGAGCACTGGCACGGTCCGGCTTCCAAAACCGGTATCGGCCAGCCAATCCTGCCCATCAATAGTGATGCCCAGCGCCATGTGGTCGCCCCAAGGCGGGTAGCTGCCATCAGCTTGCCGGGCAGCGGCGGAAAGGAAAATGGGCTGATAGCCCAGATAGCGGAGGGCAGCCGCGAACAGCAGGTTGAGCTCATAGCAAATACCGCCACGCTTTTGATGAAGCACGTGCTGCACGACAGCTTGCAGGTTGAGCTTAGGCCCTTTCCCAAAGTGGAGGTGAAGGCTTTCAAAGGGGATGCTCAAGGCCTGAGCGCGGTGCAGTGTGCTGACGGTTTTCACGCCTGTTCGCCCAGGAAAAGAGCTTAGCCCCAGACGCTCCAAATAGCGTTTGGCTTCTATTGCTGAAAGTACGGCTTCAGGCACCTTTCTCCCCCTTCTGATGGGCTTCGATCTTATCGGCCACTTGCAAGGCCCACACCATTTGTTTGCTGGAAGGGTGGCTGTTGTACAGGGCTTTTTTACGGGCCTGCATCAAGACCCCCCTCTCGTCGTAAGAGAGCAGCTTTTTGTGCCCGTCCTCAAGGGTGTAATCGATCATAGCCTGCCACTCGTCGGCAGAGTACATTTCAAAATCGGACTTCAGCACCTCGAGGTCTGTGGGGTCTGAAAGGTCATAATTTCTGGACATGGTGAATGCGCTTTTGCCGAGTCAATGAATAACGCCAAATTAAGGGCATTTTATGGACCTTGGCAATACCGGGCACGTTTTTATTCGCCGGATAGCGTCACCTTGCCGTTTTTCAGGGGGCGATCAGCAAGGGGGCGGCCTGATAGGGGCGGGGCCCGTGGACGGCCACCCAGTACTTGCCTGCCGGCAGCCCCGAAGGGAAGTTGGCTTCCAGCCTGCCCTTCAGGGCCTGCAAAGTGCCGGTCCAAACTGCCCTGCCATAGACATCCAGGAGCTTGGCTTCTACCGCTGCATTGAGCTGATTTGGCAGCTGTATGTGGAGTGTGCCTTCTGATAAGGGGTTGGGGTATAAGCGCGGTGCTGCCAGGCTGACGCTGTGGGTGTTGAGCAGCAGGCCTACGTAAAGGCTGTCAGCAGACCATTGGCAGCCTTCATCATCGGTTACCGTGAGCCCGTACCACCCTGTAAACAGGCTGTCAGCAAAAGGGCCGGTGGAGGAGAGCAGGCTGTCTGCATACCATTCGTAGGTATAGGGGGGCGTGCCGCCAGTTGGAGAAGCGGTGAGCGTGCCATATCTAAATTCCGTTTGGCTCACTGAATAAGGCATAGATTCAATCCCTACATCTATATTGGTCTCATTGGGCACCGTGATCTGTCCGGGCGCCTCACAGCCCAGCCCATCCGTCACCACGAAAGCATAGTCTGTCCCTTGCAAGCCCATGCGCACGGTATCGGTATTGCCATCCGCCCAAGTGACAGACAGGGGGGGCACTCCTTGCATGGGCATGACAGCCGCTGAGCCATCCGCGAAGGGTAGGCAGGAGGCGGGGGTGCTGTTGGCCTCAAAGGTGATTTCGGGGCTTTCTTCTACCTCTGCTGTCCCTTCCAGCCTGCAGCCGTCCCCATTTAGCAACAGGTAAGAATAGGTTCCTGCTTCAAGCCCGTTGCGCACAAAGCTTATACTGTTGTTTTCCCAAAGGATGACAAAAGGCGGCACGTCATTTATTGGGACCACTGTTAGGCTGCCCCTTGATTCCCCGCAGGTATCCAGAGCTGTTTGCACCTCGGCGGCAAGCGGTTCGGGCTCGCCGACCTCGAAAGGCCCAAAAGGGTAAACCATGCCGTCTCCGTCAGTGACTGTACAACTGTAGCTTCCGGCTGCTAGATCGGCAATGACTGGCCCAGACCCGCCATTGCTCCACGAAAAAGTGAACGGTGGCGCCCCCCCATCGAGTGTTAGGGCGACTGACCCGTCATCTTCCCCATGGCAGGAGGCGTTTTCCACTTCAGCCCCTACTTCAGGCGGGCCGGTCACTTCCGTGAAATTGTAGATCACCGAAGCGTCGTCATACCCGGGCAAAGGGGCGCCGTTGTTATTGGCCCAGCCAGGGAATTCGGCCACCGCCCCGTCAACACGGTAGGCTCGGATGAGGCCATCTCCCGGGGTGAAAAGGTGAAGGGTGAAAAAATCATTGGGCATCAGCCCTTCATCTATTCCGGCTGTAGCCGGGTCGTCCCCAAATATAGGCGGGTTGGCAAAGGATTGCCCTTGGAAAATGATGACTTCGGCTGCGCCCGCACATTGCCCATCCGGGTCAAAAGCAGCAATCCAGCTGCCAGCTTCCACCGGGGCTCCTTCCAGCTGTATCTGCCCGATGAACACCGCAGACTGATTGGAGGGGGTAAAGGTGAAGGCTGCGGGCTGGCACCAGCCTTGGGTGAAACAAAGCATCAGGGCGGCGAGCAGTATCAGGTGCAGTTGAGCAGTTGTTTTCATGGTCTAGGATATTGAGGGGCGCAAAAACTGCGCCCCTTGGTGTTTTAGTTTGGGTTTGAAACCTAGGCTCCGTAAAGCCTTGGTGCTACTGAAGGACGATCCGTTGCTGCAGCAGCAGTTGCCCTTCTGCCTGCAAGTAGACCGTGTAGAGCCCGGGCGGCATCCCCTTTGGTGCCCACGTATGCGAAGAGGCTCCTGCAGAGACGCCCACAGACCATACCCGCTGCCCATTGATGTTAATGATGTGTACCTGGCCGCTGCTCAGGTTTTGCGGCAGCTGCACCTCCAAAGTGACCTTTTCCCGGAAGGGGGTAGGGTAGGCCTTGAGCGCTGGCCCTTGCTCTGTAGGAGGGAAAGTCAAGTTGACTTGGCGTAGGAGCATATCTCCACGGAAGGTCAGGGTTTCCGCTGCCCGGCGGCCATTCCACTCAAAGAACAGCAGGTCTCCGGGAGAAGGCCCTTCTTTTGCTGTGGTCAGCGGGCTGTCGCCAAAAATGTGGATGGGGCGCATCAGCCCGTTTGGGCCAGCGGTAAGCTGCCCTACTTCACTGCCCGCAGCGTCTAAGATACGGATGGTCTGCCCGGCCAGGGCAGGCGCTTTGGCCCAGATGAATTCAAAGACATTGCTGCCATAAGCTCCTTGCTCCCGTGCATCTATCCCGTTGTTGAAGCCAGGTGCTGACAACCGCATCCAGTATCCACGGCTGTTGCGCATGTCGTTCATCGTATTGAGAAACGGCTGTTGGCTGGGGTCGTAGAAGATGGGCGTGGGGTCAAATCCAGAAGCCACTTCAAGCGTATTGTTGCTCAGCCAGGTGTCCAGATAAGCAGTTGTAGGCAGGCTGCCCTGTGGGATGAAAGCCATAAGGTTCCACCCGGCGTCCATGCTTTTGTAATAATCAGCAGGGATGGGCAGCCCTGGTATGCGCAGGGTATCTGTGCCGGTTACCCTCACCCAGTAGCCGAAACCTCTTTCCCAATGTGAGAGGGTGCTGAGGAAAGGGTTGATAGGGTCGTAAAAATTGGGGGTCACGTCAAAACCGGTCACTGTTTCGAGGTTGCCGGGCAAGAGCCCTGACATAATGCTGGCCACGCTACTGTCGGCGGGGACTACATCGGTGGAAACCAAGTTCCAGCCTGGCCGAAGAGGGATGATGTCCATTGCGGTCAGCTCAAAATTGTAAATGGCAGCCGGGTTGTTGTAGGCAGGCATCGGTGCACCGTTGTTGTCTGTCCAATCGTGGAAAAGGGTAGCAGCCCCGGTGAAGGGGTAGTCGAGCACCCGGTTGTCGGATTGGTCCCAAAGGTGCAGGGTAAAGGCTTCGCCGGGGTTGATGCCCTCATCTACGCCCGGGGTGCTGTTGTCGTCTCCATAAATGACCAAGCTGATGTAAGCGATGCCCCCATTGATGATGACTTGGTTGCTGCCTGCCAGGTTGCCTGCTTCGTCAAACGCGGCTACCCAGTCTCCTGCCCCTGCGGGCAGGCCGGCAATCTGCGCCTGGCCGAAAAATACACCAGATTTATTGGATACGGTGGGCTCGCCCCACGGCGGGCCTGCACTGCCGGGCTGCCCTTCCTGCGTGATGTTCGCTACGGCCTGAGCGCCCGCAATTTCGAAGGTGACGGTCCCAAACCGTGGTGAGGAGGAAGGGTTGTCCGAGCTGGCGGAAATGGAGAGGTTTTGGCTTCCGAAGCCATTGGGCGCGACATTAATCCAGCTTGCGGAAGGTGTGGCCGTCCACGCGGCCGCAAGGGGCATGCTCAGGTTGCCATTGGCCGCAGAGCCGGCGGTCCAGCCCAGGGTAATGGAGCTGGGCGAAAAGCTGATGCTGTTGGCCACGGGCGCTGCTTGGGAGACGTTGACCTGCCGGCTCAGCCCACAGCCGGTCAGGGTGATGACTGTGCTCCGGGAGGATGGGCCAGGGTTGGAGGAGGCCGTAAGCACGAGCTGAGCGTCTCCGCTACCGTTTTGTGGCGAAACGCTGAGCCAAGCTGGCACGGGCGGGCTCACTTGCCAGCTGTCGCAGTTGGTGCTCAAGTTGGCCGTAACGCTCCCGCCCGCTGAGGCAACCGATAAAGCAGCAGGCGAAATGTCCATCGTAATGGGGACAGGGGCTCCAGCTTGTTCCAGGTTGAGGGTCGCAACCTGCCCGCAGCCTTGAATGACAATCTGGCCATTCCGGGGCGATGAGCTGGTGTTTTCCTGGTAGGAAATAGACAAATTAGCACTGTTGCTGCCAGAAGAAGGGGCCACTGTGGCCCAGGGAGGGCTGCTGAGTACAGACCAGCTGCTGCAGTTGGTGCTCAGGAAGGCAAAAGCAGAGCTGCCGGTGAAATTGAGGCTCAAACTGCTCGGGGTAATGCTCAAAAAGCTGTTGGACGCTGCATTTTGGGTGAGGTTTAGGCTGGCCGTCTCACCACAGGCAGAAAAGGTGACCGTGCCACTGCGCGGGACGGTCATGGTGTTTTCAGCTGCTGTAAGCGAAATGGCAGCGCTGCCTTGGCCCGAGGTGGGCTGCACGCTGACCCAGGAAGGGGCATTGATCAGTTGCCAGGCACTGTTGCAGTTGGTGGTGAGGGCGGCGCTCTGCTGCCCGCCCTGCGATTGGAAAACAAGGGAGGCGGGGGACAGCGTCAGGAAAAAGTTGGGCTGGGCAACCTGTATGGGATAGTCCTCGACTTCTCCCAGATGCGTGCCACAGGCAGGAGGGGCTTCCCCTTTACTGACCGCTATGCGCAGGCGCGTTGCCCCTGCCACTGCCGAAGCTGGGACGGTGAACAAGCCCTGGTAGGCCAAGGTGTTGACCGGGCCACTGTCGAGCATCAGTTCAGCAGGTTCGTCAAAAACCTGGTTCTGATTCCAGTCGGCCCATATCCGCCAATAGACAGGCAGGGGGTCGCTCTCCGCCCCGGCAGTCAGGTTCAGGCTGATGGATTGGCCGGGGGTGAAGTTGTAGGCTGCATCATTGCTGAAATCAGCATAGCCATAGTTGTTGCCTGATATTTTAGACTGCCCGGCCAGGGTGGTGTTTTGAATGTACACCTCATCCGCTAATGCGCCCCCTCCTTCGTCTGCAGTGATCAAGAGGCTGAAGGGCTGCGCTCCGCCTTGTAGGGTGCCGTTGTGGAAAACCCTGATTTCATAGGTGCCAGATTGTGTGGCGGGGAGGAACACCTGCTCTACGTTGTCTACATCATTGGGCTGATTAGACTGTGCGGGCTGCCCTGGCACGGGTACGGTATAGGGGAAAAAGTCCTGCCCATTAAAGCTTACCCGCAGCTCCAGATCGTTGACAAGGGCTTTAGAGCAATTCCAAGCGCCAGATATGGGCGGAGCGCCACAAGGGGCCCCCTCGGGGTCGGTCCACACCAGGGTCGCCCTCAGCGGGCCGCCATTGGAGGTGATGCTTTGGCTGAAGCTGCCCCCGTTTTGCAGTACGGCCTCCTGCATTTCCTGCACAAGGGCTGGGTCGTTGCCCAAGATAAAATCAGCTGCTTTTTTGGTGTTCAGTACGCCCCAGCCAAACTGCATATCCGGTCCTGCCGCAGGGCCGGCCTCATCCGCTGTGTGTATGGCCAGCCCTTTGAGGGTGGCCGAGCGCATGAACTCCCCGGTTTCCCGTGCGTGCAGCTCTTGCAAGAGCAACAGGCTGCCGCTTACATTGGGGGCAGACATGGAGGTGCCGCTGTAAACGATATAGTCGGTATTGCTATCCGCACCGGAGGAGAATAGGTCGTGCCCATTGCCAACGATGTCGGGCTTGATGCGCCCATCATCGGCACCTCCCCAGCTGCTGAAAGTGGTCATGGCTACGTCAGCTGCATTGGTGTAGCCATTGGGCAGGTCACGGATAGCGCCAACAGTGAGGATGTTCTTAGCATTGCCACGGGAAGGTATGCAGTCATACCCATCAGCGCCTCCGTCATTTTCCCGGAAAGCGGTGCTCAGGGTCCAAGCCCCATTGATCCGAACATAGTAGGAGCCCGAGGGTGCAGTATCGTTTCGGTCATTGCCCGCCGATTTGACAATCAGGTAGTAGGGCGCATCGTAGGCAATGGCGTCCCAGTCACGGGCCTGCGTGCTGTAGTAGCCAAAATTATAGTCTTCTGTCAGGTCAGATCGCCCCCACCAGTAGGTACCTTCTTCTGGCCCCCAGTCGCCTTCAGCCCACCCGGTTAGAAAACCGTAGGAATGGTTGGAGACCAGCAGCCCGTTGTTCATGGCCTCGTCCACCATTTCTGCTGCATCAGAAGAAGAATCATAGGCTGCTAAAGCCGCCTGATTTGCCATGCCCCGGGCATTGGGGTTTACCCCGGTGGCAATCATGGTGCCGGCTACATGGGTAGCGTGGTCATCCACAGGGGCGGTAGGGTCCATGATGGAGATCCGGTTGCCGAATTCCTGATGGGAGGCCCGCGGTACTTCTCCCGCTTCCCAAATCCCGGCTTGCATATCAGCCCCATTGAGGTTGTAATTGCCTCCCCATACGAGGTTGGTAGAGGTAGAGGCTGCCGCTGCTTGATTTTGACGGGCAGAATAGAGCAATTGCCCGTCGTCGCCGATCGCGGTAATGGCCCAGCCTTCTCCACGGGTGCGCACTCCTTGCCTTTCCAGGCTGTCCAAGATTTTTTGCAGTTGCTGGTCTTGCTTTTGGAAAGCTGCCAGGTGCTCCTGCAGCCCTGTCTTGTTGGTAGCCGCTTTCACTTTTTCGTACGCCTGCTGAAAGCGCCCTTGGGGTTGTGCATAGCCGTTGAGCGGCAGCAGCGCAACAAGGAAAAGGATAGTGCAGACGGTGGATCTCAAATTATTTAGCATCATCATGTTTCGGGTGTTGGGGTTTAGTCAATGAGACGGATGTTGCGCAGGCCATAGCTTTCGCAGTAAGGGCTACAGCCAGTGGTCTGGAAATTGAGCACGGGAGAAGCCCCATCCCCGCAATCGGTCCTGATCCGGTATTCATAGGAGGTACAGGGGCTGAAGCCTGCCAGGGATGCGAGGTTGGAAGCGGCCTCAAAGCTGGCCCATTGGGCTGTGCCTGCAATCCGGATATCGAGGAAATAGAGGGAGGCGCCGTCCACTGCAGGCCAGGTGAAGTTGGCCCGCGTAGGCTGCAGCCCGGAATGGGCAGCTGAGCCAGGCGGATCACAGCTCGTGTTGGCTTGTTGGGTCACGGAAATAGCTACGGGGCTGGCCAGCCCATTGGGGTCGGTCAGGGCCACCGAAGTAAAGCGGGAAGTGCCCAAGGGGTTGGCGGTGTAGCTGAGGGTGACCGTAGCCGGGCCGCTGCCGCTCCCAGGAGATAGCCCGGTGATCCAGCCTACATTTTCGTTCAGCTGCCAATTGACGTTGGCACTGACTTGGAAGGTGGTGCTGCCGGCCTCAGGTGGCAATACGATATTCGTTGGGCTGGCAGAGAGCAAAGGGGTAGCCCCTTCCTGGAAAATTTGGACATTCCGGTTGATCCCGCTGCTGTTGACGACAATCGTTGCACTTCTGCCTTGGGGGGAGGGGTTGGGCTGGCAAATGATCTGACTGCTGCTGCCTGAGCCTGTGCCCGGGGAAGCGCTCAGCCAAGATTGGCTTCCAGCAGGGATGCTGATGCTCCAACTGTTATTTGCGGTGATGTTAATGCCCTGAGTGCCTCCTGTGGCCTGAAAAGTCAGGCTGTTTGGTGTGACGGTCAGCGTAGGGGCTGGGGCGGAAAGGTTGAGGGAATAGTCCTCTACATCGCTCCGGCCGTTGACCTGGCAGGGGGTAGGATAGCCTTCGGTGCTCATGGCGACGCGCATCCTGACCTGCCCGGTGAGGGCGGCAGCCGGCACGGTGAAATTGGCCGTGGTGGGGGCTGTGACGCCCGATGTTTTGGAGACGATCTGCTCCCCGGCGTCGTTGAAGTCGGCATCCCCGTTGAAGTCGGCCCAAACGCGCCAGTAAACGAGGTTGGCGGTAGCGTTGGTGGACTCGTCGGGGTCGAGGGTGATGGTGTAGGACTGGCCTTTCTGCAGGCTGGCAGACTGAGGGGTGAAGTCGGAATGCCCATATCCGTTGCCGGAAGGGTTGCTGAGGTTGGCCAGCGCGACCCTTTCGATCCAGTTGTCGAAGGAGTTGCCGTAGGCATAGCAGTGGTCGTCCCCGCAGCCGAGGGTAGGCACGGTCAGGGAGGAGCTCCAGGGGCCGGGCACGCCATCGCAGACGGACTGCACCTGCACTTCGTAGAAAGAGCAAGGGGTTTTATTGAGGGAAATGATCCCGGAGAAGTCGGTGAAGGTAGACCAGGAAGCGGTGCCCTGCTGCCGGAAGCGGACGTTGTAGCCCACCCCAGTTTCATTGTCCCAATTGACGACAAAATGGGAGTAGCCGTTGCTGGTCAGGGCAATGCCAGTGGGCGGGTTGCACGCTGGGGCGGAAAGGTTGAGGGAATAGTCCTCTACATCGCTCCGGCCGTTGACCTGGCAGGGGGTGGGGTAGCCTTCGGTGCTCATGGCGACGCGCATCCTGACCTGCCCGGTGAGGGCGGCAGCCGGCACGGTGAAATTGGCCGTGGTGGGGGCTGTGACGCCCGATGTTTTGGAGACGATCTGCTCCCCGGCGTCGTTGAAGTCGGCATCCCCGTTGAAGTCTGCCCAAACGCGCCAGTAAACGAGGTTGGCGGTAGCGTTGGTGGACTCGTCGGGGTCGAGGGTGATGGTGTAGGACTGGCCTTTCTGCAGGCTGGCCGCCTGAGGGGTGAAGTCGGAATGCCCATATCCGTTGCCGGAAGGGTTGCTGAGGTTGGCCAGCGCGACCCTTTCGATCCAGTTGTCGAAGGAGTTGCCGTAGGCATAGCAGTGGTCGTCCCCGCAGCCGAGGGTAGGCACGGTCAGGGAGGAGCTCCAGGGGCCGGGCACGCCATCGCAGACGGACTGCACCTGCACTTCGTAGAAAGAGCAAGGGGTTTTATTGAGGGAAATGATCCCGGAGAAGTCGGTGAAGGTAGACCAGGAAGCGGTGCCCTGCTGCCGGAAGCGGACGTTGTAGCCCACCCCAGTTTCATTGTCCCAATTGACGACAAAATGGGAGTAGCCGTTGCTGGTCAGGGCAATGCCAGTGGGCGGGTTGCACGCTGGGGCGGAAAGGTTGAGGGAATAGTCCTCTACATCGCTCCGGCCGTTGACCTGGCAGGGGGTGGGGTAGCCTTCGGTGCTCATGGCGACGCGCATCCTGACCTGCCCGGTGAGGGCGGCAGCCGGCACGGTGAAATTGGCCGTGGTGGGGGCTGTGACGCCCGATGTTTTGGAGACGATCTGCTCCCCGGCGTCGTTGAAGTCGGCATCCCCGTTGAAGTCGGCCCAAACGCGCCAGTACACGAGGTTGGCGGTAGCGTTGGTGGACTCGTCGGGGTCGAGGGTGATGGTGTAGGACTGGCCTTTCTGCAGGCTGGCCGCCTGAGGGGTGAAGTCGGAATGCCCATATCCGTTGCCGGAAGGGTTGCTGAGGTTGGCCAGCGCGACCCTTTCGATCCAGTTGTCGAAGGAGTTGCCGTAGGCATAGCAGTGGTCGTCCCCGCAGCCGAGGGTGGGCACGGTCAGCGAGGAGCTCCAAGGGCCGGGCACGCCATCGCAGACGGACTGCACCTGCCATTCGTAAGTGGTACAGGGCAGTTTATTCAAAGATGTATGGCCAGAGAAGCCCTCCAAAAATATCCAATCAGTATCTCCCAGCCTGCGGTATCTGACGTTGTAGTCCACTCCGGATACATTATCCCAGTTTATCTGGAAATGGGAGTAGCCTTGAGAAGTGATTTCAATGCCGGTAGCAGGAGGGCAGAAGCCAGGAGTTGTAAAGGTCTCCGATTGCGACCACTCGCTCCAGGTGCTGCCGCAGCGGACCGCCACTACGTACTCATAAGTCTGGCCGGGGGCAAGGTTGCTGATGGTAGCCGAATTGGTGGGAGTGCCATCGATGTTGACCCAAGTGCCGCCGACTGGGCGGTAGGCCCAGTCATAGAAGTCTACGTTGGGCGTAGTGCAGTTAAGCCGTGCAGAGGAGGAGGTAATGTTGCTGGCAAATATTTGGGAAAGGGTAGGGGGAGAGCAGCTCTCTCCAAGGTATCCCTCCAAGGCATTCTCCAAGTTGGGCAATGGGCCGATTTTTTGGGAAGCCGGATATTGGCCGCTTTGCTGTGGCAGGCCAGTCGAAACCAAGAGCCCCCGGAGCTGAAGGGGGTCCAATGGCCCGCCGTTTTGTTCAATTTGGATGGCCTGTACCAAAGCTGCTGCGCCTAAAACGATAGGGGAAGCGGAAGAGGTGCCGCCAAAAGAACTGGTATAATAATAATTCGGGCCTTCGTTATCGTAGGCATCTCCATCGCCAGTTGTCCAAACGTTCTCTCCAAAGCCCTGTAGGTTGACACGGCTGCCATAGTTGCTGAACCATAGACGGCTCCTTGCCGTTTGAGACCCGGTGGGTGCAGAGGCGCCGGCGCCTACAATGATCGCTCCGGAATCATTGGCATTAGAAAAGGGGTAATGGTTGTTGTTGCCACTCTGATTAGCGTTGGCGTCAAGGTTTTGGCTCCCATTCCCAGCCGCCTCCACTACGTTTCGCCCATTGCCGACCGCCAGCACGATGGCATCATAATAGGGTTGTATGTATTCTACTGCTACGAGCCCGGTTTGACCAGATCCAGTTTGGTTTGGGCCTGCTACCTGCTGCTCAATCAGCAGAAAGTCACCAACAGAGGTGACCTGCAGCGATTGGAGGACAGAATTGGCGATATCGTACTGCCCAGCGCTGTTGTGCGCCCCGGCGAAGTAAAGGCTGGCCTGTGGCACAATGCCCGTTATCCCAAAGCTGTTCTCTCGCCCCCCTAGTATGCCAAGAACGGCCGTGCCATGGTCGTTGCCAAAACCATTAAAAAAGGAAGTCCCTCCCACTATGGATACGTTGGGGAGGTCGAAGTGGTTTGCGTTAAAGCTGTATTCAATGTCCACAATCCTAAGCCCCTGCCCTTTTTCTCCAAAGTTGGCATATACCCAATCGGCGCCAATGCCATGTGCTGCTGTCAGGTAGGTCTGATTGGGCACAAAGTTGCCGGGGGGCAAAGGAGGGGCAACGGCCTCGGGGAGGCGCCCGGCATAGGTGATGGCTGGGATTTGCCTAGACCGTTCAAGGGCTTCTTCTATGCTGAACCCCGGGCGGATCGTCAGGTAGAAATAGGTGTTGAAATCCGCAACCTTCTTAGGGGCCAGCGTTTTGGAGGCTTGCGTTTTTTGGTCCCAAAAAGATTGGGCAGTGCTTTGGTACTCCAAGAGCGTTTCCCTGTTGATCCCTTGGATGTAAGGGCTGAAATGCCCTATTTCAGCCAGCTGGTAAAAGCCTGTTGTATCCGAGGCTACCGTTAGGAATTGCAGCTGTCCGTTTTCGGCTTCTGCTACAGTGCCTTCTGCCCATTTGATGCAGATCGCCTGGCTGGGCGCATCAGCGCCCGGGGCAGGCAAGGTTTGGGCAGTTAGCCCTGAAAAGCAGTAAAGGCAAAAGAGTAGGATTGTTTTTTTCATAGGGTCTAGTTTTTAGCATCCAGAGGCTGCTGTTCATTCCGTAGCGGCTTTTGCGGGCAGCCACTATGTACTCACCAAGGGTTAAGGTAAGCAAGCTGAGCAGTAGCGGCTAAGACATTTTTGGGTGTTTATAAGCGTTCATTTGAAAGTGAATGCCTTTTTTAGTAATTGGTTTACAGTATTTTAGGTCCATTTTGTTGTAATGCTGGAATTGGGCTTTCCCTTTGTTTTGCAGTCAGGGCTTGGGCAGGGGGGCAGCCTGTGCACTGTTGGGGTTTGGACTTTTAGTACAATGCAGCCCCACCCTTACCGTGCTCACAGTAAGGCTCCGCAGGCGGGCGGTGGCCCAAAGGGGGTACGTAACGCTCAGTCCACAAGCGGTGTCAGCCTGCTGAGGCTTTGGCACTCCGATGGCAGCGGCCTAGCGCTGCGAAGGGGTAGCAGCCCGTCAGGGCCGAGCGGACAGCGAGCCCCGCAGCATAGCGGCACCTGCCTTCAGGCAGGTGCAGGCTCCACCCCTTGGTGCAGGAGAAGCTCCAAAAAAGTGACAATTTTGTTTTGCGCCCATAAATCAGGCAAATAGGGATTATGGGATCCGGATGGATGTACGAGGAGCAGTGCTAAGACTGGAAAAATACCGTAACGCTTGATAAATATACATTTTTTTGGCCTAAAAACAAGGGCCGGCGGGCAAAAATCCTGGAAGTGTGCCCAAACGGAATGCCAACACGATGTTCAGAATTAACCTAACTTCTCCTATGCAAATATCTTCATTTGTATATATTTGGGGCGGACGGGGCACAGCGCCCCTGCCATTTTAGTTGGCTACAGAGTATGATGGATATATTGGTAATTGGGACTGATGACGCCATCCGCACGCAAATAGCAGCGGGGTATTTGGCATACTATGCACAGGAGCGCCTGAGGGTAGAAACCGCGGGCATCAGCCCGGCCCTGCCCGAGCCTGAGGTGGTAAGAGCTATGCAATCGGACTTTATTGATGTCAGCCAGAATCTGCCCCGTGCAGTCACGGATTATGCCGGGCAGCACTTTGACTATGTCCTGACGGTAGCCGAGGTCCTTCCTGCCGATTACCTTTCGGGCATTACCTACAACCATTTGGTACATTTTTCCTTTCCGGTATGGCAGACCGGAGGCAGCCCGGAGCAGCTCAGCCGGCTGCAGGAGGCCATCAAGCGTGAAGTCTTGTTGTTCCTTGGGAGCTTGCCCTAGTGCCTTAAGTCATAAATCTCTGATACTTAAGTTGAAGTTGTTTTCCGGCTAATCAAGGCGAAGGTTCGCGACTTTAGCCCGAGCTAAAGGAGCGGTTCTTTAACGAAAAGTAGGCGGAAAAGAACGAAACTTGGGGAGTCAAGGATTTATGGCTTGAGGCACTAGCCGCACTTTCGTCGGGCGAGAACCATAACTCCTCTAAAGGGTTTTTATTTGTGGTTGGCGTTTTGCAAATTGCGCCTGCTTTCAAAATGGCTGCCTTTTGTACTGGCCAGCCTTAAATCCCTTTCCAAAAAATATAATGAATATGACTCTAGCCAGAAAAATCGCCTTGCTGCTTGCCTTTGCTGTAGGAGTGCCTTCCTTGTTTGCTCAAGAGCGGGGGATCGAGTTCGAGACCATGAAGCTGGACAACGGCCTCGAGGTCATCTTGCATCAGGACAAAAGCACCCCCATTGTGGCCCTTGCGGTAATGTACCACGTGGGCTCGAAGAATGAGAACCCGGACCGTACAGGCTTTGCCCACTTTTTCGAGCACCTGCTTTTCGAAGGCTCAGAAAACATCGAGCGCGGGCAGTTCGACAAGTACATCCAAAACGCCGGGGGCACCCTTAATGCTTATACTTCTTCTGATGTTACCTGCTACTTTGAAATACTGCCCTCCAATCAGCTGGAGCTCGGGCTTTGGCTGGAGTCGGAGCGCATGCTCCATGCCAAAGTGGACCAAAAAGGGGTGGAGACCCAAAGGGAGGTCGTCAAAGAAGAAATGCGGCAGCGATATGATAATCAGCCCTACGGCACCTTCCTGCTCGAAGTGCTGGACCGCGCCTACACCAAGCACCCTTATCAGTGGCCGACCATTGGCTCTATGGACCACCTCAATGCCGCTACTGAGGCCGACTACATCAACTTTTACAAAGATTTCTATGTGCCCAACAACGCGGTCTTGGTCATTGCAGGCGATATCGAGCCCAAGCAGGCCAAAGCATGGGTGGAGCAGTATTTCAGCTCGATACCAGCTAAGCAGGGCAAGATCTACCGGCCAGAGGTAGAGGAGCCTGCCATGAAAAAGGAAGTGCGGGATACCATATTCGACCAGGTGCAGCTGCCGGCTGTCTTCCATGCTTACCGCATCCCTTCAGTGCAGGACAAAGACATCTACGCCATCAAAATGCTCAACAAGCTCCTTTCTGAAGGGGAAAGCTCCCGCATGCGCAAAGCCCTTGTGGACGAGCAGCAGAAAGCACTGACCGTATTCAATTATGCTATGGAAATGGAGGACCCCGGCCTGGCCATCACTTTCGCCATCACTAGCGCGGGGGTAGATGCCAAAGACTTGGAAGAGGCTATGGACGCGGAGGTGGAACGGGTGCGCGACGAGCTGATCTCTGAAGCGGAGTACAGCAAGCTGCTCAACCAGGTGGAGTCCGACTTTTTTACCGACAACGCTACCATGTTCGGTATCGCCAACAACCTGGCGACCTACCATACCCTTCAGGGCGATGCCAACCTGATCAATACAGAACTGGAGAAGTATCAGGCGGTCACCCGCGAAGACATCAAGCGCGTGGCCAACAAGTATTTTCAGCCCAGCAACCGCGTTGCCCTGTATTATCTGCCTGAGCCGGCTAAGCCATAGCCGGTACTACTACGGGCAAAACCTGATTTAAAGACCAAATTCAACACTGAAAGATGAATTTCAAACCCACTATATTTACTTTCTTTGCGCTGCTGCTCGCAACCGGCTGGGCAGCTGCCCAAAACGATGATTTCCGTAAAAACCCGCCAAAGGCTGGCCCTGCACCCCGCATACAGATGGGCGAGTACGAGCAATTCTCCTTAGATAATGGGCTGCAGGTCATCGTTGTGGAAAACCACAAGCTGCCGAAAGTGACGTTCCAGTTGCTGGTAGACGTACCGCCGGCCACGTACGGGGAAAAAGCTGGTGTGCCCGACCTTGCCGGCGACCTGCTGAGCAGGGGTACCGCCAGCCGGTCCAAAGCCGAAATCGATCAGGCCGTGGATTTTATCGGGGCGAGCTTGTACTCCACCTCGACGGGGGTCTACGCCAGCAGCCTGAGCAAGCACAAAGCAACCCTGCTCGAGCTCATGGCCGATGTCGCCCTCAACCCTGCTTTCCCGGAAGAGGAGTTCGAAAAGGTGCTGCAGCAGCAAATCTCTGGCTTGCAGTATCAGGCCTCCGACCCTGCCACCATCTCTTCCAATGTCTCTCAGGTGCTCCGCAATGGCTCAGCCCATCCTTACGGTGAGCTGACTACAGAAGAAACGCTCGGCAACATCAAGCTGGCAGATTGCAAAGCTTACTACGAGGCTAATTTTAAGCCCAATATCAGCTACCTCGCGTTTATTGGGGACATCACGGCGGAAGAGGCCCGCGAGCTGGCAGAGCAATACTTCGGCAAATGGGAGAAAGGGGCGATAGCCAAAAAGTTCTTCCCACGGCCCGACATGCCCGAGGAGGCACAAGTCGCTTTCGTGAACAAAGACGGGGCGACCCAATCTGTCCTCAACATCACCTATCCGGTCAACCTGAAGCCGGGCGCTCAGGATGCCATCGTGGCCAACGTCCTCAATACCTTGCTTGGGGGCGGTGTGCTCTCCAGCCGCCTCAACCAGAACATCCGGGAGGATAAAGGGTATTCCTATGGGGTGCGCTCTACACTGAGCTATGACAAATTGATCGGCTATTTTGCCGCCGGCGGCAACGTCCGCAATGAGGTGACCGACAGCGCCGTCGTCGAAATGCTGAAAGAAATGGAGCTGCTGCGCAATGAGCTGGTGACCGAAAAAGAACTGCAGGGCGTGAAAAACTTTATCTTCGGCAGCTTCGCCCGGAGCACAGAGCGCCCGGAAACTGCTGCACGGTTCGCCCTCAATACCGCCCGCTACAAATTGCCAAAGGACTACTATGCCACCTATCTCGAAAAAGTGGCTGCTGTGACCCGGGAAGACCTGCGCGAAGCAGCCCGCAAATTCCTCCGCCCCGATCAGGCGTACATCGTGGTCGTCGGCAATATGGATGAAACCGCTGAAGCCTTGCAGCGCGTCGCTCCCGTGGTGTTCTACGATAAAGAGGGGCAGGAAAAGAAAGCCGCTCAGGCGGCTATCCCGGAGGGGCTTACCGGTATGGATGTCATCAACAGCTATCTGGAAGCCCTTGGCGGTAAGGACGCTTTGGCTAAAGTTGAGGATGTCACCATTTCCATGTCAGCTACGGTACAGGGCATGCAGCTTTCGATTGAGACCAAGCAGGCTGCATCTGGCAAAATGGCCATGGCAGTGAAAATGAACGGCAACGTGATGAACGAAACCCGCTTTGATGGAGAGAAGGGCATGGTAAGCGCTATGGGGCAGAAGCAAATCCTAGAAGGGGAGGAAGCTGAGGCCATGAAGGCCCGGGCGAGTATTTTCCCAGAGCTGAACTACTCTGCCAAAGACCATAAAATTGACCTCACTGGCGTAGAAGAGATCAACGGGGAGCAAGCCTATAAACTGCAGATCACGCTGCCATCTGGCGATGTGGTCACTGAGTATTACGCCGTAGCGTCTGGGCTGAAACTTCGCCAAGTCACTAAACAGGAAGGGCCCACGGGGGAAATCTCCGTAACGAATGAGTTTGCGGATTATCAGGCCGTGGATGGGGTGATGTTCCCCTTTGAGAACAAATCGGAGGGCATGGCGCCTTTCCCCATTACCATGAAGGTAGAATCCGTAGCCGTCAACTCTGGGCTATCGGATGATACGTTCAAGGTAGAGGAATAAGGCCAATGCCTCAGTACAGGCTGAATTGGGAGGGGCCTGCCCCTGCCTAATGGCAGGTGCCGCTATGCTACGGGGCTCGCTATCCGCTCGGCCCTGACGGGCTCTTACACCCCTTCGCAGCGCTAGGCCGTTGCCAGCCCAAAGCCCCGGAAGGCTAAGCGCCTGCGATATATTGGTTTCGCCCATCACAGGAGCGCCCCGGTACCTCTTCAATGGTGCCGGGGCGCTTTGCTTTGCCATGAACCTTGCGCACCTTGCCTTGTTTCACCCCCAAACCAAAATCGACTACCGCTATGGCAAAACCGGCCCACACCCTGAGGCTCATCCTGGGCGATCAGCTCAACCTCCAGCATTCTTGGTTTCAGGAAGTGGATGAGGGGGTGTGCTACGTTATGGCAGAGCTCCATTCTGAAACGGGCTACGTCCGGCATCATATCCAAAAAATCGTGGGCTTTTTCCTGGCCATGCGGCACTTCGCTGCTGAGCTGGAAAAGCAGGGGCACCGGGTCATTTATTTCAAGCTGGGTGAGAGCGGGGCGGATGATTTCACGGGGCTGATAAAGCACATGGTGGCTGAGCTGAAGCCCCAACGTTTCGAGTATTTGCTCCCCGATGAATACCGCCTCGATCAGGCATTGGCCGCTCTCGATGGGGAGTTGGGCATCCCTGTAGCGGCTGCCGATACCGAGCACTTCCTGTCTCCAAGGGATGGGGTCGCCCGTTTTTTCAAAGGCAAAAAAACGTACCTCCTGGAAAGCTTCTACCGGGATATGCGCAAGCAATATGGCATCCTGATGGAGGAAGACGGGGTGTCCCCGCTCACCGGGCAATGGAACTACGACCAGGACAACCGCAAAAAGCTGCCCCAAAAGCAGGACATCCCCAAGCCGCTCCACTTCCGGCGAGATGTGTCGGATATCGTAAACCTGATCCGGGAAGCAGGGGTGGAGACCATCGGGCATATCGACCTGGAGTACTTTTACTGGCCCGTGACCCGCGAAGAGTGCCTGGAGCTGCTCGCGCATTTTGCCCGCATCCAGCTCCACCTGTTTGGCACCTATCAAGATGCCATGACGGACCGGGGCTACCTCTTGTTCCATTCCAAGCTTTCCTTTGCGATGAACACAAAAATCCTGCATCCCTTGGAGGTGGTCAACACTTGTGTGTCCTATTGGGAGGGGCATCAGGACAAAGTGGGCATTTCGCAGATAGAAGGTTTTGTACGGCAGATCATCGGATGGAGGGAGTATATGCGCGGCATTTATTGGGCCAAGATGCCGGAGTTTGCCGGGCTGAACTATTTTGAGCACCATGCCCCACTGCCGGATTGGTATTGGACGGGCGACACCAAAATGAAGTGCCTGAGCACAGCCATCGGGCAATCCCTTGACCACGCTTATGCCCACCACATTCAGCGCCTGATGGTAACCGGTAATTTTGCCCTGCTTTTGGGCGTAAGCCCCGATGAACTGGATGAATGGTACCTGGGCATCTACATGGATGCCATTGAGTGGGTGGAGATCACCAACACCAGAGGTATGAGCCAGTTTGCAGACGGGGGCATCGTCGGGACAAAGCCTTACGTTTCCAGTGCCAATTACATCCACAAAATGAGCGACCACTGCTCTAGCTGTGCTTACCACCACAAAGAGAAAACCGGGCACATGGCTTGCCCGTTCAACAGTCTGTACTGGGATTTTTACGACCGCCACGCCGGCCGCCTGGGCAAGAACCCCCGGATTGGCATGATGTACCGTGTATGGGAGAAAATGGATGCCGGCCAGAAGGAAGACATCCTTAAGCAAGCGGCGTATTACAAGGAAAACGCCAACCAGCTGTAATCAAAAAACAGGGCACTTGCGGTAAGAGCGTGTTGGGATTTTGGCCTTCTAGCCGAAAACCGGAGTTTAGCCAAGCCCCGCTTTTTATGCACAAAAGCGGGAAGGATTTTCGGGGCGAAGTATAAGCGAAAAAGTGTCCCGCTGTCTAGCGGGATAGACCGATTGCTAAAGTCCCAATAGGGCGTGAACCAAATTGTTGCGGGCGTTTACGCTTTCCGGGCTTTAGGCTGGCATTGGCTTAGTGCCTCAAGCCATAAATCCTTGCCACCCCAAGTTTCGTTATTTTCCGCCTACTCTTCGTTAAAGAACCGCTCCTTTAGCTCGGGCTAAAGTCGCGAACCTTCGCCTTGATTAGCCGGAAAATAACTTCAACTTAAGTATCAGAGATTTATGACTTAAAGCACTAGCGCTGCGAAGGGGTGGCCGAAGGCCAGACCCGAAGCCTGCAGGGCGAGGGGCCGAGCGGACAGCGAGCCCCGCAGCATAGCGGCACCTGCCCGTTGGCAGGGGCAGGGCCCATCCAGAAAAACGCCAATCTGGTTTGCGCCCTTCCAACACGCTCTAAAACACCCTCCCCGGGCATTATGGGCGAAGCCCGGGGAGAGCGCCTTTATTGCCCGTACGGGAGGATGCCCTCTGCCTCCTCTCCGGAAGCGGGGAAAAAGCTGACAGCGGCCCCTCCGCCCGGTGCAAGTTTGAGGTGGAGGGTAGTGCTGCGGTCAACAATCGCTTTAGAAATGCGGTAGGCGCCCGGGTTGTCGTCCCAGTGCGCATCCGCTCCGTCCTCATACAAATGGGCGACGTACTGTTGGCCTTCTGCCAGAAAGCTAAGGGGGGCTTCGAGTTCCCGCCCATCTTCATTGGTTATGCTGCCGAGGAACCAGCGCCCCGTACCCCTCTCCTCCCGCGCGATCGTGACATAAGCCCCGACCTCACCGTTCAGTGCCAGGCTCTGCTCCCAGTCTACCCCTACTTCTTCTATAAACTGAAAAGCGGGGTGCCCTTCGTAATGCTCCGGCAGGTCGGCCGCCATTTGTACCGGGCTATAGATGGCTACATAAAGGGCCAGCTGATGGGCGAGTGTGGTATTGACCTGGTTGTCGGGCTTGTACGGGTGCAGCTTGATATTAAAAATGCCCGGCGTATAGTCAATAGGGCCAGCCAGCATACGGGTGAAGGCGACTGTAGGCAAATGGCCAGGCGGGTTGCCCCCGTCGCTTGCCCATGCGTTGAACTCTTGCCCCCTCAGCCCTTCCCGTGAAATGGCATTGGGGAAGGTGCGCCTGAGCCCGGTCGCCTTGATGGGCTCGTGCGCATTGATGGCCACCTCATACTCCGCGGCGGTCTCCAGCACCTTGCGGTAGTGGTTCACCATCCACTGCCCGTGGTGGTATTCCCCCTTCGGGATGATTTTGCCCACGTAGCCTGTTTTTACTGCATGCACCCCTAGCTTTTGCATGAGCGCAAAGGCGGTATCCAGCTGTTGCTCGTACGTCCGCGGCGCAGCAGAGGTTTCGTGGTGCATAATAAGCTCCACGCCTTTTTCGCGCCCATAGCGGACGACCTCCTCCAGGTCATAGTCTTCATAGGGGGTGACGAAGTCGAAAACGCCCTCCCGGTCCTCGAAGCCGATCCAGCGTTCCCAGCCTGTGTTCCAGCCTTCTACGAGCAGTGCCCCAATGCCATGGCTAGCGGCAAAGTCAATATAGCGTTTGGCATTTTCCGTAGTCGCCCCGTGCCGTCCGCTTGCCAGGTCCCAAGAAGATTTATCGAGGTGCATCTCCCACCAGATCCCCATATACTTCGTCGGTTTGAACCAGCTGACATCACCAAGCTGATTAGGCTCGTTGAGATTGAGGATGAGGGTAGAGCCGATGAGGCCTGCCGCATCCGGGCTGACCTGCACGGTGCGCCAAGGGGTATGGAAAGGCAGGGTGCGCTTTACTTTGTAGGGGGTGCGCTCAGAGCCGACCAAGCTGCTCTGCAAGCTCAGCCCCTTGGTGTCCACGGCCAGTGTCATACCGGCATAATCGGTCAGATTGGCCTCGTGTATGCTGAGGTGGGTGCCAGCGGCGGTGCGCATAGTGACGGGGGTGTTCACGGCATTGGCCGGGATGTGGGTCTGCGCCAGGTTGGGGTGGCCCCTTTTGGATAGCGCATCGATGGCAGAGACCTTGCTCTCCGTGTAGAGGTGCTCGTAAATGTCCCAGTCTCCGGGTATCCACCAGCAGTCATGATCGCCGTTGAGGTTGAACTGCGTCAGCTCCTCCGCAATTTCGAAAGTGCTGATGCCTTCCTGCTCGGGGAACTCATACCGGAACCCCATCCCATCGTTGAACAGCCGGAAAACAGCCCGGAAGGCCCGATGTGGCGGGGGGGATTCCCGAAAGGAGACAGACAGCTCGTTGAATTGGTTGTCCACTGTGCGCCGTTCCCCCCAGGGCATTTCCCAGGTATCCGCTACGGAGCGCATTTGGGTGCCGGTGATGGCCAAGCCACGCTGCAGCAGTGGGCCATTGTACAAGGCGACCCCCAATGTAGAGGTATCAAGGAGGAGCTCTTCTCCATATTTCAGGGTGTACTGCGGCGCTCCGTCAGGGCTTAGGAAAACCTGAAGCGAAAGCAGCCCATCGGGCGATTGTTGTGCAGCACTTGTCATGTCCTCATCTGCATTGTTTTGGCAGCTGTGCAGCAAAAGGAGCAGGCCCAGCGCCCCAATGAGCAATTTGGTATATCTCATAATCATGGTTTTATGGCCGTAACGCTTCAACTTCTTCAATGCGCTTAGGGATGGCCGGCCCGAGTACCCGCTGCCCGTCTGCAGTGACCAGTATGTTGTCCTCTATGCGGATGCCGCCGAAGCCCAGGTAAGCATTAATTTTGTCGTAGTTCAAGAAAGGGGCATGCAGCCCATCGGCCTGCCATTTTTGGATCAGCTCTGGGATGAAGTAGATGCCAGGCTCTACCGTCATCACGTGCCCGGGCTGCAGGGCCCTGCCCATGCGCAAGGATTTGAGCCCAAACTGAGCGCTGCGCTCGAGCTCTCCCGCGTAGCCGACATGTTCTTCGCCCAGCCCTTCCATATCGTGCACGTCAAGCCCGATCATGTGCCCGAGCCCATGAGGGAAAAACAAGGCGTGGGCACCGGCTGCCACGGCCTCTTCGGTATCCCCTTTCATAAGCCCCAAAGCTTTGAGCCCTTCTGTGATGATGCGGGCGGCCTGCAGGTGGAGGTCCACAAAGCGGATACCGGGCTTCATGCCTGCAATACAGCTTTCCTCTGCATCCAAGACGATCTGGTAAACCTCTTTTTGCTGTTGCGAAAAAGCCTTGCTGACCGGGAAAGTCCGGGTAATATCGCTGGCGTAGTGGGTGTGTGGGGCGCTTGCGCCAAAATCGCCGAGCACCAGTTGCCCTTCCTGCAGGGGGGTGCCATGGTAATGGTTGTGGAGGGTCTGCCCGTTCACGGTGAGGATAGGCGGGTAAGCCAGGGCGCTCTCTGCTCCAAGGGCAATGCCTTCTACCATGCCGGCCAGTGCGGCTTCCTTCATGCCGGGGCGGGCCACTTGCATGGCACGGACGTGCAGCTCCCGGCTGATGGCGAGGGCTTTCTCCATTTCTTCTATTTCCTCGCCCCCCTTCACTGCGCGCTGGGCAACGACGGCTTTGATCAGGGGCAGGGAAGGGGAAAGGCTTTCTGCCGGCTGCCCCAGCCATGCGCTAAGCTGCAGCTTGGCTTCTCCACGGTAAGGAGGGAGGAAGTGTACGGCCTGCCCGGCTTTTTGCGCCTTTTGCAGGAAAGCTCCGGCCTCCCCAATCGGCAGGGTCTGTTCTGCACCGCATTGTGCAGCCCGCTCAGCCAAGCTGGGCTGAGGCCCCATCCAAACGATATGGTCTATGGTCATTTCCGGGCCAGCCAGCCAGGCTTGCCCGCTGCCGGCATCTATAATCCCGGTGTAGCCCGGGCGGTCGATGCCGAAATAATAGAGGAAGGAGCCGTCTTGCCGGAAGTGGTAGACATTATCAGCATAATTCATGGGGCTTTCCTCGTTGCCCGGGAAAAGCAGTAGCCCTTCGCCCATCGCTTCCATCAGTACTTTGCGGCGGGCCTGGTAAATATTCGGTCGGAACATAATAGTTGTTTTGTTTCAGGCCTGGGAAGATAGGGAAGAATCAGGAGTTTGCATAGATTGCCCGCTCAGCCCGTTGGGTTTAACTGCGGAATGCCTATTTTAGCCCCTGCACAAAATCCCTGAGCGCATGAACCAACTCGAACAGTTCCGGGACGTCGAGACCTTTATCTTTGATGTCGATGGCGTCCTGACCAACAATCAGCTTCTGGTAACTGAAGCGGGGGAGCTCCTCCGCTCAATGAATGTCCGCGACGGCTACGCGCTCAAAAGGGCTGTACAGGCTGGCTATCAGGTGGCCATCATCACCGGCGGGAGCTCGGCAGGGGTGGCCAAGCGCTTGCAAGGGCTCGGCATAACAGAGATCTATTCGGGCATCAGCAACAAGGTGGAGGCTTATGAAGATTACATCGACCGGCTGGGGCTGGATGAAGGGAAAATCCTTTATATGGGCGACGATATGCCAGACCTGCCCGTTATGCGCAGGGTATGGGTGCCAACTTGCCCATCGGATGCAGCCCCAGAGCTCTTTGAGGCCGCTACTTACATCAGCCCGCAGCCCGGTGGCAGCGGATGTGCGCGCGATGTCATAGAAAAGGTGCTCAAACTCAATGGCGACTGGTGATGCGGCAAGAACATCTCCGTGCTTTTCTCCGCCTCGTCCGGTTCCCTAACCTGGTCATTGTGGCCCTGACACAGTACTTGGTCTACTTTGCTTTGTTCAAGGATGCATTCGATGAGGAAGGGATACGGATGGCGCTTCAGCCCGGGGCCATGCACCTCTTTGTGGCGGATACCCTGCTCATAACCGCAGGGGGGTACATTATCAATGACATTTTTGATTTCCGATCGGATATGGCCAACCGGCCGGGGCGCATGGCCCTAGGGCGGTACATTCACAAACAAACGGCCTATTGGCTTTACTATTCGCTCTCCCTTATCGGTTTTTTTCTGGCCCTCATTCTGGCCTTCCAGGTAGGGCGCCCGCCCCTTGTCGCTTTATACCCCTTGGCTGTCCTCTTTCTCTTCCTGTACACGGCCTATTTTAAAAAAGCCCCTTTGGCGGGCAACCTGCTCATTGCCGCTTTTTGTGCAGGTGTGGCGGGCGTAATCTGGTTCGCAGAGCGGGAAGGCTTCTCCAGGCTGATCGTTCTTTCCCCAAAAACGGCCTTGGAGCTGAGCAACCTGCTGAACTGGTACTTAGCCTTTGCCTTTTTGTCGACCCTCTACCGGGAGCTGGTGAAAGATTTGGAGGACATGCCCGGCGATGCCCGTGCAGGCTGCCGGACGGTGCCCCTGGCCTGGGGGGTAGGCACTGCCAAGATCATGGCGGGGCTTACGGCTGTACTGCTGCTCTTGCTGCTCCTGGCCATGGCCTTGGCTGAAAGCGAGCGCTTCGGCGCCATCAGCTATGGGTTTACCCTGGCCGGCCTCATGCTCCCGGTGGGCTATAGCTTGGCGAAGCTCAAAAATGCTTCGGGCAGTAAAGACTACCGCACCCTTAGCCAGCTGGCAAAATTGATCATGCTGAACGGCCTGCTGCTTTTGCTGTTGCTCACTTTTCAGTAAACCTTACTACAAGAAACACGTATGGATATCCTGAACCAAAAGCTGGTCCTCGCTTCCAAGTCGCCACGCCGCTCCCAATTGCTGCGGCAGGCAGGTTTTTCTTTCGACATACGCCCCCTCGATGTCCCCGAGGATTACCCTCCCGAAATAGACCCCCTGGAGGTGGCGCCTTTCCTGGCGAAAAAGAAAGCCGATGGGGGCAAACACCTGCTTCAGGAAGGGGAGATCCTGCTGACTGCCGATTCAGTAGTGATCCTCAATGGCAAGATTTATGAAAAACCGCAAGGCCAGGAGGATGCACACCGGATTTTGCGCCAGCTTTCTGGCAATGTGCACACGGTAGTCACTGGGGTCTGCCTGTCTGACGGGCAGCGGGAAAAAGTCTTCGCGGGCCATTCCAAAGTGCACTTTGGCGAACTGTCGGAGGAGGAGATCGCCTACTACGTGGAGGCATGCAAGCCTTATGACAAAGCTGGCGCTTACGCCATTCAGGAGTGGATAGGGCTTTGCAAAATTCATAAGATCGAAGGCACTTATGCCAATATTATGGGCCTGCCAGTAGATTTGGTCTATGCCGAGCTGGCTGGCTTCCTCAAAGCCTAGTGGTCTGTCAAGGCTAAAACTAGGGGTTGCCTGCGGCGACTTTTGAGGCTACTCTTCGTTGGACAACCCCTTACGTAGCCCTGCTATGCGCGGGAACATCCGCCTTGATTAGCCTCAAAATCCGCTCCCACTCAACCCATAAATTAACACTTGACAGACCACTAGTGCCTCAAGCCATAAATCCTTGACACCCCGGCTTGACCTTTTGCCCGCTGATGAAACCTGCAAGCCTCGCCAGCTTCATCGTGGGGCCAGCCTATTCTTCCTCAGTGCTGGCAGCAGGCGCAGCAGTGCTCAGCTCCCCGATAAGGGCCGCCACACGCCCGGTGATGTCTTCGTTCAGCGCATGCAGTTTCTGCAGCTGTGCTTCTTCTTTTTCCAGCAGGAGGTCGAACTTGATGAAATTCTCGTCAATACGGCTGCGCAGGTTGGAGATATAAGCTTTGAGGTTGGAGGTGACCTCCTCTTCCAGCTTGTCGCCCCCATTTTGAATTTCAGACTTAAACTCCCTCATGACCTGCCGGCGCTTGGAAGCTGTGGTCGCCCCGGCAAAAATCAGGCCGACCGCGGTCAGCAGCCCGCCGGTGATGTCGAACACAGCGCCTTGTGTGACCGTTGCGAGCACGAGCCCAATGACCGCCAGCCCGCTGCTGGCAGCCAACCCGCCTGAAACAGAGCTTTTGTCGGGGAAGAGGCTGTCGTCGGTGAAGTTCTCGGTACGGCTGACGAAGCGGGAGAATTGCTCCTGCAGCTCCCGCAGCACATTCGTCCGCTTCTCGGCAATATCACTGAACAGTTCGTGGTCGTCCCGGAGTATGGTCTGGCTGCTCCGGATTTTGAGGTCAATCATTTTGGCCATTTGCTGAATGCTGTCTGCCAAGTCCGCTACTCCATCATTGAGCTTTGCTTTCAGCTCCTTGTTGAGGTCGTCTTCGAGCCCGCTGGCGAGGCGTTCCAGCCATTCTTTCATGGAGGCATTGCGGTTGAATATGGAAGCGATAGACCTCTTGAGGAGCGGGAAAAAGCCGAGCCCTTCGCTAAGCTCTTGTTCCCGCTGCCGAGTGATGCGGCCATAGCCGGCCAGTAGGTTCTCCACCAGTACATCCACCTGTTTCAGGCTTTTGGTTTCCTGCTGCAGCAGGGTACTGCGGATGTCCTCTCGGAATGCCGTATCGGCTTCAAACTGCTTTTGCCGCAAAGCAATGCCCGCTGCAATTTTGCTGTTCAGGTTGGCAACGGTGCTCAGGTTGTTGTGCAGCTTCAGCACGGGGGCCTTGCCGCCTGTGATATGGGTACTGATGTAGGCGCGCACAGGCCCGAAGCCGCTCTCCTGCGTTTGCCCTTCCTGCTCTTGCTTGGCGGAGACCGCAAAAACTTCTGGAGCAGAAATGCCCTGCTTTTCTGCGTACTCCCTCACCCCATTCAGGTTGACCTGCAAGTCTTCATCGGGCATCAGGTCTTTTTGCTGCAGCACGAAAATGATCTTCTTGCGCCAGTCGGTATGGATATAGTCAAAGAGCTGCCAAGCAGATTGCCGGTAGGGGTTTTTGGCTTCAAAAACGAACACAATGAGGTCGGAGGCAGGGATGAAGCGCTCCGTGATCTCCTGGTGGTGCTCCACGATGGTATTGGTGCCCGGTGTGTCTACAATCGCGATCTCTTTGAGGATATCGACCGGCAGGTGGATTTTTTTCAGGTAAGGGTTGATGGGCACATAGCTTTCCTCTTCCCCGTACAAGATCTGTTGTATGGTGTCTGTCATGGGCTGAGGGGCCACCTTGGTCACCTCCTTTCCGGTGGCCAGCAGGGCATTGATAAAGCTGCTTTTGCCCGCTTTTACCTCGCCCACGATCACGAACATAAAGGGCTCGTGTATGCGGTTGCGCAGGTCGCTAACGGTTTCAGCCAGGTCCTCGCTGGCCGTGCGTATAGCGAGCTCGTGCAGGTCCTTCACGATTTCATCCACTTGTGCGCGGTAGGCCTGTAGTCGTTTGTTGATGAGTGGGGTCACGCGGGTAAGGGGTTTTGTGCAGCCATGCGCTGCAGGTAAACCGGCGCTTCCGGGCCGGTGCAAAATATAAGGTCTAAAATACTCAAATTGGGCAAAAAACCGTGGCGGTCTTCAAAAACCTGAGGGTAGGGCACAGGGTTGAACGCCCATTTGGGCTGTATTGGGTGGATGTGCCCGTGCAGGTTGTGAGCGGGCTCACTGGCCAGGCCGAAAGCATCTGTTTCCCGAATCTGTGCGCCGAGCTGCAGGGCGCGCAGGGCAAACCGGAGCAGCTCAAGGTTCAATAGGTAGAGCAGGGGGTGCTTTGCCCTGAGGATGGCTTCTACCTCTGGTGCATAGAAATCAAAAAATGGGGATTTCCCATAAGCGGTCCGTATGCTGTGCCAATGTTCTCCGAACCACGGCTTGCGGTAGGCGATGGCTGCCGAGGTGACCGGCAGCTGCTCGTTCTTCCCTTTCAGCAGCGGGACCGAGAGCAGGATGGGGCCGTTCGGGCCAGCCAAGTGGGCGCGGTTGCGGTAGCTCCGCTTCTGGTAGTGCTCATGGGCTTCCAGGTAAACGGTGCCCGCCTGTGACAAGGCAACAAAATATTGCACCGGCGGCAGGTATTGTGATTCGATTAAGATAGCAGGTTGGCCCATGGTTCTGTTTTGAGACGGGGGGATTGGCTTTGGCCACAAAGAAAGGGATTTTCTGATTTTTTTGCCCCCTGCTCTGCTCTGAACCACTCCTCAGCGCTGTTGTTTGGGGTAGGATTGTTTACTTTGCGGGCACCGGAGCGAACCTACGAATTGAATACCTTCAGTATGGGCAATAAAGAAACCTACATTTTCACATCAGCATTCCTGTTGTTGGCGGCCAACCTGTTGATCGGCAACAATTTCACTTCTCTTTGGAGCGGGGCAGAAGCTTTCCTGGCCTGGCGGGCGGCGCAGGGGCAGGCCGGGGCTCATCTGGCCGAGCAGGTGCTGGCACTGACACAAACAGGGGCGGGGCTCGACCTCATTGCCTGGCGAATGCCCGGGGCCATACTGGCCCTGCTGTCTGGCGTGGCGTATTACATCTTCTCCCGCCGGCTGGTTGGCCAGAAGGTGGTGCTGTACACCCTCGCGCTTTGCGCTTCCTCCCTATTGCTCCCCAACCTGGCCAAACTGGGGACAGCCGACATTTGGGGCATGCTGCTGCCCTGGCTGGCTTATGCGGCCTTGATCCGCTACCTGAAGCAGCCGGAATGGAGCTGGCAGCTGGGTTTTTATATTGTATTTGCCCTCGCAATTGGCGCAGCCCCATTGTCCTCCCTGGTTTTCATCGGCGGCGCGGCGGCTTGGCTGTATTTCCTCCACCCCGATGGGCAACGCCTTTGGCGGCTCAATCCTTGGGCAGCGGGGCTGGCCATAGCAGGCATCGCTCATCTTGCACAATGGCTGGCCTGGGACAGCTACGCCTTTTACTTCTCTGGCAGTTGGGGCCGCTATCTGCTGTTCAACTTCCTAGGGGTGCTGCCATTCCTGGGCTTTGTTGCCTCCGGCGTGTGGGAGCACTTCCAACGCTTGCGCGGAAAAGAAGAATTTGCGGTTTTATACGCCGGTGGGCTGCTTTTTGCGCTCTTGGGGCAGAGCCTGGCGCTGCAGCCCATCCTGGCCATGATCGCCGCCCGGCAGATGCAGAATTATTTTGACGAACGCTTCCCCTACCGGGGGATGGTAAAGGGGGGCGGGGTGCTCCACCTCGTTGCTGCCGCATGCGGCTTGATCCTGATTTTGATCGGTGGCTTCTTTCTTTATGGGGGCGCGGGCTTCCGTGCCGGCCTGGCAGCAAGCGGGCTGTACTGGGCCCTCAGCTTCGTGGCGGTCATCGGCCTGGTGGGGCTCAACCGGGTCTACGTACTGTTGGGCACCTTCTTTAGCGGGATATTGCTCACCACTTTTTTTTGGCTGCAGTTCAGCCCCCTGATGGAGGGGGAGCGGAAGTGGGTGCAGGACATCACGGAAGGGGCGGCAGGGTACGATGCCGTCTGGGTAGGGCAGGAGGGCGGCTTCCCCGCTACCGCAGTTTATGCGCTACAGCAGAACAGCAAAACGGCTGTGGCCGAAACCCCGGAGCGGGCGCAGGAAGTGCTCGAAGCGGGGCCGGACAACACCCTATTGCTCTTGCCCTTGGAGTGGATGGGGCAGGCAGACACCTCCGGCCTGGAGCTGTCCGCCGGGCTGCTCAACCCCTTTCATCCTGCGATATGGGTACGCGTGCCTCTAGAATAACTTTCGCCTGGCGCCTGCTCGTTTAGGATGAGAACTGGAAGACGAGGTACATGAGCAGGAGAAGGACGGCTGTAGCAATCAGGAATATGTTCAAGATACGCTTCCCTTCTTGCTGCTGCCGTGCTTCGATCCTTTGTTGTTTTCTTGATTTTGCCATAGTTGATCTGGTTTTGTGGTACGGTTTGGCACAAATGTTCGTTAAAATACGGTATTGCGGGTGATTGTGCAATAGGGTGCAAGGTACTGCCTAAATGCGGCTTTGCCGGGCCAAGGTGTCAGATCAGTACATTTTTATTAATTTTGGAGGCCATTGAGAACCTTCAAAACCAACCAACTTTGACCCTAATCAAATCGATTTCAGGCATACGCGGCACCATCGGCGGGCGAGCCGGTGACAACCTCACCCCACAAGATATCGTAGAGGCCACTGCCGCTTTCGGATATTGGCTGCTGCAGCAAGGCGCAGCCCCTAAAGTGGTTATTGGGCGTGACGGCCGCATTTCAGGCGCCATCGTCAATGAGCTGGCCAGTGCTACCCTCCGCGGGCTGGGCATAGATGTGGTGGACTTGGGCTTGTCTACCACCCCGACGGTCGAAATGGCGGTAACTATGGAAAAGGCAGGGGCTGGCATCGTCATCACAGCCAGCCACAACCCCAAAGAATGGAATGCGCTGAAATTCCTCAACAGCAAGGGCGAGTTCATCTCCCAAGCCGACGGGGAAGCCCTTTTGGATATTATCGCCAATGGCCAGATCGAGTATGCGATGGTGGGCGATTTGGGCAAAGTGATCTATGATGACCGCTACATCGCCCGCCATATAGAAGCCATTCTGCAATTGCCGTTTGTGGACGCCAAAGCCGTACAGGACGCCAAGCTGCGGGTCGTGGCCGATTGCATCAACAGCTCTGGCGCGGTAGCCCTGCCACCGCTGTTCAAAGCCTTGGGCTGCGAGTTCGAGCTGCTCAACAAAAAGCCCAACGGGCGTTTTGCCCACAACCCTGAGCCGCTGCCCGCCCACCTTAAAGCGCTCTGCCAGGAGACCGTCTCAGCGCGGGCTCATCTGGGCATAGCCGTTGACCCCGATGTGGACCGCCTCGCCTTCGTCTGCGAAGATGGCTCCCTGTTCGGGGAAGAATATACCCTGGTCGCTATTGCTGACTATATCCTGCAGCAAACGCCCGGCAATACGGTTTCTAACCTCTCTTCTACCCGCGCCCTGCGCGATGTGACGGAAGGGCACGGCGGTCAGTATTTTGCCAGCGCGGTGGGCGAAGTCAATGTGGTAGCCAAAATGAAAGAAGCCAATGCTGTGATCGGGGGCGAAGGCAACGGCGGGGTGATCGTGCCCGGCCTGCACTATGGCCGCGATGCCCTGGCTGGCATCGCCATATTCCTGACCTTTATGGCCAAGTCTGGTGAAAAAGCCACGCAAATAAAAGCCCGTTACCCCGAGTACCATATGGTCAAAGACCGCATACAGCTGACGCCAGCTATCGATGTCGATCAGCTGCTCAAGGGGCTGGAAAGCCATTTCAAAGAAGAGGATTATTCCACTATAGACGGGCTGAAGATCGACTTTGAAAAAGGCTGGGCCCACCTCCGAAAGTCCAATACCGAGCCCATCATCCGGGTTTATGCCGAAGGCGAGACTCCGGAAGCTGCCCAGGCTTTTGCTGACCAAATGAAAAACGCAGCGGCAGCATTGCTCGCCTGATCGGGCAGCCCCGCTTTCCCTTTCTCAACCAATAAAACCGTGCCTATGCAAGCCACTGCCATTACCTTGGAACAATACTTCGCCCCGTACCGCAAGCAGGTCGTTGGGCACGACGCTACCTTCCAGACCCCTTTTGGCGTAAAGCCTATCGTCTATGCCGATTGGACGGCCTCGGGGCGGCTGTACCAGCCCATCGAAACGGTCATGGCCAGGGAGATCGCCCCTTTTGTGGGCAATACGCACACAGAGACTTCCGTGACAGGGACTTCCATGACGATGGCCTACCATCATGCCAAAGGGCTCATCAAAAAGCACGTGGGCGCCAGGCCTAAGGACATCCTGATCTCCTCCAATTCTGGCATGACTGGCGTGGTGAACAAGTTCCAGCGGATCCTGGGGCTTAAAGTGCACGAGAAATACCGCGGCCAGGTCGTCTTGCCCGAAGCTGACCGCCCCATCATTTTCTGTACCCACATGGAGCACCACTCCAATCAGACTTCGTGGCTGGAGACCCTGGCCGATGTTGCGGTCATCCGCCCTACGGCGGAGGGGCTGGTGGATTTGAGCCATCTTGATGAGCTGCTGGAGCAGTACAAAGGGCGGAAAACCAAGATCGCGGCCATTACCTCCTGCTCCAACGTGACAGGGATCAAAACGCCTTACCACGAGATTGCTGGCATCATGCACCGGGCAGGGGGGCTCTGCTTTGTCGATTTTGCTTGTTCAGCGCCTTATATTGACATCAATATGAGGCCGGAGGGCGATGAGCTGCAGCACCTCGACGCCATCTATTTCTCGCCCCATAAATTCCTTGGCGGCCCGGGCTCTACCGGCATCCTGATCTTCGACCCTAAGCTTTACACCAACCGCATTCCCGACAACCCCGGCGGCGGTACGGTAGACTGGACCAACCCCTGGGGGGGGCACAAGTACATTGATGAGATAGAAGCCCGGGAAGACGGGGGCACGCCGGCTTTCCTGCAGACCATCCGGGTCGCGATGTGTGTCCGCCTCAAAGAAGAAATGGGCGTGGAGCGCATGCTGGCCCGCGAAGAAGAACTGCTGCAAAAAGTCTGGGCCCGCTTCGACCGCCTGCCCAAGCTGCATGTCCTGGCCGACCACCTCCGCCAACGCCTTGGGGTCATCTCGTTTTATATCGAAGGCTTGCACTACAACTTGGGCGTTAAACTGCTCAATGACCACTTCGGCGTTCAGACAAGGGGGGGGTGCTCTTGTGCGGGCACCTACGGCCACTATCTGCTCAATGTCTCAGAACAGTACAGCCGCTCCATTACGGATGAGATCAGTACTGGCGACCTCACCCACAAGCCCGGATGGATACGGATGTCTATACACCCCGTTATGTCAGACGCAGAGCTGGGCCTCATCCTCGATGCGATAGAAGCCGTGTACCACAACCACGAGGAATGGGCCAAAAGTTATGCTTATGACAACCGCACCAATGAGTTCAGGCACAAAGACGGGCAAGAGGGCGAAGCCAGCTTGGTAGAAAAGTGGTTCGCCTGCAAACTATCTTAAGCCTGCTCCCGTTTCCCTCATCAAACCGCCCTCAGATGCAACGTATTTATTTTGACAATGCTGCTACAACCCCACTGGACCCGCGCGTTGCCGAAGTGATGATGGAGTCGATGCGCTCCCTCTACGGCAACCCCTCTTCTATCCACAACGAAGGGCGAACGGCCCGTGCTGCGGTGGAGCACGCCCGCAAACAAGCCGCTGAACTGCTCGGGGCATCGATCGGGGAGATCTTTTTCACTTCAGGCGGCACGGAGTCCAATAATATGGTCCTCAAATGTGCGGTGCGTGACCTTGGCGTAACCCGCATCATCAGCTCTCCTTTGGAGCACCATTGTGTACTGCACGCGGCCGATACCCTGCAGCGCACGGGCCTGGCCGAGCGGGTGTTGGTGAGGGTAGATGCCAAAGGGCAGCCGGATATGGGCCACATCCAATCGCTGCTGAAGGAAGAGCGGGCCGGGCGCACCCTGGTCTCCCTTATGCTGGCCAATAACGAAATCGGGACACTGATCGATTTAGCGGAAGTGGGCAGCCTTTGCAAGGAGCATGGCGCTTTGTTCCATTCTGATACCGTACAGGCTATTGGCTATTACCCCTTCAACCTGGAGGAGCTGCCAGTCGATTTTATCACCGGCTCCGCCCACAAGTTCCACGGCCCTAAGGGGGTCGGTTTTGTTTACATCAATAGCGAGCACACCCTCAAGCCTTTTATGGACGGAGGGGCGCAGGAGCGCAATATGCGGGGCGGCACGGAGAACATCGCCGGCATTCAGGGCATGGCAGCAGCCTTACGCCTTGCACATGAGGAAATGGACAGCCGCAGGGCTGCCATTCAGGGCATACGGGATTATTTCAAAAGCAAGCTGGAACAGCATTTCGACGGGCTAGAGTTCAACGGAGACCCCGCTAACGGGCATTACAAGCTCCTCAGCGTAGGCTTCCCGCCTTCTCCAAAAGCGGAGCTGTTGCTGCTCAACCTGGACATTGCCGGCATCAGTGTGTCTGGGGGCAGCGCTTGCAGCTCCGGGGCGGATGCAGGCTCCCACGTCATACATGCACTCAAAGGGGACGACCCCCGCAAAACCATCCGGTTTTCCTTTTCCCACCATAATACCCGGGAAGAAGTGGACAAGGCCATCAGCCAGCTGATTAAGATCATCCCGGCGGGGCAGCCGGCAGGGTAGGGGCGCACCATCAGACGTGGTGCGGCAGGGATCATTGTAGGGTTAGCATGGTACCTCCCTTCCTACGCATTGCCTTTTTCCAGCCGCTTACCTGAGGCTAGCTTCTGAAGGAGTGCAGCCCAAAATATTGTTGGCGTTTGTGCTACAGCCTGGCATTGGCCTAGCGCTGCGCAGGGGTGTAAGCCCGCAGGGCCGAGCGGGCAGCGAGCCCCGGAGCATAGCGGCACCTGCCTGCTGGCAGGGGCAGGCCCCCTCCTGAAAAAGCCGGCCCGTGGTTAAAAACAGCGCATCTCCCACGGCACAGCCCTGATGCATCGGGCCTATTGTTCCAGCGGTATCCAAATGTCCAGCTCTTGTTGCGGGATGATGCCCTTTTGCATGGCCATGTCAAACAGGAAGGCGACGGCCTGCCTTCCGGTATCCCCCAAATCACGGGTGAATTCATTGACGTAAAGGTTGATGTGCTTGTACATGACCTCCTCTTCCATTTCCTGCGCATGCTCCCGCACAAAGGCTTTGGGCGCTTCGGGATAGCTAAGGGCAAAAGCTACGCTTCGGGCAAGCACCCGGTTGATCCGCTGTTGGGCTGGCAGCGGTAAGCTCCGCTTAGCCACAATGCCGCCGAGCGGGATGGGCATGCCGGTGGTGCGCTCCCAAAAATCGCCCAGGTCTGCCAGCTTAACGAGCCCCTTATCTGCGTACGTGAAGCGGTTCTCGTGTATGATGAGGCCTGCATCGAAGCGCCCCTCGAGCACTGCGCCTTCTATCTCGGAGAAGAGCAGCTCTGTTTTTTGGGCAGCCTCCGGATAAGCCAGGGCAAGAAGGAAATTGGCCGTAGTATATTTTCCGGGGATCGCAATGCGGGCTTGTGTGATGGCTTGAGGGGAAAGCTCGGACTTGGCAATCAGAAGCGGGCCGACCTTATTGCCCAGTGCGCTGCCAGCGTGCAGCAGCGCATATTCGGGGAGAAGATGAGCGAAAGCGTGGTAGCTGAGCTTAGTCACATCGAGCGCCCCGCGGAAGGCCATTTGGTTCAGCTCTTCCACATCGGCAATGACCGGCTCGAAGATGAGCCCTTCGGTATCCACTTTGTTGTGGAGCAGGGCATCAAAAATAAAAGTATCATTGGGGCAGGGGGAAAAACCTAGCGTCACTTTCATGCAGCGGTTGCTTTTTTCTTTGGAGCAACGGCAGCCCCCCCCGCTTGGTTGAATGGTTTACCGGAAAGCCCGGGATTTTTTTCCTACAGCAATAACAGCGAGCGTCAGAACGAGCATAGTGGTAATCGGCATGATAGCAGTTTTTTGAATGGTGCTGCGGCACCTTGTTTGGCCCCTGATCTCGGGCGTTGTTTTGTATCGATAGGTTAAGACAGGGGCTTGGTTTGGAATGGTTGGGCGAAAATGAGAAAAAATTGCCAAAAAATGGACTGCCCCTTCATCCTGCCTGCCAGGCACGTACGGCCATCTGCCATTTCGAGCACCGCCGGCCACCGCAAGGTGACAATATGGCTTGAGCGCCCTGCTGATTGTGCCATAATGGCTGGCTTTCCGGGCTGGAACACGGTTTGCTAGTCTTTTTAGCGTATGCTGCCCCGATTTCGAAAAGGCAGCGGACCATTAAACGACAAAATAACGTAAGCTATGAACCTGAATAATTTCACCATAAAAGCGCAAGAAGCGGTGCAGTATGCACAGCAGCTGGCCCTGCAAGAGCAGCATCAGGCCATTGAGCCGGCCCACCTTTTCCGTGGGGTATTGCAGGTAGACGAAAACGTGACGCCTTTTGTCTTGAAAAAACTGGGGGTCAATTTCGATGCGGTCCGGCAGGCCACCGACAGCATGGTAAAGTCGTTGCCGTCGGTAAGCGGGGGCAGCCAATATCTCTCCAGGGCTGCTACCGAAGTACTCCAAAAAGCAGGCCTGCAAGCCAAAAACATGGGCGACGAATTTGTCGCGCTTGAACATTTGCTCCTGGCCTTGATGCAGGTCAAAGACAGCACGTCTCAGATGCTGAAAGACGCCGGAGTGGCAGAGCAGCCGCTGAAAGCCGCAATAGAGGAGCTCCGCAAAGGGCAAAAAGTGACCACCCACAGCGCTGAGAACAGCTATAACGCCTTGGGCAAATACGCCATCAACCTCAACGAAAGGGCCCGCAGCGGCAAGCTCGATCCCGTCATTGGGCGGGAGGACGAAATCCGCAGGGTGCTGCACATCCTCGCCCGCCGGACCAAAAACAACCCCATCCTCATTGGTGAGCCGGGGGTGGGCAAAACCGCCATCATCGAAGGCCTGGCCCACCGTATTGTCGACGGGGACGTGCCCGAAGACCTGCGCGATAAGGAGATCTTCTCGCTTGATATGGGGGCCTTGATCGCCGGTGCCAAATACCAGGGCGAGTTCGAAGAGCGCCTGAAGTCGGTCATCAATGAGGTCACTACGGCTGAGGGGCAGATTTTCCTCTTCATTGACGAGATCCACACCCTGGTGGGGGCCGGCAAGGGGCAGGGCGCAATGGATGCCGCCAATATCCTAAAGCCCGCTCTGGCCAGAGGGGAACTGAGGGCCATAGGCGCCACTACCCTCAATGAATACCAAAAGTACTTCGAAAACGATAAAGCCCTGGAGCGCCGCTTCCAGACCGTAACCGTTGGGGAGCCCGGTGTTGAAGATGCCATTTCTATCCTCCGGGGGCTGAAAGACCGCTACGAAACCCACCACAAAATCAACATCAAAGACGATGCGGTGGTCGCGGCCGTGCAACTGTCTCACCGCTACATCACAGACCGGCAGCTGCCGGATAAAGCCATCGACCTGGTTGACGAGGCTGCAGCCAAGCTCCGCTTGGAAATGAACTCCATGCCCGAAGAGCTCGATGAAGTGGAGCGCCGCATCCGTCAGCTCGAAATTGAGCGGGAGGCCATGCGCCGCGAACAGGACGAGTTTAAAATCGGACAGCTCAATGAAGAACTCGCCAACCTGGAAGAATCCCGCAATGCGCTCCGTGCACAATGGGAAAGCGAACGGGAGGTCGTGCTCGGCGTGCAAAAAGCAAAGGAAGCGATCGAACAGCTCAAGGTTGAAGGCGGGCGCGCAGAACGAGAGGGCAATTATACCGAAGCTGCCGAAATCCGCTATGGCCGCATACCGGAAGTAGAGCAGCAATTGGAGCATTTTATGCAGCAGCTGCAGCAGATGCAGGCCGACAACAAAATGCTCGTCAAAGAAGAGGTGGATGCAGAGGATATCGCCGAGATCGTCAGCCGGTGGACCGGCGTGCCCGTCACCCGTATGCTGCAGAGCGAGCGGGAAAAACTCTTGCACCTGGAAGAAGACCTCCACAAAAGAGTGGTGGGCCAGGACGAGGCCGTAGAGGCTGTGGCGGATGCCATCCGCCGGAGCCGCACCGGGCTGAGCAATGAGCGCAGGCCTATTGGCTCCTTCCTCTTCCTCGGTACTACTGGGGTGGGCAAAACGGAGCTGGCCAAAGCCTTGGCAGAATACCTTTTTGATGATGAAGACCTCCTTACCCGCATCGATATGAGCGAGTACCAGGAACGCCACGCGGTCTCCCGCCTCGTGGGCGCGCCTCCGGGCTATGTAGGCTACGATGAGGGCGGACAACTGACGGAGGCTGTCCGCAGAAAGCCCTACAGTGTGGTCTTGTTGGACGAAATCGAAAAAGCCCATCCGGATACCTTCAATATCCTCCTGCAAGTCCTTGAGGACGGAAGGCTGACCGATAGCAAGGGGCGGGTGGCTGATTTTAAAAATACCATCATCATCATGACCTCCAACTTGGGCTCAGAGCTCATCCGCCAGAACTTGTCGGATATGCTGCCGGGCACAGAGGACGAAGTGCTGGCCCAAACCCAGGCACAGGTGTTCGACCTGCTCAAAAAGTCGGTCCGCCCTGAGTTCCTGAACCGGATAGACGAGACCATCATGTTCCGCCCGCTTTCCAGGGCGGATATCGGCAGCATCGTCAACTTGCAGTTGGATGGGCTGCGCGCCAGCCTGGCCAAACAGCGGATTCAGCTCTCGGTTGCTGATGAAGCCCGGGAATGGCTGTCAGACCAAGGCTACCACCCTGAATTTGGCGCCCGCCCGCTCAAGCGGGTCATCCAAAAAAAGGTGCTCAACGCCTTGTCCAAACAGATGCTCCTGCAAAAAGTCGTGCCGGACAGCAGCGTGGTGCTCGATGTTTTCGACGGCCAGATCGTCTTCCGGCAGCCGATAAAAGAGGAGGAACTGACCGCTTGATCAAGTAGATAAAAAGCCTTTAACGATTGCCCCGGAGCACAGCCTCCGGGGTTTTTTTATGGAAATGCCCACTCCGTGCAACGGTTGGCAATTGATGGTGTCATTCCGGTATGTTGCAACTAAATTATTTTCAGAACGTCCTTGTTGTGAAATTAGGTTTGGCAGAGCAGGCCTCTGCCCTTACTTTTTGATCATCCTAAAATTTTTAAAACCGACTGTTATGAAGAAGGAATTTACCCAAATCCTCCTCGGCATAGCCTTTCTAGGCTCCGCTCTGGCCCTACACGCACAAGAGCAAACCAAAGTGACCGTTGTCCAAGAGATTCAACAAGAGGACGGCACCGTCATCACCCTTAAAAAGCAGCTGAGCACACAGGAGGCCCTTGATCAGTACCTGGAACTGATCGGGCCGGGCCAAGAGAGCAAGGTGATCGTGAGCGCGCCCGAAAATGCAGAGGAAGGGGAGCAGGAAGCCATCTTTTTCTTCCGCCGCTCCGCTCAGGACATGGAAGGCATGCAGCGCATGACCATCTTCGCGGACGAGGTGGAGGTGGCGTTTAACGATGATAACCCGCCCCGCACCTACAAGGAGGAAGCCGTGAAAGCTTTTCTTGGCATTTATCCGGCCAGTGCTCCCGGCAACAAAGGGGTGAGGGTGTCCAACACCGTCAAAGGCAAGCCCGCCGCCGCCGCCGGCCTGCTCGCCAATGACATCATCCTCGATGTCGGGGGGCATGCCTCCAACGGCACCTACGGCCTGCGCAGCGCCCTCAGCAAACTCAGCCCCGGCCAGATCGTGCCGGTCAGCATCCTCCGAAATGGAGCGCCCATGACGCTCAACGTCACCCTCGGCGAGCGTACCTATGCACGCACTATGTTCAACCCGGATGCCAAGCCCTGCGAGGTGTTCATCGGCGTCATGCTCAAAGACAACAGCCTCATCGGCGAAGGGGTATTGGTCACCGATATCATCGGGCAGACCCCCGCAGAAGAATACGGGGTAGAAGCCGGCGACCATATCCTTGCCCTCGATGGCGTCCCTGTCAATAGCAGCAGCGAACTGCACATAGAGCGCAATAAGCACGAGCCCGGCGAAGCCTTTACCCTGAAAGTAGCGCGCGGTGGGCAGGTGCAGGACATCAACGCCCGTTTCTACGCTTGTGAAACCGATGCCCCAACCGAGGAGCCGGCCGAAGCGCCCCTGCCCGGCAAGGGAGAAGGGCAGCTGAATGCCCCCTACAATGAGCTGCAACTGCAAGGCTTCAATGCGTTCCCAAACCCAAGCTTTGGGCAGGTACGGGTACAATTTGAAGGGGAGGCGGTCCCGACCACGATCCAAATTACCGATGCAACCGGGCGCGTAGTCTACAGCAATGAGCAAAACGCTTTCAATGGCCGCTTCGATGAGGAAGTCTCCCTCCGCGATGCTGCGCCGGGCACCCTCATCCTGACCGTACGGCAGGGCGATGAAGTGTTCTCCAAAGCCCTGCTGTTGGTCAACCGCGTTTGATAGGAGTGATGAAGTTAAGATAGATCCTTTTGCCCCGGGCCGCTGCATGCCGCCTGGGGCTTTTCCTTGCGTGGGCCCCACTACATCGGACTGCTATTTTTGGGGGCTCCCCCTGCCCGGTGGCAGGGGGCGCTATGCTGCGGGGCTCGCTATCCGCTCGGCCCTGTCGGGCTTCCCACCCCTCCGCAGCGCTAGCCCGTTGCAAAGCGGTCAGCCCGGGGTTTCTTGTTTGAGCCCCGCGGGCTTTGCCAGGCCAGGTAGCAGCCCCGCTGTATGCGCGGGAGGGCAAAGCGCGCGTGGGGTGGTCCTGCATCAGGAAAAGAGCTGCCAGTCGAGTGCCTAAGGAGTTGCAGCCAATTAGGAAAATGAAAATCCAGAACGGTAAGCAAATACAATTCTGGATTTTTAGGAAGAAATTTAAAACGCGGGCTAAAACCCAAACATTCCGTTATCGTGTGCCAATCCTTCTGTTGGTATTTCTTGAATCACATCCCAATGTTCCACGATTTTCCCGCCTTTCATTCTGAACAAGTCGTAAAATACGTGTTGCTTGCCACCATTCCATTCCCCTTCGCTCACCGTTAGCACGAAGTTGCCTTCGCCCAGCACTTTATGGATTTTGGTGTATTTGAACATATTGTTTTGGGAAGTGAGGTACGCTACTGCTTCCACTATGCCCGTCAGCCCGTCTTTAATTTGTGGGTTGTGCTGATGGTACGCTTCAGCACTGATGTAATCGCCAATTTTACTTGGGTTTTTACCCATTAAAACGTCTTCGATAAGGGAAACTGCCAAGGCTTTGTTCGCTTCGGTTTTATCTAAGTCTTCAACGGTGGCCGGCCCATCGGTTTGTGTCCTTCCGCTTGCCGTTTCATTAACCAAAACGGTCATGGCATCCCAATGCTCGGCCACTTTTCCGTTTTCATCCACACGGATGATGTCAAAAGCTACCATTTCATCTGCACCAAACGGTTTGGCGTTCCTCCAGATGTTATGCATAAACACATAGTTGCCATCTTGAAACATCCGCACGTTTTCGGCATAAGTCCCGTGCTCTTTTAAAAGGGGCAATAGGCCGATAAAAGGTTCCAAGCCAGTCGGCACAAATGGATTGTGCTGAATGTAATCCGCGTTGGCAACTTCCCGCATAGTTGCAGTGTCTTGCTTCATCACAGCACCTAAGAAAGTGCCTACGATCTCCTTGTTGTCCATCTTTTTTGATTCTTTAGCATTGAGCTCGCTTGTTGGTCTTGTCTGCGCATGGCCACAGGAAGCGAGCAGCCCTGATAGTGCCAATACGGTTAATACTTTTTGCATTGATTTTGTCTTTTGATAAACGGTTATTACTTTTGTTTCGCAAGCAAAAATAGCAAATTGCTTTCAATGCGCAAGTGATTTTGTAAATTAATTTCATTTTGCAAGTAATCCTTAATGTTAACTTAACAGATGCGACAAGACTTCAGATGCGATTGCCCGTTCACCTCAGCCTTAGACGTTCTGGGGGACAAGTGGATTTTGGTTATCGTAAAGCAAATGCTCATTGAAGGCAAGGAGACCTTCAAGGACTTCACAGAAAGCGAAGAGGCCATAGCGACTAATATCCTTTCTGCCAAACTCAAAATCTTGGAAGAAGTGGGCATTGTCGTCAAAACAAAACGGCCGAACAACAAAAAGACCAACCTCTACCTCTTGACAGAAAAGGGCTTGGCGTTGGCCCCCATTCTTGTGGGGCTTGCGGCTTGGAGCGATAAGCATCTTAGAGACATTCATCCCACTATCGTAGATGGGGAAGAAATGGTTTTTTTGAGAAACGATCAGGCCGCTTTTGGCAATGTATTGGTGGCGGAATACAGGAAAAAATTGGCTAAGACCGTGTTGGGAGTTTAAAATTTGGTCTGCACTTGCCGAATTTTGTGCTGCTCAGCGTTAAAAATACTCGCCGATGCTGCCGGCATCGACTCCGTTTTTCGCCTTGATTAGCATATTCCTTTGAGTGGGCAGTAGCTGATCTGCTGAGAAACAATAGGCTAGAACAGTTGCTGTTGATTCATAAGATAGAAAGCACTATTTTGACCCCTGAGTTCAGGTCAATTGTCATGGAAGTTCTTGAAATGCAAGATGCCCTTCGAAAATTGTCCAGCGCTATCAAGTGATTTAGAGAGCGTGTTGGGATTTTGGTCTTCTAGTCGAGAGCCGGAGTTTACCCAAGTCCCGCTTTTGATGCACAAAAGCGGGAAGGATTTTCGGGGCGAAGCATAAGCGAAAAAGTGTCCTGCTGTCTAGCGGGATAGACCGATTACTAAAGTCCCAGCACGCCCTTAGATATTCTGGCCGGATTCAATCGGGGAATTGGCATTAGGTTCATTGATCGGGCGTGAACCAAAATGTCATAGGCGTTTATGCTTTTGGGGCTCTAGCCTGGCATTGGCCTAGCGCTGCGAAGGGGCAGCAGGCCTGATAAGGCCGAGCGAAGAGCGAGCCCCGTAGCATAGCGGCACCTGCCCTCACGGCAGGGGCAGGCCCCCAAAAAAACGACAATCTGGTTTGCGCCTCATTGATCTGACTGATGAATCAGAAGGGCTGTTGAAAATAAAAATTAACCGGATTTCCAGAAATCGAATAGCGTAATGAGTAATTTGACTGATAGGTACATCAACCCATTGACCGATTTTGGGTTCAAGAAACTTTTTGGGACTGAGCCCAACAAAGACTTGTTGATTGACTTTTTGAATCAGATCCTGCCGGAACGTCATCAGATCAAGGATTTGAACTACGCCAAAAACGAACAGTTGGGGCAGGCCGAATTAGACAGGAAAGCAGTATTCGACCTGTACTGTATTGGCAAGTCAGGAGAGCGGTTCATAGTGGAGGTGCAGAAAGCAAAGCAGAATTATTTCAAGGACAGGAGCATTTACTACGCTTCCTTCCCGATTCAGGAGCAAGCTAAGAAAGGGGATTGGGATTTTAGGCAAGACCCGGTATACACTGTAGGGGTACTCGACTTTATCTTTGACGATCATAAAAATGAGGAGGGGCTGCTTCACCTGATTGAGCTCAAAAACGAAAGGTGCGAGGTTTTTTACGATAAGCTAAAATTTATCTATATCGAACTTCCGAAATTCAAAAAAACACAGGAAGAGCTAGAAAGCCACTTTGATAAGTGGTTATATGTATTTCGTCATTTATCAGAACTGCAAGACCGGCCCCAACAATTGCAAGACCGGATATTTCAAAAATTATTCGATGCTGCGGAAATCGCGAAGTTCTCGCAAGTAGAAAGAGCAGCCTACGAGGAGAGTTTGAAATATTACCGGGACATTAAGAATGTTATCGATACCTCACGAGAAGAAGGGCTTGAAGAAGGGATTGAAGAAGGAAGGAAAGAAGGAAGGAAAGAAGGAAGGAAAGAAAGGACCTTAGAAATAGCACGAGCACTCCGAGATAATGCTATACCAATTGATATGATCATGAAATCAACGGGATTGAGCAAAGAAGAAATAGAAAGGCTATAAGAGCGCTAAAGAGGCTTCCAGAGGGCAGCCCCGGTTTCCGGTTCAGCTTCTGAGCATGTCAGTCTCCCCCGAGAGCGTGTACCTTGGGGGCAATACGGAGCGCGGTGCCCCCAGGGTCAGGGCGTGCCCGCCTTGCGTTTTTGATAAGCCAGGGCCAAGCGTATTTTATGGTAAGGCACCGCCTCATTCAGGTACTCGAAGATGTCTTTGAGCTTGTAGGGCTCCTGCAGGTACCTCAGGCTTTGGGCCACCTGTTCCACCTCAGCTGCAGATACCAGGTCGAAGAGGTTGATGTCCTGCCCTTTCTCGAACAGTACGGCGAGGTGGGAGAAGATAGTGCCCTCGTTCAGCTTCCGTTTGGCGGCGATCTCCCCAACGCTGAGCCCCCGTTGGTACATATCGAAAGTCACCTGATAAGTGGAGGCCTGCCCTCTGCCTGACGAAGGCCCGAGGTGTTCGATAATGGCATCAATGAAGTAGCTGCCGTAGAGGTAGAGCTTGCGCTCGCCCACGCCTGAGACCCTGACCATATCGGCGTCCGTCATCGGCTTGACCGCTGCCATTTCTTCCAGTGTTTTGTCATTGAAAATGAGGTAAGGCGGCACGCCGCGCTCTTGTGCGAGCTGCTTGCGCAGTTGCCGGAGCTTTTCGAACAGCTCGTCCCTGACCCCCTGAGGGGAAGCTTTGGCCGCTTTGGCTGCGGCTTTTTCAGCCGCCTGCCGCTCTTTAAGGGTGGCGAAGCGCACAAGGGGCACTTGCTCCCCTTCGAACAAGACCCGCTTGCTGGCCGGCGTGAGCCTCAGGTTGTGGTGCTCTTCGTGGGCAATTTCGATGAAGCCATAGTTGAGCAGCTGCAGGAGGTAGTGCTGCCATTCCAGATAAGGGATATCGCGCCCGGCCCCATAGGTCTTGATGTGCTGATACCCTTTTTCAAAAACTTCCTTTTTGCCGCTGCCCCTCAGCACATCTATGACCATGTTCAGGCCTGCTTTTTGGCGCATCCGGTAGATCGCAGAAAGGGCTTTTTGCGCAATCTCTGTGCCATCGATGGTTTGTGGCGGGTTGCGGCAGATGTCGCAGTTGCCGCAGTCTTCGGTCGACTCTTCGCTGAAATAGCTCAGGAGGATGCGCCGCCGGCAGCCTACCGCTTCCGCAAATTGCCGCATGCGGTCGAGCTTGGCCAGTTTGATATCGAGCTGATCGCTGTCGTTCTGCCGCAGGATGTCCTCCATCAGGGAAACATCACTGTAGCTATAGAACAGGAGGGTGTCCGCTTGGGCCCCGTCCCGGCCTGCCCGGCCGATCTCCTGGTAGTAGCTCTCAATATTTTTAGGCAGGTTGTAGTGAATGACCCACCGCACATTGGATTTGTCGATGCCCATGCCGAAGGCGACCGTAGCGCAGACCACCATAAGGTTGTCGTTGATGAAATCCTCTTGTACGCGGTCGCGTTCCTCGGGGCTCAGCCCGGCGTGGTAGTGCCCGGCTTGTATGCCCGCTTCGTTCAGTTTTTCCGCCAGGGTTTCGGTGCCTTTTCGGCTCATGCAGTAGATGATGCCGGGCTGATTGGGCCGTTTGCCAATAAAGCGGATGATCTGTTCGCGCCGTTTTTGCCCGGGGCGGACTTCCAGGCTGAGGTTGGGGCGGTCGAAGGAGGCGATAAAGATCTCCGGGGCAGCGAGGTTGAGCTGGGAAACGATGTCCTTCCGCGTCAGCCGGTCGGCGGTAGCGGTAAGGGCAATGATCGGGATGTTCTTGAACGCCGTGCGCAAAAACTTCATGCGGGTGTACTCAGGCCGGAAATCGTGCCCCCAGGAAGAGATGCAGTGGGCTTCGTCTATGGCAAAGAGGTTGACCGGTGCTTTTTGCAGCAGGGGCTGAAAGGTTTGGGACACCAGCTTTTCAGGGGAGACGTAAAGCAGGTCGAGCGCCCCGTTGAAGAAATCGTCCTCTACCGCCCGCTGATCGGCTTCGCCCAGGGAGCTGTTCAGGAAGGCGGCCCTGGCCCCCGCGGCCCGCAGGGCTTCCACCTGGTCTTTCATCAGGGAGATCAATGGGGAGACCACCACAGCTGTGCCCGGCAGCACAAGGGCTGGTATCTGGTAGCAGATGGATTTGCCGCCGCCGGTGGGCATGAGCACTAAGGCATCTTTCTTGTCGAAGACCGCCTGTATGATCTCTGCCTGTAAGGGCCGGAAAGCATCGTATCCAAAATATTTTTTCAGCGCATCGAGCGCGGCGGGCATCTGCGTCATTGCTGTACGGTTTTTTGGTTCGCGCGGGGCGCGTTCGGTGTGCGGGCGGGCGGCCCGATGGCCGAAATTAAGCATAACAGGCAGTAGGACAAAGCGGATGGGGCAAAATGAGGATTCCGGCAGGGCCGGGTTGACGGGAAAAACAAGGGGGCAAACAAAAGCCCAGAGGCAACCTCCGGGCTAATTGGCTTGAAAGGGCTTGGGCAGCGCCTTTCTGTTTTGCTCAGCAAAAAGGGCTGATGCTGCTCAATACAGTGCCAGCCGCTGAGGTTTAGTTGCTTCCTTTTGAGGGAAGTGTTTAGGCTCCCGCAGAACGGGAACCTATTCAAACACGCTTCTTGTGATCAAAGAAAGGAAGTGATAACCGGGGTTTAGTTTTTATCCTTACTAACCCTTCAAAGGTAGGCATAGCTTAGTTGGCCGGAAACCCCATATTCATGGGGTAGGGGTAGCCGGGGAATGCTTACCTTCCGGGGAAAAAAGATGGAACACCTCTCTTGGCTACAGCCGGTGGTGCACTACAGCCTGCACCTCCTGGCCCCGGGCTTGCTGGGCTTCTTGTTTTTCCGCAGTCAATGGAAGCGGGCGTGGGGCATTATGCTGCTGACTATGCTCGTGGACCTGGACCACCTGCTTGCTACCCCCGTGTTCGACCCGGGCCGTTGCAGCATCGGCTTCCACCCTTTGCACTCCTTTCCGGCTATTGGGCTATATGTGCTGTTGCTGTTCTGGCCCAGGGCCCGGATAGCTGCGGTGGGGCTGTTGTTCCACATGCTCACCGATTTCCAAGACTGTTTGTGGTAGCTGGCATTGCTCTTTGCCCTCCCTGTCTCTGTGACGAAAACAGGCACAGAGGCACTGAGTACACAAAGCAGCACAGAGATAAAACGCTCCGTGTACCTCCGTGCGCTCCCTGTCTCCGTGACGAAAACAGGCACAGAGGCACTGTGACACTGAGGCCCACAGAGATAAAACGCTCCGTGTACCTCCGTGCGCTCTCTGTCTCTGTGACGAAAACAGGCACTGATGCACTGTGACACTGATGCTCACAGAGATAAAACGCTCCGTGTACCTCCGTGCGCTCTCTGTCTCCGTGACGAAAACAGGCACTGATGCACTGAGTACACAAAGCAGCACAGAGATAAAACGCTCCGTGTACCTCCGTGC
>NZ_VOOR01000041.1 GCF_007993045.1 Phaeodactylibacter luteus
CCCCGGTATCTGCAGGGCTGCAGGACTGCAGGGAAATGAAGGTGGAATCGGTCGGCAGCAGTGCGGTAGAAGTGATGACGACGGAATCGCAGCCGAACTGGTTCTGCAGGATTACAGTGACGTGCCCGGTATCGGCAGGGCTACAGGACTGCAGGGAAATGAATGTGGAATCAGCAGGGGGGCAGCCATCTGAGCAAGAGGAAGGCGCAATCAGTTGAATATTCGTTTGACAAGTGGTATCCGCTAAGTCAAAAATAGGCAACTGCAAGCTATCAGCACTGATAGGGAAGGGGCCTAATATTGCAGTATCTTGGTAGCTAGCGGTAAAGTCCATTCCATAAGCCATTCCTGCCCAACCATCAGCAGCATTTAGCCCGTTGACCAGCACACTAGCAGTGAACAAGTCGTCATCAGGGGTTGCAGGTGTGCCATTATCATCACAAAAAGCCTGTATGGCCTGAGCCTCGATGCTACAGGAGTCAGAACAAGGGATAGGAGGCTGTATGTTCAGCAGGACAGCGCAGTCGGCAACGAGGCTATCGGCAAAGATGATGTTCACCGTGCCATCTGCAATAGCGAACGGCCCAAGGGTTAGCGTGTCCCCATAGTTTCCACTTCCTTCCCCCAAAGGAGGGATGGCAAACCAGCCTTTCCCGGCAATAGGGTTCTCCACCAACACACTTGCCCTAAAAAGGTCATCCCCAGAGAAAGCGGAAGACGCATTGTCCAAGCAAATGGTATCCACGAGTGTAGCGGAAATGGCGCAGGAGTCCGAGCAAGTGCCGGATGATGGCAGCTCAAGAGTGGCAGAACAGAGTGGGGAACCAATATCTGTAAAACTGAAAGTGGCACTATTTAGAGCAGAAGGGAATTGAATGGTTACAGGTAGGCCAAAGGGCACCGTATCTGTAATCTCCCCTGCCCATTCAATTTTAAACGCCCCACTGGTATTTGTACCGTTCAGTAGGACCGTGGCTGCGGTCAAGTCATCTTCGGGGTTGCCCGGGGTGCCGTTGTCATCACAAAAAGCGGCCAGCACTTCAGGACTGGATATTTCACACAAGTCAGAGCAGGTGCCTGGGTTGTTCAAGACCGAAAGTTTTGAGCAGCCGGCCATTGCTGCATCCCGAACAACGAGAGGGATATTGCCCAAGCTTGCCGACCCCGCTTCTAGCGTATAGGTATTGAGCAGGCCATAAGCGCCAAAGCCAGGAGATATTGCGGCATTAGGGCTTTCCAAAAGGAATGTAGAGCCTGTCCCTTGGCCCGATGCTTCAATTTGGAGGGTTAGGAAATCATCGGCTGGATCAGAGGGGGTGCCGCCGTCTTGGCATTGAATATTTGAAATGCGCACGGAGTCGATAGTGCAATCCTTACAAGGGTCGGGCAGGTTGACGGTAAGGCTGCAGTCGGGGTTGCCCTCATCCTGGAGGGTAAGGGAAAAGGCTTCTTGTGCGAAGCTTGGAGAGAGGAAGGAAAAGTTGGCCGGCGAGCCATAAGCTGCGATGGTGTCAGAAAGCCATTGCGCCCCATCAATTTGGACGGCATAAGCTGTGCCGATGGCACTGCCCCCTGGGTTGAGGCTAAATTGAACGGCAGAGTCGTTGCAGTTTAGGTTGCTAAGGTTAGGCTGGGAAAGCGTGCAGGTATCTGTACACGGGAGGGGGGGCAGGACTTCCACTGCCACCCTACATGCAGGGGATATGGCATCTTGAAAAGTAACCAACAGCGGGCCATCGCTGAATAGCTGGGGCGCAGTGAAGGTTGAAGCCCCGTAAGCTCCGCTAGTATTGAGGCTGCCTGAGCCAGCGGTCCAGCCTGAGCCAGCCGGTGGTATGGCGTTCTCAATGGAGATTTCGGCTTGGAAAAAATCGTCTATAGGGTTGCCCGGGGTATCATTGTCAAGGCAGAAGGTGCTGACAACACTGGCTTCTATGCCACAGGCAGGAGAGCAAGTGCCAGGGGGGGTGACCCAAAAGCCTATATTGCAGGAAGGGTCGTAGAGGTCTGTGGCTTCCACCCAAATGCTGTCCTGTAAGGCAGAGCCGGCAGGCAGTGCGAAAATAACCGGCTGGCCGTAGTCGCCCGTTGCTGGCTGGAGCGCACCGGATGGAGAAGCCAGGGCATATTCGTTGCCCCCACCCCCGTTCAGATTTAGGCTAAAGGTCAGGTAGTCGTCGGAAGGGTTGCTAGGCGTGCTGTTGTCATTGCAGCTTAGATTGGCCGGTGCCCCTGTAAAAAGGCACCCGGGCGAGCAGGATGCTGGCGTAGGGAATTGTAGCATAGCCTGGCAGGCTGGGTCTTCTAGGTCCTGAATGAGAACCGTAGTGATCGGGGACACAGGCATAGGCAGGCTAAAGGTGGTACTAGTGCCGTAAGGGGCTGCTACAGGGTCTGCCAACTGCCCATTGATTTCAACCTGATATTGGGCAGCTGTATTTTCGCCAGTGATATTGAGATTGACGAATAGGATGTCGTCTTCTGGGGCAGAAAGGGTGGTGTTGTCAAAACAGAAGGCATTGATCAGTTCAGCCGTATTGATGGCGCAGTCATCGCAGGGGTTTTCGAGAGAAGCGGAAATGGAGCAGGAAGGGTCTGCCATATCCCGGATGAAAATAGGATAGTTGGGCTGTTGAGGCAGGGTAGGCAGGAAGGTGTAAACGGTAGGGCTGCCATAGACCCCCGTGTTTTGCCCAAGGAGGCTGCCCCCTGGCATATTGACCTGGTACTGGCTGTTCAGCCCTGTGCCAGACGGGTTGAGGGAGAACGTAAGCAGGCCGTTGTCGCTACAACTGACTTCTCCAAGCCCGGCCTGGGCCAGGTTGCAATTGGGGGTAGAGCAGGGCGTATTGTTGACGGCCAGGAGGCTGATAGCGCAGCCTTCTTCGCTTAGGTCAGTTAGGGTAAGCGGCAGCACTTCTCCCATGCCAACCACTCCGCTTAGCGCAAATGTGGTAGGCTGGCCGTATGGTGCAGCGGCTGGAGTGGCTGTGATTCCCGCAGGTGCAGATAAAGCAAAACTACCGCCAGTATTTATTCCGGACGGGCTTACAGTGATGAGCAGCAGGTCGTCTTCTGGAAGGAGGTCAGTGCCCCGGTCGTCACAAGAAACCGCAGAGAGCCCGGCCTCTGATAGCTCACAGGGCGTCACGCAGTCTCCAGGATCAGGCAGGGGTATGGTAAGCGTACACTCGGTATCTCCGAGATCGGTAATGATTAAGGTGAAGGGGCCCTGCCCTGCTGAGCCCGGGCCCAGCTCAAAAAAGGACGGGCTGCCGTAGGTGCCAATATTCGGGATGACGAATGCTCCGGGCACCATGACATTGTAGATTTCTCCAAGCCCTAATCCAGTAGGGTCGAGGGTAAACCGCACCCGGTCGTCGTTGCCATTGGTAGGGGAGTTGTTGTCAAAGCAGGTGACGGCAGAGAGGTTAGCATTGTCTAGGCTGCAGGGGTCGTTGCAGGGGTTGTCCAGAGAGAAGCTAAAGCTACAATTGGCGTTGGAGATGGTAGCTGTATAGGAAAAGGCATTGGGGTCGTCCGGGTTGAAAATGAAGCCTGCCGTCTGGCCAAAGATGCCGTCAGAAGGGCTAAGGGCGCCTCCAGAAACATTGATTTCGTAGGTGCCGCTGAGCCCGGTCCCCTGTGGGTTGAGGTTGAAGATGATGCGGTCATCGGCTGTGGCGGCCGTGCCGCGGTCGTCGCAGATGACGCCGTTGATGTTTACACCGCTAATGTCACAAGGTGGGTTTTGAGCGCCATTCAGTTGCAGCGCGCCAAGCATCATACATCCCGCAATAAGGTATGAGCATACTCCTTTCCAGTACCGTTTATAGGTCTCCTTCATCACTTTTTGATACTTTCTCTGGAAGTCTTAGACACCAAGTAGAAGGGCGCAGCACTTGCGCGTGCATTTCCTTCATTGTTAGCTATGTGCAAATTTGCGGACTGAGGCAGAAGTCGATAGGCGTTAGGTAGTTAAGTTCCGCCATTTCGTTTTAGCGATAGCTGTGCTGCCGCATAGCGTTTGATGCCCTGCCAAGGAGCTTAGAGGCACTGAAGCCGGGAAATGGCTAGTACCAGCCGTAAATTTAGCATAAAGGTTTGATAATTTATATTTTAGGTACAAGCAGCAGTTCTTTTGTGAGGGAGGGGCTCCTGGGCAAGAGCTGTTAGGCTTTTGAAAATGGCGCACAACAATCAATCGCATAACTGGCAAGGGGCGATATTTTTTCGTTTCTTAGCTAAGCACTTGTTTGGCTTTATTTTTTGGCGCTAGTGCCTTAAGTCATAAATCTCTGATACTTAAGTTGAAGTTATTTTCCGACTAATCAAGGTGAAGGTTCGCGACTTTAGCCCGAGCTAAAGGAGCGGTTCTTTAACGAAGAGTAGGCGGAAAAGAACGAAACTTGGGGTGGCAAGGATTTATGGCTTGAGGCACTAGCCTCTAATCTTGGTTAAACCCACCACCCTGGTATGACATCGCAAACGAACAACCCCTTGTGGTTTAAAGACGCTATTATATATGCCCTGCCGGTACATGCTTTTTACGACAGCAACGGCAGCGGCATAGGAGACATCAACGGGCTCATCGAAAAACTGGATTACCTAGAGGACCTTGGCGTCAATTGTATTTCCCTCCTGCCATTCTATGAGTCGCCTCTAAAAGACGATGGCTATGATGTGTCTGACTTTAAGCAGGTACATCCCAATTATGGAGCGCTAGAGGACTTCCAACGGTTTTTGGAAGAAGCCCATAAACGGGGGATCTACGTGGTTATCGATATCATTATGAACCATACTTCCACGGAGCACGAGTGGTTCAAAAGGGCCCGCATGGCAGCGGAAGGTGACCCGGAGCGCGATTTTTATATCTGGAGCCCTACCCCTGAGCCTTTTTCTGATGCACAGATCATCTTCTCGGATTATGAAACGTCTAACTGGGAATGGGACAATCAGGCAAAATCCTATTACTGGCACCGCTTTTATAGCCATCAGGCAGACCTGAACTACAATAACCCCCGGGTGAGGGAGGAAATACGCGGGGTCATAGATTTCTGGTTCAACCTCGGTGTAGATGGGCTTCGCCTTACTTCGGTCATGTTCATCTTCAGAGAAGAGGGCACCAACTGTGAAAACCTCCCGCAGGTGCACGAGTACCTGAGGGAGCTGAGGAGGTATGTAGACCAAAAACACCCCAATAAAATCCTGGTTGCGGAAACCAACCTCTGGCCAGAAGAGGCTGCTGAATATTATGGGGCGGGCGATGAGTGCCATATGAACTACCACTTTCCGCTCATGCCGAGGCTGTATATGGGCCTGCAGACCGAAGACCGCTATCCCATCATCGATATCTTGGAGCAAACCCCAACGGTGCCGGAAAATTGTCAGTGGGCGCTTTTCCTCCGTAATCATGATGACCTAATGCTCTCTATGGTCACAGAAGAAGAGCGCGACTATTTGTATAAGGTGTTCGCCCAAGATCATGGCGCGAAGATCAACGAAGGTATCCGGCGGCGCCTGGCCCCCTTGCTGAACAACGACCGCAGGAAAATTGAACTGCTCAACAGCCTGCTCTTTAGCCTGCCTGGCACCCCGGTCATTTATTACGGCGACGAGATCGGCATGGGTGACAATATTTACTTGGGCGATCGCAACGGGGTGCGTACCCCTATGCAGTGGAACTCTGACCGCAACGCTGGCTTCTCAGCGGCCAACCCTCAAAAGCTCTTCCTGCCGGTCATCCGCGATCCCCTTTACCGTTACGAAGCCATCAATGTTGAGATTCAAAACCGAAACTCTTCTTCTCTGCTCTGGTGGATGAAGAACATCATCAGCATGCGCAAACGCCTGAAAGCCTTCAGCCACGGCAAAATTGAGTTCCTGGATTCGCTCAATGGTAAAGTCCTTTCCTTTATCCGCTCCTACGAGGGCGAGAGCATTCTCGTAGTGGCGAACCTTTCCAAGTTTTCCCAGGCCATAGCCCTTGACCTGAGCCGCTATAAAGGTATCCGGCCTATGGAAATTTTCAGCCAGAACAAGTTTTTCCCTATCAGCGCAGGGGAGCCTTATCAGTTTACTGTGGGGCCGTACGGCTATTATTGGTTCCTGATGGAGCAGGGGGAGGAAGCAGAGGAGGTGCCTAAAGAACGGGCTATCCAAGAGGCTACCGCTGATGTTGACTGGGCGGGATTCTTCGACAACTATTCTGCCAAGCGCCGGTTTGAGAAAAAAATCTTGCCAGGGTACCTGCGCTCCTGCCGTTGGTTTGGGGGCAAGTCCAGGAAAATGGTCTCGATCAATGTGGCGCATTACCCTAGCGTATCTTATGGGGAGGCCCACGCTTTTTTCTTGAGCATACAGGTACGCTATACTGACGGCCTGCCGGAGACTTACTTCCTGCCCATTACTTTCGTATCTGATGCCGGGCAGATGGTCCATTACCTGAAAAATGAAGTGCAAAGCGTAGTCTGTTACCTCAAAACGCCCGAGAAAGAGGGCATCTTGGTCGATGCTATTTACGATGAAGCTTTCCGGAATGATTTGTTCTGCCGCATCAAAGGGCACGAACGGGTGAACGTGCAAGGCGGGCAGCTCGCGTTCGAAGCTGGCAAAACCCTCAATGAGTTGCAGATCGAGCCCGAAGATGTGGTTTCTGAAGTCCTTAGGGCAGAGCAGAGCAATACATCTGTGATTTACAATAACCAGTTCTTTTTCAAAATCTACCGGAAACTGGATATCGATATCAACCCAGACCTGGAGGTCGTCCGCTACCTGTCGGAGCAGACCGCTTTCAGCCATTCCCCCCGCTACGGGGGCGGGGTGCAATTTGAAGATACCATAGAAAAGTCCTTCACCATTTTGGGCTTGCTGCAAAATAAAATACCCAATCAGGGCGAGGCTTGGACCATGATGCTGGAAGCCCTGAACCGTTATTATGAGAAAGTGCTGGCGAAGGTAGAACGGGATACGCCCCCTCCTGCGCTTGTAGAAAAAAACCGCCTGTATTTTGAGGATACGCCGGAGCGCCTGCAGCGCTTGATCGGCAGTGTGATATATGAGCGGGCTGCACTGCTCGGGCAGCGCACAGCGGAAATGCACATAGCCTTGGCACAGGAAACTACTGACCCCGCATTTGCCCCGGAGCGCTTTACGCAAAACTATCAGCGCTCTATTTATGCGCAGCACCGCAAGCTGGTCAATGAAAAGCTATCTGCCCTAGAGCGGCGCCTGCCATCGTTGCCGGAGCACATTGCATCGGAGGCCCGGCAGGTGCTCGATATCCGGGAGGAGATCATGGCGGCCTTCAGTGAGATCTACAGCCGCAAGATTGAGGCAACAAAAACCAGGGTGCATGGCGACTACCACCTTGGGCAGGTGCTCTTCAACGGGCGGGATTTTTACATCATCGACTTCGAGGGCGAGCCGATGCACTCCATTAGCGAACGGAGGCTGAAGCGTACCCCTTTCAAGGATGTAGCAGGCATGATACGATCTTTCCATTATGCAGCCTACGGGCAGCTTGTGCTCAATCAAAACTATCGGGCTGCTGATATGCCGCAGCTCGAAGCTTGGGCCAATCAATGGTTCCACTACGTCAGCCAGTATTTCCTGACGGCCTATCTGGATACGGCTGCCGGCCAGCATTTCATCCCCGAAGACTTGCAGGCAATGCAGTTGTTGCTTAGGATCTACATCTTGGAGAAAGCCATTTACGAAGTCGGCTACGAAATGAATGCCCGCCCAGAATGGCTCCGCATTCCGGTAAGGGGCGTACTATATGCTATGCAGCAATACAGGGGGCAAGCTGGCAGCACAATGGAGGGCAGGGGAGATGAGTGAGGTAGAAGCCTATATCCTGGGGCTTCAGCCTCAGCAGCGGGAAATATTGTTTTTCCTGCATCAGGTTTTGATGGGCCACCCTGAGATGACAAGCCGCATCCGGTATAAAATCCCTTTCTACAGCCGGAAGAGCTGGGTTTGTTATGCCAATCCCCGGGATGGCGGCATTGAGCTGGCCTTCATTCAGGGCGCTGAGCTGTCAAATGAGCAGGGGCTGCTGCATGCCCGCGGGCGCAAAATGGTCACCGGCGCCGTCTTCCATTCCGTGGGCGATATACCCCAAGCTGCCTTGCTGGAGGTCATTCAGGAAGCCCTTTTGCTGGATGAGGTGGCGCCTTACAAAGGGCCAAAAAGAGGGAAGGGTAAATAAGCGGATGGCTGCACTAGTGGTCTGTCAAGTGTTAATTTATGGGTTGAGTGGGAGCGAATTTTGAGGCTAATCAAGGCGGATGTTCCCGCGCATAGCAGCGCTACGTAAGGGGTTGTCCAACGAAGAGTAGCCTCAAAAGTCGCCGCAGGCAACCCCTAGTTTTAGCCTTGACAGACCACTAGCCCCACCGCGTAAAAGCATTGGCCAGCACCTTCCCATCTGCCGGCCGCAGTATACGGTGGCGGTAAGTGCCTATCGCAGCTTCTTCAACTTCCGATTGGAGTACGTCTGCAAGCTGCCCCTCAGCCCGGTATTCGATATCCAGGAAGCGCATTTGGCGTTCGGCCAGTACCGTTTCGGGCACGGGGTCTAGCATCCACTGTATATATAAGGTGTTATTAAGGTGGCGGTTGAAGTCGAGATCATGCCAGTGCACGGTGTAACTTTCCTGATGGCCTACCGCCCCGAGCTTATCCAATTGCCCGGAAATCCGGGGCAGGCATTGCTCCTTGGGCGGCATCCGGCGATTAAAAGCTAAGACAAAATCTGGCGGGTTTGCCATTTTGCGGGAGCGGGTATCCATCAACAGCCAGGTAGAGGCCGAGTGGGCGAGGGGCTCGCCATCAAGGGTTTCTACCCAAAAGTCACGCAGTGCAAACGCTTTGAGGAACCCTGCGGGGTAGGTATGGATACGAATGTGCTCATTGAGGTTGGGAAGGCGCTGTACTTCAATCTGCTGACGGGTCAGTACCCATGAAATGTGATAAGGGGCGAGGTCCCAGTAGGACATTCCGATTTCAATGACATTCTGCAGGGCTGCCTCTTGCATCAGGCGCGATAAGGCGGGCAGGGTCATACGCTGCTGTGCGTCGATCTCATAAGCTCTGACCTGATAGGTATGGGTGTAGAGCAGATCAGAATCTACCATAGTTTTTGGCATAAAGATATATGACTAGTGGATTGAGCCGTAATTTTTGACCATTAAAGACCACGCACCAGAAAAGGCTTAAGTACGGAGATATTATCAAATAGTTCGGTCTAGCCGCACTAGAGCAAAGGTGGGCCTGCCCCTGCCGCAAGGGCAGGTGCCGCTATGCTCCGGGGCTCGCTGTCCGCTCGGCTCCTCGCCCTACAGGCCTCGGCTCTGGCCTTCGGCCACCCCTTCGCAGCGCTAGGCCAATGCCAGCCTAAAGCCCAAAAAGCTTGAACGCCTGTGATATTTGGGTTTGCGCCTTTCAGCAAGGCCGGAAAAATCCTTTGGCACCGAGCCGGCTATCCTGGCAGGGCCATCCTCCGCAGCATGAGCGCTGAGCAGTGGGAATATCGGATGAGAGGTTGGTATACCATATTATATGGTGTGGCAGAGAACCTGTTGAGCTTCAGTGGGAAGCGCAATTGAGCTAAATCTTCAATTATCAAGGAATTATTTTAAAACGCCTTTTTGGATTTAGCTGAAAAAGGTCTACCTTTGCAATCGCTTTTCGAGCAAGGTATGTTAACCTCTGCCGATAAGGTATTGTTAAATACAACTCAAATTAAAAAGTCATATGCCTACTATTAATCAACTTGTACGCAAGGGCAGGAAGAAGATTGTAACTAAGAGCAAATCACGGGCTTTAGATGGTTGTCCGCAAAAGCGTGGTGTTTGCACTCGTGTGTACACAACGACGCCAAAGAAGCCGAACTCCGCTTTGCGTAAGGTTGCTAAAGTGCGCCTGACCAACGGATTGGAGGTTATCTGCTACATCCCCGGCGAGGGGCACAACCTGCAAGAGCACTCCATCGTATTGGTGCGCGGCGGTCGTGTAAAAGACCTTCCTGGTGTACGCTATACCATCGTTCGTGGTGCATTGGATACCAACGGGGTTGAGGGCCGCCTTCAGGCTCGTTCCCGTTATGGAGCTAAGCGCCCGAAGTAATAATTATGTTTCAATAATTTGAGAAACCTCTAATTTAGAGTAATGAGAAAAAGAAAGCCGAAGTTAAGAGTCATCCAGCCAGACCCTCGTTATAAGGACCCACTGGTAACGCAATTTGTCAACAACCTCATGCTGGAAGGTAAGAAAAGCACTGCTTTTACCCTCTTTTATGATGCTATGGACAAAATCAAGGAGCGTACCGAGCAGGACGAGCACGCAGTTTGGAAAAAGGCACTCAACAACGCCATGCCTCAAGTAGAGGTGCGCAGCCGCCGTATTGGTGGTGCGACGTTCCAAATCCCTACGGAAATCCCCGCTAAGCGCAAAGTCGCTATCGGGATGAAGTGGCTCATCAAGTTCTCGCGTCAGCGGAGCGGTAAGGGTATGGCAGAAAAACTGGCTGCAGAGCTGATCGCAGCTAGCAAGGGAGAAGGCAGCGCAGTTAAGCGTAAAGAAGACACGCACAAGATGGCAGAATCTAACCGTGCCTTCGCTCACTTCCGCGTCTAACCTTACATCATCCTTTTCTATAAATTCAAAAATTCCTTCGAGGAGTAGTCATGGCACAAAAAGATCTCAAGTATACTCGTAATATTGGTATTGCTGCGCACATTGACGCCGGCAAGACGACTACTACCGAGCGTGTCCTTTTCTACACCGGCCTTAGCCACAAGATTGGTGAGGTACACGACGGTGCAGCAACCATGGACTGGATGGAGCAGGAGCAGGAGCGTGGTATTACCATTACCTCTGCTGCAACTAAGACATCCTGGAATTGGAAAGAACAGGAGTACACCGTAAACATCATCGATACACCGGGTCACGTTGACTTTACGGTGGAGGTGGAGCGCTCGCTCCGCGTACTCGACGGTGTGGTGGCTTTGTTCTGTGCAGTTTCTGGTGTAGAGCCTCAGTCTGAAACGGTTTGGCGCCAAGCCAACCGCTACAAAGTACCCCGTATCGGTTTTGTTAATAAAATGGACCGTTCTGGTGCAGACTTCTTCAACGTTGTCAACGACGTAAAGGAGAAACTGGGCGCTAATGCCGTCCCACTTCAGGTACCTATTGGTGCTGAGGAGACGTTCAAGGGCGTTGTCGACCTGATTACGAATGAGGCGCGTATCTGGAATGAGCACGATATGGGCATGACTTACGAGGTCGAGCCAATCCCCGAAGATTTGAAGGAAACCGTAGCAGAATATCGGGAGGCACTCCTCGAGGCAGTCGCTGAATACGATGAGACGCTCATGGAGAAGTACTTCGAAGATCCAGATAGCATTTCTCCAGAAGAAATCCGCGCAGCTATCCGTGCGGCAGTTATCGACATGAGCATCATCCCAATGATGTGCGGCTCTGCCTTCAAAAACAAAGGCGTACAGGCTGTACTCGATGCTGTATGTGCTTTCATGCCTTCTCCTGTCGACGTTGATGCCATCACGGGCACCAACCCGAAAACAGACAAGGAGGAGCTCCGCAAGCCGGATGTGAACGCGCCGTTCTCTGGCCTAGCTTTCAAAATTGCAACTGACCCTTACGTAGGCCGCTTGGCATTCTTCCGGACGTACTCCGGCCGTCTTGATGCAGGTTCTTACGTACTGAATACCCGCTCTGGCAAGAAAGAGCGCATCTCACGCTTGTACCAGATGCACTCCAACAAGCAGAACGCCATCGATTATGTCGAGGCTGGCGACATCGCTGCTGCTGTAGGTTTCAAGGACCTGCGTACCGGAGATACCATCTGTGACGAGAACGCACCGATTGTACTGGAAAGCATGACTTTCCCCGAGCCGGTTATCGGCCTTGCAATTGAGCCTAAGTCTCAAAAAGACTTGGACAAGCTGGGCATGTCCCTGGCCAAGCTGGCTGAGGAAGACCCGACTTTCCGCGTACGTTATGACGAAGACACCAACCAAACCGTAATCAGCGGTATGGGCGAGCTGCACTTGGAAATCATCGTTGACCGCTTGCGTCGCGAGTTCAAAGTGGAGGTAAGCCAAGGTGCTCCTCAGGTGAACTACAAAGAAGCGCTTACTGGCCTAGTTGGCCACCGTGAGCGCCTCAAGAAGCAGTCTGGTGGTTCAGGTCTTTTCGCAGACATGGAGTTCGAGCTCGGCCCTGCCGATCAGGAATTCCTGGACAGCGACGAGTTCAAAAATGGCAAAGAGAAGCTTCAGTTCGTATGGGACATCGTAGGTGGCTCTATCGACAAGAACTATCAGAAGCCTATCCGAGACGGTTTCCTCGCAATGATGGACAACGGTATCTTGGCAGGTTACAATATCGACAGCATGAAAGTCCGTGTTTTTGACGGTTCTATGCACGCGGTCGACTCTAAGCCAATCGCCTTCGAACTCTGTGCGAAGGAAGGTTTCCGCGCTGCAGCGCCAAAAGCGAACCCGGTTCTGCTTGAGCCTATCATGAAGCTCGAGATTGTGACACCCGAGGAGTTTGTAGGTGCTGTGATCGGCGACTTGAACCGCCGCCGCGGCCTGCCGAAAGGACAGGAGCCACGTGCTGGAGGAGCCGTTGCTATCAAGGCGGATGCACCACTGTCTGAAATGTTCGGTTATGTAACATCGCTTCGTACTATCACTTCTGGCCGTGCCAACTCTACTATGGAGTTCTCACACTATGCGGAAGCTCCATCTGGCATCGCCAAGGAGATCATCGCAGCCGCCAAAGGTGAAGTAAAAGCATAAGGATATCAACAGGGGAGGGGTGCATGCACCCCTCTCTATACTATCACACACTTATTTGAATTCAAGGCATGAATCAAAAAATCAGAATCAAGCTCCGCTCTTACGATCACAACCTGGTGGATAAGTCTACGGAAAAGATCGTGAAGACGGTGAGAAACAGTGGCGCTGTCGTTACTGGGCCGATTCCGCTGCCCACTAAGAAGAAGATTTTTACCGTGCTCCGTTCGCCGCACGTCAACAAAAAATCTCGTGAGCAGTTCCAGCTTCGCACCCACAAACGTCTCATCGAAATCTATACTCCCACCCAGAAGACAGTAGATGCCCTGTCCAAACTGGAACTGCCAAGTGGGGTTGACATTCAGGTTAAATTAACGTAAGAACGTAACATTATCCGTTAGCATAGAGGCGGCAGATACTAGGTGCCTTCAGGCGCAAGGTGGAGGAAAAGACAGCTCTCTTACGTGCTGTTGTTTTCTCAGGCCAAGTGCCAGCTCGAATCTTTGGGGCTCCCTGAGCACCCCAGTCTCAACTCTACTGCGGCGTATTCAAAAACCATGTACTGATGAACGGTATTATCGGTAAAAAGATAGGAATGACCAGCATCTTTGATGCTAATGGTCGGAACGTAGCATGTACCGTAATCGAAGCGGGCCCCTGCGTAGTAACGCAGGTGAAGACCGAAGAGACTGATGGTTACAACGCTACACAGATTGGCTATGGCGATGCCAAAGCCAAGAATACTTCTCAAGCACTTCTAGGGCACTACGAAAAGGCCAAAACGGCCCCCAAACGGAAAGTTGTGGAGTTCCGTGATTTCTCTATTCCTGAAAAGGCGCTTGGCGATCTGATCAAGGTGGATGAGGTCTTCGTTGAAGGAGATCTTGTTTCAGCTGTAGGAACGTCTAAGGGCAAAGGTTTCCAAGGCGTAGTTAAGCGCCACGGCTTCAGTGGTGTAAACGATGCTACCCACGGTCAGCACAACCGTCAGCGTGCACCGGGTTCTATTGGTGCTGCCTCTTACCCAGCAAAGGTGTTCAAGGGGATGCGCATGGCCGGCCGTACCGGCGGTGAGCGGATCAAGGTGAAAAACCTCCGCGTGCTGAAAGTTTTCCCAGACAAAAACCTTATCCTGGTCAAAGGGGCTATCCCTGGCCACAAAGGCTCATTTGTCATTATTGAAAAGTAATTCATTCGTGCGTCGCATCCACTGCGGCCCTGCCAAAGCGCCGGCCGTAGCATGCTCAAACACACAAAGCAATGAAACTCGAAGTTTTAAATATCCAGGGTCAGCAAACAGGCCGCTCTGTAGAACTCCCCGCTGAGATTTTTGGCGTTGAGCCCAATGAGCACGTCGTATACCTGGCCATCAAGCAATACCTGGCTGCACAGCGGCAGGGAACGCACAAAGCAAAGGAGCGAAACGAAATCGCAGGCTCTACTAAAAAACTGAAGCGCCAGAAAGGAACGGGCACGGCTCGTTTCGGCGATATCAAGAACCCACTTTTCCGTGGAGGTGGCCGGGTCTTTGGCCCTCGCCCCCGCAAATACGATATCTCCCTGAACCGCAAGGTTAAGTTGGTTGCTCGTAAGTCTGCACTTTCTGCAAAAGCTGGTGCCGGCAAGCTCATTATTGTTGAGGACTTCTCTTTCGACAAGCCCAAGACCAAGGAGTTTGTCAATATCCTCAATGCACTGAAAGTAGCTGATCAGAAGCCTGTGATCGTAACTCCTGAGTACGAGAAGGAGGTTTACCTGTCAAGCCGCAACCTGCAGAAAGTAAGTGTGGTACGTGCACAGGACCTGAACACTTACGCAGTGATGAACTCCGGTACGCTTATCCTCGCAGAGGGTGCTATCGAGAAGATTAAGGAAGCATTTGCAAACTAATTGAAAGCGCTGCCCACGGCTTGCCGAGGGTACCTTTCCATAATTATTCGTAACCATGGCCAAGACTATTTTGGTAAAGCCACTGATTACTGAAAAAACTGAGCGGCTTTCTGACCAGCTCGGTAAGTACACCTTCGTTGTCAACAAAGATGCCAATAAAATTGAGATCAAGAAGGCTATCGAAGACATGTACCAAGTAACAGTGGAAGAAGTGAAGACCCTCATTATGCCTGCTAAGACCAAGAACCGTTCTACGCGTTCTGGTATCTTGACTGGCCGCAAAGCTGCTTTCAAGAAGGCAGTGGTCACACTAGCAGATGGAGAGGAGATCGACTTCTACGGCGATATTTAATTTTAGTTTATATAGATAGACTCAGGGGCAAAGCCTGCCCTGTAGCCTTCCCCAAGCAAGGCACCCTACCGGTTAGTCTGTTCACCCGGTGGTGCTATGGTGGAGCACTCGCTGCAGCAGGCATGTATCTCTGAGCTGAAAAACAGAACCAATGGCAGTTAAAAAACACAAGCCGGTTAGCCCGGGCACCCGTTTTTTGGTGACCAATGCATTCGCAGAGGTAACCACGGACAAGCCCGAAAAGAGCCTGTTAGCTCCAATGAAGAGCTCCGGTGGCCGTAACAATCAGGGCCGTATGACTTCCCGCTATCGTGGCGGGGGCCATAAGCGCCGCTACCGTATTGTCGACTTCAAGCGCGATAAAGATGGCGTTACAGCTACCGTAAAAACAATCGAGTACGATCCGAACCGCAGTGCTTACATCGCATTGCTTGAGTACCAAGATGGAGAAAAACGCTACATCATCGCCCCCAACGGCCTGCAGGTCGGCAAGGAGGTGGTTTCTGGCGAGGGTGCAGCTCCTGTAGTAGGAAACACTCTCTTCCTCAAGGACATCCCCCTTGGTTCTACCATTCACGCAATTGAAATGCGCCCTTCTCACGGCGCAGCATTGGCGCGCGCTGCGGGTACTTACGCAACGCTGATGGGCCGCGAGGGCCGCTACGCTGTAGTCAAAATGCCTTCTGGCGAAGTCCGCCGCATCTTGTCTGAATGTAAAGCCACGATTGGCACAACTTCCAACCCTGACCACAGCCTCACTGTAGTGGGCAAAGCAGGACGGAGCCGTTGGCTGGGCCGCCGCCCACGCACACGTGGTGTAGCGATGAACCCTGTCGATCACCCAATGGGTGGTGGCGAAGGCCGCGCATCAGGTGGGCACCCACGCTCCCGCAACGGGCAGATGGCGAAAGGGCAGAAAACCCGTAAGCCGAAGAAGCAGTCCAACAAGCTCATTATTACTCGACGTAAATCAGGTAAGCGGCGCTAACCGGCGGGCAGCATAGGCGCCCCTTCTGCGGCAGGCTATGCAACCACTGGTGTCAGCTTCTAAATCAATTAGAACAATGGCAAGATCAATAAAAAAAGGACCTTACATTTTCCATAAGCTGATGGACAAGGTCGAGAAGTCAAAAGCTTCTCAGAAAAAGACCGTCATCAAAACTTGGTCTCGCGCTTCCATGATCTATCCGGATATGGTGGGCGAAACTATCGCGGTGCACAATGGCAAAACTTTTGTTCCTGTGTTTGTGACTGAGAACATGGTGGGCCATAAGCTGGGCGAATTTGCTCCTACCCGCAATTACAAGGGGCACTCCGGAAACCGTAAGAAGTAATCTTTTTAACGTTGCAAGCCCCATCTGTTGGGGGGAACTGCAATGCAAATTTTAGAAAATGGAAGCAGTAGCTAAACTCAAAAGTGTCCCCATGTCTGCGCGCAAAATGCGCCTGGTTGTGGACTTGATACGCGGAAAAAGCGCTGAGGAAGCTCTTGATATCCTTCGTTTTACGAAGAAGGAAGCCGCTGTGTGGCTTGAAAAACTGGTACTTTCTGCTGTAGCCAACTGGGAAGTAAAGACAGGCGAGAGCGCGGATGAATACGATTTGTTTATCAAAGCTATTTCTGCCGACGATGGCAGTATGCTGAAGCGATTCCGCCCGGCTCCCCACGGCCGTGCTCACCGTATCCGCAAGCGCACTACTCACGTCAATCTGATTGTGGCGAACCGCGCTGAACTGAGCGCAAGTGCTCAGGCTGAGGATGCTGTAGAAGTAGAATCAGTAGAAGAATAACCATTAAAAAAATTCTAATTCCATAAATATGGGGCAGAAGACAAATCCAATCGGTAATCGCCTGGGCATCATCCGGGGTTGGGACTCCAACTGGTTCGGTGGCAAGGACTACGCAGAGAAGGTAGTGGAGGATGAGAAAATCCGTACCTATCTCGAAGCGCGGATCTCCAAAGGCGGTATTGCCAGGATCATAATCGAGCGCACACTGAAGCGCATCACCGTTACCATCCACACATCCCGCCCAGGCATCATTATCGGTAAGGGAGGCCAAGAGGTTGACCGCATCCGGGAAGAGCTCAAGAAGCTGACTGGAAAGGATGTACAGATCAATATCATCGAGATCCGCAAGCCTGAGCTTGACGCTGCCATCGTGGCGGAGTCTATTGCGAAGCAGCTGGAAGCTCGTATCAATTATCGCCGTGCCATTAAGATGGCCATTCAGTCTACCATGCGTGCAGGTGCTGAGGGCATCAAGGTGCGTATTGCTGGCCGCCTGAACGGTTCGGACATGGCCCGCCGCGAGGAGTACAAAGAGGGGCGTACCCCGCTGCACACTTTCCGTGCGGATATCGACTACTCCCTCAAGGAAGCCCTTACGGTTTATGGTAAAATCGGCATCAAGGTCTGGATTTGCAAGGGCGAAATCCTTGGCAAGCCTGATCTTTCTCCACACGCTGGCGTACAGGAGCGTGGCGGTAGCGGCAAGCCTAGCAACGACCGTGGTGGTGACCGCAGGGGTGGACGCCGTGGTGGCGGAAGAAATCAGCGCCGCCGCTAGAATTTTTCAGAAAAACGCTGTACCTTTGCCGGGCTTTTCAGGGCACGGTACGTACAGCCTTTTCATTTGACGTAGCACGTTTAAACATATTGTAAGATGTTACAGCCAAAAAGAACGAAATATCGCAAGCAGCAGAAGGGCCGCAACCGCGGGCTGGCCTACAAGGGCAGTCAGTTGGACTTTGGCTCTTTCGGCCTGAAGACGATGGATGCATCCCGCATCACCAACCGTCAGATAGAAGCCGCGCGTATCGCGATGACCCGTTATATGAAGCGTGAAGGTAAAGTCTGGATCCGTATTTTCCCGGACAAGCCTATCACATCCAAGCCTCAGGAAGTACGTATGGGTAAGGGTAAAGGAGCCCTTGACCACTGGGTAGCTGAGGTTAAGCCTGGCCGTGTACTTTTTGAACTTGATGGTGTACCCAAGGATATAGCGCAGGAAGCGCTCCGCCTGGCTGCTCAGAAGCTGCCTGTACGCACGAAGTTCATTGTGCGCTACGATTATGCGGGCTAATTTTTTGAGGACCCTTTAATTTGGAATAGATCATGGCAACAAAAAAATACCTGGAGCTACAGGATTATGCTGAGGCAGACCTGAAGAGCGAACTGGCAAGCACGGAAGCTCAGTACCAAAAGCTGAAGTTTGACCACGCTATCCGGGGGCTGGACAACCCGCTTGTCCTCCGCGAAGTACGCCGGGACATCGCCCGGCTGCGCACGGAGGTCCGTCGACGCGAGCTTGCTGCTGCGGAGCCGGAAGCCATCGCCCAGCGTTCTAAAATCCGCGCCCGCAGACGGCGCAAGTAGTAATTTATTGGGAAGGTTCCAAACCACCGAATACAATGGAAGAAAGAAATCTGAGAAAGACCCGTGTCGGGCTGGTGACGAGCAACAAAATGGACAAGACCATTTCTGTCTCTGTCGAGCGTAGGCTACAGCACCCTATCTACGGTAAATTCGTCAAGAAAAGTAAGAAATTCGTAGCTCACGACGAGAACAACGATTGCAATGAAGGCGATCTTGTCCGGATCATGGAAACTCGTCCATTGAGCAAGCGTAAGCGTTGGAGGCTCGTAGAGATTATCGAGCGCGCCAAGTAACAATCATTGCGCCTGGACAGGCCTCTGCCCACATAGGGTAATGCCTGCCAGCCATAACTTCTATAAATCCTTACAACGATGATCCAACAAGAGAGCAGGTTAAGGGTAGCGGACAACAGCGGTGCGAAAGAAGTACTGTGTATCCGTGTACTGGGAGGCTCTAAGCGTCGATACGCTTCTATTGGTGACCAGATCGTGGTTACGGTAAAAGAGGCGACCCCTGGGGGCAACGTAAAAAAAGGCAGCGTATCTAAGGCTGTAGTTGTGCGTACCCGCAAGGAAATCCGCCGCCGTGACGGCTCCTACATCCGCTTCGATGACAATGCTGTCGTCCTGCTGAATGCAGCTGATGAGCCTCGTGGTACTCGTATCTTCGGCCCGGTTGCCCGTGAGCTCCGTGAGCGTGATTACATGCGTATTGTATCGCTCGCACCTGAGGTACTGTAGTTAACGAATTTTTGAATGCGATCATAAGTCAAGATACAATGCAAAAGAAATCTCATCAAGGCAAAAGGTTCACCCCTAAGCTCAAGGTCAAGAAAGGGGACCGCGTGATAGTGATTGCAGGTGCATACAAAGACCGTGGGCGCGTGCGCGAAGTACTCGAAGTTCTTCCTAAGGAGAACCGCGTAATCGTAGAAGACGCAAACATGGTGAAAAAGCATACTCGGCCTTCACAGGATAACCCTGGCGGCATTAACGAGGTGCCTGCGCCTATCCACATCTCCAACGTACAGTTGGTAGACCCTAAAAGTGGGGAGCCTACCCGCGTTGGCCGTAAAGAGGTCGACGGTAAGCTGACCCGCTATTCTAAAAAATCCGGCGAAATCATTAAGTAATGAGCTATACTCCAAGACTTAAGAAAAAGTATCGGGAAGAGATTGTGCCTGCCTTGATGGAACAGTTCCAGTACAGCTCTATCATGGAGGTTCCCCGCTTGGTCAAAGTTGCCATCAACCAAGGTGTTGGCGCAGCAACCCAAGACAAGAAACTGGTTGACAACGCAGTACAAGAACTCAGCGCCATCGCTGGGCAGCGTGCGGTTTCAACTAAAGCCCGCAAGTCTGTTTCTAACTTTAAACTGCGCGAAGGGATGCCTATCGGCGCCCGTGTAACCTTACGGGACATCCGCATGTTCGAATTCCTCGACCGTCTCATCACCGTGGCGCTCCCACGTGTACGTGACTTCCGCGGGGTAAACGACAAGAGCTTCGATGGCCGTGGAAACTACTCTATGGGCATCACTGAGCAGATCATCTTCCCTGAAATCGAGTTGGACAAAGTCAACAAGATCACAGGAATGGATGTGACTATAGTGACAACAGCCAAGACAGATGCAGAGGCTCTGGCACTGCTCAAACTGCTCGGCATGCCGTTCAAGAACCAACGCAATTAATCCGAACTTACTCACAGCAATTTTATAAAAATGGCTAAGAAATCAATCATCGCTCGCGAACGCAAGAGAGAAAAGCTGGTAGCCAAGTATGCTGCGCTGCGTAAGCAACTTAAGGAAGAAGGCCGCTGGGAAGAGCTCGATAAGCTGCCCCGCAACTCTAATCCTATCCGCTTGCACAACCGCTGTAAGCTGACTGGCCGCCCAAAGGGCTATATGCGTCAGTTTGGCCTTTGCCGGGTTAAGTTCCGTGAAATGGCACTAGACGGCAAAATCCCAGGCGTTACCAAGTCAAGCTGGTAAGTCCTAACTCATATCATTAAGACAATTCACAGACCGTCTGCAGGCTCAATAGTATTTCGAGGAGTCTTTGACGGCTACATAATCAGGATAAAATGGCAGTTTCAGATCCAATAGCAGATTATCTGACTAGAATCCGCAACGCACAACAGGCGGGCCACCGCATCGTTGACATCCCTGCCTCTAAGCTCAAAAAGAGCATGACAGAGATCCTCTATAATCAGGGGTATATCCTCAAGTACAAATTTGAGGACGACGCTCATTTCGGTCAGGGTATTATCCGTATCGCCCTGAAGTATGACCCCAAAACCAAGCAGCCGGTCATCCGGAAGCTGGGCCGGGTCAGTACTTGTGGCCTTCGTAAGTATTACAAAGTGGATGAAATCCCACGTATCATCAACGGACTTGGCATCGCTATCGTGTCTACCTCCAAAGGGGTAATGACAGACAAGCAGGCCCGTGAAGAGAATGTTGGTGGTGAGGTACTCTGCTACGTTTACTAGGTGCCACCTTATATTCTGTTTTAACGCTCCAAAAAAAGAGTAAAAATGTCAAGGATAGGAAAAGCCCCCATCAGTGTACCGAGCGGTGTTTCAATCGACATTAGCAAGGGCAACCTGGTTACCGTAAAAGGGCCAAAAGGCGAGCTGACGCAGCAGGTCGATCCAGACCTCTCCATCTCTTTAGAAGATGGAACGCTTACCATCAGCCGCCCAACAGAACAGAAGCGCCACCGCGCCATGCATGGTTTGTACCGTGCCTTGCTGAGCAATATGGTCACTGGCGTAACAGAAGGTTTTGTGAAAGAGCTTCAGCTTGTTGGCGTTGGTTACCGTTGCTCAAACACTGGCCAGCTGCTAGAGCTTTCAGTAGGATATTCTCACCCCATTATGTTCGCACTTCCCGATGAAGTAAAGGTGACGACTGCAATGGAAAAGGGTAAGGACCCTAGCATCCGCCTGGAGTCTCATGATAAGCAGCTTTTGGGCGAGGTCGCCAACAAAATCCGCAGCTACCGCAAGCCTGAGCCATACAAAGGCAAAGGTATCCGGTTTGCAGGGGAGTACATCCGCCGTAAGGCTGGCAAATCTGCTGGTAAGTAAATCCACAGAGGCTCGCTTAATTGGTATAATCAGGCAATTCAAATTATCAGGGCATTGGGTTCGGGCTTTCCCCTTACACTAATGCCAAAATAGAAAGTCATGCAATTTTCAAAGCGAAATCGACGCAAGCGGATACACTGGCGCATCCGTAATAAGGTAAAGGGCACTGCGCAGCGCCCGCGCCTGAACATTTTCCGGAGCAACCGCTCCATCTATGTTCAGGTCATCAATGACCTCGATGGGACTACCCTCATCTCCGCGAGCTCTCGCGAAGATGCGATTTCCAATGAGGGCACTAAGATCGAACAGTCTAAAGCAGTAGGCAAGCTTCTTGCTGAACGGGCCAAAGAAGCTGGTATCGAAACAGTCCTTTTTGACCGTGGCGGCTACCTCTACCACGGCAGAGTCAAAGCACTCGCTGATGGCGCTCGCGAAGGAGGACTGAAATTTTAAAAAACTACAAGCAGAATTATAATGGCTAAGAGAAGCTCTAACAGGGTAAAGCCTGCTGAAACAGAACTGAAAGAAAAATTGGTTAACCTCAACCGTGTTGCTAAGGTAACCAAGGGTGGCCGTACCTTCAGCTTTGCTGCTATCGTAGTAGTTGGAGACGGAAATGGCACCGTTGGGCATGGTTTGGGCAAAGCCCGGGACGTATCCGAGGCGATTTCCAAAGCAGTCGATGACGCCAAGAAGAACCTCATTCAGGTGCCTCTTCACAACGGTACTATCCCTCACGAACAAAAGGGGAAATATGGTGCTGGCCGTGTACTGATAAAGCCTGCCTCTGATGGTACCGGTGTAATTGCCGGTGGTGCGATGCGCGCTGTTCTTGAAATCGCGGGCGTCCACAACGTATTGGCTAAGTCTATGGGGTCTTCCAACCCGCACAACGTGGTTAAGGCAACAATTGATGCCCTGACTAAGCTGCGCAGCCCTTTAGTCGTTGCCAAGCAGCGCAATATTTCTACCGAAAAACTGTTTAACGGTTAACACCGGCCGCAGGATGCCCGCTGCACAGGACAAACTTGCAGCAACAAGGCATTCATCGGCTACAAAGCTGAAGTAATGAGTAAGGTAAAAGTCACTCAGGTCAAAAGCGTTATTGATCGGTCTAAGAAGCAGAAGGCTACCATGCAAGCCCTGGGCCTCCGCAAAATCCGCCAGTCTGTGGAAGTCGAACTGACACCACAGATCCAAGGGATGATCAATAAGGTAAGCCACCTTGTCACTGTTGAACAGGCTGGCTAATTTTAATCAATAGAAAAAGTTTGCAAAGGCCGTTACTGCGGATATCTTTGCAGTCATTCTTCGAGGGAATAAACGATTTAGCAATGGAACTTCATAGCTTAAAACCGGCTGCAGGGGCAGTGAAAAAGCGCAAGCGCATCGCGCGTGGTATCGGTTCTGGCCACGGCCGCACCGCCACACGTGGGCACAAGGGCGCTAAATCCCGCTCCGGTTTCAAAAATAAGCGCAATTTCGAAGGCGGTCAGATGCCTATCCAAATGCGCCTGCCTAAGGTTGGCTTCAAAAGCCCTAACCGGAAGGAATATACCGCAATCAACTTGGAACGCCTTCAGAGCATCGCTGATAAGTATAGCCTGACCAAAGTAGATCAGGAGGCGCTTGTCAAGCATGGCATTCTGACTAAAACCGAGCTCTTTAAAGTCCTTGGGGCTGGCGAGCTGAAGTCGAAACTAGAAGTGCACGCTCACGCATTCTCTGCCAGCGCCAAGCAGGCCATCGAGACTGCAGGCGGTACCGCTACAGTTGCTTAAGGTTAACTAATATTGCGCTGCTTTTGTCAGCGCTTTATTAATAATAGGGCTTTTGGGCTCTTGAGGAAGTGGAAAAGTGGTTACCTTGTGGCTAGCCACATCAGAGGTAGAATGGCATTAAATTATTGCAGATGAAAAAGTTTATCACTACTCTACAGAACATCTGGAAAATCAAGGAGCTGAGGAATCGCATCCTCTTTACCTTGGGGATGCTCTTGGTTTTCCGGTTTGGATCATACGTGGTCCTGCCAGGTGTGATTCCGGAAGTTCTGGATAATGCAACTCAGAACAACAGCACTCCAAATGACCTGCTCGGGCTGATCAATGTCTTTACAGGCGGGGCATTCAACAATGCAGCTGTTTTTGCACTGGGTATCATGCCTTACATCACCGCTTCCATTATCATTCAGCTGATGGGCTTTGCGGTGCCTTATTTCCAGCGCCTTCAGCAGAAAGAAGGCGAATCGGGCCGTAAAAAGCTCAACCAGATTACCCGTATCCTTACCGTAGCGATCACGCTGGTACAGGGCGGTGGGTACCTGACCTACATCAACAGCCTCGGGGCTGTTGACCCACGCATACCGCTTGGTGTGTTCTGGATTTCTAATATCATTATCCTCTCCTCCGGTACGGTCTTCGCTATGTGGCTGGGCGAGCGGATTACAGACAAAGGGATCGGCAACGGCATCTCTCTGCTTATCACAGTAGGGATTATCGCAACTTTGCCTCAAGCGCTGATTTTCGAATTCCAGTCTCAGCTGGAAAATAATGGCCTTATCATCTTTGTACTGGAAATGGCAGCCTTGTTTGCTATCGTCATGGCTACTGTACTGATTGTTCAGGGAGTACGCCGGATACCCATTCAGTTTGCTAAACGGATGGTCGGCCGTGGGGCTAATCAGATGCCACAAGCTGGGGCAAGGGATTATATCCCGCTCAAGGTAAATGCTTCAGGTGTTATGCCAATCATCTTTGCTCAGGCATTGATGTTCCTTCCGGCTACTGCAGCCCAGTTCATTGCTGGCGAGGGAAGCGATCTGGCTACCAACCCTGTGCTCCGTGCGTTGAACGACTTTACTTCAGCACCTTACAATGTGATTTACTTTGTTTTGGTGGTGCTTTTCACTTACGTGTATACCGCCCTGCTGGTAAACCCACAGCAATACGCTGAATACTTGAAGCGGCAGAATGCTTTCATCCCTGGCATCAAGCCAGGAAAGCCAACAGCTGATTTTATCGATGCGGTTACGACTCGTATCACGCTCCCAGGCTCTATTTTCCTTGGCCTGATTGCGATCCTCCCTGCTTTTGCAGCTGGTTTCGGTGTGAACATCGCATTTGCGATGTTCTTCGGTGGCACTTCCCTCCTGATTTTGGTAGCAGTTGTATTGGATACGCTGCAGCAAATTGAGAGCCACTTGCTGATGCGCCGTTATGACGGCCTCGTCAAGTCTGGCAAAATTCAGGGCCGCAGCCGTATGCAGGGGATTGGCGCAAACATGTAAAATAGGCTATGGCCCGTGTGCTAGCCATGTGCAAACATTGATCAGCTTAGGCTGTTAGTCAGATACTGTACCGCCTCAGTGCCTATGGCGCTGAGGCGGTATGGTGCTAAGAGGAGACGGGGCTGCAGCATTGCACCTGCTTCCTCTTTCATTCTTATTAGAAGCAGCCCGTTTTAGAGCGGGCAGTTCAGTACTTAATCTTGCAGGATAGATGGGAATGGTTTTCTACAAGACGGATGAAGAGATTGAGCTTTTGAAAAAGAGCAATGAAGTAGTCTGCAAAGCCTTGGCCCACGTGGGCAGTATGTTGCGGCCTGGGATGACAGGGGCGGAAATAGACAAGGCTGCAGAAGAGTTGATCCGAGACCACGGTGGCGTTCCTTCCTTTAAGGGCTATCAGGGGTTTCCTGGAAGCCTATGTGTCTCTGTCAATGAGCAGGTAGTGCATGGCATTCCCAATAAAGATCAGGTCTTCCAAGATGGCGACATCGTTTCTGTGGATTGTGGGGTACAGCTCAATGGTTTTCATGGCGATTCGGCCTTCACCTTTCCGATAGGGGAGGTAAAGGAGGAAGTGATGGAGCTCTGCCGGGTTACGAATACCTCTCTTTACAAAGCGATAGAGGCTGCTGTAGTGGGGGCGCGCCTAGGTGATATAGGCTTTGCAGTGCAGCAATATGTTGAGCGCGAGCATGGCTACGGAGTAGTCCGAGAATTGGTAGGTCACGGTATTGGGCGCGACTTGCACGAAGGGCCGGAAGTGCCCAACTATGGCAAAAGGGGCAGAGGGGCTGTCCTCAAGCATGGCCTGGTTATTGCAATCGAGCCAATGGTCAATCTGGGGCGCAAAGAAGTGCGCACAGAGCGAGATGGATGGACCATTTTTGCTAAAGACCGCCTGCCCTCAGCTCATTATGAGCATTCCGTTGCGGTACTGACAACTGGCACGGTAAAGCTTTCGGACCACAGCGTGGTCGAGGAGGCAATATCTAAAAACCCGAATGTACGCTACGTCGGTGTGGTAGCAGAGGCACTTCAGGGTTGATCAGGTAGGCCGGGGCAAAGCCCTAACTTGCTGAGGAATACGATTTTTTGTATCCCGAAGCGTGGAAGTCAATAAAAAATAGTTATCTTTGCACACCGAAAATTGAAGTATGGCTAAGAAAAATCTTATCAAACAAGACGGGATTATTGAGGAAGCATTATCGAATGCAATGTTCCGCGTCCGTCTAGAGAATGACCATGAAATCGTAGCCACTATTTCGGGCAAGATGCGGATGAACTACATTCGGATCTTACCAGGCGATAAAGTTGCGGTTGAGATTTCCCCATATGATTTGACACGTGGGCGGATCACTTACCGTTACAAATAAGCAGCATTGCACCTTGCAATTGATCAACCTGAAAAACGTTTGTTATGAAAGTTAGAGCATCGGTCAAGAAGCGCTCAGCAGATTGTAAGATTGTCCGTCGCAAGGGCAAGATCTACATCATCAACAAGAAGAATCCAAAGTTTAAGCAGCGTCAAGGCTAATCAGTAGCCCGCTGAAGTTGCATTACCTGAATAATTAAATAGCTACAAATGGCTCGTATAGTAGGTGTTGACCTGCCTCGCAACAAGCGCGGTATCATCAGCTTGACTTACATTTACGGTATTGGCACCTCCAAGGCTGCTTATATCCTACAGCAAGCAGGCATAGACGAGAACATCAAGGTTCAGGACTGGACAGACGAGAACGTGCGTGAGATTTCCAGTATTATCACGGAAGAGCATACTGTCGAAGGTGAGTTGCGTTCAGAAGTACAGTCTAACATTAAGCGCCTGATGGATATCGGATGTTACCGTGGGTTGCGCCACCGTAGAGGGCTCCCTCTTCGTGGCCAGCGTACACAGACCAACGCACGTACCCGTAAAGGTAAGCGTAAGACTGTTGCGAACAAGAAGAAGGTAACCAAGTAATCATTATCGCTTCGCACACGATGGCGCTGTAGGAAAGCGTGCATCCGCTGTATTGGCGAACCTTTAAATAAATTCCAACCACAATGGCAAAGGGAAAAGGAAAAACGGCTAAGAAAGTCAAAAAAAGGAATGTAAAGGTAGAGTCTGAAGGAATGGCTTATATCCAAGCATCCTTCAACAATATCATTATCTCCCTGACCAACAAAAAAGGTCAGGTTATCTCTTGGGCTTCTGCTGGTAAAGCTGGATTCCGGGGCTCTAAGAAGAATACACCCTACGCTGCTCAGGTAGCTGCTGCAGACGCTTCCCGCGTGGCCTATGATGCCGGCTTGCGTTCTGTAGAGGTTTACGTCAAGGGGCCTGGCTCCGGGCGTGAGGCTGCAATCCGTGCAATTGATGTTGCAGGTATCAAAGTATTGCGTATCAAGGACGTTACTCCAGTGCCTCACAACGGCTGCCGTCCTCCTAAGCGCAGAAGGGTTTAATCAATCGAAAATAGTTTATTCAGATGGCGAGATATACTGGTCCAAAGACAAAGAAAGCAAGAGCGTTCGGCGAGGCCATTTACGGTGCGGACAAATCTTTCGAGCGTAAGAAATACCCTCCGGGGCAGCATGGCAACGGCCGTCGGCGTAAGCAGAAGTCTGACTATGCTCTGCAGCTGATGGAAAAGCAAAAAGCGAAGTACACTTATGGTGTGCTCGAGCGTCAGTTCCGCAACTTATTTGATCGTGCCAACCGCAACGACGGCGTCACAGGTGAAGTACTGCTTCAGCTGCTCGAAGCGCGTCTGGACAACACCATCTTCCGCCTTGGCCTTGCGCCTACCCGCCGTGCTGCACGTCAGCTGGTTTCTCACCGCCACGTGGTTGTGAATGGGGTAGTGACCAACGTGCCTTCCTGTCAGCTCCGCCCTGGCGATACCGTTGGTATCCGTGGCCGCTCACAGGGTTTGGAAATCGTTAAGGATGCCGTAGGGGCCAAGTCTGATGTGCGGAAGTTCGGATGGCTGGAGTTCAACCCTGACACCATGGAAGGGAAGTTCTTGGGCTATCCTGAGCGCGAGCAAATCCCAGAAAAAATCAACGAACAGCTGATCGTTGAACTTTACTCTAAGTAATGTCATTGTGGTAGTAACTCACTACAATACACATATAATATAGACGGTTCAAAAGTGCCTTTCGAAAGGAAGGCACTTTTAGCCGTCATATGGCATTTATGTAAAATGCCTATTTTTATTCCTTACAAAGCACACAGGTCTATACATATGAGCATTCTTAACTTCCAGAAGCCGGACAAGATCGTAATGCAGAAAGCCAACGACTTCGAAGGGCTTTTTGAATTCAAACCCCTTGAGCCGGGCTTTGGTCAAACCGTAGGCAATTCCCTGCGTCGCGTTCTGCTGTCTTCCCTCGAGGGTTTCGCCATCTCCGCCGTCCGTATTGCTGGCGTTGAGCATGAGTTTGCGACTATCCGCGGTGTGGTAGAGGATGTGGTTGAGATTATCCTTAACCTGAAACAGGTTCGCCTCAAGCAACTCATCAGTGACGAAGATATCACTACCGAGAAGGTCTACCTGACCATCAATGGCAAGGAAGAATTCCGGGCCGGGGATATTGAAGAGCATACCAATGTCTTCAAAATCATGAACCCCGACTTGCTCATCTGCCAAATGGAGCCTTTCGTCAACCTCGAAGTGGAGCTTACGGTCACCAAAGGGCGGGGATATGTCCCTGCTGACGAAAACCTGCCTAAAGATGCACCTATTGGTGTCATCCCTGTGGATGCTATCTATACGCCTATCAAAAATGTGGCTTACCGCATTGAGAATACGCGTGTTGGGCAGCGTACTGACTACGAGAAGCTCTCTATCGATGTGAAAACGGACGGTACTATCCACCCGGAGGAGGCCATCAAAGAAGCATCTCGTATCCTGATTCAGCACCTTATGCTGATTACAGATGAAAATATCACCTTCGACGATGCAGCTACCCGCGAGGAGAATATTGTAGATGAGCATATCCTTCATATGCGCAAACTGCTGAAAACTTCCCTCGAAGACCTCGACCTGTCTGTCCGGGCTTACAACTGCCTGAAAGCTGCTAAAATCAATACCTTGGCTGAGCTGGTGCGCTATGATACGCACGAGCTGCTGAAGTTCCGCAACTTCGGTAAAAAGTCTTTGGTTGAGATTGAAGAGCTCCTGCAGGATAAAGGGCTTACTTTTGGCATGGACTTGTCTAAGTACAAGCTCGAAGAAGAATAATAAGACAATAAGGGCGGCTGGCACAGTATCTACAGCATGCCCTTATTTTATATTACAGGCAGCACTTTTATCGTGCTTTATTCTATAACCTGTGATAACCATCTGATGCCTAGAGGACCGGCCTGTGGTCCACGCTTTGAATAGCTTCGCTCAGATCGTGTCACGAAGTCATTTTTCCAATGAGACACGGAAAGAAATTCAACCACCTTGGCCGTAAGGAAGGCCACCGCCGCGCACTCATGCGCAACCTGGCTTGCGCACTGATCGAGCACAAGCGTATCAACACAACGCTCGCAAAGGCTAAAGCTTTGCGCAAGTATGTTGAGCCTCTGGTAACCAAATCTAAAGACAACACCACGCATTCCCGCCGGGTAGTTTTCAGCTATCTGCAAAATAAGGAAGCTGTAACGGAGTTGTTTAGCGCTATATCTGCAAAAGTCGGTGACCGCCCAGGTGGATATGTACGCATCATCAAGACTGGCTTCCGCCGCAGCGATGCAGCTGAAATGGCCATGATTGAATTCGTTGACTTCAACGAAGTGTACACTGCCGGGAAATCTCAGGGTGGCGGACGCCGCCGCCGCCGTCGTGGTGGCTCTGGCAAAGGCGCCGCTGCTGCTGCAACTGCTGCTACAGCTGCTACGGCTACAGCTGCCGCTGCTGAAGAAGAGGAATAGGCCTCATCTGGCTTTTACCTGCTTAACAAAACGAAAAAAAGGGGCGGGCTTCGCAAGAAGCCTGCCCCTTTTCGTTGGTGCGCCTTTAAGCGCTGAAGAGGGGTATAAGGGCTTGTTTAGAGTGGATTTATTGTGAAAATCAAGGGGTTATTCCCCGGCAACGGGCCTCTTCACTAAACTTGAGTTCAGCGGGCTATAAATTAAGAGCGTGTTGGGACTTTAGTAATCGGTCTGTCCCGCTAGACAGCGGGACAATTTTTTGATTAGAAGGCCAAAATCCCAACACGCGAAGCCAGGTTTATCGGGCGCAAACCAGATTGTTGTTTTTTTGGGGGCCTGCCCCTGCCGTGAGGGCAGGGGCCGCTATGCTCCGGGGCTCGCTGCCCGCTCGGCCTTATCAGGCCTGCCGCCCCTTCGCAGCGCTAGGCCAATGCCAGGCTAGAGCCCCAAAAGCATAAACGCCTGTGACATTTTGGTTCACGCCCGGTTTATCAAGTGTTGATTTGCAATAAGGACGAGCTCCAAATAGGTGCTTAGTTGGAGCTCAGGGCATAGGTAATGCCTAAGATATAGTAAGCTTGCAGTGGGTTGTCTTCCAGTTCAGCAGCCATGGCTTCCTGTTTGTTGCTCCTAAGCCCGATGTCTAGCCCAATGCCTATCCCTTTGTAAGCCGTGCTGAAGGTATTGACCCAAGTGTAGTTGGAAAAGTCTCCGTCTTCATAGCTCAGGAAAGCAGAGAAGTTGGATTTCCAATTCAGCCCCTTTACAATCCGCTTGGTGTAATCCGCTACAATTTTGGCGCCAAGGGAGGACTCATAGCTGAACGCTTCGTCTGAGAAGACGAAATTGTAGTTGAGCGGGTGCATGACCACAACTAGATCAGGGATAGGGGTCCAGGTTGCACCTAAGCCCAGGTCGAGGTATCCAGGGTTGTTGAACTTGCCTTCCAAGACGGAAGTCCGGTATTCTCCAAGCGTTGAGATGGCAAATTTAGGAGAGAGTTTGTAGCCATAGAGGGAGGTCATGTTCAGGGCATCCGCTGAAACTTGGAAGCGGTCGATATCATCCGGGTTGTCTTTGTCATCAAACTTGAGCCATCCGAGAGTGAGGTTAACGTTGTTGCGCCAGAATGCATTTTCCCAATCCCCGTTGATGAAGCCATTGGTGGTAAACCCGATATTGATGGCCGAGGTATTTGGCTGCTCTTTTGGCAGCCAAGAATCGAAAGACGAAAAGTTGAAGCCCAGATTGGCGAGCAGCCCTTTTTTCCAGCGCGGGTAAGGGGTCAGCTGATCAGTCAGGCTTGCCACGTCCGTTTCCAGGTTGTTGACCGATTTGGTGAGGGCCTTCAGCTCTTTTTTGAGGGAATCAAGTTGTTGGCTCTTTTGGGCTTTCTCGGCTGCCAGCTCTTCGGCTGTCTGCGATAAAAGTGCCAAAGGTGCAGAAAGCAAAAAGGCTATGGTGAATAGCCAGGTCGTGTTGTTGGTCATTAGATTGTTTTTTGTGAAGTAAACGTGTTTTTCTTGACGCCAAAGCTAAGGATAGGTAACCACTCTTCAGCGAATTATCTCACCCTTTTAGGCTGTATTGCCTGGCTGCAGCGTACAATATTTGGGAGCCCCGGAGAGTTATGGCAACTGATGAAAGGACAAGATTGGAACCTACTTGGGGCAGCCCTTCTTCTAGCCTTGGCTTTTGGGCCTCTGGTCTTTTGGGGTAGCCGGAGCCGCTTTGAATACCAAATTGAAACGGAAGCCCGCAGGCGGATGTTCAGCCCGGCAGCTGTGCCTATCTCTGCTGCTGAGGATATTGCAGAGGCCTTGCCGATATTGGCTTTCCCCGTGGCAGGGGCAGGCCCCCGGGACGTGATCTCTTTTTTTGGCGACCCCCGGAGTGGCGGCGCAAGGGCACATAAGGGGATTGACATCCGTGCAAGCCGAGGGGCCCCGGTCCTTGCCGTTGCTGATGCTGAAGTTCTCCGGACAGCAGACAAGGGGAATGGCGGGCGGCAGATCTGGCTGCGTTTGGCTGGTGGCGTGAAAGTTTACTATGCTCACCTGCATGAAATCCACGTAGAAAAAGGAGATTGGGTGAGCCGGGGCCAGGTATTGGGCACGGTCGGGAATACTGGAAATGCCCGGCATACCATCCCCCACCTTCATTTCGAGCTTATCAATGCTAGGGGGAAGGAAGAAGACCCTTTGCCTATTTGGGGAAAGCCATAGGAAAAGGGGCTCCAGATTGGCATTGGCCTAGCGCTGCGCAGGGGTGTAAGCCCGGTAGGGCCGAGCGGACAGCGAGCCCCGGAGCATAGCGGCACCTGCCCGTTGGGCAGGGGCAGGCCCCCATCCATGTGGAGGGGGCAAGCAAAAAAACGACAATCTGGTTTGCGCCTTAGTAAAAAGGCAGGCTCTAAGAGCCTGCCCCTGCTGTTTATCGGTTGATAACGTTTTTGAAGCGAGGACGCTTAGACTTCTGATCGCCCTGTTCTGCCTTTCTCATGGCTTCGAATTGAGAGTAATTGCCTTCAAAGAAAACGGGCTGCTCGTCGTATTCAAAGGAAAGGATGTGGGTGGCGAGGCGGTCGATAAACCACCGGTCGTGCGAGATGACCAACACACAGCCTGCGAAATTATCTACGGCATCTTCCAGTGCTCGCAGTGTATTCACGTCAATATCGTTTGTGGGCTCATCGAGCAGGAGCACGTTGCCCCCCTCCTTGAGGGTCATAGCGAGGTGTACCCGGTTGCGCTCTCCTCCCGACAGTACGCCCAGCTTTTTCTGCTGGTCTTGCCCCGTAAAGTTGAACCTGCTGATATAGGCCCTGGCATTCATGACATGATTACCGATCTCTAGGTTTTCATTGCCGCCAGAAATGGCTTGGTATACCGTCTTTTCTCCATTTTGCAGCTGCTCGTGGCTTTGGTCTACGTAGGAGAGGTCAACGGTTTCCCCTATAGTCACACTACCGCTATCAGGCTGTTCCTTCCCCATGATGATACGGAACAGGGTAGACTTGCCAGCGCCATTGGGCCCGATAATGCCAATAATGGCATTTTTCGGGATATCCAGACTGAAGTTTTCAAAAAGAGTGCGCTCGCCATAAGCTTTGGAGATTTGGTCGAGCTGTATCACATTATCGCCCAAGCGGCGGCCCGCAGGGATATAGAGCTCCAGCTTGGCTTCTTTGGCTTTGGCTTCCTCTCCGGCCAGCTTTTCATAGGCGTTGAGGCGGGCTTTCCCTTTGGCCTGCCTAGCCTTAGGTGCCATCTTGATCCATTCCAGTTCCCGTTGGAGGGTCTTTCTCCGCTTGCTTTCTGTTTTCTCCTCCTGTTCCAGGCGCTTAGCCTTCTGTTCCAGCCAGCTGGAGTAGTTCCCTTCCCAGGGAATGCCTTCTCCCCGGTCGAGCTCCAGGATCCACCCCGCTACATTATCAAGGAAGTAGCGGTCGTGAGTAACGGCAATGACCGTCCCTTGGAAATTTTTGAGGTACTGCTCTAGCCAGTGGACCGACTCGGCATCCAAGTGGTTGGTCGGCTCATCAAGGAGCAGGATATCCGGATTGCTGAGCAGCAGCCTCGCCAGGGCTACCCGTCGGCGCTCCCCACCAGAGAGTACGCTGACCGGTGCATCATCGGGCGGGCACCGCAGGGCTTCCATCGCCGTATTGATGCGGTTGTCGAGCTCCCAAGCGTTTTGGTGCTCCAGTTTTTCCATCATTTCCCCTTGCTGTTCAATCAGTTTGTTCATCTCGTCATCGCTCATGGGCTCTGAGAACTTCAGGTTGATGGCTTCATAGGCCTTTAGCAGGTCTACGACATCCTGAACGCCCTCTTCGACTACTTCGCGCACTGTCTTGTTGGCATCAAGCTCCGGTTCCTGATCGAGCAGGCCGATTTTGTAGGTGCCATCAAAATGAATTTTCCCTTCGTAGTTCTCGTCCTTGCCAGCTATGATTTTGAGCAAGGTCGATTTGCCGGAGCCATTGAGCCCGAGTACCCCGATTTTAGCGCCATAGAAAAAGCTGAGCCAGATGTTATTGAGCACTTTCTTCCCAGGGGCAAAGGTTTTGGAGACGCCCTCCATGGAAAAAATGACTTTGTTGTCAGACATAGTTTAGTTTTTTGTCATCAAAAGGTGCAGCCTTGCTGCCACGGCCTGGCACCGCCCTTGCTAAAGGGGCGGCTGCGCAGCTGCTAAAGATAAAGACCTGTCTGATGACTGCCAAGGAAAATCAGCGGGCTATTCCATACGGAGGACGGAATTCAGATGCCCATCGCGGTCGTACTCCCTGAAGGGGTTGGAAGGGTCGTTCACCCACTCCCCATCAACGATGAATTTGTAAGTATGCTTGCCCCCGCCGAGCTCTACTGTGGTTTCCCATCCTCCGGGCACAGCCTGCATAAGGATAGCCCCGGTTTCCCATTGCGTGAAGGAACCCGCTAAACGGACGGAAGAAGCGTTCTCGTAGCCCGGCAGAAAGAAACTACAGGGTTTAGAAATATGGCGGACAGAATTGAGGGTGTGGTATTCGTTGGGGCGTGTCTCTTCATTGGCAGGATCGTGCAGCCATTCGCCATCTACAATAAATTTGTACTCGTAGGTGCCAGCTGGGAGCTCTAGGCAAAGCTCCCAGCCCTGCCCCGTCCACTGCATAGGCAGCCCGTCTTCAGACCAATCTATAAAAGTGCCGGTCAAGATGGCCTGGGCTGCTTTGGGGGGCCCTTTAAGCTCAAAACAGGCGTTCCCTCCTTGTACCGGCTGCAGCAGTTGCAGCTTATGGTTGTAAATGGAGCTCCAGAACGGGCCAGACTGAATAATGTCTGCTTTGCTGATGTACGCAGGGTCGGGCTCTGCCCAATAGGCACCATTGATGACAAACTTGAAGGCCCAGGTAAAGTGGTCGTTGAAGTCCTGCACTGATTTGCGCAGCTGATAAAGGCCTGGCCCAATCTCATCCATTTCCCACCCATCCACAGACCAATCGTTGAACGATCCGGAAAGGGCGACCGATTCGATCGCTAGCCCCTCAAACTCGGTTTGCGCATGGCTGCCATGCCGGGTCACTTCGCTAAAATATTGCCGGTTGAATTCGAAAACGACTTCTTCCCCATCCATATAATAAGCCCGGTAGGACAGGGAGTCCTGTGCGATGATAGGCCAGGGCAGCGCCAGGCAGAAGAGCCACAGCATGATGGGCCGCCGGGCTAAGGTTTTGGAGCAGTAGTGTACCATGGCAGAAAATATAGTTTTTCACGTTTATAGTTGAGGATGGTCCTGCGGGTAACTAGGAATTCGTACCCAATAAGCCCATCAAGCCGGGAGCCAAAGCTGTGGTTCAGCTCGGCCATATTGGTCAGTATGGTGCGCATGCCCGAGCAGCGCTGCTTCCCGCTACTGAAATGATACAGCTTGCCGGCTATGACTTCTACCCCTTTGCTCCCCGCCATGCCGTGCAGTACCGCCCGCCGGTTGGGCTGGAAATGTTGTAGCACCTTTCGCCCTGCCCGCTTGTCGATCAGATTGAGCTCAGCGCCAGAGTCTAGCCCAAAGGTAACGCTATGGCCGTCAACCTCGCCTTCAATAGCCAGGATATGGTCCTGTAGCCTGGCTTCCAGGCTGTCGGTAGCTGCATCATAAATGGCCAGGCTGTCAAGCCGGTTGCCAAGGCGGTCTAGCTGAGTCAGGGTCAGCTGCCTAAGCTGGAAATCAATCAGCAGCTCGTACGCTTTAATGACATCATAACCGATAATGCCAAGCAGCCGGATGTGTTTTTTTTCTTCAATATGCCTCAAATCTATAACGTGCGCTCCAAGACGTTCCATACGGGAACTATCAATCGCCAGGTCGCTTACCGCTGTAACGCGCACGCCTTCCACCCGCCCCGTGGTGCCTGTAGAGGCCAGCATGGGCTGCTCCACGCCTCCCGCAAAGTGGGCTGCATTAAGGATGAGGGCTTCCGAACCTGTATCGAGGATGAAATTGCCCGACTGCCCAGCTACTTCTGCCTGAATGAGGATGAGGTGGCCTGCTAGCTCGAAGGGGGCGCGTATGGTGTAGGGGCTAATTTGTTCGCCCTCCACCAGTAACGGTGGAAGGACCCGCCGAAGAGGGGGCGGCCCCTCAGGGGTAGCTGCGCCGAGCGGGGCAGCACAGATCAGAGCCAGTAGGAAAAGGTGTAGCCAGGGAGTCATGCTTAAACGCTTGTTTGGGTTAGGTTTGTTTTGAAAATCAAGGGTTTGCCCTGTATGCTGTGCTAGCATGGCCGGCAGGGCCCTGGCAAAGCCGCTGAATTTGAGTTTAGCGGCCCTTATGAAATATAGTGCGGAAGCCGGTCCCTAAAGTATTGTAGCCGCAAACCAGATTGCCGTTTTTTGAGTGCTTGCCCCTGCACAATGTGAGGGGCCTGCCCCTGCCTGCGGGCAGGTGCCGCTATGCTCCGGGGCTCGCTGTCCGCTCGGCCCTATCGGGCTTAGAGCTAGATAGGATTTTGCTTTTGGAGCGAACGCAGCCAAATTTTGCCCTGATCGAGGCGTGATGAGGGAACATAGCCTTAGCTACGTGACCGAAGAACAACGAAGAGCAGGACAAAATTCGGCAAGAGCAGCCCGAAGGGTAAAATCCTAACTAGCTCTTAAACCCCTTCGCAGCGCTAGGCCGATGCCAGGCTGTAAAGCCCGAAAAGCACAAACGCAAGCGGCATTTTGGTTCACGTTTAATGTTTTTTGGCGGAAGCTGCCCATTTTGAGGCTTCGGCAGGTTTGTCCAAGTACACCTATTTTCCGTTGAGGTTGCAGCATGCTCTACCAGGCGGGATGACTTTTCGGCCAGCGCAAAAAAAAAAGCTGCCCGGAACAACCCGGGCAGCACCATACTACTGCATACTGAAAGCACAACTCTAATAATTCTTTTGGGCTATAAGGTTAGGACAAGCAGGTAAACCCGCTTGCTTGATAGTGTTACTATTATGGACAAACACAAAGCTCTTTGGTTCGTGTGTCAGCTTGTTTTTTTAATTTTTTTTCCGGGAAGTAGGTTTCTCAGCAAGATGCCGGCTACCCCGCCCCCTGTGATGCCCATGGCAAACTGCAGCGTCTCCTGCAACAGGCCGCCTTCTGCCTGCCCGGAATAAATGCCGTACAGGGCCCAGAGTACTACCAGCCCAAAGGCGATATCCTTATACCGCACCAGAAAAAACAGGCCGATTGCTGTGCCTGCAGCTGCCATGATCGCTGCCCAAGTGGCCTGCGCCAGCCCTCCGCCATCCCAGCCAGCGTAAGTCAGCACTGCTGTCGTATTGGCAATCGTTGCGATACAGATCCACCCAAGATAGAGTTGGAAAGGAAGGATGCCGGGCCAGTTTTCCCGAAAGGGCAGGGCTGTGACCCTAAGGTAGATCTGCACCAATGACCACAGCAAGAATAGCATAATAAGCAGCGCTAATATGGGCTGCATATAGTGCCAGGCAAGGATCCAGGAAGCATTGGCCAAGCAGGACAGGAAAAACCACTGTCCTATACTATCTCTAAGGCGATTGCCCGCCGGACGGAATTGAAAGGCAACAAAACCGACAAGGGCTAAATAAATGACGCCCCAAATGCTGAAGGTAAAGCCCGCAGGGACAAACCTGTTGGGGTATAAGGCAGAGAGCTCTCCGGTCGTCAGCCCATTGATCGGGAGAGTATTGGCAAGGGTGTTGAGGAGCAAGACAAGGAGAAGGCCTCCCAGGTTGGCCCACTTTAGAGGATTGGTCATGGCTTGGCGTTTTATTTAAGAAAGTTGGGCTGCCGCCCAGTTGTTCACCAATTGGAAAATAATATACTTTGGCACGAACAGGATTTTGCTGCTGTTGTTGATAGTAAAACTTCTATAAAATAGAACCCAACTATCATGAAAGAGCAATGGAATAACAATCAGCCCACCATGGACAGCGGTAGCGCACTGCAGCCCCAATCTGCAGGCGGGCAAGCACCGGCTTCGGCAGATACCATCACAGTGGCTTATGGCGATGGCATAGGCCCTGAGATCATGAAGGCAACGCTCCGGGTACTGGATGCCGCTGGCGCCGGGCTGGCCTACGAGCGTGTCCGCATAGGAAAAGAAGTATACCTCGACGGGCATGCATCGGGCATAGCCCCAGAAGCCTGGGAAGCCTTGCGCAATAACCGGGCTTTTCTGAAAGGCCCTATTACAACGCCTCAAGGCAGTGGGTACAAGAGCCTGAATGTTACCATCCGGAAAACACTGGGCTTGTTTGCAAACGTTAGGCCATGCCGGGCTTACACCCCTTACGTGCCCAGCCACTTCCCCAATATGGACCTGGTCATCGTCCGTGAAAATGAAGAGGACCTCTACGCAGGCATTGAGCATCAGCAGACTGCCGAAGTGGTACAGTGCCTGAAGCTGGTTTCCCGCCCAGGCTGCGAGCGGGTCATCCGTTACGCTTTTGAATACGCACGGGCCAACGGCCGGAAAAAGGTCACTTGCATGTCTAAGGACAACATCATGAAGCATACCGATGGCCTTTTCCATCAAGTATTTGATGAGGTGGCCCAAGAGTACCCTGATATCGAAAACAATCATTTCATCATCGATATAGGTGCTGCGATGCTGGCTGACCGTCCGGAGCAGTTCGATGTGGTGGTCACCCTCAATTTGTATGGGGATATCGTCTCGGATATAACAGCACAGGTAGCAGGCTCTGTCGGCCTGGGCGGCTCGGCCAATATCGGCTCTAAGATTTCCATGTTCGAAGCCATACATGGCTCTGCCCCAGATATAGCAGGAAAAGATATTGCTAACCCCTCAGGCTTGATCCATGCTGCTTGCCTGATGCTGGCCCACTTGGGCAAAGGGGATATTGCTGCCCGGGTGCAGAATGCCCTACTGGCTACTCTGGAGGATGGCATCCATACTGCCGACCTTTATTCCGAAAACTATACGCGCCGAAAGGTCGGGACTCAAGCGTTTGCCGATGCCGTCATCGAGCGGCTGGGAAGGTCGCCCAAGCACTTTTCACCTGCAGTGGGCAGCCAAGCTAAACCAATAGAGGTGAAGGTAGCCCCTTACAAAGGAGCCGATAAACAGCTGGACGGAGTGGATGTTTTCCTAGACTGGGCAGCGGCAGACCGCGATCCCAATGTGCTGGGGCAAATGCTGGAAGAGCTCGCAGGACCAGAGCTAAAGCTCAAGATGATAACCAACCGGGGCGTGAAAGTATACCCTGGCGGTTTTCCGGAGACATTCTGCACCGATCATTGGCGCTGCCGGTTTACCCCCACTGAGGGCCCCATTGGCTACACTGACATATTGGGGCTGATGCAGCGGCTGACTACGGCCGGGCTGAATTTCATCAAGATAGAGAACTTGTACCAAATCAATAGGCAGCGGGCCTATTCTTTGGGGCAAGGGGAATAAAGATCCTGTTTTAATTTTAACGTTGGTCAAACCATGTTCCATCAGGCTACGGAGTACCCGTGGCCTGATTTTTTTCACGGCGGCTATTCCTCTTGGTAAGGGAAAAGGTGAAGCAGGCCATCGTATATGCTCTGGTGCAGAATGGTCGCGTGGTTCTCTTCAGGCATGAGGTTGAACTGCAGCTGGAAGCCAGGATCTTGTACTTCGCGCAGTACCTTGTACAGCCGCTTGGCGTCTTTGACCATGACAGGGTGTTCTTCTCCTCCTACTGAGAGGTACACGAAAAGCTTGTCCAACTGTTGTTGTTGGAGCAGTGCAGGGGCTTCGTCCAGCAGGCTTTCATCGTCCCACCACAGACTGGGGCTGATGATGAAGTAGTGGCTGAACAGCTGAGGGTTTCTTAACAGGATCTCCGAAGCCAGCAGCCCTCCGAGCGATTGCCCAATGAGGTAGCGTTCTGTATTGGCGGGGTAATGTTTTTCGATAAACGGCTGTAGTTCTTCCGCCACGAAGCGTATGAAAGGGGCAGAGCCCCCCGCTGTGGGCAAATCTTTAAGCAACTCCTGATCATAAGTCTGAAAGGTGAAGTCCCGTTTGCGGTCTACATTGGCAATGCCTACTACGATGGCCGGCGGCATTTTGAACTGTAGGTTGAAAAATTGCAACAGCCCACAGATGTGCATAAAGTCTTCGTGCATGCTGCCGTCCAAGAGGTAAAGCACAGGATAGGTGGCAGTGGTGTCAAGCCCAGGGGGCAAGTAGATGTTCAGTCTCCGTTCTTCTTTTAGGATGTCGGATTGTAGCCATTGGGTGTGGCCGATGCTGAGCGGGGCCACATCCCGTGCTGGCTGCTGTGCCAGGGAAAAGAGGGGCAGGGTGAGCCATGCAAGAGACAGGAGAAGCGCGTACTTCATGGTTTTAAAGGTTTTGGTTAAGCTTGGCCAGTGGCTTCCTTGCAATACCACAATAGGCTGTATTTTTCAGCAGTCAAAAGCCAGGCAGGCTGAGCTGCCCTTGGAACACCTGTACAGCCGGGCCGCACAGCCATATGTCTGTGTACCGGGCGCCCTCTTTGCGGAAGCGGACTTCCAGCTGCCCGCCCTTGGTCTGTATGGGCGTCAGCAAAGGGCCATCGGCTAGTGCTCCGGCGAGGCTATTGGCGAGGGCACAGGCCGTGGCTCCAGTGCCGCAGGAAAGGGTTTCATCCTCTACGCCCCGCTCGTAAGTAGCGGCCTCCAGCCCCTGGCTTGTTTTTTGTACAAAATTGACGTTGGTGCCTTGGGCCTTAAAGCGTTCGTTGAAACGGATGGCCCGCCCGGCCTGCACCACGTCTATTTCGGCAAGGTCAGTCACAAATTGCACATAATGTGGTGATCCGGTATCGAGGAAATAATAACCGGCCCCAGCTTCAATGTGCTGGACATCCGCCATTTCCAGTTCTACCCAGCCATCGGCTCTCAGGCGTGCCCGGTGAGGGCCGTCAGGCGCCCAGAACTGGCACTCTTCCACTGGTATGCCCAGAGCGTGGGCGAAGGCGACCGTGCACCGCCCCCCATTGCCGCACATCGACCCCCGCCGCCCATCAGCGTTGAAGTAATCCATTTCAAAATCATACCCTTCCCGGTTGCGCAGGAGGATAAGGCCGTCTGCGCCTATGCCCAAACGCCGGTGGCAAAGGTGGGCGATGGCCTCCTGTTCTTCTCCGCTCAGCCATTGCTGCTTTCGCTGATCAATCAGGATAAAGTCATTGCCGGTGCCTTGGTATTTGTAAAAGGGGACTTTCATGGCTTATTGGTTGGGTAAAGTTGCGGTGGTATCCACAGCGGGCCCGGCTTCTTTGGCGGGGTCGTCAAAGCCTATTGGCACCCCTAGTGTGTAGTGCCGGTAGGCGGCCAAAGAAGTGAGCAGAAGCAGGCCGATAGCCCCGATGATCGAAAACCTCCAGCCCCAGATATTGCCAACGTAATCCCCGTCGAAGGGGTCTCGTTTCTCTTTTTTAGGTTCAGCCATAAAGATGATTATCGTGTGAGGGGCTGAATTTACGGAAATATACCGGCAAGCGGATAGGAAGTACGTCTTCTATACGCTGTAAGCGCTGTCGGGCGCTGCTTTTGCCAACTTGATTTCGAGCTAAGTATTGCTTATCTTTGCATTCGTGAAAAGAGTAATTGCCATTTTATTAGCAGTATTTACCTTATGGTCAGGGGCTAAAACCTGCACCGATGCTAAGGTAATGGCAACAGAGGCGGCTCAGGCATGCATGGTTAAAGATGCGGGGGCTTCTTCCTACTGTATGGGGAAAGCTGAAACAGCGGAAGCGCCCTGTGGGCAAGAGCATGAGCATGGCGAAGACGATTGCTCCCCATTTTGCTCGTGCCAGTGCTGTGGGGTTTTTATGCTCCCGGTAGAGCTGATTGCCCTAGAAATAGAGCTTCCCATCCTCAATGGGAGCGAGCCTGCTTTTCACCTTTCCTATTCTTATGACCATCAACGCCTTATCTGGCAACCGCCCCCCTTTTTTCTTGTCTGACTTTTTCGTGAAAACTGGACAACTGCTTTGCAGTGGTTGGCCTCATTATTATGTCTTTCTGGCAAAAAGCGACGTCTTGTGTGCTTTTCCCAGAGGGCAGGAACATTTTATACAGACAAGAAATGATCAATTACAAGAAAATAATATTTAGCCTTTTTATAGGGCTGTCACCTGTCTGGCTGTTGGCACAGGCTGGTACGGTCCACACCCTTTGGGTTGACGGTATTTGTGGGATGTGCAAAGACCGTATCGAAGACGCTGCTTATGGTGTACGGGGGGTCGCTTTCGCGGAATGGAATGTCGATACCCGCATCCTGACGATCCGGCAGAGCCCCGAGCCTTTCTCGGAGGTTGAGGCTCACAGCGCACTAGCTGCTGTAGGGCATGATACTCGGGAAGTTAAGGCTTCTGATGAAGCCTACGACGCCCTGCACGCGTGTTGCAAATACCGGGACTCGGAAGTGGTCGCTGCCCATGCTCCGCAGGAGGAGAGCGCTCACAGCGAAGGGCATGGCCATCTTCATGGTACGGTTTACGAGCCAGGCAAGCGGGGCCGCAAAGCCCCTCTCATTGGCGCTAATGTCACTTGGGCGGGCACAAGCATAGGTGCGGTGACCGATGAAAAAGGCTTTTTCGAGCTAGATTACGTGGAGAGCACCCGGCAACTGGTGGTCAGTTACGTGGGCTTTCCTACGGATACAGTGCTCATCAGCCAAGATGGCGAAGTCGAGATTGTCTTATCCGGCGGTATCGACCTTGAGGAGGTGGAAGTCACACACCGCCGGCGCAGTACGGAGGTTTCCTTCATTGATCCCATCAAAGTGCAGCGCATAGGAGAAAAGGAGCTGGCGAAAGCGGCCTGCTGCAACCTTTCCGAGAGTTTTGAAACGACCCCTTCCGTAGATGTAGGCTTCACAGATGCCGTCACGGGTACTCGTCAGATTCAGATGCTGGGGCTGTCAAGCCCTTACATTCAGATTGCCAGAGAGAACATGCCCGATGTGCGTGGGCTGGCCGTGCTCCACGGGATGGAGTACACCCCCGGGCCATGGATCAGCAGCATTATGCTGAATATGGGTGCCGGCTCTGTGGTAAATGGTTTTGAAGGCATTGCCGGGCAGATCAACGTAGAGCTGCACAAGCCTGAGGCGGGCCCTCGCCTGTTCTTCAATGCTTACACCAACGCTATGCAGCGCTTGGAAGGCAACCTCAGCCTGCGGCATTCTTTCAACGAGCGCTGGCATACGGGCCTGCTCGTACATGCTAAGCAACAGCAGCGCCGTTTTGACCAGAATAATGATGGCTTTCTGGACAACCCCCTATCAGAGACCCTCACGGCAATCAATCGTTGGAAGTTTATAGGTGAGAACGGCCTGATGGGGCAGTTTGGCGTAAAAGCCACGCGCACCGGCTCGGTCAGCGGGCAATTCGGGTTTGACCCCGACGATGCGGATCATAACAAGCTCTGGGGCGCTACTCACGATGCAGAGCGGCTTGAGGGCTGGTTCAAAATGGGCAAGGTATTCGAAAACCGCCCCTATGCGAGCATAGGGCTGCAAGTAAGTGCAACTTACCACAATCAGGATTCACGTTTTGGGCTTCGCAATTACAGCGGTGATCAGCGAAGTGCCTACGTCAACTTGATTTATCAGACCATTATCACTGATACCCGGCATCAAATCAAAACCGGGCTCAGCTATCAGTGGGATGAGTTTGATGAGCAGCTGGATGCTCGCGTGTTTGCCCGTACGGAGTCGGTGCCCGGTGTGTTTGGAGAATACACTTGGAAAGGGGTAGAAGATTTTACAGTAGTAGCTGGCTTGCGCGCAGACTACCACAACCTCTATGGCGGTTTCCTGACGCCCCGGCTGCACCTGAAGTACAACCTCAGCGAAACGGCGGTACTCAGAGGGGCTGCGGGCCGTGGGCAGCGCACCGCGAATGTGATCATGGAAAACATTGGCGGGCTGGCTAGTGCCCGTCAGATACAGTTCATAGGGCAGCCGGATAGTGACCTGCCTTTTGGGCTGGAGGCAGAGGTGGCCTGGAATTTTGGGCTGAACTATGCTCAGGAAATACAGCTAGGCGAGCGCCCTCTGCTCCTGAGCCTCGATGCTTACCGCACCAATTTTGAGCAGCAGGTCGTAGCCGATTACGAAACGGCAGGACAGCTCTCCTTTTACAACCTAACCGGCGCTTCTTACTCCAATAGCCTGCAAGTACAGGCCGACTATGAGGTACTGCCCCGTTGGGACCTGCGCATGGCTTACCGCTTCAACGATGTCAGGATGACTTACGAAGACGCATTGCTGTACAAGCCCCTCGTTGCACGGCAGCGGGCCTTTTTTAATACCGCTTACGAAACTCGCAACGGCTGGGCTTTTGACGCAACGCTGAGCTGGCAAGGCCCCAAGCGTATCCCCAACACTACGGGTAACCCACCTGAGTATCAGCTTGAAGCGGAATCACCAGATTTTTTCCTCCTGAACGCACAAGTGACTAAATCGTGGAAAGACGGCTTGTTCGAGCTTTATGCAGGTGGGGAAAACCTCCTCAACTTCCGTCAGGAGGACCCCATCTTGAGCAGTAATGAGCCTTTTAGCCCATACTTTGATGCCTCTATGGTATGGGGCCCTATCTTCGGGCGCAATCTCTATGCCGGGCTGCGCTACCGCATTGAATAAAAGGGGCCACTGTCAAGCAGCAAACCGCAAGGCCCGTGCCCTGCGGTTTGCTACTATTTGACTTTTTAAATGATTCTGCCCTTCAAATACCTTGCGAGCCAATAAATTTAAAGATTTAACATATTTCCCTATTGCACGATAAATGGAAATCAGCGTTATTTGAGCTGTGAAAAAGATGTGGTTCTGTCTTTTGTAAATACAGAGCCTGATTACAACCTACAATAGCAAACAGCGCCGGTAAGGATTGAAGCCGGTCCGCTGCATTCGGCAACAAACAGATAGGAATAGTTGATACCCCGCACCGGGCAATCCCCGGCCGGGAGGAAAGCTGCCTGCCCTTCAATGATAGCTTCTCCTCTAGGTATGTCTATAAGCGCGCCAAGTTAACCCATCCTTCACCAATAGGTACGCTGCCTTAGCGCAGCGACTGTTTACTACATCCCTTATTTCGGATAGGCACTAGCGGTCTGTCGTGGCTAATCTATGGGTTGCCTAAGGCGGCTCTTGAAACAGCCCTTCCCGATCCGCTTGACGCACTCAGACAGGGACGGAGGGCTTCAAGGCCCACTCCCGCTCAACCTGTGCATTGATACCCTACGGGCCACGCTCAGTACATCTGTCTTTTGACGGTGCTCATCCCTTTGGCAAGGCTGTCGGGGAATGCTATGCTGTGCTGACAATGAGTATTGTGTCAGAAGAGGGGGTGTGTAGCGGAAAGCAAATGGTATTAATCCCAAATTTTTATAACAAACTTGATCCATGAACATCTTTACCATCCCGGGAGGGTACCTCCCAATCGCTCGTGGCCTATTGGCCTGCTGCTTTTTCGCCTTTGTACTTTCCCCTGCGGCAGCTCAGGGTCAGCCCTGCCCTCAACCTACGCCCGTGACGGTTACCTACGCTTGCGACGGCGCTGTGGTTTTGGACTGGCCAGCCCCTGCACCGGGCAGTACGGTCCAGAGTTATACAGTAGATATTGAACAAGGCGGGCAGCCTGTTGTCGACTTTGTCAACATGCAGGAGTCTGCGCTCAATGTTTCCCCGGGCACTTTGCAGCCGGGCACAGATTATAGCTACGCAGTCACTGCCAATTGCGGAGCTTCAAGTGTGGCTTCTGCTGTGGGCATGATTTCAGGAGCTCAAATACAGAGCCGTCTTCCAGAGATTGTGATTTCTGCGGTCAATGACCCGCTTTGCCCCAATGATGACAACAGCGGGTCTTTCGCAGTTACTGTGCTCGACGATTGTGGGGCAACGTACGACATCATTGCAGCAGGAGAAACCTTTTTGGGTGTGCCAGCCGGTACTGCCATAGTAGCCGGCAATTTGTCTGCATCGCCTCAAGGCACAGCGTACAACGTAAGCCTGAGCCTAGCAGCCAATGGGGGATGTACTTTTGCGCCAGCCTGCATTGCTACACTGAGCGAGACGGTACAGCTTGTGCCTACTGATGCCCTCCCGCCCGCTTTTTCCATTCTCGGGCCTGGCGGTGCGGCTATTGATGGCCAAGGCCAAACTTTCAGCTACAGCCTTCCGGAAGGGGAGTGCGGGGTGCAGCTAGTGTGGTCGGTCTTTCCCGAAGACAACTGCAGCACACCTGGCAGTATCAGCTTTGGGGCCACTATTGGCAACCCTTTCCCGCAGGCCGACCCTTCCGTAGTGGCTTCTCAGACCGCAGCCAATACGGCTTACAGCCTAGAAATTTTCGCTGCGGTAGGGGCCAATACACTGACCCTCACCGCTACAGACGAGCAGGGCAATCAGCGCACCTCTGTTTATACTATTGAAGTCGACGACACTTTGGCCCCTGTATTTTCAGGCCCCGGCGAGGTGGCAGTCCAGATCCCCGCTTGCCAGTCTGAAGGTGTACCAGTTTACTATACGGTGGCAGCTACAGACAATTGCGACCTAGATGTGTCGGTTTCCCTGCTTTCTGGCCCCGCTTCCGGAGACGTGCTACTGCCCGGCAATTATATGGCTTCCTTCGAAGCCATAGACGATGCGGGCAACAGCAGCATATATAACTTGCCTATTAGCGTAGGGCAGGTTTCCAGCCCTGCGCCTGTAGTGGATGTGTCCGGCAATTATACTGCTCACCTGACGGCTTGCAATGTGGAAGCTGCTGTTTTCTTCTCTGGCAACGTATACGATTGTACCCTCAGCGAGGGGGATGATGTGTCTGGACAGATCGTCCTGACTGGCGCGCCGCTATCCATTTCCCATATACAGGTTTTCAACGGCTTTGCCTATTTCGAAGCAGAGGGGCAATTGCTTCCAGGGGAGTATCTCATCACCACTGAATATGCAGGAACCACTGTGGCATCTACGCTTATCGTAGAGCAGGCTGTCAACCAGCCTGCAGTATTTCAGGCCCCTGGCCAGTTGAACGTACTGCAGCCCCTTTGCGCCAGCAGTGCTTCGGCCAGCTTCAACCTGAGGCTGACCGACGACTGTGATGTAGACTTTTCTGCTGCTGCCTTTACATTAAATGGCAGCCCTGTGGATCCGTCCCCTTTTTCCGACCCCGGTGCGGGCTTGTTCACCTTCCAGCTGCAGGAGCTGTTGGCTGGCACACACCTGTTTGAGGCCCGCTATACCGACGGAGGCGGGCTGCTGGCCCAGCAAGCCTTGAACATACAGGTTTCCGCACAGGCCGACTTGATGCCACCGGTCATCGTTTATCCGGCTCAGGACATTCAGGTAGCACTCGACCCCTGTGGGCCTTCGGTAGGCGAGGTGACTTTTCAAGTCACAGCAATAGACAACTGCTCGGGCGTGCTTGTGCCCAATGTGGCCATCTCTGGCAGTGCCGCTTATACCGTTTCCGGAAACAACTATACAGTAGCAGGCGCAGTAAATGCAGGCCCCCACCTCGTCACCATTGCCGCTACAGACGCGGCTGGGAATACGGCTACGGAAACCTTCCGCATCAGCTTTACGCAAAGTGCAGCCCCAGAGGCCAATCTAGCATGCAACGATGAGATCAATGTGACCCTTAGCTCAGCTTGCCAACGGGTGATTACAGCCGATATGGTATTGGAGGGCAGCTTTGGCTGCCTCGAGAACAGCGACTTTACCGTCCTGATCGTCAATGATGACAACCCATCGAACGGTAATATCCTAGATGGTGATGGCCAATTCATTTTTGATGTATCGCTCAATGGGGCGCCAATACCTGGCTTTGAAGGTTGTTGGGGCTATATCAGGGGAGAGGACAAAACGGCACCTGTACTGACTTGCCCCCCAGACAACCCTGTAGACCTGCTGGCCAATGCCTTCGATATTATTTACGGCGGCAATGCAGGAAGTGCCGCACAGCAGACCGCTTTCATTCAGGGCACTTACCCTACTTTAGGGGCTCCGGCAGCAGTAGACAATTGTGGTGGCCAGGTGGCTATTTCCGCAACGGACGTTTACACGGAAGCCAGCTGCGGCAATATTGTCATCACCCGTACTTTCCGGGCGGTAGATGAGGAGGGCAATGCCGCTCAGTGCCAGCAGCAGATCACTTTGCGCCGGCCACAACTTGAGGAAGTGGTGTTCCCTGCCCAAGTGGTAGAAATTGAATGCAGTACGCCTTTTTCGGCCCTGAGCAACGGGCTGCCTGCGCCTCAGGTGACCGGAATCCCTGTAGTGCCTTCTGTTTATGGCGATTACCAGGTAGCGCCTTCCCTTGGCAACTTGGCTGCAGTATATGAAGACACCCCACGGATCGATATTTGCGAAGGCACTTTCAAGTTCAGCCGCAGATGGACGGTCTACGATTGGTGCCTGCCTGGCAGCAGCGAAGCGTTTACCCAGCTGGTGAAAGTAGGCGACTTCACAGCCCCTGCCGTTACTTGCCCACAAAACAGCCCGCTCACCTATTCTACCAGCCCATTTGCTTG
>NZ_VOOR01000042.1 GCF_007993045.1 Phaeodactylibacter luteus
ATGTCCGCTGTCTTCGAAAGAGCGATGGATGCATTCCCTCCATAAAACCCAGCATCAATTTCAGGGTTATACTCTCCCGCACTCAACTCAACAGGGCCAGTTTCCCCAGAATTTGGGTCTGCATCACTGTCTATTGAACCATCAGAACCACTAAACTGGGAGGTGCCGATAAAACCACTTGGGGCGCTAAATTGAAGAGTATAGATACCTGGTACTAGTTTGTCAAACAAGTAGAAGCCATCAGCATCGGTGCTAGTCATCAAACTGACTGACTCACCATCAACATCTGTACCGGTGAGCTGCACAGATACGCCGGGAACCCCCATTTCGCCAGGGCCCTGTAGGCCATCCGCATTCTCATCGTGCCAAACAAAATCACCTATGCCTGCGCACTGCGCCTCGTCTACCGTAACCATCACTTCATCTGTAGCAGTGCAGCCATTAGCATCCGTCACAGAAACGGCGTAAATCGTTGACTCTGGAGGGCTTACTACTTTTTCGGCACCAGTACCCAAGCCACCGCTCCATTCATATAAATATGGAGGCTCACCCTGCGAAGCTGTAGCGGAAAGCATTGCTGCCTGCCCTTGACAGATCTCCCAAGCCTCCCCTGCATCCACGACAGGAGGAGCATTTACGACAATTGTTAGTGTGTTTTCCGCAGTGCAACCGTTGGCATCGGTTAGGGTAACGCCGTAGGATGTAGTCGACATTGGGCTGACCTCCTGACCCGCCTCATCGGATAATCCGGGGCTCCACTGGAAAGTGTAAGGGGCCTGCCCACCGGAAGGAAGAGCAGTCAATGAAGCTAAAGCGCCCGCACATATTTCATTGTTATCAGAAGAAAGCACAACCTCTGGCTTATCATTAACAACCACAGTAACCTCACCTTGAGCAGTACACCCGCTATTGTCCGTCGCTGTGACCGTATATGTTTTTGTTTCAGCCGGCATAACCTGCTTGCTGCTTCCGCTTCCAAGCCCATCGCTCCACTCAAAAGAGTAAGGCGCCTGCCCACCTGTGGCAGAGGCTTGCAAGGTTGCAGCCCCGCCTGCGCAAATGGACTGGCTATCGCCAGGTACTAGCTGCAAGGTATTCTGAACCGCGACGGTCACCTCGTCAACGTCAGAGCAACCGGCTGCGCTAGTGACCGTAACCGTATAGGTTGTAGTCGAAACAGGATTAACGGCGATAGCAGCCGAATTCTGCCCTGTACTCCAAGCATAGGTAGCTCCACCGCTAGCCGATAGGACAACTGCACGGCTCGGATCGGCACATTCGCCAGGCTCCTGACCAACTTGGGGCTGGAAATAAATATTGTGTACTTCTCCTGCGAGGTGGGTGTAAGCAGCCGCCACAACCTGACCGTCAATATTTCCGCTGTTCCCTTTCGTAAAATGAGCATGAGGCGCCAATACGGAGCCATTTAGTGTAGCTCCGCCGGTAAATGTGAGGGAGGAAGCATCGTAAAAGTTCCAGATCATATAGGGGGCCTGGAGCGAACCGATCCCTGCCTGATTAATGATATTCCAAGAAAAGCTCCCTCCTGTCTGTACATTGACAATAAGCGGGCTGCTCGCAGAAGGCTGCTGATTGAAAGTGAGCGAATTATAGCTTTGCAGTTCTGCCACCGTGGTGTTCCATACGTTCGTCTGCCCATCGGTAAGGGAGATGCCTCCCCCTGATGATACAGTGACATTATTACTGAGCGTGCTCAGATAAGCAGACTGTGCTCTCAGCGCTGCGAAGGCAGCATCAAACCTGAATGCATCGCCAATTGGGCCGACAGAAGATATTGGCTGCTGCGTTTGCAGGTTGATCCGGGGGCTGCCATTGATATCAGAAACAAAAACGCGGGTATTCCCCAAGCTGTTCGACACCTGCAGCCCGTTCAGGTTTCCTATCTTGATGAACCCATTCTGATTGACATTGATCCCACTGCCGCTTTGCAGGTAGACTTGCCCCCCGACGATGAGTGCTGTTGGACGGGCATCCCCGGGCAGGGTCAAGTTGCCAGGGGTGGCCATTGAGCTGTTGAATGAGCCAGAGACCGTAAGAGCGCCCCCACCCGCCACGGGGCCATCAGAATCGCCACTTGCCAGCTCAAAATCCCCTTCCACCAGAACATTAAACTGCCCGGCCGCAGCAAGCGGGTTGATACTTTGGCCCTGCCCGCTCGCCGGGGCAGCACAAGGGCAAAGGGACAAGTCTGGGCCAGCACTGGCCGAAGGCTGAGGGTTGACTACCACCATAACGTTTGCGGTAGCAGTGCAGTTATTGGCATCTGTGATGGTGACGCTGTAGGCTTTGGTTTGCGATGGAGCGACCTGCTGAACCGCGCTGCTGCCAAGCCCATCAGACCACTGGTAAACAAAAGGCCCCTCTCCGCCCACCGGCTCCACGCTTATACTGGCTGATCCGCCTGCGCAAATCTCCGCCCCCATAGCTGATGCCGAAAAATCACATTCAAAGCAATCGGTTTCCACATTGACCAAGCCTGCAATTACCCAAGACTGACCGTTAACCCCTTGCCCGTTTTGACCGTTCCGGGTATCGATAGTCAAAACCACTTCTGTAGCATTGCCCGGCACTTGCGGAATGGTAATGGAAGGGATAGCCAGACAACAGCTGCCTCCTGGCAGCCCTTCATCCGGGCCATAGAGGTAGGTTTCTGCGGACTGTCCGCCTGCAGAGGCCAGTATTTTAAGGTATCGCCCATCTGGTGTAAGCTCAGAAATCGGCAGGTCCAATGTAATATCCCTTGGGCCTTCATCCGTAGGGATGGGGATCGTGACCGTCCGGATATTATTGTAACCGCTCATAGCCGTAAACACGCCAGCGTTAGCGCCAGCAGGCTGATTGCGGAAAGCATAAACTACTATGGACTGCAGCTTGCAAGGATCAAAACCCGAGGGGTTGGCGTATAAGACCGAGCCTGTACTGCCGGTAATCAGCCCGCGGTACACCCATACGTTGGAACTTCCGCCGCCTGGGGTGGTCCGGAGCAGGTTGTAGGTATCCCCTTCGGCATTACTGACTGGTATGGCTTCTCCGGGGTTGCCGCCTTTGTAGACAATTTCGACTGCATACTGATAAATGTTTCCAGGGCTAGGCAGATGGACTATATTTTGGCCCTGGCACTTCGCATTGAACCCATACTCCTCCACCAGTTTGTCGTCGTCACAATCGAATGCCCAGTCTTCAGGCACTGGCTGGCAATTTTCAAGAACTGTCTTGACGACGGTATTCGAGTAGCGTGGTGTGCACAACACCCCCGAAGTGACGGACCTGCGGTATTCGGTCGTCTGTGCGATAGTACCAGGGTCGTAGTTTTTGCCATTGGCAAACAGTATAGGCAGCCAGATGCCACCTGGCGGGCGGAACTCCCACTGATAAGAGACTAAACCGCCAAAATCTTCCCCTACAATTTGGGCGGGGTCATAGCTGCCACAGCGCTGTTCGTCACCTGAGATGTGCCCTCCCTCATCGATACAGTCAAAGATAGAAAAGGTAAAAGTACGCTCATCGCAGAGGTGGCCATTGGCATTGCTCTGGGAATAGACCTGCACAAGGACCGTGAAAGTGCCAGAGGGCTCGTTCCAGTCAGCGCCGCTTGGCGGTGCATTGTAGGGCACTGTATTCTCCACGTTGCTCCCTGTGTAATCGCCTGTAATGGAAAAGCGGACGCTGCCCGGGCTCCCCCCTATCTCGGCTTCCAAGTTGTAGTTGAAAGGTAGGGAAGAAGCATCGATCACATCGCCGTCTTGTATTTCGATTACATTCTGACCGTTGGCGTTGTTGTTGATGAACAAGCCTTCAATAGGAGTAGAACAATAACAATCGTTTACGATGAAGGGCTGTATGCCGGGGGTCTGCGGCACGAACACCGCCATTTGCTCATCGATGCCACCCTGTACAGCGGTAACAACAGATTGCGCTTGTGAACAAAGCGCGTTGCAAGCACTGTAATCTCCTTTCAAGCCCCATATAGCCTGATTGATCGCCTGCTTAGAAAAGCCCATGGCTGGGCCGTTGCACATGGCCCAGTTGATGCGCTCCGCAGTCAGCTCTGAGACCCCCAAGGTGCTGGCCAGCCCATAAGCTAGGGTAAACTTTACTTCTCCGTACTCGTACCCCTTGGCAGGCGTTGGCTCTGTGAGCTGAAAATCCCCACAATACACCTGCTGAGAAACCTCCACCTGGCAGTCCCCATTTACATAAGCAATGCAGCCAAGGTAATCGTTATCTGTATAAATAAAGGTATACTGAAGCAGATTAGACCGGTTGATGACCACCTGTTCCCCATCACAATTTTGATAGTTGATCGTCCCAAACCCACAGCCAGTCGCCCGGCCTGCATTGGAGGTGCAATTGTGAGGAATGATAAAGGGCCCCTGCAGCCAGGGCGAAGCCTCCCCCGTACGGTCGCTTATCACCCGGAGCGCATCCCAGCCCTTAGCAGGCAGCCCACTGATTATCAATTGACCGTCTTGTAAAGGCAAGTGCTCCACGGTTGTTTCCCCCTTTTCTTCTGAAAGGACAACGGTGTAGGAGCTAACCTCCTCGGGGATGCCCACCAAGGATAAGGACAATCGCCCGTCAGCCGCACCGCACTCAGAAACAGCTCGAGTGCTGGCTTCCTGCACAGCAAGCTGGCTCCAGGCCAGCTGAGGCAAAGCAAAGGCTAGGACAAATAGCCAAATTGACGCGAAAGTTAGTTTTTGGGAAGACCCTTGGTTCAATGTGCTGGTAAAGTAGGTTCTCATTTACGACCTGTATTGTGCAATAATTAATGGCAGACATAGCGCGGGCTGTCCTATACGAGCCCGTACAAGCCTTATGAATGTGTAATGCCGCAGGGTGCATATGCGTCACCGTTGACCGGTAGGCATACATAGCCTGTTAAAAAGGCGTTGGCCTTTTTGCGAGCGGTATAGCCTTGTTCTGGGCTGTCTTGCTGTAAATATGGCTTTGTTGCGAGCCCCTTTTGCCTCATGTAGGCGGATAGGGCGGCAACTGTAAAACCACAGGGCTACAACAGTGCCAAGACATCAATTACAATGCTTGTTGTAAGATGCTTAGCACAGCGAAGACAGCAAATAGCGTTGTAAGCGACAACCTGCCTCTGCAGTGATGCAGAAGGCGAGGATTGCCTGATTTTACGGGGACAACAATCCAGTGCCAGGGACTGCTATGCCATTGCTAAAGGGCACATCACTCCAAAGCGGTTTGTTTTTTGTGCGATATCTGTTGAAAGGTGGGTTTACAAGTTTTACAACGCTTTCTTTCCTTTTTTTCTCTAGGTACAATAGGCCAGCAGGACAACCTGCTGTAAATCAAAATGGAATGGCTTATCAGCCTGTAAGATGTGAACACGCCAAACGGAGTGCCTAAACAAGGGGGAATGTAGAGCGTGTTGGGACTTTAGTAATCGGTATGTCCCGCTAGACAGCGGGACACTTTTTCGCTTATACTTCGCCCCAAAAATCCTTCCCGCTTTTGTGCATAAAAAGCGGGACTTGGCTAATCAAAAAATTGCTAGTGCCTTAAAAGTCATAAATCTCTGATACTTAAGTTGAAGTTATTTTCCGGCTAATCAAGGCGAAGGTTCGCGACTTTAGCCCGAGCTAAAGGAGCGGTTCTTTAACGAAGAGTAGGCGGAAAAGAACGAAACTTGGGGTGTCAAGGGTTTATGGCTTGAGGCACTAGTTTTCGGCTAGAAGACCAAAAGCCCAGAACGCTCTTAGTTTTTGTGTACCTGTTTGGGGTTATTGTGGTACAAAGGTAAGGTTACAGCAGAAGGGCACAAAAGTAAAAAAACCAAATAATTAAAAAATGTGACATTTAAAACATCCATAAACTACCGTATATGCCTTTTAAAATTAGAATTTATTTAAAAATATTGTGACGTTGTTTCAGGAAAAATATAGGCTTAAAAAAGGGCGTGAGCCAAAATGTCGCAGGCGTTTCCGTTTCTCGAGCGTTAGCCTGGCATTGGCCTAGCGCTGCGCAGGGGTGGCCGAAGGCCAGACCCGATGCCTGTAGGGCGAGGGGCCGAGCGGATAGCGAGCCCCGTAGCATAGCGGCACCTGCCAGCCTGCCCACTCACATGGTGCAGGGGCAGGCCCTAAAAAAACGAAGGCCGGAATCACATGGATCCCGACCCTCCAACATTAAACAAATATGCACAATCTTAAGACTGTGGCGTACACAGTCCATCTCTTTTAGTGGGGCAGTTGCTTTACTAATTGTCAGTGTAAAGATAACACTTTCCCCTAAAAATCCTAGTGGCTGAACATCGATCAACCAAGGAGCTGCCCCCTGTTTAACGCAACCAATTGATTAGCAGCAGACTCCGATGCATGGAATGTCTTCCAGACGTCGTTTCAGCGGGAATACGTACCTTTGGCCTCATTTCAAGCCCTAAGGGGCGCCCACACTTCAAAGCGGCAGCTTTTATGGACCGGCCCTACCCTACCCCACACTGGAAAATCGCCATCAATGGCTTCAAAGCATACCTGCTGCTCGAACAGAGCCTGTCTGCACATACTGCGGAAGCTTATCTAAGGGACATCGGTAAGCTGACCGACTTCCTTCAACTGCTGGGCAAAAAAGCGAGCCCGGAAGAAGTCACTACAGCAGATCTTCAGCACCTCATGCAGTGGCTCAACGAGCTAGGGCTAGGGGAGCGTTCCCAAGCCAGGCTGATTTCAGCCCTGAAGACCTTTTACCGCTATCTGGTATTAGAAGGGTATACTGAGCAGGACCCGGCAAGCCTCATAGACGCCCCCCGTCTGGGCAGGAAGCTGCCCACCGTCCTATCTTACGAGGAAGTGCAGCGCCTTTTGCAAGCCGTTGACCTGAGCCACCCGCACGGGCACCGCAACCGGGCTATACTCGAAACGCTTTACGCCTGTGGGCTGCGGGTAAGCGAGCTGATCGCCCTCCGCCGCTCTCAATTTTTTGCAGAAGCGGGCTTTGTCCGGGTCATAGGAAAGGGGGACAAGGAGCGGATCGTCCCTATTGGGCAGCAAGCGGTAAAAGCCGTTCAGCTCTACCTTGACGGCGACAGGCGCAAACAGATGAATATTGCCACCGGGCAGGAAGACTTCCTGTTCCTGAGCCGTAGGGGGAAAACCTTGAGCAGGGTCATGGTATTCCAGATCGTCAAAGCTGCAGCGCGGGATGCCGGTGTAGAGAAAAACGTCAGCCCACATACCTTCCGCCATGCATTTGCCACTCACCTGATCGAAGGCGGTGCCGACCTCAAAGCAGTTCAGGACATGCTGGGCCACGAATCAATCATCACCACCGAAATCTATACTCATCTGGACACTGCTTACCTGCGCGAGACCATTTTACAATACCACCCAAGGAGCCGGAACCGGAGGAAATAGGGCTGCAGAAACGGATTTGTGCCCTTGTATTTCCCAAACCCCCGCAAGGTGGGTATATTTACGGGCTGCAAAAGGAGCAGGCACAGGGCCTACTGCCACTAAGCGCATGTTTGGAGCGCTAAAAACCCTACTGCTGGCAGGGCGGTGCAAAAGCCTGCTCTGCTGCAAGCTGCAGTACAACTATAATTCAATGATGAACCATCCACCTACCGCAATGGAAACCTGGGAGTTTGAGTACGAATGGCTCCGTGTGAGGCACTTGGTCCAAAAAGCCTTTGAAAAAGACAGCTTGCCAGACCTCAATGCCATCCTCTTCCTCATCGGCATTCAAGAGCTCGGGCACTGGAAAGGCAGCTTCTCGAAAGAAGAGAAACAAGACCTTATGCATATTGCTGTATGCCGCCTGCTGAGCTACGGCGGGCATTATGCCTTCTTGGGAAGGGATGCAGACGGCTGGCCTCATTACGAAGCCAAGCGGCCCGTTGAAGCCCAAGGGCTGGAAGCTCAGGAAGAACTGCTCAAGGCTTATGCCATAACCTATTTCAAAGAGCTGGAACAAGAAAACGGCGGGCTAGAAAAGCTTTGAGCTCACAGTGCCCTGCCCCAACAGCAACTGCTAACCATTCAACCACACGCATAAAAATCACGATGAAGTATTTTTTCCAGCCTATTATCGTGGCCAGCCTATTGCTCTTGACCAGCTGCGAACAGGGAGACGGCTTCACTTACGCCATGATCGGCACGCCTTACGGCGAAATGAAAGTAAAGCTCTACAACACCACCCCGAAGCACCGGGACAACTTTATCAAGCTATCTGCCCAGCAATTCTATGATGGCCTGTTGTTCCATCGGGTTATCCCCAACTATATGATACAGGGCGGCGACCCTGAATCTAAAGAGGCAGCTGCCGGGCAAATGCTAGGGCAGGGAGGCCCCGGTTACACCTTAGCGGCAGAATTTGGCGAGCTCCACTTCAGAGGGGCCTTGGCTGCTGCAAGGCTAGGCGACCGGCACAACCCTGACAAACGCTCTTCCGGCTCCCAATTTTATATTGTGCAAGGGCAGCCCGTCACCACTGAAGTGTTGGAGCGTATGGAAAAACAGTTTGGGAAATCCTACACGCCAGAGCAGAAACAGAAGTACCTCGAGCGCGGCGGAGCCCCCGTACTAGATGGCGACTATACCGTTTTTGGCGAGGTAGTAGAAGGGCTCGATGTGATCGACAAAATCGCGGCAGCACCTACCGGAGCCTTTGACCGCCCCGACCAAGATATTCCCATGACCATAAAAATCCTAGATTGATGAAACTTCTAACTTGGCAGGGGGGCATCCTCCTGGCTTTGCTCATCAGCAGCTGTGGCCGCCCTGTTGCCCGTTTCAGCCTGGAAAGCACTCAGCAACGTGTTCTTCAGCCTATCCCTTTTGACAACAAGAGCGAAAAAGCAGTACGCTATGAGTGGGACTTCGGCGATGGCAAGACCGCTGAAGCGGAATCCCCTGAGCACCGTTACAAAGCCTCTGGCGCATACACGGTGACCCTCACCGCTTACAACGAAAAAGGCAAGGCCAGAAAGGCCAGCCAAACCATTGAAGTAGCGCCTCCAAAGGCTTGCCTCGTAGAAATCGAGACCGAGCTGGGCAGCATGATTGTAGAATTGTATGACGCCACCCCTCAACATCAAGACAACTTCACAAAGCTGGCCGAAGAGCATTATTTTGACAGCCTGCTGTTCCACCGCGTCATCAACAACTTTATGATCCAAGGCGGCGACCCCCAGTCAAAAGGGGCCCCTGGCGGGCAAGCTCTCGGATCAGGTGGGCCCGGCTATACCCTACCTGCAGAGTTTGTAGACTCTCTGGTACATGTCAAAGGGGCTTTGGCTGCTGCCCGGACAGGGGATGCGGTCAACCCGGCGAAACGGTCCTCCGGCTCACAGTTCTATATCGTCCACGGGCAGCAGCTCACTGAAGATATGCTGAACCGGATAGAAGCGCAAAAAGGTATCCGTTATACTACCGATCAGCGGGAAATGTACCTAGAGCTGGGGGGCACCCCTTTCCTAGACCGGGAGTATACCGTCTTTGGCCGAGTCATCGAGGGGCTTGATGTCATTGACCGGCTGGCCAGTGTGCCTACAGACCGGCGTGACCGCCCACAGAATGACCTCCGCATGAAAATCAGGCTGATCCGCTAATTCCCAACTTATTTCAAGGAGGCTAGAGGCCGAAACAGCAACAGGGCTATTGGGCCAGCTGCCAAGTAAACTGAGCATATGCAAAATTTGATTTTAGGTGTAGATGTAGGCGGCTCCGGCATAAAAGGGGCTATTGTAGACATCAATACCGGCGAACTCCAGAACGAACGCATCAGGATTGCCACGCCCAAACCGGCAACCCCGGAGGCAATGGCTGAAATCTTTAAGGAGCTGGTCGAAGCTCATCAGTACGAAGGCCCGATAGGCTGCGGTTTCCCAGCCATCATCAAAGGCGGCAAAGCCCTTTCTGCCGCCAACATCAGCGATCAATGGATTGGACGAAGCGTGGCAGACATCTTCGGTGAAGCAGCAGGCGGCCCGGTCTGTGTCCTAAATGATGCCGACGCTGCAGGTGTAGCAGAAATGGAATTTGGGCTGGGCAAAGGGGAGCCTGGCCTGGTCCTTCTCATCACCATTGGCTCGGGCTTGGGCTCCGCCTTGTTCTTAGACGGCAAGCTGGTGCCCAATACCGAGTTTGGGCATATGCGCTTCCAGGGCATGGTGGCAGAGCACTACGCTTCCAACAACGCCAGGAAAAAGCATGATTTGAGCTGGGAGGAATGGGGGCACCGATTCAATGAGTACCTCCATTATGTCAGCCGGATTGTCAACCCTGACTTGATACTTCTAGGCGGTGGGGTGAGCAAAAAATTCCAGAAATACGAGGCTTTTATTGACGCCCCTACCCGAGTAAAGCCAGCGGCTCTGCTCAATGCGGCAGGCACAATAGGTGCTGCTATTTATGCGCATCAGCGCCAGCTTTGAATGGGCTTTGGCGGCAGCCTCGTAACCCACGAAGGGGCCCCGGCAAAATACCGTGGCCCCTTCGCCTTTTTCAAGCCCTGCTTTTAACAACAGCAGCGCTACAGTTACACGGCTAAGGTCAGTAATTAGGAGACTGCCAGGTGTGATCGGCAATCAGGTTTATCACAGAGGCATCAGTTTCCAACTCAGGCATGAGCTCGAACAAGGAACGGTGCATTTCGAAGTCTTCAGTCAGTGCTTCTCCCAGCCAGTACATGGCAGCGTTCCGCTTGCCGGTAGCAAACAAGCAAGCGACACGGCAGTAGAGCACCTCTGCGCCAGGGGCTGTATCCATAGCCTCTTCCAGGACATCAAGTGCTTCCTCGGCCTGCCCGGCGTCGATGAGGAAAGTAGCATACAAAATCCAATAGCGCGCTTCGATATCGTTCAGGGCGATAGCTTCACGGATATACTCTACCGCCATATCTGTATTGCCAAGGTTGTAATAAGCTTCCGCCAAAGCCCCCAGGTACTCTTCGCGGGTATCGTCTATGCCCAAGGTTTTCTCAAAATACTGAACGGCATTCATCCACTGCCCCTGAGCGGCGTAGCACTCCCCTATAGCGAAATAGATCTCATCGTTGAGGGGGTCCATTTGAGCAGAACGGATATAGAAAGTGATGGCAGCACTTGGCCGGTCCAACTGAAGGTAGCACTGCCCGATCTGGACGTACAATTCGGCTTCCGCTTCGCTGCCCTGTGCTTCCAAGAGCTGCAGATAGTACTTGAGCGCTTTCTGAAAATGCTGCAGCTCCATGCACAAATCTGCACAATCCCTACAGGCTTGCCAATACTGATCATCTACTGCGATGGCATATTCGTAGGCCTCCACGGCTTCCTCGTACTCTGCCATATACACTTTGGCTTGCGCCAAATTGTACCAAGCAACAGGCAGGTAGGCATTTTGCTCCAGCAGCTGCTCGTAAAATGCAATGCCCTCAGTATACTTACGGCACTGAAGGGTACAGCTCCCAAAGCGCTCCAATGCCTCCTGGTTTTCGGGGTCGGCAACAACAGACTGCTGCAAAGTGTAGAACATCGCTTCGTATGCATCGTTGCGCTCATGGGCCAGCGCCTCGATAAACAGGATATCGGAAAGGCTGCTGCTGCCTGCCCCATCCTTGAGGAAGTCTAGCAGTACCATAGCCTCACTAACATCGCCCGCCGCGATCAGTGCTTCTGCATAAAGCAGCTCGACCTCTATATCGCCAGGGGCCAGCCCACGGGCTTTGGCCAGCGTATCAAAGGCTTTATCAAAAAAATGGTTGTCCAAGTAAAGCTGGGCCAGTTTCAAGTGCAAATCTATAGCAAACGGGTGCTGGGCTACGCCTTGGGCAGTGGCCTCGATCCCTTTTTTGGGCATGCCCTCCTCCTCATAGCTTGCGGCAAGCTGAAGGAACTCCGCTACCGTAAAATATACCCTGGTACCGGCAGCAAACTGATTTTCGTACCGCTGCTGCAGCCGCCTCAGCAGCCGCTCCTCATTGTGGTTTTGTCCCGGGTATATCATCATGTATCGTCGTCGTTCTAAAATTTTCGGTAACCTACCTAAAATCAGCTCTTTGAGCCGTCCAAAGATAGCCAAAAGTCCTCCGGAATTGCCAGCTTTTGCCCTCCAACCCGCATTCAATTAATGGAACGGTAGGGAAAAGCAAGGGAATGGTCGTTTCTAGCAGCAGTGCAGTTGGATTTACCGGCAAGCCTCCTTATTCTATTATTTTTTTCTCTATATGGCTTTTTTGTCATATTGTTTTTTTACTCATACACTTGCCTTCTCCAGCTTGCGCCTCCCGCCTTGGGCCCGAAAGCTCACCAGGTACACGCCCGAGAAAATCAGCGCACCAGACAGCAGCTTCACAACCGACAGCTCCTCCTGGCCAAAAGCCAGTGCAATGACAGCTGCCAGCAAGGGCTGCAGATAAATATAAATGCTGACCACGGAAGCGTTCAAGGACTTCAGTGCGTAGGCATTGAACAAGTAGGCAAAGAAGGTCGTAAAGATGAGCACGTAGGCTACCGACAGCCAGATGGGCAAAGAAAACGTGTGCCATTCGGTTTGCGCCAGCTGTGGCCAGCCAAAGGGTATCACAAACAGAGCGCCGAAAAGGAATACCCATTTGACCACCGTGATGGCTTGGTATTTTTGGGCCAGTTTTTTCACCAGCACCAGATAGGTGCCATAGCTGCTTGCGTTCAAGAACACCAGGAGGTTGCCCAGGGCTTCATCCCCTTTAAAAGAAAGCGCCCCGCCTTGTGCGATCAGCAAGATAGCGCCAGATGCCCCTACCGCAATCCCTGCTATCTTCCGCCCGGTGACGGCTTCCCCCAGCAGGGTTGCCGAGGCGAGCAACACCAAGATGGGCGTAGTCGTCATGATGAGGGAAGCATTGATGGGCGTAGTAAGGCTGAGCCCTGAGAAAAACAACATCTGATTTGCGGCGATGCCGAGCAGCCCGCACAGGGCCAGGCGGCCTAGATCAGCCCGGTCTATCTTTTCGCGGACAAACACCCTATGGAAAAGCGAAAACAGCACCACTCCGCTTATCACTCTAAGCAATATAAAAGCCAAAGGCTGCAAGTAACCGTCGCCCATTACAATTTTGGCTATGGTATAGTTGGCTCCATAGATCAGCGCAACGGCAAAAAGGGCGAAGTGGGCAGGGAGTGTGGAGGTTGCCAAGGCTTTTTTGGGGGGCAAAAATACACCCTTTTGGAGATTTCTGCCCCAGAGGCCCGCTCAAATCTATACTCCTCCCGGTCACGAGAGGTGAAGCTTTGACGCCTTTGTTTTTGTGCCCAGGGGAGTACATATAGGTCAAACGGGGCGTGAACTAAAATGTCGCTTGCGTTCATATCCTTCGGGCTTTTGGCTGGCATTGGCCTAGCGCTGCGAAGGGGTGGCCGAAGGCCAGACCCGACGCCTGTAGGGCGAGGGGCCGAGCGGACAGCGAGCCCCGGAGCATAGCGGCACCTGCCATCGGGCAGGGGCAGGCCCCACCAAAAAAAACGACAATCTGGCTCGCGCCCGTCAAAAGCGGCCGCCCCTACCCTCTCTCCTGTCCCTCATTTTCCGGACCAGCTCAAGGCGGAACTCCCGGTCTGCTTTCTCCAGCAGCACCAGCTTTCGGGCGGGCACTACCTTCAGCATACGGCTGTAGTAATCGCGGCGCAGGCCAAGCAGCGCTTCTTCTTTTTCCATTTGCGCAGAGAGGTGGGCTTCTGCCTCCTCATTCGTCATCTGCTCTACCGCTTTGCCAGGCCTGTATTGCCTGCGCACTGCCCGCTGTTCATCCTCGTACTCATTGTAAAGCGCCCAGAACTGCTCAGACTCGCCAGTACTGAGCCCCAGCCGTTCGGTGAGGTAGGCGACCCTTGCGGCTTTGACCCTCGCCTGAACCTCCGGGTTGCGGGGCATGTCATCATCCATTTGAGCAGCCAATGGCACTGCCCCGCCCGCAATAAGCATCAACAGTGCCCAGATCATTTTTCTCATTATCCTTGTATTTGTGTAGTTAGGGAATGCGCAGACAGTGGCCCGGATCAAAATAGGGCATCCATGTCTTCGGGCGACAAATGTTCTTCCAAATAATCTTCGTAAGCGCCCTCTTCTTCTGTGCCGGACAATGCCCCAGCGCCAGCATCCAGCAGCAGGCTCAATTCAAAATGCTCTATCTGATCTGTCACATAGGCTGAGGCTTCTTCTTCACCCAGCTCGCTGAGGGTGACCTGCCCTACAGGGCTGTAAAAAGGCCAGGCGGCCCACCATCCGGCCAGCAACAGGATAACTGCTGCGGCAGCTGCACGGAGGAACAAGTGGCGCCGACGCATACGGGCAGCGCCCGCTTTAGCGGCTACTTTTGCAGGCAAATGTTCAAAATAGCCTGCAGGGGGGCTATTGCCCTGCCTGCTTTTCAGCTGTGCCAACAAGGGCGCTACTTCTGAAAGCTCCCGCTCTATTTCTTTGTGCTTCTCCATGTCTCAGTTCCTGGTTTTATCCGGACTGCTGCCGGATATATGCCTCAATTTTTTTTGCAGCGTGGTGATAGGACGCCTTCAAGGCCCCTACCGATACCCCGAGCCGGGCACTGAGCTCTTCATAGCTCAGCTCCTCATAATACCTAAGCCGGAAAACCTGGGCTTGCCGATCGGGCAACGTAGCCAAAGATTCTGCCAGTAGGCGCTCCGCCTCGCCCGGCCCCACATAACTGTCTGCTTCCAAGCTGGCCGCACTATCCTCTTCCATCAGGCTGCCACCGTTGCCAATGCGGCGCTTGCGCTTCCTCAGCCAGGTGAGGGCCTCGTTGGTCACTATCCGGTACAGCCAGGTAGATAGCCGGGCTTCTCCCTGAAACCCGCTGAGCCCACGGCAGGCTTTTACCAACGCCTCTTGGAGGACGTCGTCCGCATCTTCATGGCTGCCTACCAGCTGCCGGGCCCGCCAGTACAAAGCCTCTTGGTATGTCCGGACCAACAGCCGGTAGCCTGACTCCCGCGTGGCAGGGGCACTGACCATGGCTAAAATTTTTGCTTCTGTCGATTCCGCCAAGATGATGCTGCCTTTTTGAATCAGACTCGCCAGCCGTGGGCAGGTTTAACCGAGCCTCAAAAAAATACAGGATAAGCTTATGGATCAGGCCCCTCTTAAGACTTTCAGCCCTGCGGTCAGCTCTCTGATCACCCCTTTTTCTTTGGGGTTGTACACCCAATTGGTATCAAAAAACTCCAAAACCTCGGGGTTCGCCTCATTGCTCAGGGTAAGGCTGTGGAACTGCGTGCCTTTATTCTGTTGAAAATAGCGGATATCCCTAAGCACGTCGTCATCGATTTTGTACATGATGAAATCTGAGATCATGAGGACATCTGCATCCTCGTAGTCATTGGTACGCAACTGCCGGATCGTCTCGTACAGAGCCAGAGAAACATCTGTGCCCCCATAAAAAGACATCCGCAGGAAAGCTGCGATCTCATCGATAGAGTCTGCGATATTGAAGAGGTCCAGGGTTTGAATGCCCCGGGAAAAGTTGATCAGGTAGGCCCGCCGGTTCTCCTGTATGGCCATTTTCAGAATGCCCATGCACAGGACTTTAGCAATCTGCTCCGGGCGGCCGTTCATGCTCTCGCTCGTATCCACACAGATGATAAAAGGGCCTTTCTCCTTTTGCCGTACGCGCTGATGCACCTCGGTGAGCTGATCTTCGCTCTTGACCAGGCGCCGGTCTTCATACCGGAAGGTCATCAAGTTTTTGTCTGCATACTTTTTCAAGAAAAGGAGCTCTGTATCTTCATCGCCCAGCAGGCTAGCCTCTGCACTGAGCAGGTTGTTGAGGTCATCGCTCTCGTGCACGCCTACGATCTCGGCTCTGGCCGTCTCATCCACTTTCCATTCTTGGCGGATGATGGTCCGTTCAAAAGTCTCTTCCTCTATTTCGATTTCTGCTTCCCTCATGCTGCCGAGCAGATCTGCCAGCTGTTTCAGCGAGGCCTCATCCTCGAGCAGATCATTGTAGTGCTCTAGCACATCAAAAGAAGTCTCCTCCCAAAGGTCTCTAGACATATCCCAGCCCAGATAGTCTGAAAAAGGAGCGACCAGCTCGTGCAGTTTTTCATACTCCTCCACTTTTTTCTCTACCAAAGCGGTAAAAGCTTCCTGCTCTTCGTCCAGTTTGCTCAGTTGGAACTCCAGGATTTTGGCATGCAGGCGGGCGTCCCATTGTGCGAGCAAGTCATGCAATAAGCGCTCGGTGTGCGCTTTAGCCTCACCGCCCATTTCCTCATAGCTGCGGTCTCCGATAAACTTCCGGAAGCGGTCTTGGTAAAATTGCGAGTCTATTTCCTCCCTCGGGTAAACCGTTTGCAGGTAAGCTGGCAAACCCGGCCAGCGGCGGGCAAAGACATGCAATGGAGTGATGGCCCAGCCCTCCAGCCGTTGGAGCTCGTCTTCATAGGGGTTTTGCAGGCGGGCCTTCTCAAAAGACTTCCGCAGCCAGCGGAGGATGTCAACCACCAGCTGCCTTGTGATTTTTTCGTTGCCTTGTGCCAGCCCCAGCAGGCCGGGTATGGAAAAGAGGCTGTCAAGGGCCCGCTGAAAGTACAGATAGTACTGATCGTTGAGCTCCGGTATGGTGTGCCTCCCAGGCGCTATAAGGTTTTGCAGGTAATGCACCAGATAACGGCGCATCTGCCGGTCCAGCAGCCCCCCAAACTCGATGAAACGCTGGTATTCCTGCTCCAGCTGCTCTTGGATGTCTGTCTTTGCCATATCCCTTTTAACAAAACCCTAGCCGTTGTGTTGAGCCTTGCCCTGCGCCTCCTTCCCGGCCAGTTCCCGAGCTTCGTTCGCCCTTTCTGCCTCCAGCCGGCCCATAAGGTTGTACAAAGCCAGCATCAGCGTACCGAACAGCACGCCTACCGTTATCAATATAGGGTTGAGCACCCCCTCGGCAGAAAAGGATAAACGGATGAGCACTGTAGAGATGACAAAGCCTGAGTTCCGGATCAGCTGACTGTAATTGTCGGTGTACCGGAAAGACAGCATGAGGATGAGGACATCGAACAAGATCATCAGGGTGAAAAACTCATTGTAGAACACCTTATTGATGTCCGGGAGCTCATCTAGCCGGCCTAGGTTGAACTGCTGCAGGTCAAGGAGCCAATTGCCGAGGCTGTAAACCGCCAGCAGGAATAAGATAGGGGCAAGGAGCCCGCTGATCCCTTTTTTCTTCACCACAAACTGATGGATATCGGAAGGCTGCTGCAGCCGGGGCCTCCGCTTCCGCAGCCAATAGAACCAGAAGATCAGCCCAAAAAGGACTAAGATGCAGGCCATGTCTGCCGCGAGCAGCCCATTGCGGTAGCTCCCCAGCCAGTTGTCTGAAATATCCAGCTTCGAAATATCTTTGAATATACGGCGCACGATGATCAGGGAAATGATCTCATACTGCTTCCCGATGGAGATGGTGAAAGAGTCTGGCAAATGATAAATGAGCATATACACTTCATAAACCAGGATAAAGCTGAAGGGCGTATAAATGGCGGTCACCGGGCTGATAAACAGTTCGGAGGGCCCAAGCCCGAGGTTGATCCAATGTAAGTCGTGCAGGACGATCAGCGCCAGGTGGCCCAAAAAGCTCGCAATGGCCAGCGAAAGGGTAACCCGCTCGAACCTGTGGCGGAAAGCAGGGTTGAAAAAGAAGACGAACAGCTGTTCGGCAGCACGGCGGGCATGAGGGTTCATAACAAAGCAGCTTTTACAAGTTGTTAGCTAGATTGACCAGGCGCAAACCAGATGGCCATTTTCCTTTGGGGGCCTGCCCCTGCCAGCGGGCAGGTGCCGCTATGCTCCGGGGCTCGCTGTCCGCTCGGCCCTATCGGGCTTGAAAACCCCTGCGCAGCGCTAGGCCAATGCCAGGCTAGTGCCTTAAGCCATAAATCTCTGATACTTAAGTTGAAGTTATTTTCCGGCTAATCAAGGCGAAGGTTCGCGACTTTAGCCCGAGCTAAAGGAGCGGTTCTTTAACGAAGAGTAGGCGGAAAAGAACGAAACTTGGGGTGGCAAGGATTTATGGCTTGAGGCACTAGAGCCCGAAAAGCGCAGACGCCTGAGGCTTTTTTGGCCTTCGCCCAATTTACCGCATAAGTTAATACTATCCTGCCACAACCTTCCCTATCGGGAAAGCCTGGAAAATCAGCGGCAGCAGCCGTACAACACAAGGCAAGCCCTACCTGTTGTAAAACAGCGGGCCGCCGGCCCGGTTAGCCTCAGCCTTTGCCCCTATGGTTTCAAATTATTGTAAATTTGCACCGCACGGGTGTCAGGCAGGCCGTTGAGCGATGTGGCCTTAGCCGCTCTAAGCCGTCAGCCCACCCTGCCAAACCCTGAAAATCACGACCGCCATGAAGCACTCGCTACTCTTGCCCATTATTGCCGGCCTCCTTGCCCTCTCCCCGCTCCAAGCGCAAGTCACTATTACCAATGCGACTTTCCCTTCGATTGGGGATACCCTAAAAACTGCCGTTGACAACCTCCCAACCGGGATACTGCCGGGCAGCACCGGCGGGCCGCTTTCCCTGGATTTCACTACCCTTCAGGCCCCATTTGTGCGCAGCACGCCCATACTGCCCCCCGAGCAGGTAGACGGCTACTTTGATTTCCCCGGGGCTACTTTTGCCACGAGCGAAGCCGGCGTGAACACTTTTTACCGGAAAACTGCCAGCAGCCTGACTGTGCTCGGGTTTTATGGCTCCGACCCCATTGGGCTGGGCATTGAAGGCTCATTTGCCTACTCGCCCCCTCTTACGGAATTTAGAGCGCCCCTCAACTACCCAGCAGCAAATGCTGCCACAACCGATATTTCCTACGCCTTCGCCGCAGAAGATCTGCCAGCCGCTATTTTGGACGTGCTGCCGATCACGCCAGATTCTCTGCGGATACGGCTCAATTTACAAAGGACGGACGAGGTAGACGCATGGGGCACGCTGACCATCCCCGGTGGCATTTATGACATCCTCCGGGAAACCCGCACCGATGTACAGCAAGTCCGCCTCGATGCACGGGTCGGCTTTTTCAATTGGTTTGATGTCACTGATATCATTTACGAGCTGCTCGAGTTGCCGGCACTAGAGCCCAGGACAAGCATCACCTACCGTTACCTGAGCGATGAGTCGGTTGAGCCTATCGCCCTGGCAAACACGGCCAACGAAGGGGCCACCGTTGCTCAGGTCACTTTTAAAGCCAACCCAACAGTGACCAGCCTGCGCCCTGAGGCAGCTGCACAGCCCGGGGTCTATGCCTTCCCCAACCCTGCTATAGCCAATGTGCGGTTTGAGTTCAACAACCTGCCACACGGCACCTATACCCTTTCCCTTTTCAATATCCTTGGAGTCAGGGAGTGGTCTGAAACTTATCTGATAGCGGGCAACCAAACCGAGAAGGTCAATATCTCCTCCTTACGGAAAGGGACTTATTTTTACAGCCTTTCTGACAGCCGTGGCAAAACGCTCGCTACCCACCGGCTCATTGTCGTCCGCCCTTAGAGCGCACCCATCGCTCTTTGATACGGAAAAGCAAAACATTATGAACCCCGTTTTCTCACTAAACTTTCATTTAGCCCGCTGAACTCAAATTTAGCGGCTATGCCAAAACCCTGCTGCCCAGCAAATGGGCATAAACCCTTGGTTTTCCCTATAAAACTACTCCAAACAAGCCCTTAAAACGACCGATCAAAAATGATGAACATGCGCCTGAATCTACTCCTTGCCCTAGCCCTTGGGCTTTGCTTAATCTCCTGTGCTCAAGGCGGCGACAGCCCAGAAGACGTACCCTCCGCTGCCACAGGCCCGGCCAAGGCTGCACCAGCCGCTGCCTATAACAGTGTGCCTGCGGATACCATTCAAATGCTGTTCCAGGAATGTGACTACATCGATTACGTTTTCTATTATACCAATTTCAGCGTAAGCCAAAATACGCCTACAGATATACAGACGGCACTTTCCTACATCTCTGCCGATGTACCGGAAGTGCTGCCGCAGTGCAAGCCTGTAGGGCACATCTTCTATCAGGTCCGGGGGGAGAACAGGGCTGAAGCCGACCTCTACTTTGACAATACCTGCATTTACATGATGTTTTATGAAGATGGCAAGCCGGCCTATGCCAATAAGCTGATGCCTGCAGGCATCGCCTTCTTCAATCAGCTCTTTCAAAACACCCAAGCCCGTTAGGAAATATGGATATAGCCCCCAATTTTGCAGTGCTCGACTTGGGCACCAATACTTTCCACCTGCTCATTGCGCGGCCACAGGCAGGCACCCCTTTTGAAACGGTACTGGAAGAGAAGCGTTACGTTTTTCTGGCGGAAGAAGGCATAGCACGTATTGGCGAAGGCGCACGCAACAGGGCACGGAAAGCACTGCACGAGTACGCAGCCCTGCTCGATGAACATAAGGTAGACCGGGGCCGGGTGCGGATATCCGGCACAGCGGCTTTGCGTACTGCCAGCAACGGGCCTCAACTGCAAGCGGAAGCCAAGGGTATTATCGGTGCTGCCGTTCAAATCATCAGCGGAAAAGAGGAAGCCCGTTTGATCCACCTTGGCGTTTCTGCAGCCCTGTACCCCATGCAAGAGCGGGCTTTGATCATGGACATTGGCGGTGGGAGCACAGAATTCATCTTGTCGGATGGGCGGTCGGGCGCATTGTGGGCAGAAAGCTTCCCAATAGGCGCGGCTGTCCTGTTCCGGGAGTTCCACCATACTGAGCCCATCGAACCTGCACAAACGGCAGCGCTGCGCGCCCACCTGCAGGCCACCCTGCAACCGTTAAAGCGCGCGCTGAAAGCCCACCCCTGTACCGTTTTGGTAGGGGCGTCCGGTGCCTTTGAGGTGGTCGGTTCTGTTTTAGGGAGCGAAGCAGCTGCTTACCGCGCAGCCCGGCTGCCTATCGCACAGTTCCCTGAATTTGCCCGTAAGATAGCTGGGATGACCGCGGAGGAGCGGCAACAGCAGATGCCCGATATCCCTGCACAGCGCGCTCAGCTTATGACAGTAGCCTTTTTACTGATCGGAATGGTAATGGAAATGGCTGGCACGAACGCGCTTTTCGTAGCAGCATACGGGCTCAAGGAAGGGATGATGCAAGAGCTCATTTCCGAGGGGCGCCAAGCATCCTCAATGTAAAAAAGGGGCTTGTGGCAAGCCCCTTTTTTAAAACGGTGTCCTTTTGTTCAAGCCCTGCGGCTATTTATCGTCTCCGAAAAAAGCCAGGATTTTATCCGCCAGCTCAAGCCCGATGTTTGCGCGCGCTTCCAGCGTGGACGCCCCAATATGCGGGGAGCAGGAAACATTGGGGTGCTCGAGCAGTTCCTGCATCGGCGTAGGCTCATTCTCATAAACATCAAGGGCAGCACCGCGCAGCTTGCCACTGTTGAGCCCTTTCAGCAGCGCCTTTTCGTCAATAGCACCGCCACGGGCAGTATTGATGAGCACGGCCCCGTCTTTCATTTGAGCGATATGTTCTTCGCCGATAATAGGAGCGCCGCCATGAAAAGGTACATGTATAGTGAGGAAGTCGGCGCTGCTCAGCACCTCTTCCCACTCGTAGGTCTCCAACTGAACGGAGAGGCGAACATTTCCAGAGTTATATACATTTATGCCGATATCCGCCTGATTGACGACCAGGTCAACCGGCATGACTTTCATCCCCAAGCCTACCCCAATCCGGGCAACTTCCTGGCCGATGCGGCCAAACCCGACGATGCCCAAGGTACGGCCAAACACTTGAGTGCCGTTGGAGCACTGCTTCTTGAGCTCCTTAAAATTGGAGTGCCCGCTTGTGGGCATTTCCCGGTGGGCCCGGTGCAGGTTTCGGCTAAGAGAAAAGATGTGGCCAAAAACAAGCTCTGCCACCGACCTAGAAGAGGCAGCAGGGGTATTCATGACGGTAATCCCCTTGCTGCGTGCGTACTCCGCATCGATATTGTCAAGGCCTACGCCAGCACGGGCAATAATTTTCAGGTTGGGGCAAAGGTCTATGAGTTCTTGGCGGATTTTTGTGGCACTGCGCACGATGACCACGTCATACCCGGGCAAGACGGCGGGGAGTGCATCCGCGTCCACTTTTTCAATATCCACCTGATAGCCAGCTTCTTCCAACAAGGTAATGCCATCTTGGTGCAGACCGTCAGTTGCTAATATTTTGACCATGAATGCCGATTTTTTAGTGAGTGAATTGGGCGTCAATTTCCGCTGTCCATAATAGGGCTTTTTCTGGAAAAAAGGCGTTTGGGGTTCTACTTTTTCGCTAGGCACAAAAGCCCTGACTGCCAAGATCGGCGGCCAGGGCTTCAGCGCTCTTTGCAGACAAGGGCTGCTTAGTTCTCTACGCGCTGGCTAAATACCGGGAAGTTGGCGCCGGTATAGTGGCTAAATGGGCGCGAGCTGGTAGCAGGGAAAGTATATTTATTCATGAAAGACTTCAGGAAAGCAGCCAGCTCTACTTCCTCAACATTGCGAGAGTCTGGCCGGAGCAGGTAGCCCATATGCGCTATCTGCCCGTTGGCGCCCCAAAAAACATGGAGCCAAAGCTTCACACCGTTGATATCGTATTTAACTTTCTGCGCATAATTATCCATGGCTTTCATCATCTCCATCCAATTGCTGAATGCAGCTTTGGTATCATAGCCAGAAACCTCAAGAAGCGTTTGGCTGTACTTTTGCTTGGCCCCTTCGAAAGCGGCTTCATGATCCCCTAGTTTGAATACCGGGGGGAGCGCTTCCGAAGAAGACTGTGCACAGAGCGGGCTGACCGCAAAAAGAAGAGCCAGCATACTGGAAAACAGAAACTTCATGTCATTGTGTTTTTGGGGCCGGGCAAAAGCCGATAAAAGCTGGCCCCGGCTGATTAATTTAGCTGTGCTAAGGTATAATAATTGGAGGGATTTACCCCACCCTTACCTTAAGATATAATCAATATTAAAAAAAGCTTAATGAATAGTACAGATTGGCCCGTTCGCCCTGCTGTGCTGTTGGAGCCGGCCGGAAGTTTGTATCTTTGCCGAAAGAAAAACCGGAGTAATGCTCAAATCGCTGGCACAAGTCATCTCGTTCATCTTCCACCCGCTGTTGATAGTGACTTACATGTTGGTGCTCATCCTGATGGTCAACCCTTATTTGTTTGGCGTCAATAGCGTTGGAGACCAAAGCAGCAAGCTGCTCATCTTAAGGGTTTTCCTTTCGACTTTTTTCATCCCGGGCTTTGCCGTAGCCATGCTGCGGTTTACCGGGCTGGTCAAATCATTGGAACTGAGGACCCGGCAGGAAAGGATTGGCCCGTATATTATCACGGGCATGTTCTACATCTGGATGTTCCGCAACTTTATGGGCAGCAGTGCAGTCCCTACTGCTTTCAATGGGTTCTTGCTTGGGGCGACGATAGGGCTGTTCTTGGCCTTTTTTATCAATATTTTTTCCAAAATCAGCGCCCACGCCGTCGGGATGGGCGGCTTTGTGGGCATGGTCGTCATTACGATGCTGTTGTACAGTTATGACACTTTCGTCATCCACTCCACCCTGGTTGGGGTTGTAGAAATCAGCATGACCACGGTACTCTTTGCAGTGATCATTTTGGCAGGCCTGGTAGGGACCGCCCGCCTAATACTGAACGCCCATGAACCGACCGACCTTTATGGCGGTTACCTCGTGGGGTTTGCTGCACAATTTCTTGCACTCCGTTTTCTATTCTGAGCAAAGCCCTCTATTACCACACCAAACCAAATTATCGCTTCCTATGAAAGCCCCCATTCTCATTATCGGCGCTGGCCTGGTCGGCTCACTCTGGGCCGTACTCTTGGCCAAACGTGGTTATCAGGTTCAGGTTTTTGAGCTGCGGGACGACCCCAGAAAGGCAGGGTTTGCCTGTGGCCGCTCCATCAACCTGGCCATGAGCCACCGCGGGTGGAAAGCAGTGGCCAAAGCCGGCATTGAACAGCAGATTCAGGAGCAGGCCATCCCTATGTATGGGCGGTTGATGCACGATACCAAAGGTGGGCTCACGCATCAGCCTTACGGAAAGGAAGGCCAGGCCATCTACTCTGTTTCCAGGGGCGGGCTGAATATCGAGCTGATCAACATCGCTGATCAACACCCCAATGTCTCTTTCCACTTTGGGCAGAAATGCCTCAATGTAGACCTGGACAGCACCACTGCCTTGTTCGAGAGCCGGCACAATGGGCAGCAGCGACAGGTCAAGGCGGAGCGCATCTTTGGTACGGATGGCGCTTTCTCCTCCGTACGGCGCAGCCTCATGAAGACCCCCCGTTTCAATTATAGCCAATCTTTCTTGAGCTATGGCTATAAGGAGCTCCACATCCCGCCCAAGTCAGACGGCAGCCATGCCCTAGACAAAAACGCGCTCCACATTTGGCCGAGGGGGCAGTTCATGATGATCGCACTGCCCAACCCTGACGGCAGCTTTACCGGCACCCTATTCCTGCCCTATGAGGGGGGCAGCTCTGCTTTTGAGCAGCTCAACAGCGATGAGGCTATCCTGCGTTTCTTCCAGGATCAGTTCCCAGATAGCCTGCAGGTTATCCCCAACATCCTCGAAGAGTTCCACGAAAACCCAACCTCCTCTCTTGTCACTATACGCTGCAGCCCTTGGCGCTATCAGGACAAAGCGCTGATCATCGGAGACGCTTCCCACGCTATTGTGCCGTTTTACGGGCAAGGTATGAACGCAGGTTTCGAAGACTGCACCATCCTTGATGAAATGATTGACACCTTCGAGGGCGACTGGGGCAAAATTTTTGAAGCCTTCAACAGTAGCCGCATCAAAGACGCTAATGCAATTGCCGACTTGGCGCTCCGGAATTTCATTGAAATGAGGGATAAGGTAGCAGATCCAGACTTTTTGCTCCGCAAGGCAATCGCGGCAGACCTGCACGAACGCCACCCACAATTCCTGCCCCTCTATAGCCAAGTGACCTTCAGCCATATCCCTTACAGTGAAGCGCTGCAACAGGGCTTGGCCCAGGATCAGCTATTTGAGGACATCCTCCGGCTGCCGGGCATACACGAAAACTGGAAAAGCAATCCGGAAGTAGACCAGCTGTTTAAAGCTTGGCTCAGCAAACAGCCTTCTTCTACCGCTATGGCTTGAAACGGTCTCCGTAAAGTGGCCTAGTGGTCTGTCAAGGCTAAAACTAGGGGTTGCCTGCGGCGACTTTTGAGGCTACTCTTCGTTGGACAACTCCTTACGTAGCGCTGCTATGCGCGGGAACATCCGCCTTGATTAGCCTCAAAATTCGCTCCCACTCAACCCATAAATTAACACTTGACAGACCACTAGTGGCTCAAGTCCTAAATCCTTGACAACCCAGGCTTTGGCCTTTTGCCCGCTGATGAAACCTGCAAACCTCGCCGACTTCACCGTGGGGCCCTTTCCCCCACGCTTCGTGTAGGCTAAGGCTGCGTTTTTTGTCTCGACAGCCGAAAAAATAGCGGCGTCATATTTTCACACCATGCAGTAGACGCGGAGCGAAACCCTAAGTGGTCAGACTATAGCCTGGCATTGGCCTAGCGCTGCGAAGGGGTGGCAAGCCCGACAGGGCCGAGCGGACAGCGAGCCCCGCAGCATAGCGGCACCTGCCATCGGGCAGGGGCAGGCCCCATCCTCACGGCAGGGGAAAGCAAAAAAAAACGGCTTTCTGTTTTGTGCCCACCATTAAGCCCCATTATGGGGAAACAGGTGCCAGCCCAACTGCCTCGGCAGCACAGCGCACAGCTTCCATGAGCGCTTCCTGCTGTTCAGGGGTGAGCATAATCGTCCTTTTCTTCTGCTTATAGCGGATACGGATGCCCACGATGCCAAAATTGCTCATGCGGTAAAACAAATCGAGCGGCACCAGGCAGGTGTGCTGATATATCCGCATGTTGGTGTTTTTATCAAAAGTGCCCTGATCTGGGAAATTGAGCAAAGGCACTGCAGAAGAATCAGAAAATGCAATGATCACATTCTGCCCCGACTCTATTTTGAGGTAGCTGTACTCCGGGGCAGCGATCGTGAGGAAGAAAGCCTCAAGGCTGTCCTGATCACTTTCTGTAAACGAAAATGCCACCTGCGCCTCCTCTATAATCTTTGGCCCATCCACCGTTTCGTAAAGGCTTGGGATCAACAGCCCGACAGGCATGGGCTGAGTAGTGACAAGGCGGGTGCTATCAAAAGGGTCCACCTCGTCAGTTGCAAACTTACACTGAGCAAACGCAGCTGTGGCAGTAGCCAGCAGTGCAGAAAAGAGGAACAGAAAACGGGGTGCCATGTATGTGGATTTTATGACTGAACACAAAGGCTACAAATCAGGCAGCAAAGATAAAGAATCCTGAGCCCCTGAAACAAGGGAAGGCCCGATTGCAATGAATTGCGACCGGGCCTTCCTCTCAGCTCAACAATTGATGAAGCGCGCGCTCAATTTTAGTACTTGATAGAAAGCTCGTAGCTGTCGTTGTTGTTGCTGTCCGTCTCGTCGATGGCATCAATGCGGATCAGGTAGTAAGTGCCGTTGCTCAGCACGACGAAGAGGTCTCCCACTGTCAGCTCATCTGATACGTCGGTCACTGCGGTTTCGTTGCTTGTCGCACAGTTCACGGAAACGCCGTCTGACAATGCGATACCTGTATCATAAGCGCCGATAATCTGCTCTTTATTGGTTACATTGTCAAAGGTGAAGTTTTCAACCTGCGTCAGGTCTACCGCTACCATATCAGCACCATTGACGGTGCCAATCTGACGGCGCCAGTTGAGGCCCGGAGCAGGCACAGTGCAATCTAGGCCCAGGTCGCGGATTTCCGCTTCTGCATCAGCACTGCCAGTGCCCTCTCCGTTGTCGAGGTTCAGGCCACCAGTGCCAGTAGGCCCAGCTTGGTTGAAGAGCACGCCAGTCAGGGTCATATCCAATGGCGTGGTGGGGTCAACCACTGAAACATCAATAGAAGTCACGCTGACTTCGCCAGCCTCATCCTCAATCTGAAAGCTAAAGGTAGCAAAGCTGCCGTCAGCAATGTCAAAAGGGGTAATGCTGATGTCCATTACTGCCCCGTCTTTAGCTGCGCCAAAGAACGTGACCGGGTTGTTCGCCGTTTCGGTGCTGCCATTGATCGCGTACTCGCCATAGTAGTTAATGATATCCGCATTGCCGACCACGACGCCGTCCACCAAGAAAGTAAAGGTCTCAAGCGGAGTAGATCCTGGCTTCAGGTCTATGCTCACCATGAAGGATTCTCCTGGCTCGAGCGTCACATCTGAAGTGACCAAGTCGGTGCCAGACAAGAGGCTCACTGAAGGCGGGGTATTCGTTGGGTCCATAGGCTCGTCTTCTGTACAGCCTGTAGCGATAAGGAGGCTAAGGACAAAAGCCGCACCGGTGAGTCTCAGAAATAATTTTTGCATAATAATGGATTTGAATTTTGTTGTAAACAGTTTAGGAATTGGTTTTTCTCTGCTGCGCAAAAAGCACATCATTCTGACGCAGCAGTAGTGGGATAGTAACGTAGCAGATGGCTGTTCCGCACCCCGGCTTAACACTTTTTAATGCTTTGCCGGCCGTTTTTAAGAAACCCTTTTCATCTGCATATGTTCGTACCCTCTTAACGCAGAAAAGCAGGACAGGTAGTATGCCCTGCCCTGCTTTTTTGCGGAAGCCGCACTGATGCGCAGCATAAACCGCTCTTTTATAGCAGCTTACTCTTTCACGACTCTAAACACCGCCCGTTGCCCATTTTGCGTCAGCTCCAGCAAGTACAAGCCCGGGGGCAAAGTGCCCATCTCCCAAGACAGCTCTAGGGCACCGCCCCTGACTTCTCCTGAGCGGATCAGGCGGGAGGCCGTATCCATCAACCGCACGTGCAGCGGCCCCTGAAATGGCGATTCCCAGCGTACCTGCAGTACCCCTGCCACAGGGTTCGGAAAAACTTCCACCCGCTGCCCGTGCAACAAGTCGGCCGTACTGACGATGTTGACAAAGGCAAAGGCTTTGTTGGTATACAGCGAGGTATCCTGCCCATCAGTCGCACGGACCTGATAATAATACCCGCTTTGTGGTTCAACGGTATCATCTGTGTAGGAAACTGCATCTGCAGGGGCCTCCCCAATCTGAACATAATCCCCAAAAAAGGAGGTGGCCCGCTCTATGAGAAAGGCCGTCTCATTGTCCGATGCATCTTCCCAATTTAGGACAACCGTGGTATCGCTCATCGGGGCAGCAGTCAGATTGGCCGGTGGGGCAATAGCTGCACAAGAGCTCGCAATATAAGCCACGACGGCATCCCTGATTTCGGGCAGCTCAGGGTAAAAAGCATCGCCGGGGCAGGCCGTGGAGCACCCATCCCGGTGGCCAGAAATGTGCATCAGGCTGAGCCCAGAACTGCCATGGAAGGAAGTGCCGAGGGGGTCGGCCCCTATATCGCAGCTCTTCCAGGCCAGCAGCTGGGCCAGAGCGGCCTTGGCCTGAACAGTTGGGGTGATGTTCGTATAGTCGCCCAACATGCAGACGCCCATGGTACTGCCGTTTGTCCCACAAAAGTGGGCGCCCAGCCGGTTATCGCCACGCCCTTCATAAATAACGCCATTGGGGTCGATCAGCCAGTTGTAGCCCACATCGTCCCAGCCATTTACCCCAGTGTGGAAATCCCAGATGGCACGGACTACCGCCGCCCAGTCTGAAGCGGTATTAGTCCCTGCAGCATGATGGACAATCAGGTGGGTAACGCTAGTGGTAGCAGGCGTGGGGTCTTCTGGACAGGTACCGCTAGGGCACCAATCGTCGCGCCCTTCGTAGGCCGGCTGAGGGCAGGGGCAGAACACCGGCGAGCGCTCTTCCACCAGCGTTTCCTTTTGAGCAGCATCCGGAAGGCTGCTCTCGCCTGGGTTAAAAAAATGCAGGGTGAGGTTGTCCATGCCTGCTGTGCCTGCTACTTGTACCTTCCGGGTATCTGCTGGCGCAAAATGCAGCACACTGACCCGCTTTTCAGGGGACTGCTCGGCGTGCCCCTCCATCGGCAGCGCTTGCCAATCCCCCCAAATGCCGTCTGCAGCGGCAAAACGGGCACTCACCAGGCCAGGGCTTCCCGACCAAGTAACAGAAAAGGCTAGAAAATGTACTGCCTCCGCTAAAGGGACATCAAGGGGCGCAGACTGAAAAGCCCCTCCTCTATATTCGGGGGACAACTCAAGTGTGGCCCGCTCAGGCTGGGCCATCATAGAAAAGGTGAGCAACGAGAGCATCGCGCTAAGTAGCCAATTGCTTTTTTTCATAGGTTCATTTTTTATCTGGGAATGCCAGAAACAGAAAGCTAAATAAAAAATTCATTTGGAGCTTGGGGCTGGCACCGGCAGGGCTGCAGCGCCTACAGGGTCTGATAATTCAGAAATAATCCTCACCTTTGCTGCAGCCAAAACCAAATTACTCAAATGGGCTCAAAAAGCCCAAAGACCAACAATATATGGATTACTTCAAAGAATCGCTCTATCTACACCAATACCTAAAGGGCAAGATACGGATGACGCCCAAAATGGATGTGCGTTCCAAGGAAGACCTTTCCCTGGTCTATTCGCCCGGAGTAGCGGAGCCTTGCCGAGCCATAGCTGCTGACCCCGAAAAAGTATGGGATTACACCATCAAAGGCAATACCGTAGCTATTGTCACCGACGGGTCTGCTGTCTTGGGGCTGGGCAATATTGGCGCTAAAGCCTCCATCCCCGTCATGGAGGGCAAAGCTATGCTTTTCAAACGCTTCGCCAACATTGACGCCTTCCCTATTTGCCTGGACACCCAGGATACAGAAAAAATCATTGAGACGGTCAAGATCATCGCGCCTGTTTTTGGGGGCATCAACCTTGAAGATATCTCTGCACCCCGCAGCTTCGAAATCGAAGAGCGCCTGCAGGATATTGGCATTCCGGTTTTCCATGACGACCAGCACGGCACCGCTATTGTAGTGCTCGCAGGTCTGATCAACGCCGCCAAGCTCGTTGGCAAAAACCTCTTTGACCTTAAAGTCGTCATCAATGGCGCTGGTGCAGCCGGAGTGGCCATTGCCCGCCTGCTGAGGTGTGTAGACCACGTGGGCAATACCGAGTGTATCTCCGTGCGGGAGGTCATCATGTGCGACAGCAAGGGGGTTATCCACGCTGGCCGGGATGACCTGAACTCCTCTAAGCAGGAAGTGCTCCAATACACCAATCCCAGCGGCAAGTCTGGCACCGTACACGATGCCCTTCAAGACGCGGACGTGTTCATTGGCGTCAGTGTAGGGGGGCTCCTCAAAGCAGAGGATGTGCAACGCATGGCCAATGACGCCATCATTTTTGCGCTGGCTAACCCAGACCCGGAAATCATGCCAGACGAGGCTTACAAAGGTGGGGCGGCTATCGTCGGCACAGGCCGTAGCGACCTCCCCAATCAGGTCAATAACGTCCTTGGATTCCCTGGTATTTTCCGGGGCGCCCTCGATGCCCAGGCCCGGCGCATCACCCCGAGCATGAAACTGGCAGCGGCCTATGCTATTGCAGATTTCATACCCAACCCTACCCGGGAATCAATCATACCGGCCTCCCTTCAGGAGCAGGTAGCCTGGAAAGTAGCCGAAGCAGTGAGGGAAGCCGCTCTCAAGGATATGTAAAATCAGAAACGTTTCTTTGGAATGAAGCCAGGGCCTGTACGCTCTGGCTTTTTTCATCCTTTTCTATCCTTAATCTCTACATGCGGTAGGCCCCAGTGAAAGCGCACAGCCAGAATGCGCAAGATAATAATGAAACTCACCGTCACGACCACGGCCCAGTTGTATGGCAAGCTGAGCTGCTGCAAGAACAGGAACAGCAGCGCCCCCGCCATACAAGCCGTTGCATAAATTTCCCCACGGAAAATAAGTGGCTCCACATTGCAGAGCATATCCCGGATGACCCCGCCAAAAACCGCAGATACCGTACCCATTAGCACGGCGACAGATGGAGAGACCCCAAAACTCAGGGCTTTGTTGAGGCCCAAAATGGTGAACAGCCCAATACCGATGGTATCAAACAGGAACATCGTCCGCCTTAGCTTTAAGATGTATGCTTGGAACAGGTAACCGAAAGCAGCCCCCCCACCGATCACCCAAAGGTAGTTGGTATCCTGCATCCAGCCTACAGGGGTAGCCCCAATGAGGACGTCCCTCACGCTCCCTCCTCCGACTGCTGTCACTAATGCGATCACTGCACCACCAAACAAGTCAAACCGCTTGTTGGCGGCCGTTAGCATGCCGCTTATCGCGAAAACGAAGGTCCCCACCAGGTCTAGGGTATAGATCAGATCCATGCGCTTGGCTTTTGGGCGAAGTTACATCGTCTTGATAAAAGTCATGCCTCCCCCTTGACGATTGTCAGCCCATGGCCATGGCGTGTCTGCTACTTTTGAGCATGAGTTGAGGCCATTTCCCCATGGCTGCTCCAATTTGCAAAAGCCAAAAAGACCGAACTATGAAAAACCCAGCAAAAGCCGTATCCCCACTTGCCATCAGCCAAGTCTTGGTTGCCCTTGAGCTTGGGCAATCTGACGAAGCTACACTGCAGTACCTGCACCACCTCTGCGGGCAGCTGCCAGTACAAAAGTTGCATTTCCTGCATGTACTGCCCAGGTTTGATGCCTTGCACGCCTTCCCTGGCCGGGAAACAGCCAACGGGCTGAACAGCTATGAAGTCAACGAAGAAGTCAGGCAGCAAATGGAAGAGCGGATACAAGCTGCTTTGGGCGATAATGCCGCCCTGCAAGCTAATTTTGAAATCAGGGAGGGCGAGCCCCTCGAAGAACTGCTGAACGAAGCGAAGGAGTCTGATGCAGACCTGCTCGTTATCGGCCAGAACAGCGGGGAAGGCCGGCATGGCATCCTAGGGAAAAATCTGGCGCGGCGCTCCACTGCAAATGTCTGGGTAGTGCCTGACCATGCCAAAGCACAAATACACCATATACTTGTGCCTATCGACTTTTCTGCGTATTCCACGAAAGCCCTGAAAGCTGCTATTGCGCTACGGGACGAACTGAGCGGAGCAGTGCAGATCACAGCGCTCCACGTTTATGAAATGCCGGACCTGAGCGTGTACAAGATACAGCGGACCCCTGCTCAGTTTGAGCGTATGCTCCGCAAAGACCACGAAGAAGCATTCGAAGCCTTTCTCCATACCCATTTCCCAAAAGAAAAGGAGGGCATAGCCACCAGACTAGTGCTGAAAGAAGGCCCCGGCATTGCTCATTACCTGATGGGCACGGCCCGCGAAAGCGGCGCAGACCTCATCATTATGGGCGCTAAAGGCCATTCTAAGGTAGAACGGCTGCTGCTTGGCAGTGTCACAGAACGGCTGCTCATGCAAAATGAGCAAACGCCTGTTCTCGTCGTCAAATAAAAACAGTGGAAAGCAAAGCTCCGCTGCTCAAAAAATCTATTTAGTGAGGTTAGTTTTTCGGGAGGCCGCCCGAATCTTATCCGGCGGCCTCTTTCACTCGCCCACAAGAGGACCAAAAAAACAGCCCGATGATTATCTCAGATTATCAAACCTTAAAAGATATACAGGCCGAATTCCATCGGACATTCCCCGGCCTGAAGATTGAGTTTTACGCCTCCCCACATCAGCCAGGCAAGGGCTCCCCCAAACGGGAGCAAATAGACCCTGGCCTGCAGCTGAAGTTTGTTCGGGCTAAACACACCAAAGGGGAGCTGCAGCTGTCACCTGACATGAGCGTGGCCGAGCTCGAAAGCGCACTTCAGGAGCAGTTTGGGCTGCACGCACAAGTTTTCCGCAAATCCGGGAACCTTTGGATGCAGACCACTTCTACCGACGACTGGCCGCTCGAACGGCAAAACCGGAAGGGGACAGCCTCTGAAGCCCATTACAATGAAAAACAACAAGATTTATGATTGCCCAATCCGTTGCTGTAGCCGAACTGATGACTACCCGGGTCCTCTTTGCCAAACCTGAGCAAGACTTCCAAGAGATTGCCCGCCTGTTTGGGGAGCTGCACATCCACCACTTGCCTGTAACCGACGAAAACGGTAAGCTCGTAGGCATCATCAGTGCCAATGACATCATGAAAGCCTATAGCCGTTGGAGGGCGGCAGACGATCAGCTTTCCAGGCTTTCGCTCAAAGTTGCCGACCTTATGACGAGCAGCCCATATTACGTCTGCCCTTCCAGCTCTATTCAAAAAGCGGCAGAGCTGTTTACCCTGCATGGCATCCAAAGCCTGCCGGTAGTGGAAGGCAACAAGGTCGTCGGCATCATCACTTCCCGAGACTTAGTGCGCTACTTTGCAGAGCTATAATACCACTTGAAGCAATAGATAACCGGCCCAGGCAGTTGCCTGGGATAAGAATAAATTGGCTTTTGCGACTAGGATGAGGGGTGGCTGCCAGCACGGCAGCTGCCCTTTTTTAATGGGCGCAAACCAGATTGCCACTTTTTTTTGACCGCCCCCCACTGCAAGGAGGGGACCTGCCCAGCGTGCTTCGCGGGATGGGGCACAATGTGAGGGGCCTGCCCCTGCCCGATGGCAGGTGCCGCTATGCTGCGGGGCTCGCTGTCCGCTCGGCCCTATCGGGCGTACCCCCCTTCGCAGCGCTAGGCCAATGCCAGGCTATAGCATAGCCCCCTGCGACATTTGGGCTTACGCCCTTTTCAAGAGCCTGTTTGCTAAAATCCAAACAGGCTCAAATGGTTGACAAAAATCACCCCTTTGGCTGAGCTTTCCTATTTTTATCCTAGTGCCAGCTAAGCTATATTATAGTAGCCTTAACGGTCCGATTTCGCTACCTACTCTATTTTCATTGCCCTAAACCAGCCGTTATGAGAACCATCGTCAGCCCTACCGATTTTTCCGCCTGTGCCAAGTATGCCACAGATGCAGCAGCGGAGCTTGCCCGCAGGCAAGGCGCCACGCTCCACCTCATTACCTGCCTAGACCTGCCCAGCGGCTGGGACAGTATGAGCCAAGAACAACAAGCATTACAGCCCCGCGCCCTCGAAAAAAGCCAGGCCGCTCAACGGCAGCTCCAAGAACTAGGCCGCTCATATACAGGGCTAGCTGTGGAAACCCGGGTTATGCCATTGCCCGTACGCACTAGCCTGAATGCCTACGCACAGTCACAAAGCGCCGACCTGATTGTCATGGGGTCACATGGAGCAAGCGGCAAACAGGAATACTTCATCGGGTCCAATACCCAACGGGTAGTGCGGGAAGTACATGTGCCCGTGCTCGTAGTCAAAGCCCCCCTGCCCGACCTCAACTTTGACAAGGTCGTGTTTGCGTCCTCTTTCCACGAAAACGAAAGGGAAGCTTTCTTGCGCTTCAAAGAGCTGGTCAAGCCCTTTGTGCCAGAGATCCACTTGGTAGAGATACATACCTCCTCTCTGTTCGACCCGCCCTATATCCTGAGCCATCAGGCGCTGGAAGACTTCCGCGGGCTGTGCGCACCTTTCCGTTGCAAAACCCACATCCTGCGCAACTACAGTGTAGACCAGGGCGTGCGGGTATTTGCCGACGAGATTGGCGCCAAGCTCATTGGCATCTCCAATCATCACCGGCACCCTATGAAGCGGATGCTTGCAGGGAGCAATGTAGAAGCCCTCGTCAATCATGCTGACATCCCCGTGCTCAGCATCGACTTGCCTATTGTGCCCAATGAAAACCCTGTGCCAGGCTAATTTCAACTGACCTCTACCACTTTGCAAAAGCCTACTGCTATGAAAAACCACATCCTTTTCCCGACTGACTTTTCCGAAGCCGCTGAGCATGCCTTTCAGTTTGCACTAATGCTCGCCGGGCGATTGCAGGCCCGGATAGACCTCATCAGCGTATACAACCTGCCGATCAACGATGCTGCACGCTACCCGCCCGACGAAATAGAGGCTCAACTTCGGGAAAAGCGGGAGGCGGTCGTCCAAAAACTTAGCCGCATAGCGGAGCAGTACCCCGAAAGGACCGGTAAAATCCGTGCAGATTATGGTGTCTTTGTTTATCAGGAAATCTGTGATGCTGCACGGGACGAGGGCGCTAGCCTGATTGTGATGGGCACCAAAGGAGAGCGCAACCCTTTGGAAGAGCTAATGGGCAGTGTTACAACACATACGCTCTTGCATGCACCCTGCCCTGTCATTGCCGTCCCCCCTTCCTCCCCTATTGGCCCGATAAGCGACATCGCTTATGCAACGGACTTTGAGCCTGGTGACGATCATGCTGTTGCACAGCTGACTGCATTTGCAGAAATGCTTCAATCAAAAGTCCACTTCGTACATGTCGATACTAGCCGGGGGCGGGCTGCGCCAGAACAAATACAGGTGTCCGGTTACCCTCTGCCTTTCGCCGATTTCACCGTCATATACCACCCACAGCCGGCAGCTGGAATCGAAGGGTACCTGGAAGAACAAGACATAGGCATGCTCGCCCTATTTATGCCCAACCGGCACTTTTGGGAGCGGCTGTTCCACCGGAGCTTTACCAAAAAAATGGCTTTCCATACCCGGGCTCCACTGCTGGTTTTTAACGCCTGATTTTTCTGGCACAGTCTTTGTAATATACAAGATGGTTAAAAAAGTTACGATTTGTTATAAAGATAGCCCGCCTCTTGGCGGGCTTTTTTTTGTTAAAAGGCCTGCAACTCCACCAGTTTCTGGTAAGCCCCCCCCTTGTCCAAAAGGCTTTGGTGGGTACCGCGCTCCACAATTGCCCCCTGATCCATCACCACGATCTCGTCTGCGTACTGAATGGTCGACAAACGGTGGGCGATCACGATAGAAGTCCGGTTTTTCATAAGCTCTAGCAACGCCTGCTGTACCAGCTGCTCCGACTCCGAGTCCAGCGCGGAAGTCGCCTCATCCAAGATAAGGATAGGAGGGTTTTTAAGGATGGCACGGGCAATGGTCAGCCGCTGCCGCTGCCCGCCGCTGAGCTTGTTGCCCCGGTCACCGATATTGGTCTGATAGCCACGCTCTGTGGCCATGATAAAATCATGAGCATTGGCCGCTTTGGCAGCCGCCTCTACCTCTTGAGGCGACACCCCTTCCAAGCCGAAAACAATATTATTGTAAATACTATCATTGAAAAGGATGGCCTCTTGGGAAACAATGCCCATTTGGGCGCGCAGATCTTGCAGGCGATAGTCTTTGATGTTGTGCCCATCAATCAGTATGGCACCCTGAGCAATATCATAAAACCGCGGCAGGAGATCTACAAGCGTAGATTTTCCAGCACCCGAAGCCCCTACCAAGGCGACAGATTTGCCCCGGGGGATAGACAGGTTGATGTCCTTCAGTGCAGGCCCTTCGTCTTCGCGGTAAGCGAAAGTCACCTGCTGATAAGCGATGCCCTCCTTGAATTCGGAAAGCGGCTTTGCACCCGGCGCATCCTGAATACTGACCGGAGCATCAAGGAGGCCTTCGATGCGCTGCATGGCGCCTACCCCTTTTTGGACATTATAAACCGACTTGGACAGGGACTTGGCAGGGTCAATAACGTTGTAGAAAGCAAAAATAAAAGTCAGGAAGGTCTCAGCATCTAAAACCCCGCTAAAGACTTGCCGGGAGCCATACCAAAGCAGCACGGCCACGGTGCCTATGCCTAAGAATTCTGAAAGGGGGGAAGCCAGATCGCGCCGCCAAAGGAGGCGGGTAAGCGCATACCGGTAGCCATTGTTCTCTTCCGCGAACTTTCTCCGTTGGTACGCTTCTGCATTAAAGCCCTTGATGATCCGGAGCCCGCCCAAGGCTTCTTCTACAATAGAGACGATGTTGCCCAGCCGGCCTTGCACAGCATTAGAGCTTTTTTTCAGGCGGCGGCCAATGCCTCCAATCACCACTCCGGTAAAAATCATAAGTACAAACACAAAACCGGTAAGCCCCGGGCTGACGTACAGCATGAAGCTGAGCGCCCCCACTATAATGAGCGGCTCGCGGAACACCGCTTCCAGTACATTGAGGATGCTCGATTCCACCTCCTGCACGTCGCTTGTCATCCGCGACATCAAATCCCCCTTCCGCTCTTCGCTGAAATAGGGCAAGGGAAGCCGCAGCAGTTTATCGAACAGCTGTGCCCGCAGATCCCGGATAATCCCGTTCCGGACAGGCGCCATGAAGAACAAGGACAAATAGCGAAACAGATTTTTCAAAAGGAATACGCTCAGAATGGCCCCGCACACCACAATCAGGGCTGACTCTTTGCCCTGCTCCACAATGAGCTGGCTGATGTAGTAATTGAACTGCGCAGCGATGGCTTCTGCGCTAAACCCTCCCGGCGGCTGCTCCAGGATCAGCTCTCGGCGGTCGAACAAAACTTCCAGGAAAGGGACCAACAACGGGATGCTGAGGGCGGTAAAAACGGCTGTCAGGATATTGCTGATGACGTTCAGCGCGACCATGCCTTTGTAGTTGCGCATATAACCGATCAGCCGCCAAAAACTACTTTGCTTTTTGCTCATATAAAAAGGCTTTACTTGCGTGGCTGCAAGACAAAGGAAGTTTCTCCTTTGACCAATTCGTACTCCAAAGACTCCTCTCCATCTGTCGTGGAAAAAGTACGGACCAGCGCTTCGCTGTCCAAGCGGTACTTATCCCCTCCTTTGTACCCCTGCATCCGGTTATCGCTCTCCGGCAAAGCCGGGATATAAATAGGCCCAAAAGAGCGGTTGCGGTAGGAAGCAAAAGCATAAACCTGCATGGCTTTTCCCCCTTCCACTTCAGAAATGGTGAACAAGTAAACCTCAGGGTAGCCATCTGCGTTGAGGTCGGCCAGTTGTGCATCGGCCAAAAGGCCCTCCACCTCGACCTGCTGCGCCTCGTTCCGTACCGAAAACCCAGAAGAGGTTAAGGTGAGCTGATTGTCCTGCCCCCGGTTAGGAGAGCGGACTTCAAAACTGACCTCGCCTGCCTGCAGCACTTTTTCGAAAGGCTTGCCAAGAGGGGCCGCCTGCCTGAAAAGTTCTGTATTTTCTTGGCTTTCCCCCTGCTGCGCCTTGGGCTCAGCTGCAGCCTCTTCTGTTGGGGCCGTGCTTGCGGCCTGCTGATCTTCAGTACCGGTTGTTGAAGGAGAGCTGCCGCCACAGCTGTACAGGGAGAGCAACAGCAAGGTTAGAAAGAGATTCAATCTTGTTTTCATGGTAAACGGGTTTTGTTGTATAGCAAACAGGGCCTGCCGGCCCGAAACAAATCAGGCCTGCCCGGCTCTGATGGCCAGGGCAAGCCTGATGCGATACTTTTATTGCTGCCCTTATTTCTTTTTGGGCTCTTTGATTTCAAAGTCATTGAGGAATCCCGTGTGGAAATCCCCAGCCTTGAAGCGCTCATCCTTCATCAATTGTTGATGGAAAGGGACGGTCGTCTTCACGCCTTCGATGATAAACTCGTCCAAAGCGCGCTCCATCTTCTTGATGCACTCTTCACGGGTGCGAGCCCGGCAGATGAGCTTGGCGATCATAGAATCATAATTGGGGGGGATGGTATACCCTGCGTAAACATGGGTATCCACACGCACGCCATGCCCTTTAGAGCTGTGGAAAGAGGTAATCCTACCTGGGCTGGGGCGGAACCCATTGAGAGGGTCCTCCGCATTAATCCGGCACTCCATGGCGTGCCCATTAGGGATGTAGTTGCCACCGGTGATTCTCTCTCCGGCTGCAATTTTTATCTGCTCTTTGATGAGGTCATGGTCAATGACTTCTTCCGTCACCGGATGCTCTACCTGAATACGGGTATTCATCTCCATGAAGTAGAAGTTGCGGTACTTATCGACCAAGAACTCTACCGTGCCAACGCCTTCATACTTGATGGCTTCCCCTGCACGCACTGCCGCTTCGCCCATTTTCTCGCGCAGGTCGTCCGTCATAAAAGGGGATGGGCATTCCTCCACCAGTTTTTGATGGCGGCGCTGAATAGAGCAATCCCGTTCAGACAAATGGACCACTTTGCCTTTCTGGTCACCTGCGATCTGGAATTCGATATGCCGGGGCTCCTCGATAAACTTCTCAATGTAGATGCCATCGTTGCCAAAAGCGGCTTTAGCTTCCTGGCGGGCGCGGTCCCAGTTGTTTTCAAAGTCTTTTGCTTCCCAGACAATGCGCATGCCCTTGCCGCCGCCGCCAGCTGTCGCCTTGATAATGACGGGGTAGCCGATTTCTTTAGCGATTTTCTGCCCAGATTTGAGATCTTTGACCAAGCCATCGGAGCCCGGTATAACCGGCACGCCAGCTTTGATCATGGTTTCCTTTGCGGTCACCTTGTCCCCCATTTTCCGGATTTGGGCGGGCGTTGGGCCAATAAACTTGATGCCGTATTCTGCACATACCTCTGCGAAGTCTGCGTTTTCCGCCAAGAAGCCATACCCTGGGTGCACGGCATCCGCGTTAGTTATTTCAACAGCAGCCATAATACGCGGCACACTCAGGTAAGATTCAGCAGAAGAAGGAGGCCCGATACAGACCGCCTCGTCTGCGAAACGCACATGCAGGCTTTCGCGGTCTGCAGTAGAGTACACCGCTACGGTTTTAATGCCCATTTCCCGGCAGGTACGGATGATACGCAGGGCGATCTCCCCACGGTTGGCTATGAGTACTTTTTCAAACATAGAAGCATTCGATTGGGTGAGCCACGGCTACTGCCCCAAAGGGCGGCTACCGTGGTATTCTGCATTCAATTTCGCCCCTGGGCTTAGCCCTTCGGGTCAACAAGGAAGAGCACCTGATCGTACTCTACGGGCTGTGCATCCTCTACGAGGACCTTTACTACTTTGCCTGAAATTTCAGACTCGATTTCGTTGAAGAGCTTCATCGCCTCAACAATACATACCACCTGCCCAACTTCGATAGTATCTCCAACCTTAGCATACGGTGGCTTTTCCGGAGAAGAAGAGCGGTAGAACGTCCCTACGATTGGAGAACGGACTTCCAGATAGTTGCTGTCGCCTCCTTTCTCAGCAGCAGCAGGGGCCTCTGCCTTAGGCGCTTCAGCTTGCGGCTTGGCCGGTGCAGGCGCTGGCTGAGGCGGTGCAGGCGTGTAAGGCTGCTGTACAGGCGGCATTTGGATAATCGGGGCAGCCTGAGGGGTGCCCGCAGTAGGCTGTGGGCTCACTGCAGGTTTTTGTTTTTGGTACTTGTTGGTCCGGATAGACAGTTCAAACTCCCCATCCTTCATTTTAAAATCCGTCAGGTTGGACCTATTAATCAGCTTAATGAGCTCCTGAATATCTTTAAAATCCATAGGGTTTACTGTTTTACGCGTTCCATATAAGCGCCGGTGCTCGTCTCAATCCTGATGAGGTCACCTTGGTTAATAAATAGTGGCACCCGGACTTCCGCCCCGGTTTCTACCGTTGCAGGCTTCAGGGTGTTGGTGGCCGTATCCCCTTTAACGCCAGGCTCTGTGTACGTAATCTTCATGATGATGTACTGCGGCATCTCCATAGAAAGGGGCATCTCTTTGTCAGCATGATACAGCACCTCAACTTCCATGCCTTCCTTAAGGAACTCTGCGCGCTCTATCAGGGCTTCCGCAAGGTTGACCTGCTCGAATGTTTCATTGTTCATAAAATGGTAGCCCATATCATCATTGTAGAGGTATTGGAACTTGCGGCGTTCCACGCGCACCTCATCTACCTTGTGGCCGGCAGAGAAGGTATGGTCCAATACCCGGCCAGAAGTCAGGCTTTTGATTTTGGTACGCACGAAGGCGGCACCTTTTCCGGGCTTGACATGCTGAAACTCGACAATACTGTAGATGTCGTGGTTCAGGTCGATGCACATGCCCTTGCGGATATCCGATGTCGTTGCCATTTTGGTATAACTCAGTTTTACAAGGTTATGAATTAGCGGAGCAAAGATAGGAAATTTTGTGGCTCTGCCCCGGCCTGATCAGTAGGCCCATTTTAGATAGACTGCCCCCCAGGTGAAGCCGCCCCCGAAAGCCGTCAGGATGATGTTATCGCCTTTCTTCAGCTGCCCTTCCCAATCCCAAAGGCATAAGGGCAGCGTGCCAGCAGTGGTATTGCCATAGCGGTGGATATTGACCATGACCCGCTCCATCGGGAAGTTGGCCATCCGTGCTACCGTCTCGATGATGCGCTTGTTGGCTTGGTGTGGGACTAGCCAGGCGATGTCATCAGCGGATAAGCCATTGCGCTGCATCACCTGAGTGACCACATCTGACATTCCGGAAACGGCAGCCTTAAAAACCGGGCGGCCATTTTGGAATACAAAGTGCTCCCGGTTCGCAACAGTATCTGCTGTTGCAGGATAACGCGACCCGCCTGCCTTTTGATAAAGGTATTCTCTTCCAGATCCATCGCTCTTAAGCAGAGCATCCATGATCCCTACCGGCTCTTCTGTGGCTTCCAGCAGGACAGCCCCTGCACCGTCGCCAAAAATGACACAAGTGGTACGGTCTGTATAATCAATAATGGAAGACATCTTGTCTCCGCCTACAACGATGACCTTTTTGTGAGCCCCCGACTCGATGAAGCGGGCCGCAGTGGTCAGCGCATAGAGGAAGCCTGAGCAAGCCGCGTGGATGTCATAGCAAAAAGCATTTTTCATGCCGGTCTCGTCTGCTATGATATTGGCCGTATCCGGGAAGACCATATCCGGAGTAACGGTAGCACAAATCACGAGCTCCACCTCACCGGGGTCAGTATCGGTTTTTTCCAACAGCCCCTTAACCGCTTCAATCCCCATAACGGAAGTGCCCTGCCCCTCCCCTTTGAGTATGTGACGCTGCTCTATGCCCGTGCGGGTACGTATCCACTCGTCATTCGTATCCACCATTTTCTCGAGCTCGGCATTTGTCAGGATATAATCGGGCACATACCCTTGTACCCCTGTTATGGCCGCGTGTATTTTGGAAGTCATCACTTGTATATTGTTGCTGATTCGTTTTGAAAGCCGGCGGCACCCTGACCGGCTGCCATGGCAAGCGCTGAAAATGAGGGGCAAGGTAGGAAAATATTGGGGGTTTGGCAATTTATCCTATGCCCCAAGTCCGGCATCCCCGCATTCTCCCGCGCGCTGAATAAAACAGGCTGCTTATTGCCTTGCGATGCGGTGCTTTAGGCTTCGGCTTCCGCCGAAATCAGCCAAAGCCCACCGAACGTAATCAAGCCGTTCAGGGCGATGATTAGAAAACCAAACTGAAAGCCCATCAGCCAGGCCTCTGAGTTGGCATTGATCACATATGAAAGCACCGGAGCTGCCACACAGACCGGCACGACCCACTTCGGGCTCAGCCTGCGCGTTGTCAGCAGGCCAAATGTAAATAGCCCTAGCAAAGGGCCATAGGTATACCCTGCAGCCTTGAACAGCTGACTGATCACGTCCTTGTTGTTCAGTGCGTTGAAGGCTACGATTATGATGAGCAAGAGGACGGAAAACCCAATATGGACATAAAGGCGGGTGCGCTGCTTATCCTGCTCTTCCGCTCCGCTCTTCTCCATGCCCAGAAAATCTACACAAAAAGATGTCGTCAGGGCCGTAAGTGCAGAATCCGCACTTGAGTAAGCAGCAGCAATGAGCCCAATCACAAACAAAACCCCTACTGCCGCTGGCAAATGATTGAGGGCGATCATCGGGTAGAGCTCATCGGTGCGCTCGGGCACCTGAAGCCCAATGCTGGCCGCATAGATGTACAACAGCGCGCCAAGAGAAAGAAAGAGGAACTTAGCTGCCACAAGCACACTGCTGAATACGTACATATTCTTCTGTGCATCGCGCAGGCTGCGGCAGCTGAGGTTCTTCTGCATCATGTCCTGGTCAAGCCCGGTCATGACAATAGTGATCAGCGCGCCGCTGATGAACTGCTTGAAGAAATTGTTGGGGTCGTTCCACCCTCCCTCAAAAAAGAACAGCTGAGAATAGCTGCTAGACTGTATCATAGAAGCCATTCCCGCCAGGTCGGTCTCCATAGCTTTCCCGATAGAGAAAATGGTCAGGCCTACAGCCGAGAGCATCGCTGCAGTCTGCAGCGTATCTGTCCACACAATAGTATTGATCCCCCCTTTAAACGTATACACCCAAATGAGCAAAATCGTAATAGCCACCGTGGCAATGAAAGGCACCCCGAATGGCCCCAAAACAAAGTGCTGAAGCACGATGGCCACCAGGTAAAGGCGGAAGGAGGCGCCTATCGTCCGGGAGAGCAAAAAATAGGCTGCCCCGGTTTTGTACGCTTCAACCCCAAGGCGCTTCTCCAGATACCCATAAATGGAAGTCAGGTTGTTTTTGTAATACAACGGCAATAGTACATGGGCAATGACCAAATACCCGAGCAGATACCCAAACACCATCTGCATATACGAGAAGGCCTGGTTCTCTCCACCTGCCCCTACCACCCCCGGTATGGAGATGAACGTGACCCCGGAGAGCGTAGCCCCGATCATCCCCACTGCGACAAGCAGCCAAGGCGACTGACGGCCTGCCAAGAAGAATTCAGCATTTCCAGCGTTGCGCCCTGTGAAGTACGAAATGGTAATCAACAATAAAAAATAGGCAGCTATGATGCCGAGGATGAGCGTTGGCGTCAACTGACTTAGCATAAGTTATATCTTGTGCGCCGGCCGTGTAAAGGGGAATATCCTGCCACCGCAATTGTTTTTAATGAGCCTGTCCCAGGTTCAACCTCGGAGTGTACAGGCAGCCGGCAAATATAGCAATTTTAAAAAAAGGCAATGCTGCCGCCATTCCCCAAGCTTGGTTTTGGCATTTCGCCCCAGCCTGCCGTACCTTCGTACTATAGGCCCTAACTTTAGAAAGCTTGTTCGGAGGGGCGCCAACCCAATTGCCGTTTTTTTTCAGGGGCCTGCCCCTGCCAGCAGGCAGGTGCCGCTATGCTACGGGGCTCGCTGTCCGCTCGGCCCTATCGGGCTTGCCACCCCTTCGCAGCGCTAGGCCAATGCCAGGCTAGTGCCTTAAGCCATAAATCTCTGATACTTAAGTTGAAGTTGTTTTCCGGCTAATCAAGGCGAAGGTTCGCGACTTTAGCCCGAGCTAAAGGAGCGGTTCTTTAACGAAGAGTAGGCGGAAAAGAACGAAACTTGGGGTGGCAAGGATTTATGGCTTGAGGCACTAGAGCCCGGAAAGCTTAAACGCCTGCGACATTTTGGTTGCCACCCGTTTGGAGCAGCTTCGTTACAAAAGTCAAGAATTTATGCCCGCCTGCTGTGCAGAAGGGTTCTGGCAAAACCACTAAATTTGAGCCTAGCGGGCTAAATGAAAGCCCTGCGAAGAAACCAGGCTCGTAAAGCGGATCTGCAACAAGAACGAACCCCAATATGCGCTTAGCCTACCAAACTTAAACACGGCCTTGTCATGCTGAAGCCTCCCCTTTTCCTGATAGCACTCCTATGCCTTTTGCTCTGTTGGTCCTGTGGCCCGGCTGCCCCCGAGCAGCAGACTCAAGCACAAAATGCGCCTCCTCCCACTCCTGTCGATGAAGACGCAGCCATCTTGCAGCTATCGGCTTATCTCATCGCCTCCCCTGCTACCCTGGCAGAACAACAGCAGAACGACATCGTCAACTATGCAATGGATGAGCTGATCCCGCTGGAGCGCACGCCAACAGGCCTGTTTTACCGCATTCTATCAGAAGGCAGCGGCCCAGCTTTAGAATGGGGCGATTACGTGGAGGCCCACTACAAAGGCTACACTCTTGATGGGCAAATATTTGACTCCTCCTACCGGAAAGGAAGGCCTTTGAGGTTCTACATCGGCAATATGATCAGCGGATGGAACGAAGGGCTTCAGCTCATCCGGCCCGGCGGGAGAATGGCCCTCTTCATCCCCTCCAACCTGGGATATGGGGAAAAGGGCGTCCCTGATGGGAAAGGCGGCTTTGTCATAGCCCCAGATGCTCCCCTTGTCTTTGAGGTGGAGGTACTCCGCAAACTGAACGAGTGAGCTACTGCCCCACAGGGCGGCGGAACAGCCCCAAAAGCATGATGCCCAAACCGGCCATGATGAAGACATCAGCGAAGTTGAACACCCCGGTTTTTAACCCTCCGATGCCCATAAGCATAAAATCGACGACTTTATTGTAAGCAATACGGTCATAAACATTGCTAATGCCGCCCCCAATGATCAACCCAAATGCCACTGCCTGCAAACGGGAGACATCCTTCGCCAACAAGGTGTGCAGCAAAATCCCCGCCAGCAATAACATCGGGGCCACCTTCAGCCCCCAATAGCGCAGCTGTTCAGACAGCCCCGCCCCAAGGCTAAGGAAAGCCCCTCGGTTTTCTGTAAAGGTCAGTACGAAAAAACCGTCCAAATAAGGCTGTGCAGCTGCCCCCATTAGAAATTCACGAGCCATTGCCTTAGTAACCTGATCCAATAAGATGCCAGCTGCCACTAACCCAATGACCACTCCTGCCCGGCGCCAATTGACCTCAACAGACATAATTAATACGGTGTTTTATCTTCTTTTTCCTTCCAGGCCTGCATCGCTTGCAAGGCCTCGGCTCTGCCCTGCTGTTCCATAGGGATGCTCCGGGCCGACAGCGGCAGCTCCAGCTCCTGATAGATGAAGTCGTCATCAAAGCCCGCTTCCTTTGCATCCCCACGGGTGCAGGCATAGACCACACGCGCTGGCCTCGCCCAATAAATCGCACCAAGGCACATTGGGCAGGGCTCACAGGAAGTGTACAAGGTACAGCCCTCCAACTGGAAATGCCCCAAGTTGCTGCAAGCTTCCCTGATAGCTACAACCTCCGCATGAGCAGTTGGGTCTGCCTTTGAAAGGACCGAATTATGCCCCTGCCCTATCACTTCTCCTTCTTTGACCACAACTGCGCCGAAAGGCCCGCCATGGCCCCCCTCTACTCCTTGCCTCGCCAAAGCTATGGCGAGCTCCATATAGTACTGATCACTCAGCATATTCAAACCATTTGTTGCAGCGCAAGATACCAAAATACGTGAACTGCACCGGAAATAGTATATTTACCTGCACAGGGGCCAGGCAACAGGCCTGATGTGGCCATTGGATGGCCTGCCCCGATCATACGCTGAACCAACTCACTGAACCAACTTTATGACCCAACCTATTATTACCAATGACGCTGTCACCCTAGGCCTACTGATTGTAGTCCTCGCTTTTGTTTTTGTGACCTCAGGAAGCAGCCGGCCAGGCTGGCAAAAGTTCTACCGCTATGTGCCGCCACTGCTGCTCTGTTACTTCCTCCCAGCCCTCCTACATTGGCCCCTCGGCCTCATCGCCCCCAAATGGTACGACTTGGACGGGCTGAGGGAGTTCCTGCAATCTGGCGCTGCCCCCAACCTGAGCAGCCAGGCCGGTTGGCAGGCGATCCGGGAAGCTATCCTGGCCAATAATATCCCGGAGGCCGACTTGGCCCCCTTTGTCGTCAAGTCGCAGTTGTACTTTATGGCCTCCCGCTACTTGCTGCCAGCTAGCCTTGTCCTGCTCTGCCTCGGCATAGATTTCAAAGGCATACTCAACCTCGGCCCCAAAGCACTCATTATGTTCGTTGCAGCCACGGTAGGCATTATCCTCGGCGGCCCCATCGCGCTGCTGCTCATTGCAAATGTAGCCCCCGGCCTTATCGCAGCATCGCCAGATGAGCTCTGGCGAGGGCTGTCTACCGTAGCAGGCAGCTGGATCGGCGGCGGCGCTAATCAGACCGCGATGAAGGAGATATTCAAAGTGGGGGACGACCTCTTCGCTTCTATGATCATTGTGGATGTGGTCGTTGCCAATATCTGGATGGGCTTCCTGCTTTATGGGGCCAGCATCTCAGACCGCCTGGACAAACGCCTGAAAGCCGATAACAGCGCTATCTCTGATTTGAAGCAACGGGTGCAGGACTATCAGGCCAGCGTAGCAAAAATACCTACTACCACCGAAGTTTTTGTCCTCCTGGCAGTAGGCTTTGGCGGCACAGCCCTTGCCCATTGGGGCGCAGACCTCATCACGCCCTGGATCAGCCAGTTCAAGGCAGCCTTGGAAGCGGCAAGGCTCAATTCCCTCATGTCTGGCTTCTTTTGGCTCATTGTCATAGCCACCACTGTCGGTCTTACTCTGTCCTTTACACGCTGGCGGGAGTTGGAAGGCGTAGGCGCGTCCCGCTGGGGCAGTGTATTCATTTATATCTTGGTCGCCACCATTGGCATGAAAATGAACCTTGGGGAGGTCCTCCAAAACCTAGGCTTGTTCGCTATAGGCATCGTGTGGATGCTCGTCCATGTGACCATCCTCCTGCTTACCGCAAAAATTATCCGGGCGCCTTTCTTCTTTGTCGCAGTAGGCAGTCAAGCAAATATCGGCGGGGCGGCTTCTGCGCCCATCGTCGCTTCTGCCTTCAGCTCCGCTCTTGCACCTGTTGGCGTCTTGATGGCCGTGCTAGGCTATGCGCTAGGCACTTATGGTGCTCTGATCTGCGCTTTCCTCATGCAGGCAGTCGCTACCGGGTAGCAAGCCTTTTTTTAATATGCAAATACAACTAGCCGCCTCTTGCATTTCAGCCAAGGGGCGGCTTCTTATTTTCCAAATTTCTCAATTATCTCAACTTTTCCTCTCTCCATTTTTAAAAATCAACAACCAAACAAGCTTCATTTTTAACAAAAATCAATAATTTCATTTTTTATTTGTGAAATTTGCACAAAAATAAAGCTTGGCTTAAATTTGTATTATCGAAACAATCAAAACGTTGATTGAAATTAAATTTACAATACTGTGAGGTGATGAAACTGGCAGCCATGCCCTCCCGTCTCGGGGGTGGGGAATCAGGGA
>NZ_VOOR01000043.1 GCF_007993045.1 Phaeodactylibacter luteus
AAAAATTATTATTTTGTAGAAGCTACGTTAATAATAAATGGTGAAGCATCATCTAATTTTAATTTTTGGTTGCCCGGTAAATCCGATTTTTCCGCTGACCCTTGCCAAACGGACGAGTTTTTTTTTCCCGATGATTGCTTCAATGGTCAAAACTATTCTTTAAAGTTGGGAATGGAAACGAAATCATTAGACCAAGAAATTGCCCAAGATGTTGAAATTTCAGTCAAAGGTATTTCACAAGATTATTATGAGTATCTAAAAAGTAACCGCCCTCAACCGGAAGGATTTGAAGTTCCGTTTACAGAACCCAATTTCATCTTCTCAAATATCAAAAATGGATATGGCATATTTGGAGGGTTCTCAGAAAATAAAATAATTATTGAAATATAGGGAGAAGTCGAGTAGGTAAGGGGGAATTTCACCCCCAAACCTCTCACAGAACCATACGTGAACCTCTCGATTCATACGGCTCTTCAGGACTAGAAGGTGATTAGGGGGTATAGCCGTATTTCCAATGCTCGAACAGGTTAGGAAAGTCGCTGGAGATTTCCTTCAACTTCTGCCAAGCTTGGTATTTACGCCTTCGGAATGATTTGTACTTGTTCGTGATCCAACGCAACAGCCGAGCGTTCAATACCGAAAATACCTCTCTCAAAGCTGATGGGCAAAATGGAGAGAAATACCTGATCCAGCCACGCTGTTTGGGGGCGGCTGGTTTGCCCCCCTTTTTCCAAACCACTGCACATCCTTATGAAAGAAAAGCTTTTACGTTCTGCCATATTCCTGTTCACCGCTGCACTGATCTGGCACGTACTGCTGCCGGGCCCGGCAGCAGTACGTGCCCCTCAATTGTTCTTCCATACCGGCCGCGCCTTGCTTATCGGTTGAGTGGTAGCTTATGCCTCGGCATGGGCGTTCAAGCAGCGATAAAACTACTGTACAGTCAGGCTAAAGCTGCCATCGCTGCCAGTGCTGATGCCGGTGGCGACCCCCATCAAAATACCCCAGTCGCGGTAGCCCTGCTCATCGAAGGAGAAAGCCAGCTCTATGCGGAACAAGCGCAGCACGTTGTCGAGGGAGTAGCCTACCTCGTAATAAGAGCCAAAGGAAGGGGTAATGAGGTAATCCGCAAAGACATTTTCCTTGATGCCGAGCATTTGTACACGAGAGAACTGCGTAGCCAGCAGCTTGCGGAACTGATACTGTACTGCAGCGCTCAGGTAGCGGTCGCGGGTGCTAGCTATATAGTAAGGCAGCAGGCGGTAGCTCTCTGTGCCAGCAGCCAGCGTCAGGTTGAGCTGATTGGCAGCAAAGTGGCGGTAATCCGCAAAGCCGGCATAGCGGTCGTGCAGGAAGAGCCCAGCGTCCACCCGGAAATCAAGGCGGCCGCGCGCGCCGATATCGATTTGCTGCTTTACGCCTGCTTCGAGCAGGGCGTAGTCGGTTTGGCTATCAAAAACACCGCTCAGCCCTTGCCGGTAGCGGAGCGTCAGCGTAGGCGAGGTGCCAGCTATGGGCTGCCGCTCCCCATTGTATGCCCGGTATTTCTGCCAGGGGCGGGCCTCCACAGCAGCCTGTACGATCATGGCGCGCTCCGTTTCCGGCAGCCCCTCTGCCGAGCTGATGAGCTCTAGGCTCTGTGGGGTATTAGATGCATAAGAGCGGTCGTCATAATTTACCCATACCTGCCGGGTGATGTTCTCCAGGCGGTAGCGCCTTGCCCATTCAGCAGAGACATCGATGCTCCAGTTGTCGTGCAAGGTATGCCGGTGGGAAAGCTTGAGGTAGTCTTTTTCAAAGATCCGGATAAAGTTGCGGTCAGTGAAGAGGTTGACATAAGTGTTAAAAAAGAAATCGATAGCCTGCTCACCATTATAGCGGTGCACATAGCGGCCGCCTTCCAGGGCAGTGCGGTGCTGCCCATTGCCCCCATAGCTCAGCCCCAGCTCCCCTTTTCCCGTAAGGGCCTTTCGGCCAAACGCATATCGGGGGGTAGCCGTAGCAGAAAAACGGGTATTGCCCCGGTTCAGAGCGTAGGAAAGGTCGGTGTGGAGGCTAAAGCCCTCCACCTGGTTGAACAAGGTGCGGCTCCAAAGGGCGCTGTGGGCAAACACCTGCCCTTCCCCCAGTTTGTAGCTGCTGCCGCCGATGAGGCCGCCAACAAAACCGAGCCCAAAATCATTGCCCTCCAGCTCTAGGGAATCAAGCCCGGCGATAGAGTCCTTGGCTTCGCTAAGGCTGTCGAGGCGCGCGTAGCTGCGCACTTCGATCGGGGTAAGGGGCACCGGGCGCACTTCGGCCCAATAGTCAGCGTCTTTGCGGTAAGCGGTGGAGTCGATCTCATAGTAGCGCTCTTCTACCACTTCCGGCTCATCCTGCTCCTTGCGGGCCTCCTTTTCGTACTCCCGCATCAGCTTGCGCAGCTCTTTCCGGGAAAGCTCCTGCCCCAGCTCCAGCCGCTCCTGCGGGCTTTTGCCGGGCGCGCGCGTTGCGGGCTCAGGCTCTAAGTCTTCGTCTATGACCGTAAAGGTGACATCAAGGTCCGGGTTGAGGGTAATGTCGTAGCCGCTCACGGTAGCCAGATATTTATATTCGAAAATAAAGCCCAACACACTGCCGACGGCCTCAAACTGATGGCTAACGGGCAGCCAGGCTTTAGCTTCTACAGGCGCATACACCTGATTGATGTCTACCGTAAAGCCCGAACGCTGAGTCTGCATATCGAGGCTGTAAATGCTCCACAGGTCTTCGATGATGTAGATCTCCCCCTCAAACACCCGATCGCCGGGGCTGCGCGGGATCACTTTTATTTTGTTGACGCCAAAACCGCGGTCCAGGAAAAAGCCGGCATGCTCAAAGCGGTAATAGGCAAATGCCCTTGGGGAAAGGGGGGAGACGGCCTCTCCGATCTCGGGCTCGTAAAAACTGCCATTGATAAAAGCCGCAGGAGAAGTGGAGTTGTCGTTGCCCGTGCTGTAAACAGAAATGACACGCTCCCGGAATACCCCAGGGTGTTCATAGGCAATCTCGCTTACCGACTCCGTGGTGAAGGCGAAGGAGGAGTCGATCCCTTCCTCCTCCATAGTGGAGCGCAGCAAGGCCGGTGCTTTCAGCAGGCGGCCAGTGCCCTTGATGTAGACCTCTGCGGTGTAGCTGCTCAGCTGTTGCCGGTGGTAGCTCGCTTTGGCAATCGCCTTGCGCATGACCGTGTAGGCAGGGTTTTCCTCCCCGTCCACCACTTCCACTTCTTCCAGCTGCAAAGCCTGTGGCTTTAAGCTTACGTTGAGCTGCTCAAAGCGGCTGCCAACGCGCACCTCCCGGGAGGCGGTTTCGTAGCCGAGGAACTGAAAAACCAAAGTATAGCTTCCTGGCTGTAGGCGGATCTCGTACCGGCCCTCTTCGTTGGTAGTCGCCCCGCTGCCCGTCTCTTTGACGAAGATGGTGGCAAAAGAAAGGGGCGCGCCATCTGTATCGGTCACTTGCCCGGAGAGCCCGGCTTGCGCAATGAGGCAAAAGGGGGCGGCAAATAAGGCAAAAAGCAGGATATACTTCATAATGTTTAGGGTGGTTAGGCCTTTCGGCAAAGGCTAAAAATAGAGGATTTGCCTAGAGCAGGACGCCACAAATGGACAAAATGGCTGCGCCAAAAACGAGGTTTCGGCCATCTGCTTGTATGGTGCGGCCAATAAACGACATGCCTAGGCCAGAAGACTGCCATGGGCGCCAACCAGATTGTCGTTTTTTTTGGGGGGCCTGCCCCTGCCGTGAGGGCAGGTGCCGCTATGCTACGGGGCTCGCTCTTCGCTCGGCCTTATCAGGCCTGCCGCCCCTTCGCAGCGCTAGGCCAATGCCAGGCTAGAGCCCCAAAAGCATAAACGCCTGCGACATTTTGGTTCACGCCCACTGCCATCTGCTGGCCACAACTGCCCAGGTATAACCATTTGAGTACGCACCTTGTTATAATTTTTCATAACTTGGGTCTGGCCTTTGCCTTTTGGCAGGCCCCCTTAACCGTATTTTACAATTATGGCCTTTATCCGATTTTCAAAGCTGCCCAAGCACCAGCAATATCAGTACAAGCCCCGATATTGGAACCCCGAGAAAGAAGACCTTGAGGAGCGGCTCAAGCGTGTCGAAGAAGTGAAAGCAGGCAAAGCAGACGGCGTGAAAGCCCGCTTGTCCGGCAGTTTCCGCAGGGGGTACCAAAAAGCGGAGGACAACCGCTTCCGCAGCCGGCAGGTCCGGAAGTCCAACCTCGTACTGCTGAGCATCATCGTACTGCTGCTGCTGTTCTCGTATATGTTCATCAGTGTATACCTGCCGGAGATTGCAGCTTCGATTGGAGGGTAAGCGTATGCGTGGAGCTCGCCCCTATTGCAGATCAATGCTTTACAAGCCTGGCTTCCTCGCTAAAATTTCATGACAAAACCGAGCCAAACAAGCGCTAAGGCGCAGAATTTGAACCAGAACTTATCTACAAAATAAACATCCAATATGGCTGATATCATTCAGCTGTTGCCCGATGCCATAGCTAATCAGATTGCCGCAGGCGAGGTGATTCAGCGTCCGGCATCAGCCGTGAAAGAGCTAATTGAAAATGCCATCGATGCCGGTGCTACGAGCATCAAGCTGGTGGTGAAAGATGCCGGCAAAGCGCTCATCCAAGTGATCGATAACGGCTGCGGCATGTCGCCTACCGATGCGCGCATGGCTTTCGAGCGCCACGCTACTTCCAAAATCCGGCAGGCAGACGACCTGTTCTCCATACGCACTATGGGGTTCAGGGGCGAAGCCTTGGCTTCCATCGCTGCGGTAGCACAAGTGGAGATCAAAACCCGCCGGCACAGCGACGAGCTGGGGACACGCCTCGTCATAGAGGGCACGGAGGTGAAAGTGCAGGAGCCCTGTCAGTGCCCTGCCGGCACGACGTTCTCCATCAAGAACCTCTTCTTCAATGTGCCCGCCCGGCGGAATTTCCTCAAGTCGGCTACCGTAGAGATGCGCCACATCATCGATGAGTTTCAGCGCATCGCTATTGCCAATGCAGATGTATTCCTTTCGCTGCACCACAATGGCTCCGAGCTGTTCCACTTGCCCGCAGGCAAGCTGCGGCAGCGGCTCATCGGCGTTTTCGGCAGCGCGGCCAACAAAAAACTGGTGCCGGTGAACGAGGAGACCGATGTGCTGAAGCTTTCTGGCTATGTGGGCAAGCCTGAGTTTGCCAAGAAGACGAGGGGCGAGCAGTATTTTTTCGTCAACAACCGTTTTATCAAGAGCGCTTACCTCAATCATGCCCTGGTAGCCGCCTATGAAGACCTTTTGCCGGAAGGCACCTATCCGCTCTACGTTATTTTCATAGACTTGGACCCCAAACGGATAGACATCAATGTGCACCCGACTAAACAAGAGATCAAGTTTGAAGACGAGCGCCTGGTCTACAACTACCTGCGGGTAACGGTGCGGCATGCGCTGGGGCAGTACAATATCATGCCTACCCTCGATTTTGAACAGGACCCGGCTTTTGCGCAACTGCCTGCGGTCTCCCGGCCGGCAGCAGAGCGTGAGGGTGCCGCTGCATCGGGTAGCGCTGCCCTGAGCGGAGGCGTAAAGCGGCCTCTCCCTGGGGAAGAGGCCAAGCGGCAGGCCAGCAACCTCCGCAATTGGGAGAAAGCCTATGAGGGCTTGGATGCCTTTGACCAGGAAGGCTCAGGAGGAGGCCCGGCCCCGGCAGCGCCCAAAGCGCTCACTTTGGAAAGCGACTGGCAGGATGACCAAGAAACCGATGACGCCCGCCCGGCTGAAACGAGGCAAGGGCAGGAAGTTCGGAAATCGCCTCAGCAACTGCACAATACCTACATCCTTACACAGATCAAGTCGGGCGTGATGATACTCGATCAGCAGGCAGCACACGAGCGCATCCTGTTCGAGCGCTACCTGCACGTGCTACAACAGCAGAAGCAAAGCACACAGAAGCAGCTGTTCCCCCGCACGCTTACGCTCTCCCCAGCTGATGCGGCCCTGCTCAAGGATCTGCTGCAGCCCATCAACCAATTGGGCTTTGACCTGCAGGAATTTGGGGCCAACACTTTTGTGGTCAACGGCATACCGGCAGAGCTTTCTGGCAAACAGGATGAGCTCGCCCTGCTTGAAGGGCTGCTGGAGCAGTACAAGGGCAACCAGGATATGAAGCTTGATGTACAGGAGCGCATTGCGCGGGCAATGGCTAGGAGTGCAGCGGTCAAAGCAGGACAGATGCTTGATGAACGGGAGATGCAGACCCTCATCGATCAGCTTTTTGCCTGTGAGGTCCCTTTTCAGAGCCCGTCAGGCAAACGGTGCTTTATTACCATGGACCTCGATGAGCTGGCTGGCCGCTTTCAGAGATAGCAGCCCAGCCTGCAGCCGTCTGAGGGCAAGCGGTATTGGCCCTGAAAACCTGGACGTCCGTAAAAATTAAACCTTACACCGCAAACAAACACCCGCGGCTATGGCTTTTAATGAGGCTTATTGCGTGCCACAGCACATACTTGCGGCGTTGGCGGTCTCCAGCTTGCTACCTCGGCTGAATGCCCGAAGGGCAAGTTTGCTTTAGGAAAAAAGGGGGTGCCCTTATTCTCAGGAGTATCGAGCTGTCAGGCTGTGCCAGCACTGATTGCCAGTGGGGGAGCAGAAAAGAACCTGCAGCAGCTACTTTCCCCGCCTATGCAGGTACTGTAGCGGGCCGTTGCCCAATAAGCGCGCAATTATCCAACAAACTTGCTGCCGAACCACGATTGAAGCTATGTTCAGAGTCACAGAAGTCGTCAAGCACCTACTCTTCATCAACATCCTCATGTATTTGGGCACTATGCTCTTGGGAGACCCCGGCCCGGGCGTGATGAACGACCTGGTGAATGAGCGCATGACCGACTTTTCCAACTGGGGCCGTTTCCGGCTGGCCATGTTCTACCCTACATCCGATTACTTCCGCCCCTATCAGCTGGTCAGCCATATGTTTATGCACAGCGACCTGAGGCACCTGTTTTTTAATATGTTCGCCATTTTTATGTTTGCCCCCCCTTTAGAGGCCACCTGGGGGCCGAAGCGCTTCCTGTTCTATTACCTGTTCACTGGTTTTGGTGCAGCCCTATTGCATACGCTGGTACGCGCTATCGATTTGGGAGGGGCGGATACCTCTGCTTTTATGGCCAATGTGCCCGTACTGGGCGCATCGGGCTCCGTCTTTGGCGTGCTGATCGGTTATGGCATGCTATTCCCGGAGAGCCGCATCATGCTCCTCATTCCGCCCATCCCGCTGAAGGCAAAGTACTTTGTACTCATCTATGCTGGGATTGAACTATTCATGGGGCTGGGCAATTTTAATACCGGAGTAGCGCATTACGCCCACTTAGGGGGGGCGCTGTTCGGCTTCCTGCTCATCTTGTACTGGCGCCGCTATGGCTCTCGCCTTTAGCGCTGCTGGAGAATTTGGCGCAAAGCCATTAACTTGCAGTGCAGGCCATTGAAAACTTCATTTGAACCAAAGAACCTATGCTACAGTCTATCTGGGATGACGTAAAACGGGAGCTCAGCCGGGGTAATATGATCACTCAGCTGATCATTATCAACGTAGCCGTTTTCGTACTGATCAACTTGGTGCAGTTGTTCCTCTACCTGGGCAATGCCGGCGTGGTGCCTGGCCTGTACCATACGATACTGCACTTCTTTTGCATGTCCTCGGACTGGACATTCTTTCTGACCCACCCCTGGGGGCTCTTCACTAGTATTTTCCTGCACGAAGGTTTTTTCCACATCTTGTGGAATATGCTGTTCCTGTACTGGTTTGGGCGTATTGTAGGGGACTTCATAGGCGATCAGCGCATCCTTCCGCTTTATCTGTTGGGCGGCATAGCCGGCGGCATCGTCTTTTTCATTTCTGCCAATCTTTTGCCCTACGGCGCGGGCGGGCGCTTTGCGCTCGGCGCTTCTGCGGGCGTCATGGCCATCGTTGTGGCTGCTGGCAGCATAGCGCCAGACTACATCATGCGCCTGCTTTTCCTTGGAGATGTGAAGCTGAAATACATTGTAGCCGTGCTGGTCTTTTTAGATTTGATCTTCATCCCGCAGGGCGGCAACACAGGCGGGCATTTTGCCCACTTGGGCGGTGCAGCCTTCGGCTGGCTGTTCGTGGCGCAGCTCCGGCAAGGCAATGATTTTGCAGAGCCGGTCAACCGGGTGCTGGAGAAGGTACAGGGCTTTTTCAACCGGCTCTTTTCCGGACAGGGCGGCCGCAAAGGCCCTAAGGTGGTTTACCGCAACCCCGAGCGCAAAAGCACAGGGCGGGGGCAGGCGGCTCCTGATGGCCCACAGAGCACAGCCTATCAGGAGAAGCTAGATGCCATTTTGGACAAGATCAAGGACGCTGGCTACGATAGCCTGAGCAAGGAGGAGAAGGAGTTTCTGTTCAATGCCAGCAAGAAGTAGGCCGCTGCGGAGCTGCCTTGCCATAGGGCGAGCACCTTGTTTACCTGCACCCGATAAAACGCAACCTTCATGAAAGTATTCAGGTGGCTCAACATCATTTGGGCGCTGCTCACGCTGTTGTGCTACCTGTCGCCTTACGTCAGCCCGGCCCGTTTCTGGCCGATGGCTTTTTTCAGCCTGCTTTTCCCTGGCCTTTTCGTGGGCCACTTGCTGTTTATAATAACCTGGGCTGCGCTGCGCCGCTATCAGGTGCTGCTTTCCCTGGGCTGCCTCTTGGCAGGCTGGCCTCATGTCACAGGTTTCGTAGGGCTGAACTTCCCGCCCGGCAGCCCTGAGGCGAGCATTACGGTCAAGTCTTTCAACGCATACGGCTTCCGGGTCTCCGGGGGCGGGCAGCGTTATGATACAGGCACTTTAGAGCAGGTGTTCCCAGTAAATGAGGAGGTTGATGTGCTGTGCTTTCAGGAGTTCCCTGCGCTGAAACAGGACAACCCCTTTGTGCGGCATTTCCAGAAACAAACCGGATTGCCGTACGCAGCCTACACGCCGGGCGGGGCATTGGCGCTGTTCAGCCGCTACCCCATAAAGCAAGCTCAAACCCACTTTTTCGTAAAGCAGTTCAATGGCTACCAATGGGCCGACATCGTGCTGCCGGCAGGGCAGACGGTGCGGGTGTTCAACCTCCACCTGCAGTCGAACGGGGTATCTGGCATGGCCGATGAGGTAGCGGCCAACGGCAACCTGCAGGAGCCACAGACTTGGGCGAACATCAAAGGCATTGCAGGCCGCTTCCGCCGGGCATCGCAGCGCCGGGCCCTTCAGGCAGAGGAAGTGGCGCAGGCCATACGCCAAAGCCCCTATCCCTCCCTTGTGGCCGGAGACTTCAATGCCCTGCCGCAGTCTTATGCCTACCGTACTGTATCTGCCGGGCTTTCAGACGCTTTCCGGGAGGCGGGCACAGGTCTGGGCACCACTTATGGAGGGCGTATCCCTGCACTCCGCATCGATTATGTGCTGCACAGCCGGCATTGGCGGGCGCTCGGCTTTCAAGTAAAAAAAGAGCATTTGTCTGACCATTACTCTGTAACAGCCCGGCTTCAGTTGGAATAACCGCTTCATTATCTTCTGCCCGGCTTGACATCCGCCGCCGGGCTTCTTATTTTTGCGCGATCAAAAATCATCCCTGAATGGAAAATACGCTTAAGATTTACAACAGCCTGACCCGCGAAAAAGAAAGTTTTACGCCCCTCACAGAGGGGTACGTCGGCATGTACGTTTGCGGGCCTACCGTGTACAGCGATGTCCATTTGGGGAACTGCCGCACTTTTACCAGCTTCGACGTCATCTACCGCTACCTGATGTACTTGGGGTATAAGGTGCGCTATGTGCGCAATATCACGGATGTAGGCCACCTGGAAGGGGATGCAGATACCAATGCGGAGGATAAAATTTCCAAAAAAGCCCGGCTCGAAGCGCTTGAGCCCATGGAGATCGCACAAAAGTATGCTAATGGCTTCCACGATATGATGCGGGTTTTCAATACACTACCGCCGAGCATCGAGCCTCGTGCTACCGGGCATATACCGGAGCAGATCAAAATGGTGCAAGACATCCTGGACAACGGCTTCGCCTACGTAGCCAATGGGTCGGTCTATTTCGATACCCTGAAATTTATAGAGGAGACCAAAGCCTACGGGCAGCTGTCTGGCAGAAAGGTCGAAGATCTCCTCTCAGAATCCCGCGACAACCTCAAGAATCAGGGCGAGAAGCGCCACCCTGCCGACTTTGCAATATGGATGAAAGCGGCTCCCGAGCACCTAATGCGGTGGTCGTCGCCTTGGTCGGAAGGCTTCCCCGGATGGCATTTAGAGTGCTCTGCTATGAGCACCAAATACCTGGGCGAAACCTTTGACATACACGGCGGGGGGAACGACCTAAAATTCCCCCACCACGAAAATGAGATTGCCCAGAATATGGGGTCCTGCAACTGCAGTGGCGCCCGCTATTGGATGCACACCAACATGCTGCTGATGAACGGCCGTAAAATGTCCAAGAGCGATGGCAATACCATTACGCCCACACAACTGTTTACTGGCGATAGCCCGCACGTTTCCAAAGGCTACAGCCCTATGGTCGTAAAGTTTTTCATGCTGCAGTCTCATTACCGCAGTACGCTCGACCTGACAGACGAAGCCCTGCAAGCTGCAGAAAAGGGTTACAAACGCCTCATGGAGGGCAATAAGCTGCTACAGCAAATGGCTCATCCTGGCAACGGCAGCCCTGCTGCACTCGATGAAGAGGTCAAGGCCTTGATTGCACAGGTACATGCTGAAATGAACGACGACTTCAACACGCCCAAAGCGCTTGCCGTCTTGTTTGAGGCCGTGACCAAAATCAATAGCCTGAATGCTGGACACCTGAGCCTGAACGACTTGGCGCCTGCTACGCTGGCACAGCTCAAAGAGACCTTCAGCCACTTCATCTACGACGTCTTTGCACTGACCGACGAGGAAGGGGCAGGCGAGGGCGCCGGCCCAATCGATAGCCTGATGGACCTGATCATCGATATCCGTCAGGAAGCCCGCGCCAACAAAGACTGGGGCACCTCTGATAAAATCAGGGATGCCCTTCAGGCGGCAGGCATCGTCCTCAAAGACAGCAAGGAGGGCACATCTTGGGCGAAAGCCTGATAAGAAGAGAAGGGCTGCAGAGCCCCCGGCAAGGGAGAGGGCTTTTAGTGCCGCTTGCACTGAAAGCCCTTTTTTTGGTGCGCTATGCCTGGCGCATCACTTCAAAGCCCCCTTTAATATTGCTCAAATTTGTTTGAACTTAAGACTTAGCGCGTGTTGGGATTTTGGTCTTCTAGTCGGAAACTAGCAATTTTTTGATCAAACGAGACCCGAAAACTGGAGTTTAGCCAAGTCCCGCTTTTGATGCACAAAAGCGGGAAGGGTTTTCGGGGCGAAGTATAAGCAAAAAAATGTCCCGCTGTCTAGCGGGACAGACCGATTACTAAAGTCCCAACACGCTCTTAATCCGGTCTAGTCGCACTAGGGCTCCGGTGGACACCAACCGTAATGCCGCAAACTTCAGTGCCATGATGATGCCGGCCTAGCGCTGCGGAGGGGTGGGAAGCCCGAAGAGCATAAACGCCTGCGGCATTTTGGTTTACGCCACTCCCTGACCGACCTGCTTGCGGTGTTTTGAAAATCACTGTTGCCGTCCCAATGGCATTCTACCTGTGCCCCGCAGGGGGTTGCTGCCCGGTAGCCTGAAGCGGGCGGTAGGGGCCAGGTGGCAAGGGGAAGTAACGTGGGCTCAGTGCGCTGTCGGGGTAAGTTTGGAAAGGCGTAACGAAGCGGTGGCCGTCCTGCAGGCTATTCTCAAAAGGTGCCAGGTCGGGGTGTACGAGCAAGGTTTTGGCTTCCCCCATGCGCACCTTGGAGATGATGAGGCTTTCATAAGGCATGCCCCAGCTCATGAGGAGGGTGTCCATAGGGGCCTGCCCCTCCTTCAAATAAAACCGGCTGCCGCCCTCCTGTGCTTGCAGCTGCCGTTCGATCCATTGCCAACGCTCCCGGAACGGCTCGTGGTGAGCGCCGATCAGGAACAGCCGCAGGGCAATGAGCAGGCCGAGCCCCCAGAGCAGGCGCTTTTCTGGTATTGCGGGGGCTACATCAAAGAGGAAAGGGACGCCTGTGAAAATAGCCAGTGCCATATAGTTGACCTCTACGTAAAACCGGTGCTCCGACTCCGGGGAGCCGATGTGGAGCAGGAGGAGGTAGCCTAGACAGCTCACCCAGACGAGCAGCAGCTTGAGCCATTTTTTGCGGTAAGCATAAAAAATGGTGACTATGCCGAGCAACAGTGGGAAGCCCCACCAAATGGTAAAGGCGTGCTGCAGGAATTTGCTGTGTGCTGGCAAGCTGAGGTAATTGGGGAAGAGGGCCACGAGGTTGTCGGAGAAAGAGCTGTACTTGGCCGCATCGTACCAGTTGGCCGAAAGCCAGCTTTTGGCACCCAGCACCGCCGCCATGCCGCCAGCCAAGAGCAGGTAAGCCTGCCCTATGATGGCCCGCCCAAAGTGGAGCGCAAAAAATGCCCAAAGGAAATAGAAAGACAAAAAAATCAAGGGGTGGTAATAAGCCAGGGCGACCACTCCCAAGGCGCTCACCCCCCACATCCAGGGCTTCTCCTGTACCGGGAACCGGAGCCAATAGGCAAAGAAGGCCAAGGCTGCGCCCAGCCCCTGCTGCTGCTCTGAGGTGGCCCAGTAGAAGGCATCATAGACGACGAGGGTGTACAGCAGCACAATCGCCCAGCCGAGCAGGTCGTTGCGCAGCACTTTTACCGTAAGGGCGTAAAAGCCCAGGTAAAGCAGGGGGAAGGAAGCGGAGTACAACATGGAAACGACGGGCAGGGGCGCCCCGGCCCGGATAGCGCCCAGCGGGAGCAGCTGTACCAGCGCTGAGCCAAAACGGTTGACCATGACCTGCAGGCTGCCTTCATTAGCCATGAGGAAAGTCTGAAAAGCAATATCCAATATCCAGGTGCGCTCCCTGTAGAACAGCAGGGCCAGGGCGAGCAGGCCAAGCATGAAAGCATAGCCGAGCCGCCGGAAGGCAGGGGAGGCAAACTGATAAACGGGGCGTGGGTGTGTCATAGCACAAAGGTATCGCCTTTATCTGATTTCCCATTGCACAGCAAGGGTTATCGTGGGCTGGAAAAGGGGCAGGCTTGCATAAGGCTGCAGGAAAAGCGACTGCCCAGAAGGCGCCCCTCTTGGCAGGGCGCTTCAACTTCCCTATCTTGCCCGGGCTAGCAAACACCATCCGTATGAGCAATTCTGCCCGCAAGTTCGGCACAGCCCCTGTTTTCTTCACCGCCATATCTACTATCCTTGGCGCTGTGATGTTCCTGCGCTTTGGTTTCGCCGTAGGGCAGGTGGGGCTGTTGGGCACCATACTGATCATAATGATCGGGCATGCCGTGACCATACCCACAGCTATGGCCATAGCTGAAATTGCGACCAACCAGAAAGTAGAAGGCGGAGGCGAGTATTACATCATATCCCGCTCCTTTGGCCTTGTTATCGGTTCTTCTATCGGCATAGCCCTCTATTTCTCCCAGGCCATCAGCGTAGCCTTCTACATCATTGCCTTTGCAGAAGCCTTCACGCCTCTGCTCGATTTCCTGCAGGCCAATTATACCTTCCATCCTGCTGTAGCCTGGCTGTTGGAGCAAAAACAGACGGTGAGTATCCCCGCGCTCATCTTGCTGACCGTCATTGTGCTGGCCAAAGGGGCCGACCTTGGCGTCAAGACGCTCTACTTTGTTGTCGCCACCCTTTTTATCGCTCTTATTGCCTTTTTTGCCGGGCAGACAGAATACGGGCGGACGCACAGCCTCGACCCCTTCGCCAATATCCAAAACGTGCAGGAGGAAGCGCGTGCTGCGGGAACAGGTGCCCTGCCCGATACGGTGGCCCGCTTTGGGCAGCCTGCCGCAGATGAGGCCGCGCCCAGCTCGAACCCCAATATCGAAGAACTGCGGCCGGCGCCGCCCGCAACGGCTGCCGGAGGGGCTGCCCTGCCTATTGCCGCCCTGAGCTTCTTCAGCGTATTTGCCATCATTTTCCCCGCTTTCACCGGCATGACGGCCGGGGTAGGTCTATCGGGGGATTTGAAAAACCCGGGCAAATCTATACCATTGGGCACCTTGGCCGGCACCCTGACCGGCATGATTGTCTACTTGTTCATTGCTTATAAGCTGGCTTCCTCTGCCAGCCCGGAAGACTTGGCTGACACTAGCCGGCTCGTTATGGGCGAGATTGCCTGGCAAGGATGGTGGCTCATTCCGGTTGGGCTGGCCGCAGCGACCATCTCTTCTGCTATCGGCTCCATCCTCGTGGCACCCCGTACCTTGCAGGCCATTGCCCGCGATCAGCTCATCCCTTCCCGGGTGGTCAACTATTGGCTGTCTAGGGGGCGGGGGAAGAACGACGAGCCCTTCAACGCCACCGTGGTCACGGTGGGGCTGGCATTTGTATTTATCATGATGGGCGGGCTAGACGCTGTTGCGGAAATCATCTCTATGTTTTTCATGGTCACCTACGGCTCGCTCTGCCTCATTTCCTTCCTGCAGCACTTTGCCGCCGATCCTTCCTACCGCCCCACGTTCCGATCGAGGTGGTACATTTCCCTTTTTGGCGCTATCGCCTGTTTCGGGCTTATGTTCTTTATGAACGCCGGCTACGCCATCATGGCGCTGCTGTTTATGGTCGGTATCTACGTGCTCGTCAGCCGCTTCAACCCGGACAAGAAGAACATTGCCATCATTTTCCAAGGGGTGATTTTCCAGATCAGCCGGCAGCTGCAGGTCTTCCTCCAAAAAGCAGATAAAGAACAGACAGGCAGCTGGCGCCCTTCTGCGGTCTGCATTTCGGAGCACTCCTTCGACCGCCTGGCTGCGTTTGATATGCTGCGCTGGATCGCACAGCGCTACGGCTTCGGCACTTATATACACAAAATCAATGGCTACCTTTCCCGCTCGACTTATCAGGAGGCGACAGCCTCCAAAGACCGCCTCATCAAAATGGCAGAAGCCAGCCATTCCAATATCTACATTGATACCCTCATCAGCCCCTCTTACACCTCTGCCGTAGCGCAGGTCATTCAGCTGCCCGGCATATCCGGCACGGAGAACAACCTCCTGCTCGTGGAGTTCAGCAAAATGCAGCCGCAAAACCTGGAGGATATTGTCGATAACTTCAAGCTGATCAAATCGGTAGATTTTGACCTGGCGATATTGGGCAGCACCGAGCGGGGCTACGGGCTCAAACAGAGCATACATATTTGGATTACTTCCAATGACTATGAGAACGCCAACCTGATGATCCTTCTGGGGTATATCATCCTCGGCCACCGAGAATGGGGCCAAGGGTATATCAAGATCTTCGCCATCTACCCCGAAGATACCTGCGACTTAGAGCGGAACCGCCTCTTCAGCTTGATAGAGGCCGGCCAGCTGCCCATCTCGCAGCACAATATCGAGGTCATCCCCCGCAAGCAAGACATCGACCCTACCTCCATCATCTGCGAGAAATCTAAGGATGCAGACCTGACGATAGTCGGGTTCAGAGACGGGCCCCTCAAGCATCAGGGGGCAGCGCTCTTCAAAGGGTATGAAGGGATTGGCAATACCCTCTTCGTGAATGCTGCTGCGCAGATCCGCATCAAATAAGGTGGGGCAAAGCGCCGCAGGTTGATGGGCTTGGCCATGGCATCGGGCTAGCGATGCGCAGGGGTGGCCAGCCCGTTAGGGCCGAGCGGGTAGCGAGCCCCGGAGCGTAGCGCCCCCTGCCGCCGGGCAGGGGGAGCCCCCAAGAAAACACCACGCTTTGGCCTGGTGCGAACATGCACAGCATACGCCCTCCTCTCCTCCTCAACAGGATCCGCACACATCGGCAAGGGCCCAACACCCCTCAACAAAAAGGAAGGGTGTTGAGCAATATGACAAAAGCCTGACAACGGAAAAAATCCAGACAGTGTATTTATTCCGGAGTTAAAAGCAGGCGCTCCAACTCCCGGGAATCAAGGGCTGGCAAGGCGTACAGCCTGGTTCAACCGAAAAGCTCACCTACGCAAGGATTGTCATTTTTGCGTAAGCTGTTCAGGGTCAGTGACAATTGTCATACCTGCGTTTTTGTGCTCCCGGTAGTTTTGTTGAACCTTGTTGCAGTTCCGTGACATTAAACCCGGCACCGCAATCTATTTTTGTAACCGAACACTGAATTAGGCTGTATGCTGGCGAATTATAACATCCTCACTGTTACTCACAAGAAGACCAACCTGAAGGAAATCGGCGATTTCGTGCTGAAAGCGCCCGATCAGGAGGCTGTGCGCCTACAGCTCGAAGCCCTCAAGCAGCAGTTCCACATCAAGGAGCTGCTGTACCTGCCGACCTGCAACCGGGTCATGTACTTTTTTACTACATCCGAAGAGGTGGACGAGCGCTTCATCTCTCACTTCTTTCAGCGGGTCAACCCGGATATGCCGCTGGACATCCTCAACAGCCTGGACGAGACGGTCTACCACTATCAGGGGCAAGACGCCCTGTCGCACCTGTTTGATGTGGCTGCTTCTATCGACTCGCTGGTCATTGGCGAGCGGCAGATCTTGAGGCAGCTGCGCGAAGCTTACGAACAATCGCAGGAGCAGGGCCTGACCGGCGAGTACATCCGCCTCGCTTTTCAGCAGGCCGTAGTAGCGGCTAAAGCGGTTTACAACAAGACGCGCATAGGCGATAAGCCGGTATCTGTCGTCTCTCTTGCTTTTCAGCAAATGCTGCGGGCGCATGTCCATAAGGACGGCCGCGTCCTGCTCGTAGGTGCGGGGCAGACCAATCAGTTGGTTGGGAAGTTCTTGTCCAAGTATGGCTTTTCCAATGTGACGGTCTTCAACCGTTCTGTCGGAAAGGCGGAGCAGCTGGCTGCTACCCTTGGCGGCAAGGCTTTGCCGCTCGCTGACATCCGGGAGTACCGGGAAGGCTTCGACTGCCTGGTGGTCTGCACTGGAGCTACGGAGCCGGTCATTACCAATGAGGTCTACAGCTCTTTGCTCAATGGCGAGGCTGGGCACAAGGTGGTCATCGACCTTTCTATCCCCAATAACGTAGACGAGGCCACCGTGGCAGCCTTTGATTTTGAGTACATCGAAATTGAGGGGCTGCGCAACCTGGCCAAACAGAACCTTGCCTTCCGTGAGCGCGAGATCGAAAGGGCCCACAAAGTTATTGCCGATTTTCTAGCGGAAATGCCGGCTTTGCTGCAGCAGCGGCAGATAGAGCTGGCTATGCGCACCGTGCCGGTAGAGATCAAGGCCGTCAAAGACCGGGCGCTGAACGAAGTTTTCCACAAAGAAGTAGCACTCCTAGATGAGCCGACCAAGGCACTGATGGAGAAGATGCTCGCTTATATGGAGAAGAAGTGCATTGGCATCCCCATGAAAGCTGCCCGGGAAGCAGTGCTCCGCTAACTTGCCTTTTGTAGCCCCGTACTTTTACAGTTGTGCTAAATTCACACGCCTGCTTTGCCCTAAAAGTCAGGCATACTTTCTATTTTATGCTCAAAACCTAACCAATGGAAATTGAGCTTCACAACCTTAAACGGAAAGTCAGGCAGTACGAAGAAGTGCTGCAGAACACCCTCAACTACCGGGAACAATGGCAGAGCGAGACGCGAGGGCAGATCAAGGATACCTTGCAGCACATGATCGACGCTACGGGCCTGCCCGCCCGTATCGAGCTGCACCAGGATATTGAAAACCTGGAAGCGGTAGTGCTGACGCTGGGGCAGGCCAAAAGCGGCATGTTTCAGCGTGTGAGCGAGGATATACAGCGCCACCTGATCAAGCATAATGGCTCGCTCGTGTACCAGCAGCTGTTCAATGGTAAGATTATCGTCTTGCTCAATTACCCCTTCATCGAAAACTACGGCAAGCCCAGCCCGCCCAAGACCATCGCGATCTACCGCCCGGAGGAGCTGCGCGAGCCCTACTTTGTGCGCCACATGGAGGAATTTGTACAGGAGGTTGCCAACTGGGAAGACTACGACGATGACGAGCCCAATAAGCGTATCGGGTTTCAGCTCAACTTTGGTGCCAATGGGGGAGAAACGCCGGAATAGCTGCCCTCCCCTGCACGTGTGAGGGGGGCCTGCCCCTGCCTGAGGGCAGGAGCCGCTATGCTACGGGGCTCGCTCTTCGCTCGGCCCTATCGGGCTTGCCACCCCTCCGCAGCGCTAGGCCAGTATCAAGCTTGTCCTATTGCATGCTGTAAGTGGTAGTGCGTTAGGCGCCCGGCAGCAGATCTGGCAGCAAGGCTGACAAAATCTGCCTCATCTTAGGCTCTGCCCCTTGGGCTACCGCAATGACCTCATCCACCGTAGTTTCTGTGAGCTCTTCGATCGGGTAGCATTTGTTGGTCGCTACGCTCATGACGAGGACCGGGAGCTCCATATGACGGGCCACGAGCACTTCTGGTATGGTAGACATGCCCACCAGATCGGCCCCGATGATATGGGCAAATCGGTACTCTGCCGGGGTCTCCAGGTTGGGGCCCTGCAGCCCAAGGTATACCCCCTCATGCGCACGTATGCCCAATGCTGCAGCCGCTTTCAGCCCTACGGCATTGAGCTGACGGTCGTAGGCCTGCAGCATATCCGGGAAACGCGGCCCGAGGCGCTCATCGTTTTCGCCACGTAGCGGATTTTCCGGGTGGAGGTTGATGTGGTCACGGACAAAAACGATATCTCCGGCTTCGATGTGCGGGTTCACACTCCCCGCAGCATTGGAGATGACCAAGCGCTGGACACCGAGCGCATGCAGCACCCTGACAGGGAAAGTGATCTGTCTGGCAGAGTACCCTTCATAATAATGGAAACGGCCAGCCATCGCCACTACTGCTTTGCCCTCGAAATACCCGAATACCAGCTTGCCTTTGTGGCTTTGCACAGTGGAGGCTGGGAAATGAGGGATATCCGTGTAGGCGATTTCAGCAGCGGTCTCGATGTGGCCGGCCAGATCGCTCAGGCCAGTGCCCAAGATGATGCCCAGCTCGGGCTTGAAGCCGGTCCGGGCGCGGATACTGCTAAGGGCTTCTTGTATTTGGTCGAAGAGCGGTTGAGCCATGTGCTTTTAGCTGCAAGATAATTTAAAAATTGGGGCCGCCCGGCAAAGCTGCGTGAAATAAAAACCCAGAGCAAAATAGCAATGTGAGTTTGTACAGTGCAGCATGATTTTTTACTTTAGCAGCTTATTCATCAGACTTTGGTGTGCTGGGCAGAGCAAAGCGGGAAGCATGCTGTTTCCAGGCCACGCGCAGGCTTTTATCACGCTCTCAATAGCTGGAAAAAGGCCCAGCGTGGGAAGGAAAGCGCCATTTCAACCTTACAATGCCCCCCTACGCCAAGGCCATCACTCAGACACATAACACCCTATGCAATTACTACGCCTAACCCTACTGCTTTCTTTTTTTGCCATAGTACAGCAAGCCGCTGCCCAAGATCGTTGGGAGCATACGGAAGGGGAAACGTACACAGTCGACTCCCCCCGCAGCGAAGCGGCGGTGGCCAATGGGTATCATTACACCATGGACTACCTGTCGTACAACTGGCCAAGAGACCGGAATACGCCCGTACAACTCACCAAGCGCGACGGGGATGCCCAACAAATCGCAGTGCGGAGCTACAAACGGAGCGATATCGGGCACGACTTCAAGGCCAAGACGCTGATTGTGCTGAAAGAGCGGCTTTATTTTGTCTATTTTATTTACAAAGACGAAGAAGAGCAGCATGAACTCTACGCGGTAGAGCTGGACCAGGAAACGCTCGAGTTCGCAGCAGAGCCGGTGCAGCTCCTTAAAGCTAAAGCGAGTTGGATAGGCCACACCTACCTGGCCCATATCAAAGTTGCGCCCGGGCAGGAGTTCTTTACGGTCCGCAGCGCATCGGGCATGTATAGCCAAGAGCTGGCAAGAGGGGGAGTTGTCCGGTATTTTGATGCCCAGCTGCAACTCCTGCAAGCCGTGGAGGTGGACGTGCCTGAGGGCATGAGCAGAGGGCTAAAGCAGAGGGAGGAGGCGCTTTTCGACAACGGCGCCCACGTCCTCGTTTACACAAAAGACGGCTCGGAGGCCACTGTTGCGTTCCGGGTCTCGATGAAGGGCAGCCCAGAAGGCAAGTGGTGCAGCATCTCCCATGAGCCCGGGGCTTTTTACCCCAAAACTGTATCCGTAGCCCCTGCAGGAGAAGGCCTTGTTGTAGGCGGGGTATATTCTGAGGAGAACACCAAATACGAAACGGCAAAAGGCTTTTTTACGGCGGCAATAGCCCTCCCAACAGGGGAGGTATCTGCTTTTTACAAAACGCCCTTCAAGCCGGGCACCCTCCGCAAAGCTATGCCAGAGGACATCCGCGATGAGATAGAGGAAGACGAAAACCTCCTGGAGATTGATGGGCTGAGGGCACAGTACGTACAGAGCTGGGGCGAGCATGGCACGATCGTTGCGGCAGAGCATTGGCGCAACATTACCATCGGCAAAGAAAGGTTGTTCCTGAAGCGGAGGATCAATAAAGGGAGAAAGGATGCCTACGAAGGCAAGGCGTACCAGTATTCGGATTCTGGCCAACGGTTCAGTAAAGAAAGAGATTGGTACATCGGCTTGGTGAGCCCATCAGGAGAACTGAAGTGGACGGTGCACGTAGATGCGATCAATACGTTCAGCCATTACTTGAACCAAACTGGCATAACATGGGCAAGCCCGGAGCATTTCCACCTGTTGCACTGGGGGGATACGGTAGACGAATTCGAGTTTACAAGCCTTTTCCATGTCATGATCACCCCGGATGGGGCCTTCAGCAACTCTATCATTTACCAAGATGTGGATTGGGGCTACTTCCTCCCTTATTTTGATGACACAGTGCGGCAGGTGTCAGCAGAAGGGCAGGCTGCTGTGTTTTATATCGCTTCTGTTGCTTCCGCATTGAGCAAGCGGCGAAAGCTGGTCATCCTGCGCTGGAATGCAGAATAAGGGGCTCAGCAAGCGCCCGTTGGCGCATAGGGGCAACAGCAGCTGAGGTGAACCCCCAAAATGCAAAGCCCACTGTGCCCGCTTAGTCCACGATCATTTCTTGCGTATCGAGCTCCTGTTGGCGGATATTCTCCGGGAGGTCGATGAATTCATACTCCTGATTGCGCAATTGCGGCACGTAGCCTGCCTCGCGTATTGCTTCCTGTATGCCGTTGGCGGTAAAGCGGAAGCGGGCCCCTGCAGCCGACACCACGTTCTCCTCGATCATGATAGAGCCGAAGTCATTGGCGCCGGCGTGGAGGCAAAGCTGTGCTACCTGTTTGCCCACGGTGAGCCAGGAAGCCTGTATGTTGGTGATATTGGGCAGCATAATCCGGCTCATGGCGATCATGCGCACGTACTCGTCCCCTGTACAAGTATTGCGCGCCCGTTTGAGGCGGCGCAGGATGGTGTCTTCATCTTGGAAAGGCCAGGGGATAAATGCAATGAACCCCTTGGCCCCCTGCGGCCGCATATCCTGTACTTCCCGGATGCGCACCAGGTGGTCCATGCGCTCAAGATTAGTCTCTATATGGCCAAACATCATAGTGGCTGAGGTGGTCAGGCCTACCTTATGGGCAGCGTGCATGACGTCGAGCCATTCTTGCCCTCCGCATTTGCCCTTAGAGATCAGCCGGCGCACCCGGTCGCTCAGGATTTCGGCCCCTGCGCCAGGCAGGGAATCGAGCCCGGCCTCTTTCAGCGCCCGGAGCACTTCTTCGTGGCTCTGGCTTTCGAGCTGAGCAATGTGGGCAATTTCTGGCGGGCCGAGGGCATGCAGCTTCAGGTCGGGGTAGAGCCCCTTCAGCTGCCGGAACAAGTCGGTGTAGAAAGCCAGCCCAAGGTCGGGGTGGTGCCCACCTTGCAGCAGCAGCTGCCGCCCACCGAAAGCATACAGCTCGTCAATTTTCTTTTTGTACTCCTCTATGCTAGTCGTGTAAGACTCCTCGTGGCCTGGCCGCCGGTAAAAGTTGCAGAACTTGCAGTTGGCAATGCAGACATTGGTCGTATTGGAGTTGCGGTCGATGATCCAGCTTACCTTGTTGTGCGGCACTTGGCGCTGCCGGAGCTGATGCCCCACATGCATAAGCTCGGCAGTGGTAGCATTTTCAAAAAGGAAGACCCCCTCTTCAGCAGCGAGGTGTTCCAGGTTGAGGGCACGGTGTAGAAGCTGATCGACATTCATCGGTTATCTTTTTTCATTTTTTCAGGGAACAAATATACAGCCGCCTGGTTTGCCAGCCCCCCTCAGTTCGTTCAAAATGATTTGAAAGCAGGGCTTTGCAACGGCCAAATCCACAGCAGCTTGCTTTTCAGCAAATAAGCCCTTATATTTGCGCCAGAGCACTGAACTAAGCAAAGAGGGAACGTTGACGCGTTCCCTCTTTGCGTTGTATGCCTTGCCCGACGAAAAGAAGTTTTTGATCAACGATTCTGAAAATTGTGGTAGAAGAAAAAATTACAGACCTGCTGGAGGAGAAGTTCCGGGAAGATGCTTTCTCGGAATGCTTCCTAGTAGACCTCAAGCTGCACGCCAACAACAAACTGGAGGTTTTTGTGGACAGCGACTTTGGCATTACGTTCGAAACCTGCCAAAAGCTGAGCCGCTACCTCGAGCAATACCTCGATGAGGAGAAGTGGCTGGGCGAGCGCTACACCCTCGAAGTGTCTTCCCCTGGCGTAGGCCGGCCGCTCAAACTCTTGCGGCAGTACCCCAACAACGTAGGGCGAAAGCTGGAAGTGAAGCTGACCGATGGGGAAAAGCGCTCGGGCATCCTCAAGGAAGTGCAGGAAAGCGGTATCGTATTGGAAGAAAAAGTAAGGGTCAAAGACGGCAAACGGAATAAAACAGAAATTGCCGAAATCGAGATTGCCTTTGGCAGTATCGCTGAGGCCAGAGTGAAAGTCACCTTTTAGCGCTTGTTGGGAGCGGCTTCTTCAGGAAAACTTAGCGAGGAGGCCTAGCCCCTAAAGTGTTGATTTGCAATAGGGACGAGCACTAAACATGCTTTGGGTTAAATACAATCAATCAACCTGCCCCTGTAGGGGCAGGCTTAAATAGACTAGCAGAACCATGATGAACCTGGTGGAAACCTTCTCGGAGTTCAAGTCCGGGAAGAATATTGACCGGCCGACGATGGTAAGGGTACTGGAAGATGTCTTCCGTACGCTGATCCGGAAAAAGTTCGGCACCGATGAAAACTTTGACGTGATCGTCAATACGACAAAGGGGGACCTTGAGCTGTGGCGCGTCCGCGAGATTGTGCCCGATGGCGAAGTGACCGACGACCGCAGCCAAATTTCCATCTCTGAAGCCCTCTCTATCGATGAGGACTATGAAATCGGGGAAGAGTGCTATGAGCAGCTGCACCTGGAGGACTTTGGGCGGCGTGCCATTATGGCTGCCCGCCAAACCCTCATCTCCAGGATTATGGAGCTGGAAAAGGATGAGATCTACAAGCGCTACAGCGAGCGCATTGGCGAAGTCATCGTTGGCGAGGTACACCAAATCCTCAAGCGGGAGTTCTTAGTACTGGACGATGCCACCGGCAATGAGCTGGTGCTGCCCCGCAGTGAGACTATCCGTGGCGACTTTTTCCGCAAGGGCGATATGGTGCGCGGGGTGATCAAAGCCGTAGAAATGCGGAACAACAACCCTGCTGTGATCATGTCCCGTACAGATGCTCTCTTCCTCGAGAAACTGCTCGAGCAGGAAGTGCCTGAAATCGAGGACGGGCTGATTACCATTCAGCGCATTGAGCGCATCCCCGGCGACCGGGCGAAAGTAGCGGTAGAGTCTTACGACGACCGCATCGACCCCGTAGGGGCTTGTGTGGGCATGAAGGGGTCCCGCATTCATGGTATCGTGCGCGAGCTGCGCAACGAGAACATTGATATCGTCAATTATACGAACAACGACAGCCTTTTCATACAGCGTGCCCTTACGCCCGCCAAAATCAGCCGTATCGACCTCAACCAGGAAACTATGCGGGCGGAGGTATTCCTCGAGCCCGATCAGGTGTCTTTGGCTATCGGCAAAGGCGGCACCAATATCAAGCTGGCCAGCCGCCTGACCGGCTACGAAATCGACGTATTCCGCAATACCGTACAGGAAATTGAAATCGACGATGTCGATCTGGACGAATTTGCAGATGAAATCGACAGCTGGGTCATTGATGCCTTCAAGGCTATCGGCTGCGATACCGCCCGTTCTGTGCTCGAGCTGAGCAAGGATGAGCTCCTGCGCCGTACAGACTTGGAGGAGGAAACCATCGACGATGTGATGGGGATCTTGGCTGCTGAGTTTGAAGATTAAGCAGAGCGGTAGTTGGCTAGCCCTGGCTTCAATAGGGCATCGGGCTAGCGCTGCGGAGGGGTGGCCAGCCCGATAGGGCCGAGCGAAGAGCGAGCCCCGCAGCATAGCGGCTCCTGCCGTGGGGCAGGGGAAGCCCCCTAAAAACAGCGCTCTGGTTTGTGCCCATAGCTTCAATGCTAAATAATAAGGCTCCCGGCCTGCCCGTGTATGCATAGGCGGGCCGGGAGAAATAAGCCCGGCGGGAACAAAAAAAGAAATGGGCGAACTCTTTAAGGCCACTTTGCGTTGGCTGCAGGAGAGCCTTGAGTCATGAAAGTGCTCATAATTAGGATTTTCAGGGTTTTTGCCCTGTAGATTTACGGATTAGACCGTAATCGTCTTATCTTTGTGGCCGTGCTGCAAATTTTCTGGGAAAGACGGAAAGCACGCCACTTCAATAAGCATGATAGGCCATAGCTGATTTTTAAGTGCCATCTTCTATTTTATTCATCCAAACAAGATTAATAAGATATGTAAAGGACTGAGCGAAGCTGATGCCTATCTGCCAACGTTGCAAAGTAGTAAAACTTCATAATGGCGAAACGTTTAGTAAAGATAGCTAAGGAATTGAACGTAGGTACCTCTACCATCGTAGACCACCTCACGAAGAGTGGGTTCGATATAGAGAACAAGCCTACGGCTAAAATCTCTGATGAGATGTATACCGAGCTCCTGAAGGAATTTCAGAAGTCGATAGCTATCAAAGAGAAAGCCGATCAGTTGGTGATCGGCAGCCGCCCTGCCGCTGAAAATGAAAAGCCCAAAGCCGAGCAAGACTCGAACGGGCTTCCTCCTCTCCCCAAAGTCCCCCCTGCAGCAGAAGCTCCCCAAAAAGAGGCCCCTCCGAAGCCTAAGCCGCTTATCCCGGATCAGGAAAAGCCTGCCGCGCAAAAGCCTGCCGTGGAGCAGCCTGCCGCAGCCGAGAAAGAGCCTGAGCCTAAGAAGGCTGAGGAGCCTGCTAAGCGCGGCCCTAAAATCTTGGGCAAGATTGATCTTGACGCCCGGGATAAATCAGGCCGCTTAAAGCAGAAGCCTGTGGTGGAAGAAACGCCTCCTGCTGCCCAAGAGCCGCAGAAAACAGAACAGCCAGAAACGCCCGCTGCCCAAGAGCCGCAGAAAACAGAAAAGGCGGAAACGCCAAAGCCTGAGGCCAAGGATCTGGAAGAGAAAAAAGAGCTGGCCAAGCCGGCTGAAGCAGAAGATAAGAAAACAGCCAAGCCGGCACCGTCCGAAACGGAAGCGCCGGCTGCTCCTGCTGCCAACGAGGATAAGCCTGCCGCCGGACAGCCTAAAACCGAACAGCCTGCTGCAAAAGCCCCTGCTGCGGAAGAAGGGCAAAAGGCGGAGCCTAAATCTGATGCGCCTGCTGATGCAGGTGCTGCGGAAAAAGCTGCTGCCAACCCCGGTGTTTTCAAAGCCGAAGCCCCCGAGCTGCGCGGGCTGAAGATATTGGGCAAAATCGACGTTGATAAAGTTGATCGTTCGGGCCGTGGCAAAAAGAAGAAAAAGGACGAAAAGAAGGATGCCCCAAGCGCAACCCCCGCAGCGGGCAATAATGACGAGCCTCGTAAAAAGCGCAAGCGCAAGCGCAAAAAGGTAGCGCCTACAGAGACGGCCGGGCAGCGCAGCACTGCTGCCGGAGGAGGCAAAGCCCGCAAGCGCGGCAACCGCAAAGAGGATGAAGTCAAAGAGGTTTCCCAAAAGGAAATTGAAGATAAGATCAAGGCCACTATGGCCCGCATTTCTGGTGGCGGAAAACGCAAGCGCCAAAAATTGCGCCGCGATAACCGGGAGCGCCTGCGGGAACGGCAGGAAGAGCGGGAAATGGAAATGGAATCCAAATTCCTGGAAGTCACTGAATTTATTTCAGTGCAGGAATTGGCCAACCTCATGGACGTGCCGGTCACGGATGTCATCATGACCTGTATGAACTTGGGGGTCATTGTATCGATCAATCAACGCCTCGATGCTGAAATCATTGAGCTCGTAGCCGAAGAGTTTGAGCATGAAGTCAAATTCATTGATGCTGGCGAACAGGATGACGAGGAGGAAGAGATCGTAGATGACCCTGAAGACCTGCAGCCCCGTGCGCCTATCGTTACGGTCATGGGCCACGTTGACCACGGTAAGACCTCTCTGCTCGACCACATCCGTAAGGCGAAGGTTGCTGATGCAGAGGCCGGTGGTATTACACAGCACATCGGTGCTTATGAAGTCAATGTAGGAGCAGATGATAAACGGATCACCTTCCTCGATACCCCTGGCCACGAAGCTTTTACGGCTATGCGTGCCCGTGGTGCTAAGGTGACCGATATCGCCATCATTATCATTGCGGCGGACGACAACATCATGCCGCAGACTAAAGAAGCCATCAGCCACGCTCAGGCGGCGGGTGTGCCTATGGTGTTTGCCATCAATAAGGTGGATAAGCCGGGGGCGCAGCCTGAACGCATCAAACAGGAGCTGGCTTCTATGGACTTCCTCGTGGAAGAATGGGGCGGCAAATACCAATCCCAGGATATCTCCGCCAAAACGGGGCAGGGCATCGATGAGCTATTGGAGAAAATCCTGCTGGAAGCCGAAATCCTGGAGCTGCAGGCCAACCCTGACCGTTTTGCCAGCGGTACGGTCATCGAGGCTTCTTTGGACAAGGGGCGGGGCTATGTCACCAAGCTTTTGGTGCAGACTGGCACCCTGCAAGTCGGCGACCCTATGGTGGCCGGTGAGCACTCTGGCAAAGTGAAGGCCATGTTCAACGAATTTGGCAAGCGGGTCAAAGAGGCGGGGCCGTCTACTCCTGTCCTCGTACTGGGCTTGGGCGGCGCGCCACAAGCCGGCGAGCGCTTCCGTGTCCTAGAGTCTGAACAGGAAACCCGCCAACTGGCAACTAAGCGGGCGCAGATTGCAAGGGAGCAGGCCAACCGGGCAACCAAACGGATCAGCCTCGATGAAATCGGGCGCCGTCTGGCACTGGGCAGCTTTAAAGAGCTCAACCTCATTGTCAAAGGTGATGTGGATGGATCGGTCGAAGCCCTTTCTGACTCTCTCATCAAGCAGTCTATCGAAAGCGTACAGGTCAATGTCATCCACAAAGCTGTCGGGCAGATTATCGAATCTGATGTCCTCTTGGCTTCTGCTTCTGATGCTATTATCATTGGTTTCCAGGTGCGCCCATCATTGGGGGCCCGCAAACTGGCTGAGCGCGAAGGTGTAGAGATCAATACTTACTCCATCATTTACGAAGCGATTGAGGAAATCCGCTCGGCTATCGAGGGCATGCTCGAACCGACTAAGGAAGAGAAAATCGTTGCTCAGGTGGAAGTGCGCGAGGTGTTCAAAATCAGCAAAGTGGGCACAGTTGCCGGCTGCTACGTGCAGGAAGGCAAAATTACCCGCAATACGCTGGTCCGCGTTATCCGGGACGGCATCGTGATCTACCCGACCAAAGAAGGGCAGACGGCAGAGCTCTCTTCCCTCAAGCGTTTCAAAGACGATGTGCGCGAGGTGAAAGCTGGGTTTGAATGCGGCCTTTCGGTAAACAATTACAACGATATCAAGGTGGGCGATACCATCGAAGGTTATGAGATTGTTGAAATCAAACAGACCCTTGATTAGGCTTCTGCCACTCGGTGAATAAGGAAAAAAGGGCATTGGCTGTATAAAGCCGGTGCCCTTTTTTAGCACAAAGCCCCGCTGTTCCCGATAAGGGGGCAGCGGGGCTTTGTGTTCAATCAACGACAACGCTTGGTGGGCCTTTCCCCGGAAGGTGGAGGCTTTGCTACATGCCAAGCTGCCGCATCATGAAGCGGTAACGGAATTCATAATAGTCGATCAGCTGATCTGTCGACTGTCCTGATCCGTGGCCGCTGTCGTAGTTGATGTACAATAGGATAGGGTTTTTCTGCCCTAGGTTGTTCTGTAGGGCTGCTGCAAACTTCTTAGCGTGCAGGGGGTCTACCCGCGAGTCGTTTTCTCCCGCTGTGATGAGGGTAGCCGGGTGGTCTATGCCCATGCGGATATTGTGGTAAGGTGAATACGTGAGGATGTTCTGGAAATCCTCTTTTTTATCGGGGTCACCGTATTCAGGTATCCAATAGCGGGCGATGAGGAATTTGTGGAAGCGTACCATATCGAGCAAGGGCACCCCGCAGATGGCTGCCTTGAACAGGTCTGGGCGCTGCGTAATGACGGCCCCGACCAGGAGCCCGCCATTGCTCCCCCCTTCTATGCCAAGTTTGCCGGTATTGGTATAACCTTCCCGGATGAGGTATTCCCCCGCTGCTATAAAGTCATCAAAAGTATTTTGTTTGTTCATCAGCATACCATCCTCATGCCAGCTTTCGCCATATTCGTCCCCGCCCCTCAGGCCGGCATGAGCATACACGCCCCCCCGATTGATGAATGCAGCCCGAAGGCCTACAAAACTTGGGGAAATGCCAATGTTGAACCCCCCATATCCGTATAGCAAGGTGGGGTTGTTGCCGTCCAGCTTGAGCCCCTTCTTGTGTACAATGAAAAGGGGCACCTTCACGCCATCCTTGGAAGGGTAAAAGACGATTTTGGCTTCCAGCTCATCCGTATCGATAGGGGCGTCCTGCTCATAGTACAGCTCCCAGTCCAGTTTCTGGGATTCCAGCTGAGCAGGGTCCAACCGGAAAATCTTGTAAGGGCTGGTGAAGGTGCTCAGCCCTACAAAAAGGGCATCGACATCTCGGTTGTAGCTGGCCGAGGCAATATTGCCGACTTCAGGCGCTTCTATCTCTTTGATTATCGTGCCGTCGAGTTGGCGGAGGACCATCCGGCTCAGCACGTCCTTTTTTTCTACCGTGATCAGGTAATCATCGGTAATCGTATAGCTTTCGAGCACGACATCTTCCCGTTCGGGGACAAGCTCTTTCCAATGTTCAAAGCCCGGCCGCTTTTTGTCGGCTACCATGAGCTTAAAGTTGGGCGCTTCGTGGTTGGTGTAGAAGTAGATTTTTTCCCCAATGGCATAAGGGCTGGCCCGGTACTTTTGGTTGGCATAAATCTCCTGCGGATTGTCATTGCTGCCTGTACGCTTCATGCGCAGGGAATGCGTGGCGTAGAAGTCGCCTTCGCTAAAGAAAGTCAGATCGCTGTAGCGGGCGTCAAACACACTGCCCGTATTTTTTGCATCTTCAGGCACCAGCAGGGTCTGATCAGTAGCCCGGGCGCTGCCAATCTTGTGCAGGCGGATCTCAATAGGTTGCTGAGCGTTGATCATTTCCTGTGTCCTCACCCAGATGTAGGCATGCGCCTCATCATCGGTCCAGGCAAAGCCCCTCAACCCTTCAATTGGGTCGCCCAATATTTTCCCCGTACGGGTATCAACGATATAATAGGTGTTGATCTCTGCACCTTTAGACTGTATGCCCACTGCCACCCGGCTTCCATCTTTGGTGAAGCTGCGGCCAGAGAGGGCAGATTTCCCAGAGGGGTCTATCTGCTCCGGGTCAAAAAGGAGCAGGTCTTTGCCATCTAGGCGGGTATAAAGCTTTGACTGCTTATCGCCTTTACGGCGGAGGGTGTAAAACTGCCGGTCGGCTACCAGTTGCATGGGGCTCTCCACATCACGGTCTATATAAGCTTGTATCTCTGCCCTCAGCCCAGGAATGTCGTCAAACTGCGTATTCACAAAGTGGAGCGTAGCGTCGTGCTGCGCTTGCGTCCAAGCTTTCACCTCCGGGTCATCCTTGTCTTCCAGCCAACGGTAGGGGTCGGTCAAGGTGTAGCCATGTAAGGTATCTGTAACCGGCCGGGCCGGCGTGTTCGGGAAAAAGTATTGAGCAAGTCCTGTATTCATGCCTGCAAAAATAAGCAGAATGAATAGGTTGAAGCGGTACATCATAAGTCATATTGGTTTAATAATTCGATTAGGTTTCCAGTTTGCAGGGCAAGTGCAGGGCTCCTCCCCTACCGTGGCCCCATGTGTTGGGGCATCTGCTGTCAGGCTTGGGGCCTCCAGCTTGCTGCGCGTGATGGGCCTGCCCCCTCCGAAAGGATTGGGGCCTGCCCCTGCCCAACAGGCAGGTGCCGCTATGCTACGGGGCTCGCTCTTCGCTCGGCCCTGTCGGGCTTAGAGCTGTTCAGATTTTGCTTTTGGAGCGAACGCAGCCAAATTTTGCCCTGATCGAGGCGTTTTATATTCAAGAATGGGACAAAGGGCCCCATTCTTGAATCCAATAGCCTAGCTACGTGACCGAAAAACAACGAAGAGCAGGACAAAAGTTGGCAAGAGCAGCCCGAAGGGTAAAATCCGAACAGCTCTTAAACCCCTTCGCAGCGCTAGGCCGGCGCTATCCTAAAGCTAGGGCCTGCAATATGCTGGCTTCCGCCCGTTGCATTTCCAACCTCCGGGCTGTTCTTGCCCAATTTCATGCTCTAAGATAGCCTCAAGTAAGGAGTACCAAGCCCAGACGAAAACGTTCAGATTGGCATCAAGGTGGCCTATGCATTTCAGATGTGGCCTTGCAGCCTCCCCACAAATAGGCTGCTATTGGCCCGTGTATCTCCAAGGCTTAGCCCCCTTCCACTATTGTGGGCGCCCTTAGCGGTCAGCTACCAGCATAGCGGCACCGAACACCCCTGCGCTGTCTCCCAGCTCTGGAGCCAGAAAACGGGTATCGAGCCGGTGATTGAAAGTAAAGTGCCGTGCAGCCTCAACCCCTTCCGTATACAATTGGGGGATGTTGCCCAGGCCGCCGCCGAGCACGATCGCATCGGGGTCGAGCACATTGATGACGGAGGCGATGCCTTTCCCAAAGAAATGCAGCAGCCGGTCTAGCGTAGCCCGTGCAGCCTTATCATTCTCCAGGCGGGCCATGATCTCCTTGAGGCTGCGCTTTTGCCCGGCCTCTTTTTCATAAAACCGCTCCAAGGCCGGGCCCGAAATCACCGTCTCCACACAGCCCGAGAGCCCACAATAGCAGGGGCCGCCCGAATCATCGAGGAAGTTGTGCCCCCACTCGCCGGCTATGCCCTGCCGGCCATTGCGCACCTGCCCGTTGATGACAACACCCCCGCCTACGCCTGTGCCCATAATGACCCCAAACACGACCTGTGCATTGGGCGCTTCTCGGGGCACTTTGCCCAGGCGTGCCTCGGCTATCGCAAAACAGTTGGCGTCATTGGCCATAGCGACAGGGATGCCCAAACGGGCTTCCAAGTCTTTATGCAGAGGCTTGCCGTTGAGCACCACGGCGTTTGCATTTTTGATCAGGCCGGAGTCGGGGTCGGTAGTGCCCGGGGTGCCAATCCCTATAGCATCAGGCCTTTCGCCACAGTCGTCGATGAGCAGGCGGATGACTTTTTCAATTTGCCCGATAATATGCTCGTAGCCTTTTTCTTTTTCCGTCGGCACGCGCAGGCGCGAACGCACTTTCAACGGGCTGATGCTTTCGATAATAGCGCCTTCAATTTTTGTCCCTCCAAGGTCTATGCCCCAGAGCAGTTGGTTTTTCATATCCCGAATTTTATTGGTCACCCTGAAACTACAAGAGTCTGTGCATTATTTTTGTACTTTTACGCAATTTTTTAAGTGCTTCATCCGCTGCCGGGAACACCCCGGCAAGCCTGCGAGCTGCACAACTTTACACCATCCAAATTTATGACAGCAGGTGATTCATCCGCACAGGAACATCAGCCCGGAGCGGGCACAGGGCTGAGGCTGGCCCTGACAGCCCCTGAGGATGGCACGGGCAGGCCCGTGTACGTAGCGGGCAACTTCAACAGCTGGCGCGTCTCTGATGAGGCCTACCGCATGCAAGAAACCGCCCCTGGGCAGTTTGCCTTTGAGTTCCCGGCTGGCGAGCTACTGCCAGAAGTGCTGGAGTACAAATACCATAGAGGCGGGTGGGAGCAAGTGGAGATCGACCGCTTTGGCAACGCCATTTCCAACCGCCAATGGAGGGCTGCAGAAAGGCCCGGCCCTGAAGACCGCGTAGAACGCTGGATGGTAGATGGGCTGTACTACAATCCTGCCTTCTTGCCGAAAATTGTAGACCTGAGCGCCGACTTCAAAGTGCCTAAGCTCATCAAGACCCGGCGCATCACTGCGCTGCTGCCGTACGACTATGATGCGAGCGGAAAGCGCTACCCGGTGCTCTATCTGCAGGATGGGCAGAACCTTTTTGACGAGTATGCCCCTTTCGGAAACTGGGGCGTCAACAAACGCCTGGCCATGATGGCAGAGCAAGGCTTTGGCGACATCATCGTTATTGCTATTGACCACGCAGAAAAAGACCGCATTGCGGAATATACCCCCTCCTTCCGTACACAGCTGGGCTCTGGCAATGGCAAGAAGTACGTACGCGCCCTGGCCGACCGGCTCAAGCCTTTCGTGGATGAGCACTTCCGGACGCGCCCTGAGCGGGAGCATACCGGCATTGGCGGCAGCTCAATGGGCGGGCTCATCAGTATTTATGGCGGGCTCATCTACCCGGAAGTATATGGCAAGCTCATGATATTCTCCCCTTCTCTCTGGGTGAGCCCCAATATCCACTTCCATTATATGAACTTTTTCGACCCTCGGGATATGAGGGTTTACGTTTATGCCGGCGAAGGCGAAAGTGCGAACATGGTGCCCAATATCCGCCGTTTCATTAATGCATCCGAACAGCAAACCGAAGCCTCATTTACCTTTGAGCTTTCTCTGGACCCCGACGGGGCCCACAACGAAGCTCGCTGGGGACAAGAGTTCCCCCGTGCCGTGGAGTGGCTTTTTTTCCAAACCACTAAAGATTAAAGTACCCTGCTCATGATGGAGATCTCATCCCAAAACACCATTGAAAAATCAATATCCTGCCTGCTATTCCCCATTGCCAAGACTGATGCTGTGAAGGATCAGCTGGCCAAAGCCGCCCGGCTGGCCGGACAGGGCAGTGAGCTGTTGTCTGCTGATTTTACCGGGGCGGCAGGCGAGAAAACGACCCTGTATGGCAATGGCCTGAAAATCCATCTGATCGGGCTGGGCGAGCCCAAAAATTGGGCAGACCTCATCAAGCCTTTCCGGTCCTTTTCTCACAAGCAGGCTGCACAGCTGTCTGCCGCTACAGGCGTATGGCTAGGTGGGCTGACGTCAGCACAGGCCCTGCGCAGGGCCGAAGCAGCTGCACACGGCTTGCTGTTGGGCACGTATCAGTTGGGGCGTTTCCGGCAGGAGCCGGCAGGGCAGGAGCACCCTTTGGCTCAAGAAGGTGCTCAGCTTATGTTTTTTGGCGAAAGCCTCTCGGCGGAAGAGGTGACGGCCGCGGGGCAAAAGGGGCTGCACCTGGCAGCTACTCAGATGCAGATGATGGACCTTGTCAACGCTCCTAGCAATTACAAAACCCCCGAAATGCTCGCCTCATGGGCTTTGGCCTCCGGAGAAGCCCACGGATATAGCGTGAAGGTGCTCGATAAAGCTGCTATACAGCAGGAGGGGCTGCACGCTCTACTGGCGGTGAACCGCGGCAGCGAGGTAGAGCCCCGTTTCATCATCATGGAGTATCAAGGACAGGGGGGCAACCTGCCCAAAATAGGCTTAGTCGGCAAGGGCGTCACCTTCGATACGGGAGGCGTCTCTATCAAGCCCTCTACCAATATGCACTACATGAAGAGCGATATGGGAGGGGCTGCTGCTGTCTTAGGCACTATGGAGGCTGCCGCCAAATTGCGCCTGCCTGTGCACTTGATCGGGATTGTGCCAGCGACAGACAACTGCGTAGATGCCAATGCCATCAAGCCAGGCGATGTTATCGGATCTTACAGCGGCAAAACCATAGAGGTAACGGATACGGATGCGGAGGGCCGCCTGATACTGGCCGATGGCATTGCCTATATGCTGAAGCATTACGCACCAGATACCCTTATCGACCTGGCTACACTGACGGGCAGCGCCGTGCGCACCTTCGGGTACCATGCCGCCGCGCTGTTCAGTAGCTCGGAAAGCCTGCAGCAGCAGCTGATGGCATTGGGCGAAGCAGCTGGGGAGCGGGTTTGGCCTTTGCCCCTTTGGGAGGTATACGAGGAAGACCTCAAGTCTGATACTGCTGATGTGCGCAACTTCAGCGGGCGCCCAATGGCCGGCGCGATCAATGCCGCCAAATTCCTTGAGTTTTTTACCCATCAGCACCCCAACTGGGCCCACCTGGATATTGCAGGGGTTGCATTTGGCGACAATGAGTTCTCTGTGCAGAAAAGCGCATCTGGCTATGGGCTCAGGCTGCTGACTGCGTTTTTGGAAACCTTTTAAGCGATAAAATATCAGCGGCAGGCGCGCAAAAGCAGGGGGATTGATTATCTTTCGATGTGGCAGTACGATCGGCTGCTGCTATATTTCTTCCACCCACAGATGTTGAACCAATGGACAGACCCCTGACATTCCTCTGCGTGACCTGCTACTTCAAAGGCAGTGATTTTCTGAAGGCCTGCAAAGCTGCCGGCAATACGGTTTACCTGCTTACCGCAAAAAAGCTGGAGCATGCAGACTGGCCACGAGAAGCGGTAGATGAGTTTTTCTACCTCGATACGGATGAGAATACTCCGGAGAACTATGCCAACATGGAGAAAGGGCTGGCCTGGCTGATGCGCAATAAGCCAGTGGACCGCGTCGTCGCCCTTGATGACTTCGATGTGGAGAAAGGGGCCTTCCTAAGGGAAGCCTTCCGGATACCTGGAATGGGCCAAACGACGGCACGCTATTTCCGGGACAAGCTGGCCATGCGCATGAAAGCAGCAGACGCAGGTATCCCTGTCCCTCCTTTCAGTTCGCTGTTCAGCGATGCTGCCGTCAATGCATTTATCGAAGAAACAGCAGCCCCATGGGTCGTCAAGCCTCGGTCTGAAGCTTCTGCCACTGGCATACGCAAAGTGCACAATGGCGATGAGCTCTGGGCGGTCATCCACAGTTTGGGGGACGAGCGCCACCAATACTTGGTAGAGCAGTTCAAGCCCGGCGATGTTTACCATGTAGATGCCCTGACAGTAGACGGGCAGGTCGGCTTCAGCCGGGTGTCCCGCTATCTGAACACGCCTTTTGAAGTGGCGCATGGAGGGGGGATATTCCGTTCTGCCACCGTCCCTTTCGGAGGGGAGGAAGACGAAGCACTACAAGCGGTCAATGCTCGTGTCATGGAAGCCTTTGGCATGCAGTTCAGTGCTTCCCACACCGAGTTTATCCGGTCCAAAGAGGATGGGCAATACTATTTCCTGGAGACGAGCTCCCGGGTCGGTGGTGCCCACCTTGCCGAGATGGTATATTACTCTTCGGGGGTCAACCTCTGGGCAGAATGGGCTCGGCTGGAAACCGCAATGGCCAAAGGCCTGCCTTATACGGCTCCTGAAGCCCGTCAGGACCACGCGGGCATAGTGGTCTCCCTAGCCCGGTACGAACACCCAGACCAAAGTGTATTCAATGAACCGGAAGTGGTGTGGAAGCTGGACAAAGCCTATCATGTCGGCGCTATTGTGCAGTCGCCTTCGCGCGATCGTGTACTGGAGCTGCTTGATGGCTACGCCGAGCGTATCCACCAGGATTTTCACGCAAGTGCACCGGTGCCAGACAAACCGCTTGATTAGCAGTTGTTTTGCCTGGGGCATTCGCCCAATTGGCCAAGGGCAACTTTGCGCCTGTTTGGACGGGCGTGAGCTTAAATGTCGCAGGCGTTTATGCTTTCCGGGCTATAGGCTGGCATTGGCCTAGCGCTGCGAAGGGGTGCAAGCCCGATAGGGCCGAGCGGACAGCGAGCCCCGCAGCATAGCGGCACCTGCCCGATGGCAGGGGCAGGCCCCCAAAAAAAACGGCCATCTGGTTGGCACCTGTTTAGGCTTTAGCAATCGGGCTATCCCGCTAGACAGGGGGACACTTTTTGCTTATATCCCGTTTCGAAGATCCTTCCCAGTTGTTATAAAGTAAAAAGCGAGACTTGGCTAAACTCCGGTTTTCGTGCCTTGCCTAACCCCAAACTGCCAGTTTTCGCCTAGAAGGGCAAAACCCAAACCGGCCCTTAGAAATCGCTTTTGAAGTGGAATTCAATCTCTGGATGGTTCTCCTGTGCCATTTTGAGGGACCAAGCCGACTCTGCGAGGTAGACCAACTGCCCGTGCTTGTCGCGGGCCAAGTCCCGTTTCCTGCGCTGTATAAACTCTTTCAGCGCTTTCTCGTCTTTGGCCGTTACCCAGCAAGCCTTGTGCAAGTTGAGCCCTTCATAGGTACAGCGGGCGCCGTACTCATGCTCTAGGCGGTACTGTATCACGTCAAATTGCAGCGCACCAACAGTGCCAATAATTTTGCGGCCGTTGTCCTCTTTGACAAAAAGCTGGGCGACCCCTTCGTCCATGAGCTGTTCAAGCCCTTTATCCAGCTGTTTGTACTTCATGGGGTCTGCGTTGTTGACATAGCGGAACTGCTCAGGGGAGAAGCTTGGGATACCTTTGAAGTGGAGCTCCTCCCCTTCGGTGAGGGTATCGCCAATTTTGAAGTTGCCGCTATCGTACAGGCCGATCACATCACCCGGGAAGGCCTCGTCCACCACCATTTTTTTCTCCGCCATAAAACTGGTAGGGTTGGGGAACTTCATCTTCCGGTTTTGGCGTACGTGGAGGTAATTGGTGTTGCGCTCGAAGGTGCCCGAACAAATACGCATGAACGCAATGCGGTCGCGGTGCTTGGGGTCCATATTGGCGTGTATTTTGAAGACGAAGCCGGAGAAGCTGCCCTCTTCCGGCTTGACCTCCCGCTCCTCTGCCGGGCGGGAAAGTGGCGGAGGCGCCACCTCTACAAAACAGTCGAGCAGTTCCCGGACCCCAAAATTATTGATGGCACTGCCGAAGAATACCGGGGAGAGCTCTCCTCTAAGGTAAGCCTCCCGGTCAAATTTAGGATAGACCGACTCCACCATGTGGACCTCTTCGCGCAGTTCATCAGCAGCAGCTGTCCCTACCAGCTCGTCCAGGCGCCCATCAGATAAGTCCGTGATTTCGACCACGTCCTCCTCATCCTGCTTGCCATGTGGGCGGAAGAGGATGATCTTCTGTTCGTAAAGGTTGTACACCCCTTTGAAGCGCTGCCCCATGCCGATCGGCCAGCTCAAAGGTCGGACCGTCAGGCCCAGCTTTTGCTCCAGTTCATCGAGCAGGTCAAAACCATCGAGCCCCTCCCGGTCCAATTTGTTGATAAAAACCATGATAGGCGTGTTGCGCATCCGGCAGACATTGACGAGTTTCTCCGTTTGGGCCTCCACCCCTTTGGCTACGTCGATGACGACAATAACGCTATCCACAGCGGTCAGGGTACGGTAGGTGTCCTCTTGGAAATCTTGGTGGCCAGGCGTATCGAGGATGTTGATTTTCAGGTTGCGGTAATCAAAAGCCATGACAGAAGTGGCGACGGAGATCCCCCGCTGCCGTTCAATCTCCATGAAGTCGGAAGTTGCACTGCGCTTAATTTTATTGGACTTCACTGCGCCAGCCACCTGAATGGCGCCACCGAAGAGCAGGAGTTTTTCGGTGAGGGTAGTCTTGCCGGCATCAGGGTGACTGATGATGCCGAATGTGCGGCGGCGTTTGAGCTCTTTGAGGTTGACAGACATAAATGCTATTATGAATGGGCGGCTAATGGCAGCACCCTGCAAGTTGTTTTCAAAACGGCAAAGGTAATGATTTCGTGCCAATGAGGCGCGCCCTCTGTTGCCGAAGCCTGCTTTCCCGGAAGGCACTTCTGCGGCGGTTAGAACCAAGCGAGCGGCAGAGGGGTTTAAAGTAGGGAGCAATACTGTGGAGCAGCAGGTATATTTTATTAACTTGTAAGCGCCGCAGGTGGCAGCTGCCGACAGGTATGTGAAGGGGAAGAGCCTCGATTGCAACACCCCTCCAAGCACCCTTGACCCATGCAGTTGCTGTAGCGCGCTATTTCCAAATCCGCTATCACTGGTCACGCACAACCTTCCCGCCGCCACCGAGCACCGCGAGAGGGCGGGGCAGGCCCTGATTAAAAACGAACATCAACAAAAGCCAATGGTAGAACTCGCAGGAATCATCGTATTGGGCATTATGGCTCAGTGGCTGGCATGGCGCATCAAGGTGCCGGCCATCCTACCCCTTATCATCACAGGGCTGGCCGTAGGCCCAATCTCGACTTTCTTCACACACGATGGGCAGAAACTCCTTGAGCCCTTGCTGATTGAAAGTGGAGAAGGGGGGAGCTATGGCATATTTCCAGACAAATACCTGTTTTCCTTTGTGTCCCTGGCCATTGGCATCATCCTTTTTGAGGGAGGGCTTACGTTGAAGCGCAAAGAAATTGCTGGTGTGGGGCCGGCTATCCTCAAGATGATCACGGTCGGTTCCCTCGTCACCTTTATCGGCGCAGGGCTGGCGTCCCATTTCATTATGGACCTCAATTGGGCGATTTCCTTTCTTTTTGCCGGGCTTGTCATCGTGACCGGGCCTACCGTGATCGCTCCTATCTTGCAGAACATACCTCTCAACCGCAACGTGAGCACAGTGCTCAAGTGGGAAGGCATCCTTATCGATCCGGTAGGGGCATTGGTAGCGGTTTTGGTGTTCGAGTTCATCCGGTCGGCAGAGGGCGGGGTAGAATTTACCTCGCATGCCCTGGTAACGTTTTTCCAGATCCTGCTCATTGGCTTGGCCTTGGGCAGCCTCGCGGCTTTTGCGTTATACCACCTGATCAAGCGCGATCTTATCCCGCATTACCTGCTCAATGTCTTTACCCTGGCCTTTGTGCTGCTCGTCTTTGTATTTTCTGACCTGCTCGCACATGAGGCCGGCCTGCTTTCTGTCGTCATCATGGGGCTGGTGCTGGGCAATACTGATGTGCCAAGGCTCAAGGAGATTTTATCCTTCAAGGAGTCCCTTAGTGTACTGCTCATTTCTATACTCTTCATCATCCTCTCTGCGCTTATTAATGTAGAGGATATTTACATCATCATCAGCGACTGGCGGGCGCTCGGGCTTTTCCTGACGGTTACGCTGGTGCTCCGCCCTTTGGGCGTATTCCTGAGCACCAACCGGTCAGACCTCAACTTTCGGGAAAAAGTTTTCATTTCCTGGGTAGGGCCAAGGGGCATCGTGGCTGCTGGCATTGCATCGCTCTTCGGCCTGACCCTTACCTCTGGCGACCCCCAAGTGGAGGACGCAGAGTACCTCGTGCCCTTGGTTTTTATGATTGTGCTGGGCACCGTTTTGATCAATGCCACAACGGCCCGTGCAGTGGCCCGTTTGCTCAAGGTAACCCTTGATGGCTCCGAGGGCATACTGCTGGTAGGCGCTAATGGGGCTTCCCGTATCATCGGGCAATACCTCGAAGGACAGAACCGGCACGTTGTTTTGGTGGACAATAGCGAGAGCAGTGTCAAAAAAGCAAAAGAGGCCGGGCTGGAAGCTTACACGGCCAATATTTATACCGAAGACCTAAGCGATCAGTTCGAACTGCTAGACATGGGGTATATGATCGCTATGACAAGCAGCCCCGATGTCAACCAATATGCTGTGAGGGCTTACCAGAAAATTTTTGGTGAAAACGGCTCCTTCCGCCTCATCAACCCGGATGAGCTGAAACAAGACCGGGAAGATCTGCCCCAGCACGGCATCTTTTCTTACACCGATGACTTCCTGAACCTCAATGAGGTTGCGCGGGATTACCCAGAAATACATGAGCTGGAGGTTAGGAGCCGGGAAGAGCTGGAGCGGATGATCGACCGCACCGCAGTCAACAATCATACTGCGCCGCTGTTCCTGAAATTCCCGGATGGCAGCCTGGAGCCCATCCCCCCTACGCTGCAAGAGCTGGATTTTGAAGAAGGCATCATGCTGGTCTACTTGGGGCGGGAGTTGGAAAAAGCGAGCATAGAGGAAGTGCTGGGCGAGTAGGGCTACAAGAGCAAGGGCGTTGCGTGCTTTAGCCGCAATGCCCTTGCTCAATTGGAAAGCACTTTCCTATTCGTTCAAGAGGTCAATGATATCATGAGTGGTCACGATGCCTGCAATTGCCTGCTCTGATGTGGTTACAGGCAGTGCTTGATAGCGGTTCTGTGCCAGTAGGCGCACGGCATCCTGTACAGTAGCCGTATCTGGCAAGGTTTCCACTTCCGTCTGCATCAGCTCAAGTACTTTAAACGCCCTTAGCTTAGCCATTTCGCGAAAGCGGTCGCTCTCGTGGTGGGTATACCCTCTCAGCAGGTACAGAAAGTCTGATTTGCTTACAATCCCAACAACCTTGCCGTCTTCATCCACTACAGGCACATGGTGGATGCGGTTTTCCCGGAACAGGGTGTCGAGCTCGGAGGCCGGGCTGTCCACTTTTACGGTTTTGGGGGATGAGGTCATGATGCGGGTGACAGGGATTTTGAGGTCAATCATAGCCATTCCTGGTTTGAGCTGCGGAAAGCCCGCAGCGTTGTGAGTCAATTAGTGAGGTATGGTATTTGGCAGGGCTGATGCTACAAAAGTAGCAGGCCCATAAGGCAAAAGCAGTGACAATAATCAGTCGGTGAGCTGAAATTCAGACAATTGGTATCTCCAGATGATGCCGCGCAGCTTTTGAGCGTATTCGGGGTCGGTAGCATAGCCGCCTTGCTGTATGGCCTCGGCCCACCCCTGATAGTCCCAAACCGAAAGCCCTTGCGTAGCCTGGTAGTTTTTGCGGGCAGTAATGAACCTCCCAAAATCTTGGTAGCTCCTCCGGATAAGGGGGTACTTTCGGAAGCAGGCGGTCTCTTGATAAGCATCCAGCCCGCTGAACTCTTGAGTCTGCTTACAATACTGCAGCCCTCGCCATTCCGGCTTGACCTTCAAGCCAAAGTGGTTGTTGGCATGCCGGGCCAGCTCGCTGCGCCCCCAATCGCTCTCCAGCCCGGCCACGGCCAAGATAAACGGCACAGGGATGCCCGTTTCCAAATGTAGCTCTTTGGCCAGATAAAGGTGGCTCTGTATGTAAGCCGTGACTTTCCATGGGCGGGCGTTGCTGTAGGGAGCACCTGCGGAAAGCAACAGCACAGCAGGCAAAAGCAACAAAATTCTTATAATAGCAGACCTCATGATGTATTAAACCTGGATGAAGAGATGGGTTGTCTCCCCAAAGAAAAAAAATTCCGGCCACAGCCCCAACCCCGAGATCTGCCACATTGGAATGAATACGGCAAAGTAGCGGCTAAATACCCGCGGCCAGGTGCTTGTTATGCCCTGCCGGGGCTTACCTTTGCGGCGCAAACCATGATCAGACTATGTGGCAGGAAGTAAAAAAGACACTTATCCTAGGCTGGCCCATCATTCTGGGCAATATGACCCAAATAGCGCTGGGCATTATTGATAGCGCTATGGTGGGCGCTATACACAGCTCTCAGCTGGCTGCTGCTGCTTTTGTCAACAACCTGATTGCCCTGCCCCTGATCTTGGCCATAGGCCTGACTACCGCCATCTCTCCTTTGGTCGCTTCTGCCCTAGGCGAAAAGGACGAAGTGAAGCCCCTGCGCATCCTCTTCAATGGGGGGCTGATCGTAACGGCCATGGCGCTGCTCTTCGCCATAGGTATACACTTTGGGGCAGATATGGTCTACTACTTCGGGCAAGACGAAATTGTGGCTGAGCTGTCGCGCCCATATCTGATATGGATGGGCTGGGGAATGATACCCATGGCTGCCTTTATGGCGATGAAACAGTTTGCCGACGGCTTGGGCCGCACCCGCGTGCCCATGTACCTTGCGCTGCTGTCTATACCCATTAATGTCCTGGTCAACTACGCCTTCATTTTTGGAGAATGGGGCGCGCCGCGCATGGAGCTCGAAGGTGCTGGCGTGGGCACACTGGCTTCTCGTATAGTCGTGATGATTGCCATTTTCTGGCTTATTGCCAAAGGTGAGCATTTTGCCCCCTACCGGCAGCATCTGTCGGATCAGCTGCAGTTCCGCTATAAGCGTTTTAGAGACATCTTCCGGATTGGCATACCGGCCAGCCTGCAGTACGGTATGGAAACGGCCGCTTTTGCCTTATCGGGCATTATGGCAGGGTGGCTGGGCTATGTACAGCAGGCCGCGCACCAGATTGCCATCAGCATAGCTTCCTTCACATTCATGGTCTCAGTGGGCATCAGCGCGGCGGGCAGTATACGCGTGGGCTATGCCTATGGCCGGCAAGATTGGGCGCATGCACGGCAGGTCGGGCAATCGACGCTGCTTATTGCCATCGCCTACGGTGTGCTATGTGCTGTGTTCTTCGTGCTAGGCCGGCATCAGCTCCCCTTGCTCTTCAATGATGAAGCAAAGGTGGTAACCTACGCTGCTGTCCTCTTATTCCTGACCGCTGTGTTCCAGATTTCAGATGCCGTGCAGGCCATTGGCGTGGGGCTGCTGCGCGGGCTTCAGGACGTCAGGGTGCCTACCCTGTTCGTATTCCTGGCATACTGGGCTATTGGGATCCCTTCTGGCTATGCCCTGGCATTTTGGTATGGCATGGATGTTGGCGGTATTTGGATCGGGCTGGTCATTGGGCTCAGTGCCAGTGCTATCTTACTGACGCTGCGCTTTTTGCGGCTTACCGCCAAAAACCAAGGGAGTGCTCGCCGGCTGGGCTGAACAGCCCGCCAAGTTGCCCAGCCGAGTCAAAATTATGCACCGGACCGGTCTAATGCGTACCTTGCGTATCGTCTGACTCAAACCCAACAAATATGCCTGTTTTTTGGCTAGACCCCTCGGACAATAGATTCCCTCACCCATCTGAAGCCAACCCTGATGGCCTGCTCGCTATAGGCGGAGACCTATCGGCAGAGCGGCTGCTGTCTGCGTATCAGCTTGGCATATTCCCCTGGTACAACCCAGGAGAGCTGCCCCTTTGGTGGTGCCCCGACCCCCGGTTTGTCCTCTTTCCCGAACAGCTGAAGGTGTCCAAGAGCATGCGCCCTTATTTCAACCAACAGAAGTTTACGGTCAGTTATGACACATGTTTTGCGGAAGTCGTAAAAGCTTGTGCCAAGGCTCCGAGGCAGGGGCAGGAGGGTACTTGGATCAGCAATGAAATCATTACTGGTTATACAGCGCTCCACCAAAAGGGCTTTGCCCATTCTGTGGAGGTATGGGAGGCCGGGCAATTGGTGGGCGGGCTGTACGGGGTAGCCCTCGGCAAAGTCTTTTTTGGCGAGTCTATGTTCGCCAGGAGGTCTAATGCCTCGAAATTCGGCTTCATAGCTCTAGTACGAGCGCTTCGGAGCCGAGGCTTTACCCTGATCGACTGCCAACAGGAAACCAACCACCTGCGCAGCTTGGGCGCAGAGCTGATCAGCCGGGAAGCCTTCCTCCGTTTGCTGGGCGAAAATGAGGAAAAACATCCGCCAGCGCCAGCGCATTGGGCGGATTGGGGCCAGGCAGAGCAGGGCTGAAGCATACCGACAAAGGGATGATGCCTCAGCCCTGCCCTGCTCTGTGCTAGCGCCTAGGCTGTTGCCTCCATAGGTACCTCAATGAGGAGAAACTGTGCTTTGGCCCCCGCCTTGACCGCCACTTCCGCTGTACCCCACAAGCCTATGGCATCACGCCGGCCCAATGTTTCCCCAGCCACTTCTACTTCGCCTTCCAAAACGAAGAGATAGGCCCCCTGCCCAGGCTGATGCAAGTGGTAGCTGACGGATTGGCCCGCATCAAAATCCCCCAAAGAGAACCACGCATCTTGGTTGATCTTCAAAGCGCCCGCTTCGTCAGGGGCCACTACCGTCAGCAGCTGATTGCGCCGGTCTTCTGGGCGGTATACCCGCTGCTCATATCGGGGCGCTATATTGCGGGCCTTGGGGAATACCCAGATCTGCAGGAACTTCACGCCCTCCTCCTTGGAGTGGTTGTACTCAGAATGCCGGACGCCAGTACCTGCCGACATGATCTGCACTTCATTTTCGCGTATGATGGTTTTGTTGCCCATGCTGTCTTGGTGTTCAAGCGCGCCCGACAAAGGAATGGATACGATCTCCATATTGTCGTGCGGGTGGGTCCCAAACCCCATGCCGGGTGCCACTTCATCATCATTTAGGACCCTCAGCAGCCCAAACCCCATGCGCTCAGGGTTGTACCAGCTGGCAAAGCTAAAGGAATGGTGGCTATTGAGCCAGCCGTGGTTGGCGTGGCCGCGGGTGCCAGCCCTATGAATGGTCTTTTGCATCATTTGCTGTGTTTTAAGTCATAATAACTGTTGCAAAAATACGGGGGCTGACAGCCCGTGTAAAGGTCCCAAGCCGGGATGTTATGGTCAAAATCCGGGGTGTAGCCTTTTTTAAACCTGTACCGTATCCGTTTGTTCCACAGGGAAAGCATTCGGCTCGCTTTTGGGCGAATGCCAACAGAATATCCAACATTCCAAAAAACAGAACGAGACATGACTACACTTCAAAAAGGCGACAAGGCCCCAGATTTCAGCGGCATTGACCAAAACGGGGAAACTGTTTCCCTGGCAGATTTCAAAGGGAAGAAGCTGATCCTGTTTTTCTACCCCAAAGACAATACACCGGGCTGTACAGCAGAGGCTTGCAACCTAAGGGACAACTACAGCATCCTGCAGGAGAAAGGGTATGCGTTATTGGGCGTAAGCCCAGACAGTGCGAAAAAGCACCAGAATTTCATCAGCAAGCATGAGCTGCCTTTCCCCTTGCTGGCCGATACCGAAAAGGAGGTGCTCAATGCCTATGGCGTATGGGGGCTGAAAAAGTTCATGGGCCGGGAGTACGACGGCGTCCACCGCACTACGTTCATCATCAACGAGGAAGGCGTCATCGCAGAAGTTATTGCCAAAGTGAAGACCAAGGCACACTCGGAGCAGATCCTAGAAGCAATGGAAGGCTGAACAGCGCGCCAGCCAGATTGCCTCTTTTTTGGAGCTTGCCCAGCTTGCTTCGAGTGATGGGGCCTGCCCCTGCCTAACGGCAGGTGCCGCTATGCTCCGGGGCTCGCTATCCGCTCGGCCCTAGCGGGCTTGCCCCCCTCCGCAGCGCTAGGCCGGCGCTATGCTGTAGCCCGTCAGGCTTAAGCCCTTTCGGCATTTTGGTTTGCGCCCAGCTAAACAATCCCCCCCAACATCAAGAAGCCCCGCGCAGTGCAGCACTGCGCGGGGCTTCTTGTTTGAACCGCCAATGAGCTATTAAAGCTCGATGTCGGCGTCGAAGTTGACCAGCTCTACAAATTGTGAAATACGCTTGTTGATCTCTTTGTTAGACAGCTCTTTGAGGCGCTCAATGCTAAACTTCTCTACACAGAAGGAAGCCATGGCTGAGCCGTAAATGACCGCCCGCTTCATATTCTCGAAAGAGAGGTCGCCAGTGCGCGCAATGTAGCCCATGAAGCCGCCCGCGAAAGTGTCCCCTGCCCCAGTAGGGTCATAGACTTCTGCCAGTGGCAGTGCCGGGGCAAAGAAAACCTTGCCGCCTTCAAAGAGCAGCGCCCCGTGCTCACCTTTCTTGATGACGAGGTGGCGTGGCCCTAGCGCATGGATTTTTTCAGCGGCCTTTACCAGAGAGTGTTCCCCAGACAGCTGACGGGCTTCTTCATCATTGATGATGAGGGCATCGATGTGCTGAAGCACATCGAGCAGGCTGTCCATAGCCGTATCCATCCAGAAGTTCATCGTATCCAGCGCGATAAACTTGGGGCGCTTATTGAGCTGGCCGATGACCTCTTTCTGTACGGCAGGCGTCAGGTTGCCCAGCATAAGGAAATCGGTATCTTTATAGCTGGCAGGCAACACAGGCTTGAAGTCCGCCAATACGTTGAGTTGAGTGTCCAGCGTATCGCGTTCATTAAGGTTATCATGGTATTTGCCTGCCCAGAAGAAGGACTTTTCTCCGGTTTTTACCTGAAGCCCTTCAAGGTCGATACCCCTGGATTTCATATAGGACAGTTCATCTTCGGGGAAGTCGTCCCCAATCACAGAGACGATTTTCAGGTTGTCTGTAAAATAGGAGGCCGCGAGGGTGATGTAAGTAGCGGCTCCGCCTACCACCTTTTCAGCACGGCCGAAAGGGGTTTCGATATCGTCAAATGCTACAGTTCCAACAGCTAAGAGGCTCATGTCTTATTTTTTAAAATTTTTTCTGCTACAAATATTGCACATTTATTCGGGATGGTATAAATTTGCACTCGCCTTTTAAAGGAAAGGTTATTTTAAGAGTTGCCTCAGTAGCTCAGCTGGTTAGAGCGGCGGACTGTTAATCCGTAGGTCCAAGGTTCAAGTCCTTGCTGAGGCGCTAAGCCCTGATGTCTTCATCAGGGCTTTTTTAATACCCCAACACATCAGGGCCATGTTCTGCACCTACATCCTTATATGAGGTTAGAGCGGTCCCGCAGGATTGCGGGATTAATCCGTAGGTCCAAGGTTCAAGTCCTTGCTGAGGCGCTAAGCCCTGATGTCTTCATCAGGGCTTTTTTAATACCCCAACACATCAGGGACATGTTCTACACCTACATCCTTATATGAGGTTAGAGCGGTCCCGCAGGATTGCGGGATTAATCCGTAGGCCCAAGGTTCAAGTCCTTGCTGAGGCGCTAAGCCCTGATGTCTTCATCAGGGCTTTTTTAATACCCCAACACTTCAGGGCCATGTTCTACACCTACATCCTTTATTCCCCCTCGGCCGACAGATATTACATAGGACATACGCAGGACTTGGCGCTCCGCCTTCGCTTTCACAATGAGCTAGGCGAAGGCACCTATACCTCGAAGCACCGCCCCTGGGAATTGTCGTGCACCGTCGAGCTGCAGAGCCGTTCCGCGGCATTCCGCCTGGAGCAGTACATCAAGCAGCGCAAAAGCCGTGCTTTCATTGAGCAGTTCATCTCTGTATCGTCATACCGGTCGTACATAGTTGAAAAAATCTGCCTTTGAGGTTAGAGCGGTCCCGCAGGATTGCGGGATTAATCCGTAGGTCCAAGGTTCAAGTCCTTGCTGAGGCGCAAAGCCCTGATGTCTTCATCAGGGCTTTTTTAATACCCCAACACATCAGGGCCATGTTCTACAC
>NZ_VOOR01000044.1 GCF_007993045.1 Phaeodactylibacter luteus
GCCTGTATACCGTTATGCGCGCGACATCATAGGCTGCCTGAACAGCCACGTAGATGGGTGGGTGGACTGGAATATGGTGCTAGACCGGCAGGGTGGCCCGAACTGGGCCAAAAACTGGTGTGTCGCCCCGGTCATAGCGGACCCGGAGCAGGACGAGGTGTACTTCACGCCTTTGTATTATACCCTGTCCCATTTTAGCCGGTTCATCCGGCCCGGCAGTGTGCGCATTGGGCTGGATCTGGAGGATGAAAGCTTGCGTGCTACGGCCGTGGAGAACCCGGATGGCAGTATAGCGGTCGTGCTCTTCAACCCCGGGGCCGAAGCGCGCAGCCTGGAGCTTGCCCACAATGGCCAGATGGCCACTGTCACGATATCGGCCCAGGCCATTCAGACTATTATCATCCCCAAGGCTTGAACAGCCGGGCTTCGTCCAATCTATAGTTTGTTGCTATTGCACTGAGAGAAGAAGGCTAGCGGACAGGCGCTTAAGTATCTGATCGATAAATGGTGGAGTAGGGCTGATCATCTGTTTTTGTGTGTCGGCCCTGCTCTTGCCAGCCGGCTATGCCCCTCTTTGCCTATTACGTCATGGAGCCGTGCAAAGAGGCTTATGGCGTGATATACTAGCCCTTAGTGGGAAGCACAATGCCCCTGCCCGGCAATGTAAGATACTGCCAAGGGACAGATTGCTGATGCTGTGTCCGCATCATTATTCTAGCTGGCAAGAAGAGCTCCCCACCTTAAAACCCTTTATGGCCCGAGTTTTTGTCCTTTTCCAGGTAGATGTCACCGAAGGAGACAGAGATGGTGATGTTGGGGTAATACTCCTGTTGTGGCTGGAAAGAGACTTGTTTTAAAGCCTCCGTATTTTTAAGGAACTCCATGCGCAGGTCGCTGGGGAAGATGATCCTGCCATGGGCAGCGGTAAGGGCGTAAGCATTTTCCAGCAGTTTCCTATCAAAGAGGTAGACATTGCTTTTCTCTGCCTGTATGTTGAGGTCCAGTAAGCCAGAAGAAGCAGATAAGATGCGGATTTCCCCGTACTCTGCCTGTATGTTGTAGCGCCCTTGAATCTCTTCGAGTACGAGGTCGGAGCGGCGGGTGCTGATCTGGATCTGCCCATCGAGCTGACGCCCTTGTATGTCTCCAAACCGGGAATCCATGTCTATTTCCCCGCTTACATTTTCCAGCCCCAGCGGGCTGAACTCCCCTTGGTAGCGGAAACGTTTTTCGAGGTTGGCCACCTGTGCAGCACCGAAGTAATTTTTAAGGTACACAGGGCAATCTTTGGGGACTTTCACTTGGTACTTGGCCTGCATATTGGAAGCGGGCGGAGCTTCGCCTTCTGCAATGGAAAGGTAGTTGCGCACATAAATTTTGTTGCGGACCCGGTCAGCCACATATTTCATTTTTTCCACATCTGCTTCGGCCACTGCTTTGTCCGGGTGGCGTGCCACGAACTGCACTTCGAAGAGTATTTCGTCCCGGTCCCAAGTCATTATGGAGACATCGGCTTTCTCCCCTTCAATATTGACTTCATACCCACTTTGGTAGGCAAACCGCTTTTCTAATTTTTTGGTGATCACATGCAAATCTTGCCCTTGGGCAGCCAGCTTTGCGCCAGGGGACAGCACAGTCAGGGCTGTCGATAGCCCGATAAGGAGGAGGGTAGCAGCATGGGCGTTCATACGATTTGACATTTTTTTCATTTTCAAGGTAGGTCGTTACCAAATATTTGGGCAAGCCTAGATTTCCCGGACCATTTTTTGGATAAGGCCAGCACGTTCCCGCTCTATTTCGCCAATCTGCCGGATGAGCGCCGGGTCTTGCCCATATCTGGCCATTATAGACTTGATCTCTTCGTGTGCAGCAGACAGCTCCTTCCATTCCTGCAAAGTACGTTGGTATTCAGGGTGGCGCTGGGCCACAGGGTCTTCGCGGAAAGCGACGACAACAGCCTGCACGCCCTCTGCTTCAGCGGCAGGAGGGGAGGATCCCATCAGGCTGGGGTCTAAAGCTGAAGCCCCATATTCATAAGCCACTTTCAGCCCGCTTTCCCCCGTTGCAGGCCAAACTGCCCAAAGGGCAGCCAATAGGGCTGCTGTTGCGGCAGCAGCCTGTAATATTTTTGGCCAGAGCCGCCGTCTTTTCCCAGTCGGGCCAAGCCGCTGTTCAATGTCCTCCCAAGCAGATTCAGGAGGGGTGTAGACAGGGAGTCCGCTCAGCGCAGTGCGGAAGGCTATCCCCTGTGGGCTTTGGCCCAACCGCTCTGCGATGGCATCCCAGTTTTCGGCCCCAGGCTCGTATTTGGGCAGAGCTGCTAAGGCCTGCCGCAGGGGCTGTTCTTCCTTTTGCCGGGCGAGTGTTTGCTCCACATTGCCCCACAGGCTATCCGGAGGGCTATAGCCCGGCAACTGCGCTACAGCACGGTCCAGAGTGGGCTTGTTGATTTCTTGCTTCATGGCAAATCGTATTGGCTGAGAGATGCGCGCAGGCGTTTTTTGGCATAGAAGAGCTGTGATTTGGAAGTGCCGACAGATATGCCGAGCATATCGGCCACTTCCTTGTGGGGATAGCCTTCAATTTCGACCAAGACAAATACGGCCCGGTAGCCTTCAGGCAGAGCCAGGATGGCTTTTTCCAAATACTCTGCATCAAGGCGGTGCCCCCAGTCTATTGGCTGCTCTAGCAATTGCGGGTCGAGCGCTTCAAAACGGATCTGTTTGCGGATGTGGCTCAGGGCTGTACGAACGACAATAGTCTTTATCCAGGCACCGAGGGTAGATTCTCTTCGGAACCGGGGCAGGGCCCGGAAGACTTTGATGAAGGCATCCTGAAGCACATCATTGGCCGCATCAAAATCATTGGTGATGCGGTATGCTGCTGTGTACATGGCCCGGCTGTAACGCTCGTACAGCGCGCGCTGCGCGAGGCGGTCGTCAGCTAGGCAGCCTTCGATAAGTTCGGATTCCGTCATACTATTGTGCGCATAAACCATGAGCCTGCTGCATTCCTCTGAGTGTTACAATTGTGCTAAAAAGACAGGGGCACAGGCGGGTTGGGTTGTATGGGTTAAAAAAAAGCACTGCCCTGCGGGCTATTTGCCGAATAGCAGCCCCACCGTAAACTGAAGGCGGGCCGGGCTTTCGCTGAAGGCATACCGCTCGCCATTGAAGTAGATATGGTCTCCGAACTTGGTGAAGTTGCCTTCGTAGCGGAAGTCGAACATCAGGTTCCAGATATCGAGACCTATCCCGGCCTGATAGCCGTAGGTGAGGTCGTCAAACCGTTGTTCATAGCTGTCATAGGTGAGCAGATCGGAAGTGCTATTGATGTAAAGGTGGCCAACGGGGCCTGCGGCAACCCTCAAAGGTCCCAAGCGGTACTGCAGCAGCATGGGAAGGTCTAGGGTCTGGTATTTTTCTGAGAGGATGCGCATGGCAGCCCCGCTCCCGCTGAGCTCTTCCACCTGGTAGTCTACCCGGTTAGAATTGAAGAGTGCTTCAGGTTGCAGCAGCAGCTTTTCGCCCAGCGGGATTTGCAGGACCAGGCCTGCCTGTATGCCAAAGCGGGCCTCTTCCAAATCTAGATTGAGGGCCGGGCTGCCGCCGGAGGCAGGCACAGCCACTTCACCGACCTGCAGGTCGGTGGTGAACATCCCGCCTCGTACACCAAGGCGGACTTGCCCCAGGAGCGGCTGCCCGTACAGCAGCAATAGGGCGAGCAGGGGCAGCATCAGATGGTTTTTCATAATTGGTGGCTTTTTGGTAGTGGTGAAAAGGAGAAAAGGAAAGGCCAAAAAGGCTTACAAATGTACCGAACCTGAATTTTTAATAACCATTTTTTTAGGGTATTATTGTCGTTTTAGGCAGCGGGGCACCGGACAGCCCCGCTCCGTTCCGGCAGAATTTTAGCAGGCCGGCAGGCCAAAGCAGAAAGACTATGGTGATCAAGTACGCAGATTTTATAGGCAGTTATGCCAAGGAGACACAGTGCCCACGGGACAATAAGCCTGAATACGCATTCATTGGCCGCTCTAATGTGGGCAAGTCTTCTTTGGTGAATATGTTGTGCGGCCGCAAGGACATGGCCCGGACTTCCCGCACGCCGGGGAAAACACAGCTGCTGAATTATTTCATGATCAATGGGGAGTGGTACCTGGTCGATCTGCCGGGGTACGGCTACGCCAAAATCTCAAAGAAAAAGCGTAAGGAATGGGAGCGGATGATACGCGACTACCTTACCCACCGAGCCACGCTGCAGTCGGCTTTCGTCCTGGTCGACAGCAATATCCCGCCTCAGCAGATTGATATCGACTTCATGAATCAGCTGGGGGAGATGCAGATCCCCTTTGCCATCGTTTATACCAAATCCGACCGCCTGAAGCCACAAGAGCTGGAAAGCAACCTCCAAGCCATACGGGCGGCCATCCTCGAGCATTGGGAAGAACTGCCCCCGGAGTTTATTTCCTCTGCCAATACCGGGCTGGGCAGGGAGGAGATTTTGGCCTACATTGAGCAGGTCAATGCCCATTACGCAGATTTTTTGGAAAACCACCTGTAGGCGCTTGGGCATTAGCGGGAAGGACAAAGGAACAATATGGACGAGCAAAAAAAGAACAGCGGGTACGACCACGTCATCCCGGATATAGCAGATTGGCCAATCTACAAGTTGAGCCAAGACCGCCGTCATTTCATTGCAGAGATCAACACCTTCACTCTAGAGCGCCTCATGCAGCAGCCTACGGGCAAACTGACCGATATGCTTTCCAAGGCGATCTATCAGGAGCGTGCACGGATGAAGGAGGAGCCCTGGAAGGTAGATCCGCCCAACGAGAAGCAATTTTGGCGCAAAATCAGGGGGCAGCTGCTCGGGCAGTCGCTTGACCGCAGCGAGGAGGAAGCCCGTGCGACCAATGAGGAGATCTTGCGCAAGATTATCCACCGTTATGCGGAGGAGATTGTCGGGACCTTCCAAATCAAGACCTTCCTGTTCGCCAGGCGGTTCCTTACGCTATTCTTTACCCGGCTGCTGAATACGGCAGCTAGCAGGAACTGGCGCCGTTTTTTCGGTTCCCGCCACCGGCTTGTAGACCGCCTGCTCGTGGAAGGGCAGGTGGAGGCCGTGCGCGAGCTCATGAAAAAAGGGACGGTCATCATGGTGCCTACCCACTTCAGCAACCTCGACTCTATCCTGATCGGCTATGCCCTCGACTCCTTCGCAGGGCTGCCCTCTTTTAGTTATGGGGCCGGGCTGAACCTTTACAATACGGGGTATACCGCTTACTTCATGAACCGCCTGGGCGCCTACCGGGTAGACCGAAGAAAGAAGAACACCATCTATCTGGAAACGCTCAAGGCTATGTCCAACCTGTCTATACAGCGCGGAGTGAACAGCCTATTCTTCCCCGGCGGCACCCGCTCGCGCTCTGGCGCGCTGGAGACCAAGCTGAAGCTCGGGCTGCTGAGCACGGCAGTGGAAGCGCAACGGGGCATTTATGAGCAGGGGAGAACGGAAAAAGTGTTCATCTGCCCACTGATACTGAGCTACCACTTCGTCCTTGAAGGGCAGTTCCTCATTGAGCAGCACTTGAAGCGGATGGGGCGTGAGCGGTACATCAAGTCGAAAGATGAGTTTTACAGCCTGCGCAAGCTGGCCAAATTTGCCTGGCAGTTTTTCTCGGAAGAGAACGACATCACCCTGTCTTTTGGGCAGCCTATGGATGTTGTGGGCAACTATGTGGATGCGCAGGGGCGGAGCTTCGACCAATACGGCAATGAAATTGATCTGAGGGAGTATTTTTACAGCAGCGGCAGAGTAGCCAAAGACCTGCAACGGGAGTCGGAGTACACCAAACAGCTGGGGGACCGCATCGTAGACCGCTACTTCCGTGACAATATCGTACTGACTAGCCACCTGATAGCCTTTGCTGCTTTTCAAGTGCTGAAGAACAATTTCAAGCGCCTAGATCTGTACGGGCTGCTCCGCCTGCCTGCCGAGGACTACATTTTCCCAATTGGCACGATAAAGGATGTTGTCGCTCAGCTAAGGGACGAGCTCCGGCAGCGGGCGGCGGCCGGCAAGATCAAAATGTCGGAGCAGTTGTCCTGGGATTTGGACAAGCTGATAGCGGATGGCGTCAACCGCTTGGGCACCTACCACGTCGATAAGCCACTGAGGTATAATAAGGAAGGGCAGATCATCAGCGAAAGCTTCAAGGTGCTCTATTTCTACCACAACCGCTTGGACGGTTACGGGCTGGAGCACACCATACAGTGGAAAAAAGAGTACGCGCTGCAACTGGTATAACAATAGTCCTGGACGAACACCTGTAAGCTATGCTGAAGCGATTTTTCCTTTCAGAGCGGAATATGATGGGGGCTATCCTGCTCAATGCAGTAGTCCTTTTTCTGTTGTACTTCCCAGCTTACAAGCACAACGATTGGCTCGAGCGCATTGACCACTTGTTCATCCTTTTCTTCTTATTGGAAGCAGGGGTGAAGATGTATATTTTGAAGCCTAAAGTGTACTTCGCAGATAGCTGGAACCGCTTTGACCTGGTGATTGTCTTGGGGTCGATACCAGCCCTGCTGGTACAAGTGATACCGGTGCCGGACACCTCTCTGTTGATCATTTTGAGGCTGTTCAGGCTGGTCCGGCTGATCCGCTTCATCCGTTTTGTACCCCACTTAGGCAAGGTCATTTCAGGTTTGGGAAGAGCTTTGCAAGCCTCCGTTTTTGTACTGTTGGCCCTGGTTTTCCTCAACCTTTTGCTGGCGATATTCACCTGTCACTTTTTTGCAGACATTGCGCCCGGCTATTTTGGCGACCCCCTGATATCGGCCTATTCCATCTTTCAGATGTTCACGGTGGAAGGTTGGAATGAGATCCCTGCAGACATCGCGGCAGCGCTCAGGGATCGGGAAAAAAACGGGGAGGCGGTGATGAGGACCGATGTGCTGATTGGGCTGACCCGGCTATACTTTGTGCTCGTCGTTTTGTTGGGCGGCGTTTTCGGGATGTCCCTGGCCAATGCTGTTTTTGTTGATGAGATGACGATGGACAACAACGATGCGCTTGAGGATAAAATAGATGGGCTGAAGGAGGAGATTCAGGAGCTGAAAGCCATGCTCCGCAACCAGGCAAACGACAAAAAGCTATGAACTTCATTGTATACGATATAGAAGCCACTTGCTGGGAGGGGCGGCCGCCGAATAAGGTGCAGGAAACGATTGAGATCGGCGCGGTCTCCCTCAACCGCTTTGGCGAAGTGCTGGGCACCTTCAACAAGTTCATACGGCCGGTGCTCAACCCCAACCTTTCCATGTTCTGCCGCAACCTGACGGGCATCCCGCAGGAGTACGTCGACCGGTCAATGGAGTTCCCAGAAGTCGTGGAGGTTTTTCAAGACTGGGCCTTGGTTTTTGAAGAAGATTACCTGCTGTGCGCCTGGGGCTCTTTTGATCAAAAACAGCTTATACGGGACTGCGAGCTGCACAGGCTGGAGTCAGATTGGCTGGAGCCTTACTTCAATGTGAAAAAAGAGTATCAGCAGCTCAAGCGCCTCCGGAAGCCTTGGGGGTTGAGGAAATGTGTAGAAAGAGAGGGTTTTGAATTTACTGGAGACCACCACCGGGCGATTGACGATGCGGAGAATTTGGCCAAGGTATTCGCCAAATACCTGGATGAGTGGCAGTATTAGCAGAAAGGCTGTGCTCAAGGCGCATCGAGGCCAGCCCTTCTGCTGTTCAGGTATTACAGTTCGCGTATTTTAATATTTTTGAACCAAACTTCGCTGCCGTGGTCTTGCAGCCCGATATAGCCTTCGCGCACTTTTCCGTAATCAGGGTAGTCTTTCCACTTGCCCTCCTTTTTGTTGATCTGCCATTGGATGGAGTTGGGGTAAAATCCGATCGTCTTCCGCCCATTTAGCGTATAGGTGGCCTGCTGAGGAGTGAAAGTGATGGTGGAGGTGTTCCATTCGCCGGCAGGCTTAGTCAGCCTGGGGATTGAGGGCTCGAACATGGCGTAGTCGGCCCCTGTGACCTGCCAAGGCTCTAGGGGCTCTGGGAAATTCTCCTCATCGATGATCTGGTACTCTGGCCCTGTCTCATAGGGCGTGCTGAAACGCTCCTCCTCCCTTACGTGATAAAAAATGCCACTATTGCCGCCTTCTGCTATTTTCCAGTCCACTGTCAGTTCAAAGCTTTCAAACATTTGTGCGCCATATAGGATATCGCCTGCGGCGTCTCCGCCCTGGCCTGAGGCTTTGAGCGTGCCATTTTCGACAGACCACCCTAAGGGCATCCCTTCTTGTTGGAAGCCCCGCCAGCCATCAGCAGATTTTCCGTCGAACAATAGTTTCCAGCCCGTGGCCGCTTCCTTTTGAGAGAGGGTGTTGTCAGGCAGGTTGGGCTCTTCTTCGAATTGGGCCGGGGGAGCAGCCGGCTGTGCCTCAGATTGGGCGGTGTTGTTGTCGGCAGCACAGGCAAAAAGCCCGAAGGCCAGAGCGAACAGTAAGCTCAGATTTTTGATCATGGTAAATCGTTTTGGTAGTCTGTGGGCAAATGTACACTTTACCTCGGAAAAAGGGATGCAGTACAAATGGGGGCTGCCTATCTTATGAGTGGGCATAAGCTGCCTGCCAAGCCGGTTTTAGAAACGAAAATTGTAGCGGGAGAATATAGGGCAGAGGCGGGCATGCTCTTTTTGAAGAAGAAGAAAATCTGTACGGGCATTTTGAGCGTGTTGGGGCTTTAGTAATCGGTCTATCCCGCTAGACAGCGGGACACTTTTTCGCTTATACTTCGCCCCGAAAATCCTTCCCGCTTTTGTGCATCAAAAGCGGGCTTGGCTAAACTCCGGTTTTCGACTAGAAGGCCAAAATCCCAACACGCTCTCTTAGATCACTGCCCTGTCAGGTGCAGGCCGTCTTTTTAGGTGGTATGCCCCTTCCTATGCCGGACGAGCGATGCGGAGGGGTGGCAAGCCCGATAGGGCCGAGCGCAGAGCGAGCCCCGGAGCGTAGCGGCCCCAGCTGTCAGGCTGGGGCGGCCCCAAAAATGACAATCGTGTTTTTACCTTTTAGCCTTTTGTTGCACGGTGGGGGGAGGCTGTGATGGGGCGTGGTGAGTATATATGCTGCCTACCTACTTTTTCTCTACCTTTGGCCTATGTCCAAAGTAAAAGACCAACAAGCCATGCTGGAGAAGCTTGGCATAGCCGAGCTCAACCCCATGCAGTCCGCTGCGCATCAAGCCATAGCTGAACAGCCTGAGCTGATCCTGATAGCCCCTACGGGCACGGGCAAGACCCTGGCTTTCCTGCTGCCGGTCATAGCGCGGCTAGACCCCGGCCTTGAGGCGGTGCAAGCGCTCATTTTGGTGCCTTCCCGGGAGCTGGCCATCCAAATTGAGCAGATTGCCCGGGATATGGGCAGTGGGTTTAAAGTCAATGCCGTTTATGGTGGCCGTGCGGGCTATAAAGATAAGCAGGACCTCAAGCACCCGCCTGCGATCTTGGTAGGCACGCCGGGGCGCATTGCCGACCACATTGAGCGGGAGCACGTGGGCATGGAGCAGGTCAAGGCTCTGGTCCTCGATGAGTTCGACAAGTCGCTGGAGACTGGTTTTGAAAAGCAGATGCGGGGGATAATAGCGTGCATGCCTGCTGTGGAGCGGAAAATCCTGACTTCTGCTACTCAAAATGTCAATATACCTGATTTTGTTGGGCTGAAGGCCCCCGTCCGGTTGCAGTTTGGGGCAGAAGAGGCCTCACAGTTGGCGCTAAAAGCCATAGCTGCAGATGAGGTAGATGAGTATGGTGCCTTGGCACTGCTGTTGGCGGAGCTAGGGGAGGGAAGGGGCATAGTGTTTTGCAGCCTAAAGGAGACGCTGAACGAGGTGAGCGTTTTCTTGAGTAGGAAGAAAATCGCCCATGCTTCTTTTTATGGCGGCATGGGCCAATTGGAGCGGGAGCACGCCCTGATCCAATTCCGCAATGGCACCCACCGCATACTTTTGTCGACCGACTTGGCGGCCCGGGGGCTAGATATACCCGAGCTAGATTACATCATCCACTTTGAGTTCCCCTTCGATGAAGCTTCTTTCGTCCACCGCAACGGGCGTACAGCCCGTATGCACAGCGAAGGGGCGGCCTACCTGATCAAGCCTCGGGGCAGGCAGCTGCCTCATTATGCCCGGGGGGCGGAGATGGTAAAGCTTTCTGGCAGCGGTAAGCCTGCCCTCAGCCATTGGGCAACCCTTCATATGCTGGGCGGGCGTAGAGATAAAATCTCCAAGGGGGATATTGCCGGCTTGTTCCTCAAAGAGGGCGGCCTCGAGCCTGGGCAGTTAGGGGTCATCGAGCTCAAGCAAGATGCGGCCTATATTGCTGTGGATAGGGGGCAAGCGGATAGGCTGGCCAAAGCGCTGGACAACAAAAAGCTGAAGAAGAAAAAGATCCGGCTGCGCTTGATGGATTGAGGCCGATCCGCCCTTGGGCCTTTGGGCTGCCGAAAAAAGCCCCGGGCAGCAACAGCCGCCCGGGGGGATGTCCATAGGAATATGGGATAAGGGCTATTCGAGCTCTGCAACTACTGTAGACATGCCCACTGCCAGCGGTACTGCTGTGCCCCCGCCGCCAAGGAAGCCAATGCCGGCCCCCGCGGCGTCTGCCAAGACCACCTGCCACCATTTGGGCTTGCCATTTGCACGGTGCTGCAGCCAATATTGGCTGGAGTGGCGCGCGGTAGCCAGGAAAGCCATTGCGGCTGGGTAGCCTTCCTGGTCTTCCTGTGCAGACATCAGCTTCACCTCGGCTTCCCTTATGACCTGCTCGATCTCCTTTTGTGCCGCTTGCGTGCCGCCTTCAATAGCGAGCAGCCGGCCGATAGTGGGGCAGATGATGTCTGCCAGGGGCTGTGGGAAATCGAAAACATCGCATAGGGTGGAAGCATTGGCATAATTGGCCTGAGCGAGGGTCTGTTCTTGAGTAAGCCCCAAACGCTCTTTGGTGCCCCGCAGGGCCTGCATGCCGATGCCCTCTTCAAAAGCGGCCTGGAAGATATAGGCCTCCACTTCGAGCGGGGCGTCTATGCCGTCGAGCGCCGCTCTATGTTCGGTGCGCAGCTGGTGCAATTGTTCATTGTGAGCTTCCCCTACGTAGTTGTAAGGGTTTCCGGGCAGCTGCTCTTCTGTTTTTTCGCAGCCGAATAAAAGGAGCACAAACAAAGGCAAAATCAGGTTTTTCATGGTGAGTGTGTTTTTGGGACTGGCTGAGCCAGCCTGTTCATGAATGTGGATTTTGCCTGTAGATGTGCTTTGGCTTGGCCTTCTTACCTTTCGCTGTCAATTTTTTTCAAAAAAAAACAATTACAGGCCCCTGCTGTAAGGATAGGGGCCTGCCCCTGCCCAACGGGCAGGTGCCGCTATGCTGCGGGGCTCGCTGCCCGCTCGGCCCCTCGCCCTACGGGCGTCGGGTCTGGCCTTCGGCCACCCCTTCGCAGCGCTAGGCCAATGCCCAAAAAGCATAACCGCCTGCGACATTTTGGGTTACGCCCGCCCGATGTATCAAGCCTGAGGAAAAATTTCTTCAGGATATGGAATCCGGCTGTTGCTGGTGGCTATTAAATGCTTCCATTGGTGTCTACAAAAAAGCACTCCGTCCACGCAAACACCACAGGTAAGGGTTATGCACTGGGGCAGATCCTGTTCAATGGAGATGAGGCATATCCGGCATTGGCTGCAGCTGCTTGCTAATTTGGGCTCAGCGCCTATCGCGCTCCGCAACCTGAGGTACAACCGTGAGCGCACCTTCGTCCTTGGGCGTTACAGCCTGCCGATGTCCGGCCTTGAGCTTGGCTGTAGCCACAACCTGCCATTGGGCTTGGGCTTGGGCTACCGTGCTGAACTCGGGCTGGCCCGTTTGTAGGGCAGCCCTCGGTTCGGGCGTTTGGCTGATAATGCCTAATTTCCTCCTCATTATCCATATTACCTCATCTCGATATAAAAAGCTATGATCATATCAGGGGAAATAGGCGTAGGCGGCGAGGGCGAATTTCAGCACTCCGATCAGTTTGAAGACTGCCGGTTCAGTGGGCTCAGCCTCTCTACGGCCATGCTCGAGGGGAAGCGCTTTGCAGACTGTACCTTTAGCGGGTGCGACTTGAGCAACGCTGTCTTAGCAGATGTAGCCTTGCAGCAGGTAACCTTCAAATCGTGCCGGCTTACCGGTACCGATTTTACCGCTGTGCGCCCACTTTTACTGCAGGTTCAGCTGTTGAACTGCCAGGCTCACTTTGCGCTTTTTGGAGGTTTGGACCTGAAAGGCTCGCATTTTGAAGGGACAGACTTAACCGGAGCAGACTTTTCAGGGGCAGTGCTAAAGGGGGCGGATTTCACTAAGGCCATCTTGTTCGAGTCGGGCTTTGAAGGTGCCGACCTTTCGAAGGCTGACTTTACAGGAAGCCAGGGGCTGCAGCTCCGTATGGGAGAGGCCCGGCTGGACAAGGCAAAGCTGCCTGTAGGCGCAGCTTTGAGCCTGGTGCGCAGTATGGGGGTGCTCATCTCCGAAGCCTGAGCAAGATCAAAAGAAGGGGGTAGGCCGGGCTTTGGGCATTGCCTTGCCCGGGCCCGGCTGCCAAGCCATTAGAGCTGATCCACTACAAGCTTGTAGTTGGGGTCCTCCATAACATTTACCGTAATGATTTCTTCTGCATTTTTCAGCAGCTTTCGGCAATCGGGGCTTAGGTGCCTGAGGTGCACTTTTTTACCTACTTTTTGGTAGCGCTCCGTGATTTTGTTGAGCGCTTCTATGGCAGACATGTCTACCACACGGCTTTCTGCAAAGTCGATCACGACTTCCTCCGGGTCATTGAGCACATCGAATTTCTCGTTGAACACCGTAACGGAGCCAAAGAACAGAGGCCCATATATCTCATAATGCTTAACCCCCTTATCGTCGACGTATTTCCGTGCCCGGATGCGCTTGGCGTTGTCCCAGGCGAATACCAAAGCAGCAATGATGACCCCGATAAGCACCGCAAGGGCAAGGTTGTGGAGCACTGCTGTAATGCCCGTTACGACCACCATCACAAAGATATCGGATGGGGGCATCTTATTGAACGTCTTCAGGCTGGCCCACTCAAAAGTACCGATAGCGACCATGATCATCAGCCCGGTAAGGGCTGCCATAGGGAGTTTTTCCACCAGCCCAGCACCAAACATGATGAAGATGAGCAGCATGACAGAGGCAACGATGCCAGATAAGCGCGCCCGAGCGCCCGCTGAGATATTGATAAGGCTTTGACCGATCATGGCACAGCCGCCCATGCCGGAGAAAAGGCCAGACAGGATATTGGCGGTGCCCTGAGCCACAGCTTCTTTATTGCCCCGCCCACGGGTTTCCGTAATCTCATCTATGATGTTCAGCGTCAGCAGGCTCTCGATAAGCCCTACCCCTGCCATGACAAGGGCGTAGGGGAAGATAAGGGCTAGGGTCTCGAAGGTGAAGGGGACCACCGGGAGGTGGAATGGGGGGAAACTGCCCTGTATAGAGGCCATATCGCCTACCGTCCGGGTGTCTAGCCCCAACACCGTCACCAGCCCAAACACCACAAGTATTGCTGCCAGAGAGCCGGGGAAGGCTTTAGTCAGCTTGGGAAGGCCCCAGATGATGAACATGGTGAGCAGCACCAGCCCTAGAAAAATATAGAGCATATTGCCCGACATCCAAGCCCCGTCCGGAGCTTTGAACTGCTCCAGCTGTGACATGAAGATGATGATGGCCAAGCCGTTCACAAAGCCGAAAATGACAGGGTGGGGCACAAGCCTCATCAGCTTCCCGAGCCGGAGCACGCCCGCTCCAACTTGCAAAAGGCCAGACAGGATCACAGTGGCAAAAACATATTCTACCCCATGGGAAAGGGCAAGCTCTGCTATAACCACAGCGACTGCCCCCGTAGCGCCTGAAATCATGCCAGGGCGGCCGCCCAATATGGAGGTCACCAGGCCCATCATAAAGGCCGCGTACAGCCCAGTGAGCGGGCTCAGCCCGGCAATGAAAGCGAAGGCTACTGCTTCAGGGATCAGCGCCATAGCAACGGTGAGCCCTGAAAGGACTTCGGTTTTATAATCGACTTTCTGCTTGAGGTCAAAAAGGTTGAAAATCTTCTGCATAATGATGTTTTGCCCTTTATTTTAAAAAGCTGAGCAGTTGCTGCAAAGCGGGAAGGTATGATACTATTGGGTTGGGTTGAGCGGCGCAAAAGTAGGTTTTTTCGCTCAGGCAAGCCTTGGTTGCAGATTGTTTTTTCGTAAACAAATGCCTTGGGGTGCGGATTTGGAATTATATTTCGCTATGCTGCTGTTTGCTTTTGTTTCAGCAGGGCACAGCGGTGCACAGGAAATTTGTTTTGGCAGCAAAAAAGCCTGGCGCTCCGCAAAACGTCAGGCTTTTTGGGCGTGAACCAAAATGCTGCAGGCGTTCCTGCTTTTTGGGCTTTAGCCTGGCACCGGCCTAGCGCTGCGAAGGGGTGTGAAGCCCGACAGGGCCGAGCGGATAGCGAGCCCCGCAGCATAGCGGCACCTGCCCTCAGGCAGGGGCAGGCCCCTATCCTTGCGGCAAGGGCAGGCCCATCACGCGAAGCAAGCTGGGCAGGCAAAAAAAAGACAACCTGGTTTACGCCTAGTTTTTACAGCACCGGTTAGGGCTTGATCACCTCCAAGGCCCTTGTGGGCTTTAGATCGGCAATAGCGCGCTCTGCCTCGATGTCGAAAGCAAGGTCGAAGCGGGCTTCGTGCAAAATCTGGTTGGCAGAAGTGCCAATCAGTACCTTATAAGTGCCCGCCTCTGCGATCCAAGCCCGTTCGGACGGGCTGAAGGAAGCGAGGTCCTTTGGCGAAAGCTGCATGACGAGGGTTTCCGACTGGCCTGGCGCCAACAAGCTGGTTTTGGCAAAAGCCTTAAGCTCCCGGGCCGGTTTGTAAAGGACGGTGTCTGGCGCAGAGAGGTAAAGCTGTACGACTTCCTGCCCGGGCGTGCTGCCTGTGTTGGTAACGCTGACTTCTACGGACAGGGCCCCTCTGAAGGCTTTATCGCTCAGCCTGGGCGCGCCAATATCGAATGTGGTATAGGACAGCCCATAGCCAAAGGGGTAGGCGACTTCTTTCCCAAAGGAGGTGTAGTACCGGTAGCCCACGTAGATATCGTCCTGATAAGCCGTCTCAGAGGGCACGCCCTTGGAAAGCATGCCCACTTGTTCCTCCTCGGCACCGGGCAGGGCTGTGCCCGGGAAGTAACGGTCCGAGCCCTGATCGGTGTAGTCTAAGGGGAAAGAGGTAGGCAGTTTCCCGGAAGGGTTGACCTTGCCCGTCACCACATCTGCTACCGCGTTGCCCGCTTCTTGCCCGCCCTGCCAAGGCAGCAGGATGGCATCCGCATATCCCTCCCAAGAAGCTGTTTCGATGACATTCCCGATATTGAGGATGACAATAACCGGCTTGCCCAATTTTCGGTAAGCGGCAGCTACGTTCTTGAGAAGGTTTTTCTCTTCGGCTGTGAGGTAGTAATCTGCTTCAAGGGCGCGGTCCTGAAATTCGCCAGAGTTGCGGGTGAACGTCACGAATGCTGCATCCGTGGTTTGGGCGTACTTTGCTATGGCCTTGCTTTCCAAGGGCATTTCAGGAATGGGCGGCAGCAGCTCGAAGAAAAACCTCTTTTCTGGGAGTTTGGCTTTCTCGGCATCCCGGTAGGCTTCATACCTGCTGCGCAGCGCAGCAGGTATGGCCAGGCCTGCATTAGCAAGGCCCTCGACCAGGGAGACGGTATAGGCTTCATTGACATCCCCACTGCCAGTGCCCCCGGCGATGAAATCGTACGCGCCGACGCCAAATGCAGCCACATTGGCCTGCCCGGCCTGTAGCGGCAAGGCTCCCCCTTCGTTCTTTAGCAATACTGCGCCAGCTGCTGCCACCTTCCGTGCGAGCTGTGCATGCCTGTCCAGGGGCGGGCTATTGTCGTATGGCAAGCCCTGTTGTGAGGGGCTCTGCAAGATCACCCTCAGGATGCGCCGGACATTCTTATTGAGCTCGTGTATGCTCAGCTCTCCGTTGTCGATGGCTTGCGCCACCTGTTCGAGCTGCTGAGGGGTGCCCGGCATCATCAGGTCATTGCCGGCCTTGAGCTGGGCTACAGCATTGTCTCCTGCGAACCAATCGGTCATGACCAGCCCTTCAAAGCCCCATTCTTTGCGGAGCACCTCTTCCAGCAGGGCTTTATGCTGTGAGGCATAAACGCCGTTGATCTTGTTGTACGCGCTCATCACCGTCCAAGGCGCTGCCGTTTTGATGGCAATCTCAAAGCCGCGCAGGTAGATTTCGCGCAAAGCCCGTTCGCTGACGATGGCGTTCAGTACCATACGGTTAGTCTCTTGGTTGTTGGCCGCAAAATGCTTGATAGAAGTGCCTACCCCTTGAGACTGCACGCCTTTGGCAAGATGGCCAGACATGGTGCCGCTCAGCAGGGGGTCTTCTGAAAAATACTCGAAGTTGCGCCCGGCAAGCAGATGCCTGTGGATATTGAGGGCAGGGGCCAGCAAGATATCGGCACCGTAGGCCCGGGCTTCCGCGCCCATAGCGGCACCTACCTCCTCCGATAACGCTGGGTCCCAGGTAGAGGCCACCAAAGTGGCTATGGGGAAAGCGGTGCAGTAAAAGGTCTCCTCCGTGCCCTCCCGGGTGGGGTCGATGCGCAGCCCCGCAGGCCCGTCTGCCAGAACAATAGGGGCGATGCCAAGGGCTTCGACCGGCCGGGTATTCCCTGCTGCCCCTGCTACTTTCTCAGGGCTCTCCGTAGATGAAACGCCCGGCAGCCGCATGCCGGTGCCAATGACAAGCCCGATCTTGTCTTCAAGCGGTAGGCGGTTGAGCAGGTCTTCTACCCTTGTGTCTAGAGGGATGTTGACGTTCTCGTACACGTCTTGTTTGCCGTTTTGGTTCAGGTCCCGGAACGGGAGCTTTTGCCCAAGTGCCAGTGTGCAGCAGAGCAGCCCCGCGCCCAGGGGCAGGAGTATCCTTTTCATAGCTGAAATTTAATGTGTCAAAACTACACAATAAAGATAGCCCGAAATACGGATTCAACAAACTTTTGGCATCTTTGCCTTTCAATCATTAAGTAAATATGGCCAAGCTTCCTTTAGCCGACTGGCACCCCGGCTTATCAGTAGACTGTGTAATATTTGGGTTTCATAATGGGGCGTTGAAGGTTTTGCTCCTTCAGATGCAAGGGATGGACAAATGGGCGCTTCCCGGTGGTTTTGTGCGCAAGGCGGAAGATGTAGACGAAGCAGCGGTCCGGGTGCTTGAAGAACGCACAGGGCTGAAGGAGATATTCTTAGAGCAGTACCGGCTGTTCGGCCAGGCGGGCCGCAGCACGACGGAGCATGCTAGGGTGCTGCACCAAAATGGCTGGCTCGATGAGGAAGACTTGGCCTGGTTTCAGCAGCGGTTTGTCAGTGCAGGCTATTATGCGCTCGTAGAGTACTCTAAAGTCAGTGCGCCCAGGGCGGACTACTTCTCTTCTGCCTGCGAATGGTGGCCGCTAGAACGCCTGCCTGACCTGATGCTGGACCACAGCAGCTTATTGGATGCCGCACTTGCTGCCCTGCGCCTGCACCTCAACCACAAGCCTGTAGGGCTAAGCCTGCTGCCGGAGCAGTTCACTATGCCGGAGCTGCAGCAGCTGTACGAGGCTATTCTGGGCAAAAGCCTGGACCGCAGGAATTTCCAGCGGAGGATGTTGGGGTATGGCATCCTGTGCAGGACGGGGGAAAGGCGTAGGGGAGGGGCGCACAAAGCCCCTTGGCTATACGAATTTGAGGAGGAGGCTTACGAACAGGCTTTACAGTCGGGGCTGGGCTCTACCTGGTAGCCCAGGCCACTTTCTTTTGTATTACATTTGCGCTAAACAGAGCAGAGAACATGAGAATAGACATCATCACCGTTTTGCCGGAGCTTCTGGAAAGCCCATTGGGGCACTCTATCATGAAACGGGCACAAGACAAAGGGCTGCTGCAGGTCGTTGTGCACGACCTTAGGGCGTTCGGCCACGGCAAGCACCGTCAGGTAGATGACTATCAGTATGGAGGGGGCGCTGGCATGGTCATGATGGCAGAGCCATTGGTCAATTGCATCGAGCAGCTACAGGCCGAACGGGGCTACGATGAAGTGATCTATATGACGCCCGATGGCAAACGCTTCGCACAGCCTACGGCTAACCGTTTGTCCCTGCTCACCAACCTCATGATCATCTGTGGGCACTACAAAGGCATAGACGAGCGCGTCCGCGAACATTTCGTCACCATGGAGATCTCGATCGGCGACTTTGTGCTGTCTGGGGGAGAACTGCCCGCCGCCATGGTCGTAGACGCGGTCGGCCGGCTGCTGCCCGGTGTCCTTAATGACGAGACCTCCGCCCTGTTCGATTCTTTCCAAGACAACCTCCTTGCCCCTCCGGTCTATACCCGCCCGGAGGAGTTCAGGGGCTGGAAAGTGCCAGACATATTGCTTTCTGGCCACAGCCGTAAAATAGAGGATTGGCGGTATGAGCAAGCCCTTAAGCGGACCCAAGAGCGGCGCCCGGATTTGCTCGAAGGAGAGTAGCCCACCTTGCCGGCCCCATCAGGGAGCTGAAACCACTATGCTTTTCACAATTGGCTGCCCGCCTTTTCTGCCCCAAGCGCTGACCCAATAAATGCCGGGGGGCAGCCCATTGAGGCGGAGCGCCCCTTGCTGTATTGCCGCCTCAGCCCACGACCGGAGCAGTTGCCCATCCGCAGCGTACAAGACCAAGCGGTCAAAAACGCCGGGAGGGCAGTCGATGTACAGTTGCCCGTCCGCAGCCGGGTTGGGGTAGATGCGGAGCTCACTCGGGCTATCTTGCTTAAAGACCGTGCTCGGGACAGGCGTCAGCAAAACCTCGAACTCCTGACTGCTTCCTTCCATCAGGCTGATTTGGGCCTCTTTGCCCAGATAGCCCGATTTGTTGATGCTGAGGGTAATCTCCCCAGGCAGCCCCCCTCCGCTAAATTCACCGTTGAAGCCGGTAAGCAGCGCCTGCCCAGGCACACCGGCCAAGGTGATCACCGCATTGGCGATGGGCTCTTCTGTCAGGCTGTCTTTGACTACGCCATAATACCTTCCTGCACGGGCGCCGTTGTAGCTCCAAAGGTAAAGCCCATCTTCCCGGTTGCCCCCAATGATTTTGCCGGAAGGCAGGTAAGGGCAGGCAGACCAAAGCCCGTTGAAGCCGCCGCTCGGGCCATCGAAGGTGTCGTAAAATCCTGTTTCTACGGGCACTTCCGGGTCTGCCAGGTCCACCACCCGCAGCCCTTCGGTATTGTGGGTGATGTAGGCGAAATCCCCCCGTATATAAGGATTGTGGACCAGGCTGGCCAAATTGGCCGTGTAGGTGGCTACCGGCTCCGGGTTGTTGAGGTCTGAGATGTCAAAGATGCGGGCGATAAGCCCGTCCTGCTCATTGGCCAGGAATAAATACTGCATATCAGCCGTAGTGGCCACGCTGTGGGTGTTGCCGCTCGGGTCGTCAAGGCGGTAAAGCAGTTCCGGGTTGGCAGGGTCAGCTATGCTTACCACATCTATTGTGCCCTCGTAAAAGGCTGCCGCAAAAAGCAGGGTATCGCGCACGTGGCAGTCGTGGATGTAATACCCCGGCTCGTACAGCCCAATCTGCGACGGGCTGTCCGGGTTGGAGACATCAATGATGTGTACGCCCTGTGTTAGGGTGGTGCCACAGACATAGACCCAGTCCCTCGCTTCGGAGAACAAGTCTTTTTGGATGATGTGGGCCCGTACAAAGTAGGAGTTGAATACCCCGGAGAGTACAGGTGGATTTGCCGGCAAGGGGCTAAGGTCGATGATCTGCATGCCCGGGTGCTCCAGTGCGGAGCCTTCTGTCACCACGTAGGCATGCCCCTTCACGACTGTGACCTCCCGCCAATTGGAGGGCGGGCCGGGGATGAACCCCCGTTGCGTCAGTTCGTTCTCTGGGCCAATCTCAATAATGTAGGTGCCAGTCTGCCCGCCGAGGATGGCGTACTCGGTGCCGTCGGGCGCAGCGTAGCCCCAGCTTCCTGAAGCCCTGCCGTCCTCAGGGTTGTACTGGCCGAGCAGCTCGACATTGAGGGAGGGCTGTGCCAAGGCAGTGCCCCCAATGAAGAAGAGGGCTAGGAAGAGGCAATAGGGTTTCATGCTGCTATTTTTTAAGGGATTCAAGAGCTTTGTACAACGCACCGTCTTTGGAGATGAGCGCGCCAGCTTCCATGAGCAGGAAGGCTTCCATCTCCTTCGTTTTGGTGTATTTTTTTTCGGCGCTGTAGAGCTTAAGGCTTGCGCCAGAAAGCTGCAGCTGCTGCATCAGCTGCTCCACAGATTGGTTTTGGGTAAGGTCCATGCTGGTCTCCCCTTCAACCCGGAGGCCGTTCATGACGGCCTTGTCTTCGAGGAAGCGGAAAGTCTTCAAGTCTTGAGGGGCTTTATACTCCAGATATTCCACCCCGGAGAGGACCTTGTCGAAAACAATATCGCTGAACAGGGCGATCAGCTGCTCCGCTTTGCCAGCATCATTAGCTTTCAGCTTCTCCCAGTCCTCGGCAGTCACCTGGTTGGCGGCAAGGAAACGCACAAACTCTGGTTGTAGTTCTTCTAGTTCATCGGTGCGCAAACGTCGGTACTTCATCTTATTGGTAGGTTTGAGAATTGGTGGGCGGGCAAGATACAAATTTCAGGGCGCTGGATTTTAAGGCTATTGTCTTATCTTTCGCCCGCTATTTGAACACCAAAAGAACGGAATATGGAATTCATTATGCCCGATTTTGCGAGCGCAGCTGTTTGGATGAGCTTGCTGACGCTCACCTTCCTCGAAATTGTGCTGGGTATCGATAACATTATTTTCATTTCCATAGCAGCAGGGAAACTGCCGGAAGAGGAGCGCCCGAAAGCGACCAACATCGGCCTCATTCTGGCTATGCTGATGCGCATAGTGCTCCTGCTGGGGGTGTCCGTTCTGGTTGCTATGGAAGAGCCCTGGTTCGAAATCCACGCGGGATGGATCCACGGCGGCTTCTCTGGCCAGAGCCTCATTCTCATCGCTGGCGGGCTGTTCCTGCTCTACAAATCAACAACTGAAATCCGCCATAAGCTAGAGGAAGAAGACCCCCACGAGGCAGGTAGCGGCAAAGGCAAAGCTACCATGAGCAGCGTCATCATTCAGATCACCATCATCAATATCGTGTTTTCCTTTGACTCCATTTTGACGGCAGTCGGCATGACCAACGGCCTGACCGGCGCTCTGATTGTGATGATCATCGCTGTGGTGGCCTCCGTACTGATCATGATGCTCTTTGCCACCCCCGTCGCCAATTTCGTCAACCAACACCCGACCATTCAAATGCTGGGCATGGCCTTCCTCATCCTCATCGGTTTTATGCTCATCGCAGAAGGCGCACACCTGGCCCACCTGTCCATCGCAGGCTCAGAGGTCGGCGCTATCCCCAAAGGCTACCTCTACTTCGCCATCGCCTTCTCCCTTTTCGTTGAATTTTTGAACATGAAACTACGGGCGAACCGCAAAAAAGCCCCGGTACAGCTGCATGGCTATACCGAAGATGCAAAGCGGGAAGGGCTGTTGTAAGGGGCAATGAGGTGGGGCCTGCCCCTGCCATCGGGCAGGTGCCGCTATGCTCCGGGGCTCGCTGCCCGCTCGGCCCTGTCGGGCTTCACACCCCTGCGCAGCGCTAGGCCGATGCTGTCCTCTGCTTTCAGTTAGTGGCCTGCCGGAGCGGGCCCTGTTAGCCGCTCCAAACCCTTTCCCGGGCGGCCGCCGCAGCGTGGCCAAAGGCAGCTTACACAGCATCAGCGCTTGGAGCGATTTCTGTTTTGCCCAAAATAATCACCGGCAGGCTACCGTTATAGGCTGCGGGCAAAGCGGCCAGGAGCCGCCTTGCCCTCATGCCCGGCACCAAGCCGGGCAGTGCCCTCTTCCCGGCTAAATTTGAAGGAAAACTATGAAACGTTCTATGCTTTTCGCCCTGCTGATGGGCATTGGGCTGCTGGCCCCCAAGGTGTACGCGCAGTACCGCGATATTTCTGCCGCTGATTATGCTCAGCTGCAAGAACTGGAAGATACCATCGCGCTGCTGGCCTACGCGGTAGTCAACGATTCCCTGGAAGAACACCGGTTTGGGGCCTGCCGGGAGATGATCCCCCGCCTGGTCAAGGCCCTTAAAACCGAGCACAGTTTTCAATACCCTTTCGAGCAGCTGAAGTCTGTTTCCATCCAATATCCCCGCGACAGCACCTTCCGGATTTTCACTTGGCAGCTATACGTTGGCAAGGACGAATACCGCTATTATGGGGCCGTACAGCTCAACACCAAAGAGCTGAAGCTTTTCCCTTTGCTCGACCGCTCTTTTGAGGTGGAAGCCCCCGAACATGAAGTCCTTTCACCTGACGGATGGTATGGCGCAGTTTACTACAATCTCCGTCAGGTAGACGGGCCGGAGGGGCCGTATTACCTGCTTTTTGGCTTTGATGGAAATGAATTTTTCCGGAAACGGAAACTCATCGATGTGCTTACTTTCCCGAAGGGCGAGCCGCAATTTGGTGCGCCGGTTTTTGTGCATGGCCCCAATAGGGTAAAACACCGGGTTTTGAGGGAATACTCAGCAGAGGTAAGCACCAAGCTGAATTATGACGATATTTTGGAGGCCATTATTTTTGACCACCTTGTCCCACAGAATGGCCCCTATGGAGAAGGGATGACTTACTACCCTGACGGCAGCTATGAAGGGTACCGTTATGAAAAAGATGGCCGTTGGCACCACGTCGAAAAGATGTTTCATGAGGTTTCCGATGAAGCGCCAATGCCGGCACCCGTTTTGAACAACCGGAGCAAAAATATTTTTGGGGAACAAAAGTAAGCTGGGCGTGAACCAAAATGTCGCAGGCGTTTATGCTTTTGGGGCTTTATAGCCTGGCATTGGCCTAGCGCTGCGAAGGGGCGGCAGGCCTGATAAGGCCGAGCGAAGAGCGAGCCCCGTAGCATAGCGGCACCTGCCCTCATGGCAGGGGCAGGCCCCCCAATAAAACGACAATCTGGTTTGCGCCCAGTAAGCTGTCTACGCGCGGCCCCAATATTCACTGCCCGCCTGCAGCAGTTTGCAGGGCTTTTCCGGGCAAACCCTTTGCCATTCCTTCCATGGATATCCGTACTTTCGCTTTATGGAAGAGCACAAACTCACCGTGAGCCGCACGGCCCGCTACTATACTATGGGCAAGCCCGGCCCGCATATCAAATACTGGGTGATCGCCTGCCACGGCTATGGGCAGTTGGGCAAACATTTTATCCGCAAGTTCGATGCCATTCAGAGGGAAGACACCTTTGTGCTTGCGCCCGAGGGGCTTTCCAGGTTTTATTGGGGTGGGCTTAGCGGGCAGCCGGCTGCCAGTTGGATGACTTCGGAGGGCAGGCTGGAAGAGATAGCGGATTATACTGCTTACCTCAGCAGCCTTCACGAGCGGTACCTTGGGCAGTTCAGCGGGGCAGCTAAGCTTGTGCTGCTTGGGTTTTCCCAAGGGGCTACGACACTTGTAAGGTGGCTGCATGCCGCTCGGCCGGCGTTTTCGGACCTGGTCCTGTGGGCCGGCACCGCTCCTGAGGATATCACATACCAAGGGCTGGAGGCTTATCTTTCAGGCAGGCAAGTGCACAGCGTATGTGGGGACGAAGACCCTTACCTCACCCCGAGCCGTATGGAGGCACAGCTCCGGTTGCTGAAGGGATGGCCCGCTATACTGCACGAGCGGGGCTTCACCGGAGGGCACACCGTCGACCGGGCTGCGTTGAAGGCCCTTTTTGACGAGATTAGAAAGGAAGGGGAAAACTAATCCGCCAGAGCGCAGTGACTGCGCTGGCGGATTGTCGGGAATGCAAATCTGTATATCGTGTTATCCGGGAATGCCCGAATTTGGGAAATTATCGGTTTTACGTTTTATCAAAAGTGCTATATTCCGCCGACAGTCACAATCATTTGTAGCAGACAGGCCTTTTTTTGTAGTAATCAGGATGATCTAGAGAAGGTCAAGCCCTACAGCGCACTGCCCCATGCACAGACACTGAGGCACAGCGCGCACGGAACATCACGGGGCAAAACCCTCCGTGGCTTCTCTTTCCCCTTGGCAAAACCAGTCTTTATGGGGGTAAAGCGTACACAACGATATGAGCATAAGCAGAGCCCAAGATAAACTGTATGAAGCATTGAGGCGGGACCTGACGCAGCACTTGGCGTTTGGCTTTGTGGTGCTGCTGGTGGTCTTCTGCTTTTTTGCGGTGCATGCCTGGTATCAGGGCAAAGCCGAACTGTTAGACACATTTGGCTATCAGCGGGAAGCATTCTGGAAGGTGTTCCGGGAAGCCTTGGGGTATACCCTGCTGATGGGCGTGCCGGTCTATTTCAACCTGTTTTTTGTTTACCAGGGCCGGCTACAAGATTTTATCGGCCGCCGGCTGATGGACCGGGCTGCGGTGAAAACTTATGCTTTTTACTTTTTCCTTCTCTTGAGCTTGCTGACCGCCGTCCTGTTCTCCTTTGTCTATGCCCCCCTTATGCAAGCTGCTTTTGATATCATAGATCAGCAGTGGTACGAGCTGGTCATTGCCATATTGGTATTTATCCTGAGCACCACAGGCTTGTCCTATACCAAAGATGCCATTGAGCGGAGCCGGGAGCTGGAGCGCAAAGAGCGCCTTGATACCATCCGGAAGCGCAAAGAAGCCGAACGGCAGCTGGATTTTATCAAGCGGCAGATACGGCCTCATTTCCTGTTCAACACCTTAGCCAACCTGCAGATACTGGCCCGTAGGAAGTCGGACGACCTCCCCGAGCACATTGGGCAGCTTTCCCGGCTTCTGCGCCATCTGGTTTACCAGACCAATACACGGTTTGTGCCCCTGGAAGAAGAGCTGAGCTTTATCCGCAGCTACCTGGAGCTGCAGCGCCTACAGTTGTCAAGGGAAGCTATCTTGGATTACAGCGAAGAGGGGCAGGCACCGGCAGGAGCGCGGATCGCCCCAATGATATTGCTGCTTTTTGTAGAGAACTGCTTTAAGCACTACAATAGCCGCAGCCAAGGCCCCAAGGAGATCCGCATACGGTTTGCTATGAGGAAAGGGCGCCTGAACGCAGTGATTTCCAATACCTTCAAGCCCCACGCCCGCAATGAAGGGACACAGGAGCCTCCGGGGCAGGGTATCGGGCTTGCAGCTGCGATTGAGCACCTTGCCCTGGTCTACGGTGAAGACTATGAGCTGTCGGTGTCCAATGAGCCTCCGTATTATACGGTAAAGCTGGAAATCCCAATATTATGATCCAATACCCTTTCATCATTGTGGAAGATGTTGCGCTGCAGCGCGAATATTTGTCAGAGCTGCTCAGCTCCCGCCTGGAGCTGTCCCCCTTAGGCGCTTTTGACAACGCAGAAGAGGCCTACGAGTTTCTGGCCAGCCCGGAAGAGCGAAAGCCTGCGCTCATTTTTCTAGACATAGAGATGCCAGAAGCCAGTGGCTTCAATCTGCTGGAGTCCCTCCGTAATTTGCGGTTGCAGTGCAAAGTCATCATCACGACCGCCTTCGCCGAGTATGCGGTAAAGGGGTACGAATACGGCTTGTCTGGCTATCTGCTGAAGCCTATCGAGCCCCAGCAGCTCAACAAAGCGGTTGACCGTGCGATACAGGAGCTACAGGCGGCAGGCCAGGCCAGGAGGAACGACGACCAGCATTTGTTGATCAAGGAAAAGGGGCGGTGGGTACGGCTGCAATATGATGAAATTTTGTACTTGGAAGGGGCAAATGTGGATGTCCGGATCATTACACAGGGCGGCACATTTTTGACCCGCGACCGGATAAAAAACCTTGCTCAGGCCCTGCCATCGGCCCTTTTTCTTAGAGTGCACGACAGCTTCATCGTCAACCTCAGCTATGTCAAAGCCTATGCCAGCAATTACTCTTTCCTAGAGCTGTGCCCCGGGCCAGGCGAAGCCTTGGTGAAGCTTCCTGTGGGCCCCAAATACCGGCCAAAGGTAAAGGAACAAGTATCTACTATGGACGGGTAGCCATTTGCCCCAGGGCTTGCCTTATCGCTTCCGGTTTGGAGGACGTTTCGAGTATGGATTCGACCACCAGCAGCTCAACGTAGTTGTGGCGTTTGTCGAAAGAAGCCGTGTAGGAATTATTGAAATAAAGCTGGAGGTCATTGAAAGGTGCAGCTACCGTCAGCTGATACTTTTTTAGCCCTGGTTCGTAGAGGACCATCCAAACGCGCTCGTCAGCAGCGGCCCGCTCCACCTTGAGGAAAATCGGGTGGTCTACATAGGGCGCATTCCAAAAGCCGAACAAGTTGGCTTCGAAAAGCGGGTAGTACATCACCTGAGCAGCAATGCCAAAGTGTGCCAAGTATTGCTGCATATCGGAAAGGTGCTGTTCCATCTGCAGCATCGGGATATCCGTTTCGCGCAGTGCCTTGTAGGGCTTCCACGATTGCGTGCCCAGCTCAAAGTAATCAGCCTCCCCGATCCGGAGCTTGTAATCGAAGCGCGGATAGCCGGGGACCACATAGCCCGGATAGAAATATTGCAGCCCGGCTGCCTTGGCGTGCTCTATTTCTTTGAGCATAGTATAAAACCCCACACTGTGCTTGCTGTAGTCAGGGTCATAAACCCCCATGATGCTTGCTGCGCTTTCGGCACCCGTATCAAAATAGCTTAGGCCGATCAGCCTGTTGCCATGGTAAACGGCTACCTCCAGGGTTTGGAAAATATTGTGGTCTTCCCCATCCATAAGGGCATCGTGGAGGGTAGGGGCGAGCAGGCCCGAGAAAGCGCTTTTGTAACGCCGGTAGAGCCGTTCTTTTTCTGGCGTGATGCTGGCTGGCCTGACCTGTGCTGTGAAGAGGGCATCGTTTTTCCTGACCAGCTTTCTCAGGCTTTTGCGGAAGCGGTACCCCTGAAGGCCAAGCCGCACCCAGATTGCGGAGTAAAAAGAGCGGCCAAAGCAAAGGAAGTGCGTGGTGAACATCGTCTGCCCCATGCGGTACCAGCCCTTAGACAGGTAGGCATCGAGCTCTTCTGGCAATAAAATTTCAGGATAATGTTTTTCAGCAAACATGGGCTTTTTTTCCATCCAACCACATCAATAAAAAGCGATAATAACAATTATTTTCGGATTGCCGCTCTACGCGCACTGCTTATGTGAAGCGGTTTGGTCACGGGTTGCTGGAATTGAACAGTGGCAAAGGGGACCGAGGTTGAGCAAAACCTTGGATTATTTCCAGTGCACTGTTCTGGCACAGGTCTTGCCCCAGGGTGCTCAGCACAGCCACTGGCAAGCGCAACAGCCCTGGCTTCTGTTTCATAAGCTGTTGGTAAGCTGGGGTATGGTGTACTCCCAGCCCAAAAAATTTTGCGTTCAGTACCTGAAAGTTCTGGCGCTCTGGGTGGAAAACCGCCATGGGCACAATTTTGGACGGCTCTGGGACTTCGGGGATCAGGACGAAAGGGAATTCCAGGTAGGGCAGTGGCCGGTCATCAAAAAAACGGATGTCGAAGTGCAGGTAATCACAGACGATGGCGCCAATGCCGTTGCCCTGCAGCAGGCTTTTTAGCTGGGCAAGCGCTGTTTTCATCTGATTGACCGGAATATCCTGCGGCGCTACAGTCTCAGCCGGCTGCCAGGTGCCGCTCGGCAGGAGGTAATACTCAAGCGGCCCCACCCGGTGCTTGTAATCGAATTCTGGGTAGCCAGGGACCACATACCCGGGGTAAAAGTACTGTCTGCCTGTTGCAAGCCCATACTCGATTTCAGCCAGCATGGTGAGCAGGCCAAGGCTGTGGGCACGGTAGGCAGGGTCATAAACCCCTTGGCTGCTGTAGATGCTTTTTTCCCCGAGGTTGAACACACTAAATGCGATGAGCCGCTCTCCATCAAATACCTTGACAGAGCGGGTATCAAAAGTGAAGGGCCCCTGCGGCGCGTTGAGGTAAAATTCCAGGCCGGTCAGCGGGCGGTCAGGGAACGCTCGGGTATAAGCTTCATGCACCCTCTGTGCAGCCTCGTCAAAATGAAAACAGCTGCCTGCCTCTATCTTGAATTTCTGGCTGCCTCGTTTCCACAGCCGCCGCATGCTCTTGGAGCTGCCATATTCCGATAAGGGCAGGCGGGTCGGGACCGTAGAGTACAGCTGCCCTTCCTCTTCTGGCGGGAAGCGCATGAAATGGGAGGTGTATATTTCTTGCCCGATACAGCGCCAGCCGGCTTCCAGGTAGTCATCGAGCAAAGCTGGCGCAACGTTTTGGGGGGATCTTATTCTTGAGTACATCCCGCAAAATTAATCAAATTGATTTGCACCCTACAGTCTTTGCGCCCAATCGTTTTATTTTCTGGCCCATCTAGGTCAGGGAGCGGGCTGAGTTTGCAAGCGGTAGACGAGGGAAAGCCCGTACCGCCGGGAAAGCCCGATGTTTTCCCCTGAGACGATCCACGCTGCGTTGCCGGCAATGCCTAGCCCTTCCCAAATTGGGAGATATAGGGTAGCGCCAACCCTGGCCCAGTCCGAACCGCTTCCGCCCGTTACGGATTGATCGGTGCCATTGTTTAGGGTGTTGTACCATTCAGACCAGACTTCGGCGAAATACCACCGCCCGCCAAAACCTGCTCGGGCCAGAATGGGGATAGCGGTCTGAAGTGGGCTGAGGAACCGGAAGTCAGCGCCGGTCTGCACATGGGCAAAAAAGCCGTAGTCGGCCTGGTACTGTAGGGCAATACGGCCTTGGAACATAAAAGCGCCGACGCCGATAGGGTTTTCCGTTGCGGTAGGGTAACTGGACAGCGGAGCGGTAATGCCCACTGCCGTGATGGTGCTCAGCAGCCCCTTGCTTTTCCGCTGCTGGCCATTGAGGTATTTGAGGAAAAAACTGCCGTCCTGCAGCCCACGGTTCTGCTCATCGATAATGAGGTAGGGGATGGAAGCCACCAAAGCGCCCCTTTTGTTGAAACTATACTCTGTGAACAGGTTGTAGGATTGTGTCGTAAGCGAACGCGCTTCGGGCGTATTGCCAAACAGGTACTCGTCAAAGGATTCTGTGGCGTAGCCCAAGGCAATGTCAAGGGTGCCCCCGCTGTTCATAAAGCCACTGATTGGCCCCTGTGCGGAGAGTGTTGTAAGGCTAATGAGGAGTGTACCCAAGGTACAGGTGAATATTCTGAGCATGTGCATTGTAGTTTCTGCAAAGGTAGCCGCAGAAAGGCACAGGGTACGGTGGGGCGGTGACAAAATGAGCGTATTGGGCAGGCATTGGCAAAGTTTTTGGAGGGTGGCCGCAAAATACTCCCTAAAGGGTCTATATTTGTGGGCCGGCAGCGGCATTGCCTGCAAGCGTACCAATTCCTGTTATTCACAAAAGCTCTATTCGGTCTTGTCAGATAGCCTAGTCATAATTCCTACCTACAACGAGAAGGAAAACATCGCACGCATGATCGATAAGGTCATGAGCCTGCCCCTTGGTTTCCACTTGCTTATTGTAGATGATGGTTCGCCCGATGGCACAGCAGATATTGTCCGTGGGAAAATGGAGGAATACCCTGGCCGAGTGCACATCAAAGAACGGCAAGGCAAGCTAGGGTTGGGCACTGCCTATATCGCTGGCTTCAGATGGGGGCTGGAAAAAGGCTACGATTTTATTTTCGAAATGGATGCCGACTTTTCACATAACCCCGACGACCTGGCCCGTCTGTACGACGCCTGTGCCAAGGGGGCGGGCATGGCAGTAGGCTCTCGTTATGTGAAAGGGGGGAAGCTGGAGAACTGGCCTGCCGACCGTGTTTTGCTGTCTTATGGGGCATCCATCTATGTCCGCATGATCACTTTCATGCCCGTCAACGACCCTACCGCAGGTTTTGTCTGCTACCGGCGGGAAGTCTTGGAAGCGATTGATTTAGATAAAATCCGTTTTGTAGGGTATGCTTTTCAGATCGAGATGAAGTTTGCTGCATTCCAATTAGGCTATCGCATTGCAGAGGTGCCCATCACCTTTACCGATAGGATAGAGGGGACATCGAAAATGTCTTCTGGCATCATCAAAGAGGCGGTGCTCGGCGTGCTCCAAATGCGGGTCCGTGGTTTTTTTAATACCTATAAAGCTGATCCTCCCACCGCCTGATCTTCTTACCATTATTGCTATGCTACCATAGCAGCTACCGCTGCACAGAGATAAGTTAGCCACTGAGGCACTGAGTACACAAAGCTGCACAGAGGTGAAGTGCTCCGTGTGCCTCCGTGCCCTCTCTGTCTCCGTGACGAAAACAGAGCGCAAATGAAAGCCAAATCCGGCGGAAGAGTAGGGGGGAAGTCGCCGTTCTTGCGTATTATTGTCCTTCACTGAAACCATGAATATTGGAATTCCAGCAGATCCTGGCAGAAATAAAAAACAAGAAGTTCCACCCGGTCTACTTCCTGCACGGAAAAGAGCCCTACTTTATCGATGCCATCGCTAAGCAGATTGAGGAGCACACCCTTTCCGAAAGCGAGCGGGCTTTCAATCAGTCTGTATTTTATGGTAAAGACGTAGACCATATGGCCATAGTGGACACCGCCCGGCGCTTCCCAATGATGGCACCGCGGCAGTTAGTCCTGCTCAAAGAAGCCCAGGACATGCGCAGTTTGGACAGCCTATTGCCCTATATTGAGAAACCGGCCGAATCTACTGTGCTTGTTATTGCCTACAAGTACAAGAAGCTCAATATGAACACCAAGTTGGGCAAGGCGCTTAAGAAGACCGCCCTGGTCTTTGAGTCCAAGCCCCTTTACGACAATCAGGTGCCGGGCTGGATCGCTAACTTCCTCAAGGGACAGGGGCTTAAGGTGACGCCCAAAGCAGCGGAGCTGATTGCAGAGAACCTCGGTGCCGACCTTTCGAAGGTGGCCAACGAGCTCGACAAATTAGCGCTCAATTTGCCTGCCAATGCCACTGTAGACGACGCCGCTGTTGAAAGGTATGTAGGCATCAGCAAAGATTTTAATGTCTTTGAGCTTCAGAAGGCAATAGGCCTGCGGGATTTCCTGAAAGCGCAGCGCATAGTAGCCTACTTTACGGCCAACCCCAAAAAAGGCCCCCTGCCTATGCTCGTTGGCTCCCTCTACAACTACTTCAGCAAAATCTACCTCTACCACGCCGTCAAAGATCAAGGCGAACCGGCCATTTTACAGGCCCTTGGGCTGCGTTCCAGCTTTTTTCTGAAAGAATACCGGGCAGCAGCTAAAAACTACCCGCGCGCCAAAGCAGAGCAGGCCATTGCCCTGTTGCAGGAGTTCGATTTGAAGTCGAAAGGGGTGGGCTACAACAGCACCGGCAAACCGGAGGGGGAGCTGATGAAGGAAATGGTCTGGCGCCTGATGCACTGACCGGGCCGCGAAAGATTTAATATATGGATAACAAGGAGCTTTCTTGCCTATCTGCGGAATCGCTTACCTTTCTGGTTTAATTTGTGCGGCGCTATTTTGGCGCTGCTCTAACTTCCGCCTTATGGCCCAATCAGCAGAGACGCCCTTAACTCCACGCGATATCAGTTGGCTACATTTCAACCACAGGGTGTTACAAGAGGCTGCAGACCCTTGCAACCCCCTTTACGACCGGCTCCGGTTCCTGGCCATTTACAGCTCCAACCTCGATGAGTTTTATCGGGTGAGGGTGGCAGCGCTCCGGAGTTTCCGGAAAGTTGCGAAAGCCGACCGCAAGGATTGGCATATTGCTCTGCGCCCAAGGCGGGTGCTCAGGGAGATCAAACAGATGGTCAAGGCACAGCAGGCCGAGTTTGGGGCGATTTTCAGGACAGGCATATTGCCGGGCTTGGCCGAGCAGGGCATTTACTTGCGCAAGCCGGCAGAATTCACGCCACAGCAAGTCGAATGGGCTTTTGCTTTCTATTTCCGAGACCTGGCCCCCCACATCAAGGTGCTCAATATTGGCCCTGCTGAGGGCACGCCCTTTCTGGAAAACCAAGCACTGTACCTCGCTTTCCACGCAGGGGGGGAGGCCGTGCTCAGTTTGGTGAAAATCCCGGTCAGCCATTTCCCTCGTTTCATTGCCCTCCCTGCTTCAGCGGAAGGCGCCCATGAATGGGCTTTTCTGGATGATATGGTGCGGCATGGGCTGGGGCAGCAGTTCGGCCTGCCGGGCTCAGCTTTTTATGCCCTGAAGCTTTCAAGGGATGCCGACCTTTATCTGGAGGACGAGTACGGAGAAGACATCGTCGAGAAAATCCGGCGCAGCCTTGGCAAGCGGGAAGTTGGAGCGCCCACCCGGCTGCTTTATGATGACAGGATGCCCAAGCCGATGCGGCAGCAGCTGAAAGCTTGTTTTGGCCTTAGCAAATACGATATGGTGCCCGGGGCGCCTTACCACAACTTTCACGATTTTGCAGATTTCCCGCTTCCGGATGGCATGGCGGGCCTTCAACGGGAAACCCTGCCGCCCCTGCCTCACCCCAAGCTTCAGCATGCCGCTTCTCTGATTGATGAGGTGCTGGAGGCCGATCAGTTCCTGCATTTCCCTTACCATGATTACCGTGCGGTGCCGGCCCTTATCCGGGAAGCGGCGCGCAGGCCAGAGGTGGCCTATATCAAAATCACCCTATACCGGGCAGCAGACCGCTCTGCAGTCATTAGCGCGCTGCAGCAAGCATTATCAAATGGCAAACGGGTAGTGGCTTTCATAGAGGCCAAAGCCCGGTTTGACGAGGCGGCCAACTTGCATTGGGGGGAGCAGCTGGAAGAGCAGGGGGCCGAGGTGCGCTACAACATCCCGGGGTTGAAGGTGCACACCAAGCTGCTGCTGATCGGGCTTAAATCTCCGGAGGGCCTGCGGCATTTGGCTTACCTTGGCACCGGCAATTTTAATGAGAAAACGGCCCGGTTTTACACGGACTTCGCCCTGATGACGGCAGATGCGCGCCTGGCCGATGAAGTGGCCCTGCTCTTCGCCTTCCTAGAAGGCCGGCGGGAGCAATTGCCCTTCCGCCACCTGATGGCAGCGCCTTCCAATCTAAGGGCTTCCCTGTTCCGGCTTATTGAGCAGGAGGTTGCACAGGCTAGGGCAGGGGGCGAAGCCTGGATATTCCTGAAGATGAACAACCTTGAAGATGCTGCCATTATCCGCAAGCTGTATGAGGCCTGCGAAGCAGGTGTGAAAGTGCGCATGATCGTCCGTGGCATTTGCAGGGCTGTTGCAGGCCCGGAAGGGGCAGGGGAGAATATGCAGATCATTTCGGTCGTTGACCGCTATCTTGAGCATGCCCGTGCTTACATTTTTGCGAACGGAGGGCGGCCAAAGACTTTCCTCGCATCGGCAGATTGGATGACCCGTAACTTGGACCATCGGGTGGAAGTTGCTTTCCCGCTGTACGATGAGGAGATCGCCGCCGAAGTCAGGAAGGTCATGGAGCTGCAATGGGCTGACCCGCTCAAGGCACGTTGTATAGAGGGCCTTGAGCCTGACAACCGCTACATGCGCCGTACGCTTGGCGAACCCACTTCACAAGAAGCGATATACCAAAGGATGAAGGCTGCATTGGCCATTACCCCTGTGTTATAGCTCTGCTTGGGGCAACACTGAGCTGTAGCGGGCTTGAGCAAAGCGCAGGTTGGCGCGGGGACCGGCCTAGCGCTGCGGAGGGGTGTTAAGCCCGCTAGGGCCGAGCGGGCAGCGAGCCCCGGAGCATAGCGGCACCTGCCGGCTGGGCCCCTCCTTGCGGCAGGGGCAGGCCCCATCAAAAACAAACGGCAACCTGCTTTGTAGCATGAACGCCTTATTCAAAACGGACAAGATGACTCAATCAGAGCTGATCATTTTAAACTTTACGGAAATCAGGAGAAGAAGCATCAAGCTTTGGAGCGTGCTCCCGGAAAGCCACTATCATTGGAAGCCGGATGAAGAAGCCATGACTGCGATAGAGATGGTCCGGCACGTTTTGGAAGCCGATTATGGATGGGATATGATCATCAATAAGGGGAGTATGGCGAACTATAGGACGCCTTGGCAGGGCAGGGCATTGGGCAGTGTCTCCGGCGAGCTTGAATTTGCACAGCCCTATAGGGATGCCTTTTTGGAAAGTGTACGGCAATTTTCAGATAAAGACCTCAGCGAAGGCTATGTCATACACCCGGGGAATGGTGAACAGAAGGCCCTTGGGAAGTACTTATTGCGGATTGGGTACCATGAATCTGTGCACGCAGGGCAATTTTTAGCTTATCTGAGGGCAATGAACATTGAACGGCCAAGAATATGGGACTGAGCAGGGGCTGTGGCAGCTTTGAGAACATAAGGAACTGGTTTTGCACCTTGAGATGGCTTCAGAAGCAGTTACCGGGCGCGCTGTCCTGCTTTAGGAGAGTATAGCATAGCATGTTCCTAAGTACTCAATTGAGCGATCCTCCAAATAGCCGTTGCCTGACGGGCCAGCCATTTTTGGTGCGCAATGATTCGGTCGGGCCCCCACCGATCATTCTCATTGGCTATCCGTTGAGTGATTGCGAATTCACTTTGTGCAAAAGCCTCCCGCTTGGTTTCGAACCCTTTATTGCCGATCTCCCGATTTGCCGATTTGTTGAGTATCGTCATATTGCCCAGACGGTACAGGAACTGTTCGTGATCTCTGTCGCCGATATGATCCCATGCTTCCTGTACCGACTCCGGCATGATGTGCTCAATATTGTACGCATCGCTCTCAAAATCATAGCTGCTGCCCGAAGTATGCCGTTCGATCTCGAACAGGATGTACCGGATGATCCGCTTGTTTCGGGCCTGAGTCGTCCGCATAACCTTATCTGTAAAATCGCCTCTGAATTTATCATCGGCAATATAAATGGGCTTTAAAGCGGTAAGCACTTGCTGTAACCCCCTGATTTCGTCAGATGAAAGCTGCACAGCAACCCGGTTGTACACTCTTTCCTGCTCATTCGCCGCTAAACTTCCGATGACATTGTACCGGAATGAAATGATACAACAGGCGCGCAGCAAGCCCGTAAAGTCTCCCGGCTGTAGTTTGTGGTGAGCGGCCAGCAGCAGTGGGTACAATTGCCGGACATTGAACATCCGCAGGTACTTGATATATTCAGCCTGCTCACTATTCCAAAGGCTGTCCTCCGCATGAGGCAAAGCGGCATAGACCTGCGCATTTTGCTCTACATCCCGGATCAAATCAAAGACCGCTTTTTTTCCGGCTATCCGCTCCCTTACCCGTTTAAAAAGTTCTGCATGGCGTACAAACCGATTTTTACTGTTCCAATAGGCACGCAGGAAGTCGGGCAGGCTTTCGTTACCGATCACCCCAACCAGCCGCTCCCACTGATCTTCGATTTCGCGCAGTTCATGCTCATCGCCACCCTGACTGTGCACCACCGAAAACAGGTAATTCTTCAGCAGGTCAGTCGAGGAGAGTTTGACCCCTCTCGCATTTAAGGTCTCAAAAACCTTGTAGGCATTAAGCTCGTCATTTACCGTGATGACCGTGAAGAAGAGTTTGTCCGATAAAGAATCAATAAACTGTGCCAGTTCCGCTCCCTTTTGATTGGAGGCAAAGCGCTTTCTCACCTGATCATAGAGCCAGTCGTAAGCCTTCCGCATCAGATGCTCCGTTGCTTTCAGGTTTCGTCTTGGAGCCGGTTCAAGTGCCACCAGATAGCGCTGATACAGGTTGTTGTTATTCCGGTTGAGGTACAGCTTGCTTTTTGGAATGAGCGTGACCGGATCAAGATAGCCAATAAAGGCACTGCGCAATTGATCTAAGCGCCGCTGATTCGGATCTGACTCAATATCATTATCAATCAGATTCTGCAAATTCCCTAAAACCGCCAGCACCAATATACTTAAAGTCGTTAAACGCTGCTGACCGTCTATGACATCAAAGTTTTTGCTGTCCCTGGATTGCAAGACCAAATACCCCATATAGTGCTCCTGCTCTCCGCTTTCTTCAAACAGCCCCTCAATATCCTGCCATAGGTCGTCCCACTCCGTGCTCGTCCAGCTGTAGTCGCGCTGAAAGCGGGGCACGGTGTAAATCAGCCCGTTTCCCATAAGTTGCCGGTAGGTTCTGTTGGAGGCACCTATGTTCATCACGCTCACTTAATGGTGCAGTCACCGTCTGTTTAATAGGGTGAAAATAGGGAAAGCGTAATAAAAACAGGCGCAGTTGCCCCGTTTTTCCTATTTTGGCAGGCGACCCTCACACGACGAACTGAACCATCGTATGTTTGAAAACCTCCTTCCGGACAAAGCCAGCGGAGTAATATACAGCGCAACCAAATACAGCGGGCAGATCTGCCAGCCAATCTTGATGTTCCTGATTCTTTTCTCCTTCAGCCGGGCGGTGGCTCAGGAGGCGCCGGGCCGTGGTATTGATGCCCTTCGGATTGAAAACGAAGTCAAACTCAGCGTACCCGAAGCCCTGTCGGATTCCGTTTGGAATTACCTGCTGCAGGCTTACCTGGACGGCACGCCTGACTTCCTGCGCAATCATATCCCGCCCTTCAGCTATCAGGTTGCCACCGACTCCTTCGTTGACCAATACTACGACACTCACAGGTTCAGCCTGTTGCAGCTCCGCAGCGGTGCCCGCTACCGGCAGCGGTTCTCCCTTTCCGGCGCAGGGGGCGAAAAAGACGGCCGGGAGCTGATACAGCTCAAAATGGATAGCGAAGGCAGCAACGCCCTCAGCCGGGGGGAATACAAATACGATGTGGAGCACTATCAAAAAGCGGAGGAGCCCCTCGATTACCACCCCTTTATGGGGCGGGTGAAAAGAGGGCAGCGCGACGAACTGATTGGCCGGCTGAAAGAATATGGCATCAACCCCGAAAGCTTGTCTCCTACCATCCGTATCACACAAATCAGAAGGCGGCTCTACTTTTTTACGGGCGACCGCCCCTTTTCCACCCTCACCCTCGATGCTGTAACGGCGGATTATCAGGGGAAAGGCACTCATTTCCATGAACTGGAGCTGGAGCTCAATGAAATACGCTATACCGAAAGCCAAGCTTCCGAAAGGGAAGCTATGGAGGCTGTCAACAACCTAGTGCAGGAGGATATCCTGCGGCGCTTCCCGGGCATCGTACAAGATCAGACTCCAAAATACAACAAGGCCGCTACTGCGATCGGCATCTCCGCCGGGGCTTCCAATACCCGCTACTACCTCCTCGGGCTCATAGGGCTGCTACTGGCTGGCTTCCTTTTCTGGTGGTTGCAGACAAGCCGCCGCTGAGCCGGTAGCCCGGAAAATATTAAATTGTAATGCTTAAGCATCAACCATGAACGCAGTAGAAATAGAAGAAGCCGTCTCCCAACTGGTCAGCCAACCCTTTGACCCAGACGAGTTTCCCTTTGCCTTCCTGGAAGCCTATGGGAATAAGGAAACGACCGTCAAGCGCCTGCGGAAGGGCAACTCCAATAAGTCTAAGATGGAAGGCGGGGTGCTGCAGCGCAACAACATTCACATTGCGACCTGCGAACCGGGCGCGGTAGCGGATACGCTGCGGCAGCTGCAGGAAGCCCGGGAAACCGCCAAAAATAAAGCTAAATTCGTACTCGCTACCGATGGCGAAGAGTTGCAGGCCGAAAACCTGAACAGCGGAGAGACCCTGGCGTGCGCCTACCCCGATTTCCATCAACACTTTACTTTCTTCTTTGAGCTGGCGGGCATCAGCACCGTAAAGGAGATACGGGAAAGCTCCTTCGACATCAAAGCCACGGGGCGGCTCAATAAGCTGTACATGGAGCTGCTGCGCGCCAATCCTGACTGGGCGACTCCGGAGCGCAAGCAGGACATGAACCACTTCATGGCCCGCCTCATCTTCTGCTTTTTTGCGGAAGACACGAGTATTTTTGCTGGCGATAACCTCTTCACGGGCACAGTGGAGCAGATGAGCGCGCCGGATGCTTCCAATATGCACGAGATCATCGGGGAGCTGTTCCGGGCGATGGATGTCAAAACGGAGGAGCGCGAAGCACAGGGTATCCGTACCTGGGCGCGCAAATTCCCCTACGTCAACGGGGAGCTGTTTTCCGGGGCGACGGACTGCCCCCGCTTTACCAAGATTGCCCGCTCTTACCTGCTGCATGTGGGGCGGCTTGACTGGCAGCAGATCAACCCGGATATCTTCGGCTCTATGATACAGGCGGTGGCGGACGAGGACGAGCGGGGCTCCCTGGGGATGCACTATACCTCCGTGCCCAATATCCTGAAGGTGCTCAACCCGCTCTTCCTGGATGAGCTGCGGGAGCAACTGGAGGAAGCGGGCGACAACCCCCGTAAACTGCTCAACCTGCGCAAGCGCATTGCCCGCATCCGCGTTTTTGACCCGGCCTGTGGCTCGGGCAACTTCCTGGTCATTGCCTACAAGCAACTGCGGGAAATCGAGCACGAGATCAACCTCCGGCGGGGAGAGCCGGACCGCCCCACCGAAATTCCCCTGACCAACTTCCGGGGCATAGAGATCAAAGGATTTTCTGCCGAAATTGCCCGCCTGGCGCTCATCATAGCCGAGTACCAATGCGATGTGCTCTACCTGGGGCAGCAGCTGGCCCTGGCGGAGTTCCTGCCGCTGGATGCGGAAAACTGGATTACCTGCGGGAATGCGCTGCGCCTGAACTGGCTGACGGTTTGCCCGCCTACGGGTACGGGGGTAGAACTAGGTGGAGATGACCTCTTTAGTGCACTACAGCAGCAAGCGAATATTGATTTTGAGAATGAGGGTGGGGAAACGTTTATTTGTGGGAATCCGCCGTATTTGGGCTCTACCTGGCAGTCTAAAGAGCAGAAATCGGACCTGAAAGAAATTTTTGCAAAGTACACGAAAAGCTGGAAGTCGCTGGATTATGTGGCAGGCTGGTTTATGAAGGCAGCTGAGTACGGTACGCATACCAATGCCTCTGCCGCTTTTGTATCAACGAACTCGATCTGCCAAGGGCAGCAAGTGCCAATTTTATGGCCTTTGATTTTTAAAAAGGAATACGAGATTAGTTTTGCTCATACTTCTTTTAAGTGGGCTAATTTAGCGAGTTATAATGCGGGGGTGACTGTTGTTATCGTTGGGATTTCAAGTCAACCCAATAAGGTGAGACGGTTATTTTCATTGGATGAGCAAAATGAAACGATTGAGAAGAAGGCCGAAAATATCAATGCTTACCTTACTCCATCTGAAAATGTAATCGTTCAGAAAATATCCAAACCGATGTCTGAAGTCTACGAAATGCGGTTTGGTAATAAACCAGTGGATGGTGGGAACCTTCTTTTATCTAAAGATGACTTATCAAGTCTCAATTTCAATAATATTCAACAAAAGAAGTTCATTCGCCGAATTTATGGATCTGCTGAGTTTATCCGTGGATTGAGCCGCTATGTACTCTGGATAAAAGATGACCATTTGGAAGAAGCTTCTATGATCCCTCCCATTTCTAAGCGTATTGAAGCAGTAAAAGAAATGCGATTAGCAAGTCGGGATAAAAGCGCAAATAAAATGGCGGAGCGTGCTCACCAAATGCGCGAAATGAATATATCAGAAGTATGGACGATTGTAGTACCGAGGACATCCTCAGAAAGGAGAAGGTTTCTACCTACAGGGTTAATCGGAAACTATGCTACGGTTACAAGTGAAACATTTGCTCTCTTCGACGCCCCCCTCTGGAACCTAGCCCTCATCGCCTCAAAACTCCATCTGGTATGGATAGCCACCGTTTGCGGTAAGTTAAAAACCGACTATCGCTACTCCAACACCCTCGGCTGGAACACCTTCCCCGTCCCCCAGCTGACTACCAAAAACAAGGAAGACCTGACCCGCTGCGCCGAAGACATCCTGCTCGCCCGCGAGCGCCACTTCCCAGCCACGATAGCCGAGCTGTACGACCCGGAAAAGATGCCCGAAGACCTCCGGCATGCCCACGAGCGCAACGATGAGGTGCTGGAGCGCATCTACATCGGCCGCCGCTTCAAAAACGATACCGAGCGCCTGGAAAAGCTCTTTGAACTGTATACGGAAATGACTGCAAAAAAATCGGATAGATCATGAACCCACATCGGAATGTAGAAGAAAAGCTTTACACGCAAATAGGGGAATTGCTTTCCCTCGCGAGAAGAAAAGTGGTCAGTCAGGTCAATCAGACGATGGTCGTCACCTATTATGAAATCGGTCGGATCATCGTTGAAAATGAGCAAGGGGGAAATGAACGGGCGGAGTATGGTAAAGGAATCCTGAACGGGCTTTCGAAGCGTTTGTCCCAGGATTTTGGCAGAGGGTTCTCAACGGATAATTTGGAGAACATGAGACGGTTCTATTTGACGTACTCAAAATCCGAGACACTGTCTCGGAAATCTGAACTTCCTGATTTTCGGTTAAGCTGGTCCCATTACCTCAAACTAATGAGAATTGAAGACGAGGCTGGGTACAGCGTCTCCTTTGGCAGTGACCATAAAAAAGTACAAGCATGACCCCTAGAAAAAACATCCCATCCGTTGCCGTCCACTACAAAAGCACCGGCAGCTCCATTACTTCCAATGAGCTGGGTATGCGCGCCATGCAGGAGCGGGCCTACGAAAAGCGGGGGGAGCAATACCTGCTGCTCAAATCGCCCCCCGCATCTGGCAAAAGCCGGGCGCTGATGTTCATTGCGCTGGACAAGCTGAACCGGCAAGGTATCAAGCAGGCCATCATTGCCGTGCCGGAAAAATCCATCGGTTCCAGTTTCGCCAATGAGCCGCTGACAAAGTTTGGCTTTTACTACGACTGGGAAGTTGCGCCAAAGTGGAACCTGTGCAATGCGCCTGGGGAAGACGGCAGCAAGGTGAACGCCGTGAAGTCATTCCTGGACAGTGAAGACCGGGTGCTGGTCTGCACCCACGCCACCTTCCGCTTCGCCGTGGAGCGCTTCGGCATCGAGCCCTTTGACAATCGCCTGATTGCCATTGATGAGTTCCACCACGTAAGCGCTGATGAAAACAACGTGCTGGGTACGCAGCTCAAGCAGTTTATCGAGCGGGATAAAGTCCACATCGTGGCCATGACTGGCTCCTACTTCCGGGGCGACGCCAACCCGGTGCTTATGCCGGAAGACGAGGCGAAGTTTGAACCCGTCACCTACACCTACTACGAGCAGCTCAACGGTTATCAGCACCTCAAAACGCTGAATCTTGGCTACTACTTCTACAGCGGGGCCTATGCTGATGAAATTCTGAGCGTACTCAACCCCAATGAAAAGACCATCATCCACATCCCCAATGTAAACTCCCGGGAAAGCATGGGCGATAAGATCAAGGAAGTGGATCACATCATCCACGAATTGGGCGACTGGCAAGGTGCCGACCCGGAGACGGGTTTCTATTTGGTAAAAACCGCCACCGGCAAAGTCATCCGCATTGCCGACCTGGTCGACGACGACCCGAGCAAGCGCAACCGGGTAGCCGCTGCGCTGCGTTCGCCCGAAGCCAAAAAGAACCGGGACTATGTGGACATCATTATCGCCCTGGGCATGGCCAAGGAAGGCTTCGACTGGGTATGGTGCGAGCACGCGCTGACGATTGGCTACCGTTCCAGCCTCACCGAGATTGTGCAGATCATCGGGCGGGCTACGAGAGATGCGCCAGGTAAAGTTCAAGCCCGTTTTACCAATCTGATTGCTGAGCCTGATGCTTCTGAGGATGCCGTCACAGATGCCGTCAATGATACCCTAAAAGCCATCTCCGCCAGCTTGCTGATGGAGCAGGTATTGGCGCCCCGTTTCAACTTCACGCCCAAAAAAGCCGATAGCGGCCCGGTCAAAGGCTACGATTACGGGGAAGAAGGCTACGACCCCAATAAGGAAAACATAGGCTTCAATGAAGAGTCCGGTCAGTACCAAATTGAGATCAAAGGACTGACCGAGCCCAAAAGCGAGGATGCCAAACGCATCTGCAAGGAAGACCTGAACGAAGTGATTGCCGCCTTCGTACAAGACAAGGAAGCCGTAGGCCGGGGCCTGTTTGATGAAGAAGCGGTACCACAGGAGCTGACCCAAATCCGCATGGGCAAGATCATCAAAGACAAATACCCCGAGCTGGATTCGGAGGATGTGGAGTCGGTGCGCCAACACGCTATTGCCGCGCTGAACCTGACGCAGAAAGCCAAGGAAATCATCAACGGGGACGAGGGGCTCAGCGCAAAAGCCAATACAGCACTGATAGACGGCATCCGTAAATTTGCCATGGACGTGCGCGAGCTGGATGTAGACTGGATCGACAGCATCAACCCCTTTAGCGAAGCCTATTCCATTCTGTCCAAAGCCATGACCGAGAGCAGCCTCAAGGCGATGGCAGAAGTCATAGCCGCCAAAAAGCACAACATTTCCGTAGAAGAGGCAAGGGATTTGGCCAAGCGGGCGTTAAAGTTCAAGCAGGAACTCGGCCGGCTCCCGGACATCAAGTCTTCAGATCCCTGGGAGCAGCGCATGGCGCAGGGTATCGCGGTATTGGCAAGACTAAAAGCGGAACAATCGAATGGCTAAGAAGGACAAGTTTACGAAAGAAGATGAGGACCTGCTGGCAGAACTTGGCGTAGAGGTAGAGGCCAAAAAGGCCAAAAAATATACGGCGAAGGAGGAGCGCATCATAGCCGGTTTTGAGGAAATCCAAAAGTTTGTGGAAGAACACGGGCGGTTGCCACAGCACGGCGAAGAGCGGGACATCTTTGAGCGCCTGTACGCCGTACGCCTTGACCGTATCCGGGAACAAAAAGAATGCCGGGAACTACTCCAAGACCTGGACACGCAAAACCTGCTCACCGCTCAGCAATCCGCCGACCTTTCCATACCCGATGACATAAACGACGATGAGCTGCTGGAAGCCTTGGGCGTGGAGGTGGATAGCGACGCTTCCATCACCAAGCTGAAGCACGTGCGGTCAAGTGCCGATAAGCGCGCAGTGGAAGAAGTCGCCAACCGTACCCGCTGCGAGGATTTTGAGCAATTCAAGCCGCTGTTTGAGCGCGTGCAAAAGGAGTTGGATGCGGGTATCCGCGAGACCATCCGCTTCCGCAAAGACGCCGGTTTTACCAAAACGGAACTCAAAAAGGCCCAATTCGTGATCGTGGGCGGCCAAATGGCTTATATCGCCGAGGTTGGGGAGTCCTTCAAAGCCCCGAACGGGGAAGAAGACGCAAGGCTGCGCGTCATCTACTCCAACGGCATGGAAAGCAATATCCTGCTGCGCTCGCTCATCCGGGCCATGTACAAAGACGAGACGAGCCGTTTTGTTACCGACCCCAAGCTGGGCGGCTTATTCTCCGGCGAGATTAGCGAGGACGATCAGTCGAGCGGAACGATTTATGTTTTGCGCAGTCAGTCCACGCATCCTACCATACAAGAAAGCCGGGACGTCATCCACAAGATTGGCGTAACCGGTTCCGATATTAAGAAACGGATCGCCAATGCCAAAAACGAGCCCACATTCCTCATGGCGGATGTGGAGGTCGTGGCTACTTATCAGCTTGCGAACATCAACCGTTTCAAGTTGGAGCGGCTCATCCATCAGTTTTTTGACCATGCCCGGATTGATGTCGAGATTAAGGACCGGTTTGGGAAGCCGGTACGGGTGCGGGAGTGGTTTTTGGTGCCGCTTTTTGTGATTGATGAGATGGTGGAGAAGGTTATGGATGGGACGATTGGGGATTATTATTATGATGTGGGGGCGGCGCGGTTGAGGCGATAGCCCATGTAAGTTTAAATGATTACCTAAGTTTTAATTTCACTGTCATTATGAAAGTAATTTGTTTTAACGACGAGAAATATCCTAACCCAAAAGGTGAGGGGGATAAAGATTTGGTTATTGAAACTTATAACCTTTTTAGGGAGTCAACAATTCTTGATGCAGAACTTTTAGTTTGGAATCTAAGTTCGACTTACTATTTTCTACCGGTAGATAAGCGTAGACCAGAGGTTTACACAGTAAGTAACCTAGACTACTATAAGCCAGGGCTTGAAAGAAGGAGGAAGGAAATAAAAGAATTTTTAGAAAGGGGGAGAGTGATAATTATTCAAAAGCCATATGTAAAACCGATAATCTTAAAGACTGAAGAAGGGGAGGAATTAACTCTTGATTTCTATAGTTTTATGGGTATAGAAAAGCCTATTATAGAGACTGTTTCTGGAGATAGAATGACTACTCGGAGAGGGGATGAAGCTAAAGTATTTCTAAGCAAACATTCCCATTTATTGGTTTACGAGAATGAATTCATTAAGAGCTATGGTAAGCCACTATTTTTTATTAATGATACAGATCATATCGTAGGTCAATACATTATTAAAGAAAGAGGCGTGATTATTTTTATGCCCACTATTAGAAATTTGGATGTAAGTAATGTAACTCGTTTTTTCTATGATCTGCATAGTTTCGCACTGAGCTTGAAAAATGACCTTGGATTAAATAGAGGCGAGTTTTTGATGCCCGAATGGGCTTATGGAGTTCAAACAAAGGAAGAAGTTTCTCTAAGAAAAAGGCTGGATGAGATTGAAAAATTAGGTCTTGAAATAAAAAGAGAGATAGACCTTTTTGAAAAGCAAAAAACCCTTTTTACTGGCACTGGATTTGAACTGGTGGAGATTGTAGAGTATGCTCTTCGGGAGCTTGGGTTTAATGTTGTTGCCAAGGATACTTTCAAGGACGACTTAATTATTTCAAAGGATGATGAAATAGCTATTGTCGAAATCAAAGGCGTCAAAAAAAGTGCAACCCAGCGGCATGCCGTACGGCTGCATAAATGGGTGACAGACTACTTTTTTAGGCACGAAGTCAATCCTAAAGGCATACTGATCGTGAATACCTATAAAGATACACCTCCAGGCCAGAGAAAAGAGATTGATTTTCCATCACAAATGATGGAATATGTCAATCAAATGAAAATATGCTTAATGACGGGAGTTGAGCTTTTTATTCTGATTACGGCTTTCAAAACAGGGAGAATGTCGCAAGAAGAAATAGAGAAGTTGCTTTTTGAGACTGTAGGGCAAGTTAAACTACCGTTTTCGCTAGAGGATCTCTACTAAAATAGAAGCTATGCCACGAAAAAGGCTCACCCTTAAGGACAAGCAAAAGAAAAAGCAACAGACCAGTTTTGTTGGGAGAACGGAGCAACTCACCGCTTTCCAGGAGAATTTGAATCTCAGTGCAGAATCAGATGCCTTTATCAATATTTTCAATATTTACGGGCAAGGAGGGGTCGGTAAAACTACCCTACTGCGCAAATACGAGGACTCCTGTGGGCGCAAAGATGTTCTGACTGCCTACACCGATGAAGGGGTAAAAGATGTGGTAGATTTCATGGCATCTGTTGCAAGCGAACTGGAAAAGAAAGGCCATCCGCTGAAAAAATTCAACGAGCGCTATAAAGTCTATCGGCAAAAGAAGCAAGAGCTGGAAGCCGACCCTAAAGCCCCGGAAGGGCTTGCCGTATTTATGGAGAGTAGTATTGTTAAGAAATCTGTATTAGGCTCAGAAAGTGGGTTCGTAGGACTCATTATGGATATGGTGTACACCAATAGATTATCTAAATATGAGGGGAAATGGGAATGGGCGAACTTCGTAGCGAAAAAAATCGGCAATAAAGACGAAGTTCAACTTGTACTGGAACCGATTGAGGTACTCACCCCGATTTGGCTGGAAGGCTTGGTGGATATAGCGGAAGACCAACGGGTATGCTTACTCATTGATACCTATGAAATGGTAAGCACCTTCTTGGACGAATGGCTTTACAAAGTAATAGATAACCGTTACGCTGATTTCGATGCCAATATCCTGCTGACTATTGCGGGCCGTCATCCACTCGATGAAAACCGCTGGAGCGCATACGCCGAGTTCTGTGCGGCATTTCCAGTAGATCCTTTTACGGAAGAAGAAGCGAACACTTTTTTAGATCAACGGAAAATTACGGCAGAACCAGTACGAGCCGCTATAAAGAAACTATCTGGTAATGTGCCCGTCCTAATGGCCACACTTGCCAAAGCCTCTCCGGATAAAGTGGAAGACTTAGACGACGTCAGCCATCTGGCGGTAGATCGTTTCCTAAAATGGATAGAAGACCCCAATAAGAGGGTCGCAGCGCTCTACGGAGCTGTGCCTCAGGAACTGAATATAGATGTTCTAAAACAAGTCTTACCAGAAGATACTGCAGCGGAAGCGTTTGATTGGTTGCAAAGTATGCCCTTCGTACAAAAGCGTGCCAAACAGTGGGCTTATCACCCAGTAGTACGAGAGCAGATGTTGAAGTACCTCCGTTTGCGCTCTTTGGAAGATTGGGTGGAACTTCAACAAAAACTGTACGCCTATTATCAAGCTAAGCAATCGGCTTTAAACATTGAACAGCAGAAGCAGTACAAGAACGAGAATTGGCAACAATTCGCTTTACGTATGCTTTACCATGGCTTCTGCGGGCAGCCGGAAGCTTATTTGCCAACTGCATTGAATGCGTTCGTAGCTGCATTGGATGAAAAGCAATCCTTTGCATTAGAAGTCGCCCGGACCTTGCGAGATGCTGAGGTAGATACTGAACTGGCACAGGAGCGGCAATGGGGAGAAGCGATGGAAAATGCACTGGAGGAATATGACAAAGAACAGTACCGTAAGCTGGAACGCTTGATGAAGCGCTTATTGGATGCTGGTCATCTTAATGAGGCGCAACGGCCACTCGCTTATTCCTGGCAGGCTAATTGTTTGAGGCTTTCTGGAGAGTATGAACGCGCGATTGAACTATTCTCTAAGTCAATTGGAATAAGGAAAGACTACAAGGAGGCAATTTTTTATCGTGGGCTGTTGAATCTTCATTTTGTTAAATACGAAGCGGCGCTGTCGGATTTCAACCGTGCTATTGAACTTGATCAGGAATACGGTTGGGCTTTGGCAAATCGAGGAGAAACGTACCGTCAGTTGGGCAAATACGAAGCGGCGCTGTCGGATTTCAACCGATTAATTGAACTTGATCAGGAATACGACTGGGCTTTGGTAATTCGA
>NZ_VOOR01000045.1 GCF_007993045.1 Phaeodactylibacter luteus
ACCTGACGCCCCTTATGCTACTCGACCAGATGAAATTTGCGTATCCATGGCGCCCTTATCAGCACCGCATTTTGCAGGACTTGGGCCGTCACCTTACAGATAAGCGGCTGCACGTGATCGCCCCACCGGGCAGTGGAAAAACTGTGCTAGGGCTCGAGGCCATGCGGCAAATCGGGCAGCCCACACTTATCCTCTCCCCCACTTTGGCTATCCGTGACCAATGGGCCAGCCGGCTGCAGGAGGACTTTCTGCCCAATGGAGCACCAAGCCCTATTTCCTTTGACCTGTCCGCTCCTGCGGAAGTCACCTTCACTACTTATCAGGCTGTTTACGCCGCCTACAGGAAAGGGGCTCCCGTGAGCTCCCTTTTAAAGCAGGCTGGCGTAAAAACGCTCATTGTGGATGAGTGCCATCACCTACAGAAGGCTTGGTGGAAAAGCCTGATTGAACTCAACCTTGCCCTGGCCCCCCACTTGATTGCACTCACCGCTACTCCCCCTTACGATGTCAGCAGTTACGAATGGCAACGGTACCAAGAACTCTGCGGGCCAGCCGATGAGGAGATCACCACGCCCGAGCTCATCCAGGAAGGCAACCTCTGCCCTCATCAAGATTACATCTGGTTTTCACTTCCAGAAGCAACTGTACAGGCTCCGCTCCGGCAGTTCCACAGTGCTGTAGACGAACTGATTGCCCACCTGAAGTCCAATTACACCTTTCGGCATTTCCTAAAAGCTCATCCTTGGCTTATCGCCCCGGAGTCTTACTTGGAGGAAATATATGATGCTCCGGGCTACTTCTCTGCCCTGCTTATCACCTTGGAAGGCATTGGCGGAGCAGCTCCAGCTGAAACCGTTGGCATTCTAGGAGACAATCATGAGGCCATACCTGAGCTCACAAGGCCTTGGCTCGAAACTTTCCTTAACCAAGCTATTTACCGGGACCCCTACTTTCAGGAGTTCCACGAAAGGGGCTGGTTTAAATCTGTAGTAAGCCGCCTGCAGGAAGCAGGGGCTATAGACCGCAAGAAAGTATACCTTGAAGAGCCGCCGCAGCTAGAACGGGCTATACAACAAAGCCCCGGCAAACTGGACAGCATCGGTCAAATCCTGCAGCTTGAGTTTGCAAGCCTGGGCAGCGCCCTGCGCATGCTCATCCTCACCGATTATATCCGGGCAGAGGCCCTCCCCCGTACTGAACTCGATGAACGGCCGCTACAACAAATAGGCGTCGCGCCTATTTTTGAGTACCTAAGGCGGCACTATCCGGTCAGGGCCAGTCTTGGTGTATTGACCGGCAGCATGGCCATCATACCAGAACGGGCCAAAAACCGGCTACGGGAACTGCTCCCGGAGGCAGGACTTTCTCAAGTATCCACGACCTATCACACCCCTGGCTATTTGGTTTTTCATATCAGTGGCAAGCAGCAGGCTGCCCTGTTGAAAGGAACGACTCAGCTTTTTGAGGAAGGGCATATCAACGTACTTATCGGCACTAACGCCTTACTGGGAGAGGGCTGGGACGCACCGGCTGCCAATACGCTAGTACTTGCTACGGTGGTCAAATCATTTGTCAGCTCCAACCAGGCAAGGGGGCGAGTGATACGCACCTACCCTGCCAGGCCAGAAAAAGCTGCCAACATCTGGCATTTGGCGTGTATCGACCCTTTCCACAAGGCTGGAGGAATGGACTGGCTGAAGCTCACCCAACGGCTCAAAGCATTCTCAGGGCCAACTTTTGACCCTATGCCAAATATTGAAAATGGCGTGGGCCGTTTCAGGTTGCCTGCCATACCCAATTCCTTTGAAACCGTGCAGCTAGCCAATCGTGATATGCAAGAACATGCCAGAGACCGGGCTAGGCTGACAAACGACTGGAGCAGCGGTATTGCGAAGGGCCACCACATGGCTGAAGCCATCCGTATGCCTATTGCGCGCAGCAGGCGGCACCTCAAACAAAAAACACTCTACCGAAGGCAGGCGGACACTGCGGCCAAAGCTGCCTTAAAGAAAGCCGCCCAACAAACTCATAAAGCAGTCCTCTTTTCTGCCTTTGGACTGGTAGCGCTAGCTTTCTTGCCCGAGAAAACAGTTGGCCTGCTGCCGGCTTTAAGCCTATGCTGCTCAGCCGCAGCTCTGGCATCTATCTGGCTTTATTGGCCGAGCTGGAAAGCCATTGTACGCGCAGCCAGCGAATTTGTCCCCACAAGTCAATGGGCTCCTGCTTTTCGCAAACTCCTATTTGCGTGGGCGAGCTCGGCCATACTGGCAGGCCTAATAGGCGGAGCTGTAGTTGGCTTTGGGCTGTTGCTGCTGAGCGGGGCTATTGCAATCATGGCTTTCGGGCTCAGGCCGCCGGGAGGCCTTCTCGGAGCTTTATCCCGCCTCGACTGGTCTGCTGACCCCCAGAAGGCATTCCAGGCTTGCGCCCAGACCGTATGGGGGGCATTGCTACAACAGGGTGCCTTCACCTCAAGGCCAACACTTCGCTTCCACCTACATGACCCGGAAGAGCCCGCCTGCTACCTTGAGGGGGCATGGCTACAGGAAGAGCAATTATTCCTGCAATGCCTAAGCATTTTCCTGAGCCCGGTGGACAACCCTCGTTATCTGCTCAAACAGAAAATCCTGGTCGAGGGTGTAGCTGAAAGTGCACAATATTACGCTGTGCCCGACCACTTCGGGCAAAGGCGGCCCGGTGCCGAACTATTCTTACGACAAGCTAGGAAACACTTCCCAAATGGGCACCTGTCCTTAGTGTACACCCGCACCTATGAAGGGCGGCGTGCATTGCTCGCCGCACGTAGCCAAACACTTTCTGACCCCACAGCACATCGCCAGATGGCTTGGCGATAACGCCCTATCTGTGCCAGCCTAAAGCCTCATTGATAAAAGTCACGCCTGGGCACTGCCAATCCTCAACCCAATCCCCTTTCATTATCAGCAACTTGTAGCTGTAAGCCAAATTTCTTAACGCCCTTTTTTCCGGGGGCTAAACTCCTCCATAATGAACCCTAACATCGCATTTACCGGACAAGCATTATTGATTGGGTTGGGCATTGGTGTACTGTTGCTCATTGGCCTGATCCTCATTGGGCGCTACTACTTCAATACAACTGCTGGAACGCGGCTGACGGAAATGTACCGTGGCAAAAAATGGGATTCCCCATTGACAGCACGCAACAAATACCCGGATGTCGACGTCTTCCGGTTCGCCCCAATATTCCTGCGCATTAGCCTTATTGGTGTCCTCGTCCTGATCATAGGCGCATTCAGCTGGACTGTTTACGAAAAGGAAACCTTTATCCCTGAAGATGCCTTGGCCATGGACTATGACATTGAAATCGAAAAGCCCCGTACTGCAGAGCCGCCGCCACCACCGCCACCACCACCGCCGCCGCAAATCGAAGCTGTAGCGGAAGTGGATGTAGACGTAGAAGATGACTTCGAATTTGCTGACCAGTCTATCGACGAAGATACTTATGTAGAGGCGCCAGAATACGACCCCAACAGTAAGGAGGACGTACCGCCGCCGCCTCCTCCGCCACCACCACCGCCGCCAAAACAAGAGGTAGCTGAAATTTTCAAAGTCGTGGAGGAAATGCCCCGGTTCCCCGGCTGTGAAGACTTGGTGGCCAGTGCAGATGAAAAACGGATGTGTGCTAACCGCCGCATGCTAGAGTTTATTTACGAGAATATCCGCTACCCCTCTGTGGCCCGAGACAATAACATCGAAGGCACGGTGGTCGTCAGCTTCGTAGTAGACGAAAAAGGAGCGATCAGTGTGCCGGAAGTGGTGCGGGATATCGGCGGAGGCTGCGGCGCTGAAGCCCTCAGGGTGGTAGAGATGATGAACGATCTGCCTGAAAATTGGACCCCCGGGCGGCAGCGTGGCCGGGCAGTGAAGGTAATGTTCAACCTGCCGGTAAAATTTAAGCTGCAGCTCAACTGACCTGGCGCATCAAGCCTAATTAAGAGGCATCTGCCTAAAAAGGGAAACCGGCTGCACAGTTAACTTGTGCAGCCGGTTTTTATGCTCAACCGGAAACGCAGGGGCTAGTGCCTTAAGCCATAAATCTCTGATACTTAAGTTGAAGTTGTTTTCCGGCTAATCAAGGCGAAGGTTCGCGACTTTAGCCCGAGCTAAAGGAGCGGTTCTTTAACGAAGAGTAGGCGGAAAAGAACGAAACTTGGCGTGTCAAGGGTTTATGGCTTGAGGCACTAGGCTATGCCAAATGAGCGCGCACCATCCAAGCCATTTTTTCGTGCACCTCCATCAGAGCGATCAGGAAGTCCTGTGTACCTGCGTCATTGCACTCTTCCATGACCATTTCTTGGTCATTGCGCAGAAACTGAATGATAGCTTCATGATCAGCCAACAGGTTTTTCAGCATCTGCTCTGCATTGCCATTGAAGTGCCCTGTCTCCTCTAAGCGGGCATGCTGACGGAAGGCCTCCATAGAGCCCGGCGCAAAATAGCCGATGCTGCGGATACGCTCTGCGATGTCGTCGATATGTTCGGCCAAGGCGGTATACTGCTCCTCAAAAAAGGCGTGCAGCTGTTGAAAATGTATGCCAGTGACATTCCAATGGTAATTGCGCAGCTTGATGTAAAGGATGTGCTCATCCGCCAACAGCTGTTTGAGCGCTTGGGCGACTTGCCCGCGCTGCCCGGTTTCAATGCCAATATTTACATCCACTTTTTCGTGGGTCAATTGCTTATTTTCGAGGCTCATCTGCTTAGGATTTTTGGATTTCTAAATATTTCCGAAACGCACTATACAACGTGCACTGACCTAGCTAAGTTTATAAAAAACAGATGGTTAGCCTTATTTGGAAACAGACTGAATAGGCGCGGTCAGGCGTTCAAACCAGGCATTGGGGCTACGTTTGTCCTGCTGCAGCCAGCGCTTGCGGTAGGCCCCATCTTTGTCATAATCCCGGGCCTGTTTTTGAGTATTGAACACCCTGTCTCTGGGGTCATTGCCCACTCCGCCGGCATACATCCAATTGCCGTAGTTGCTCGCTACATCGTAATCTATCAGCAAAGCCTCGAACCAGGCCGCCCCTTTGCGCCAATCCTGCTTTAGCTGATGCACAAGGTAAGAGGCTACATTTTGCCGCCCACGGTTGCTCATAAAGCCAGTATAGAGGAGCTCCCTCATATTGGCATCTACAAAATCGTCACCTGTTGTGCCTGTCGCCCATTTGTGGAACAGCTTATCGTTATCCCGCCAGCGGACGGCCTTATCCTGTATGCCGCCTGGGAAAAAGATTTTCCGGCCATGTTTCATAGCGATGTACTTGAAATACTCCCGCCACAGCAGTTCGAACTTCATCCAGTAAGTAGAGCTGTTGCTCTTGCGCTCCGCCTCGTAAGCCTCTACCTCATGCCAGATGGCTCGGGCAGAAATACACCCGTGCGCTAGCCAAAGGGAAAACTTGGAAGAATAATCTGCCCCTATCAGCCCATTGCGGGTCTCTTTATAGGTTGCAATATGGTCTGTATCCCAGAGGTAGTGGTCCAACCGGTCATAGGCAGCAAGAGCCCCTCCTTTAAACGGGAGCACTGCACGTTGGTCTGCCTCTGGGCAATCGTACCCCAAGCTTGCCATTTCTGGCAGGGGCTCAGAAGCAAACCCAACCGTAGGGATAGCGTTGGGCGGCTCGAGCGCATCAGGGATACGGGCATATTTCTCTACCCGTTTGCGGAACTGAGTGAACACCTCTGGCACCTGATCTATGCTGAAAGGCAGATCGTCGGGGGCTGTCAGGAGCAGGCTATGGGAAAAATAGCATTCCAACTTAGCTTGCAGCGCTTCTTCTGCCTGCAGCTCCTCGTGTGTGTATTCTTTGGAGGCATACACTGCGGAGCAGCCGTACGATTGGGCGATTTGCGGTAGCATGGTTTCAGGCACGCCTACCTTGAACAACAGCTGACTGCCCTTTTCCTGTAGGTCCTCCTGTAGGTCGGCAAGGCTTTCCAGCAAAAACTTCAAACGGTAAGCGCCCATACGGGGAAAACCCCATGGCCCGGGGCGCAGCAGCCGCTCATCGAGGATGTATACAGGGAGGATCTCGTCATGCTGCTGTACGGCTGCATTCAAGGCGGGGTTGTCGGTAAGCCGCAGGTCGTTGCGGAACCACATGATGGCTTTGGACATGGCAGTGCTATTTTTTTGGTGGGTGTAACAACACATAGCCTAATTGGTTGTCAGCGCGCTGCCGGGCAAATACGAGGGGGGTAAACCCAAGTGCCACAGGTTTCTGAGCCCCACATCGGCATTGGCCTAGCGCTGCGAAGGGGTGGCCAGCCCGGTAGGGCCGAGCGGATAGCGAGCCCCGTAGCATAGCGGCACCTGCCCATTGGGGCAGGGGCAGGCCCCATCCATGTGGCGGGGCAGGAAAAAAGCGGCCATCTGTTTTGCACGCTACACAAAGCTGAGCCCCGAAGCCCCTGTTTTGCGCCCTGCCCCAGCAGAGCCCATGACCGAGCTGTTTGCCATTAATTCCTATCTTTGCGGCACAAAATCCAGACTATGTATAATGGGAAAAAGGTAGTGGTCGTGCTGCCCGCCTACAACGCAGCGCTCACCCTGGAAAAGACCTACCGGGAGATTCCTTTCAACCTCGTTGATGAAGTTATCCTTTGCGACGACGCCAGCAAGGACAACACCTCTGACCTCGCCCGGCAGATTGGCATTCAGCATGTCATCACGCATGAGCAGAACAAAGGCTACGGTGGCAACCAAAAATCGCTTTACAATAAAGCCCTCGAGTTGGGCGGGGATATTGTCATTATGCTCCACCCTGACTATCAGTATACGCCAAAGCTTATCCCTGCTATGGTCAATATCATTGGGGATGAGCTGTACCCTGTAGTGCTTGGTTCCCGGATCTTGGGCAAAGGTGCCTTGGCTGGTGGCATGCCTCTGTACAAGTACATAGCCAACCGCGCGCTTACGCTTACGCAAAACCTACTGATCAACTATAAGCTTTCGGAGTACCACACCGGCTACCGGGCGTTCAGCCGCGAAGTCTTGGAGGGCATCAACTTCAATGCCAATTCCGACGATTTTGTCTTTGATAATGAAATGCTTTCGCAGATCATCTATGCAGGCTTTCACATTGCCGAGGTGACCTGCCCGACCAAATATTTTGAGGAAGCCTCTTCCATCAATTTTGCGCGGAGCTCTAAATATGGCTTGGGCGTGCTCAGGGTTTCCTTAAGCCACCTCCTGCAGCGCATGGGGCTGGCGAAGTTCCGCATGTACCAAAAGCCCCAAAAAGCCTGACCGGGAATGCACAAACGTGACCTGAAGGATGAGCTGGACCGCCTCGTGCTGCTGTACAACCGGCCGGAGTTTATCGCAGAAGACCCTATTTCCATCCCGCATCAGCTTTCTACTTTGCAGGATATAGAGATTATGGGGTTTTGGGCTGCTATGCTGGCTTGGGGGCAGCGCAAGACCATCATCCGGAAAGCTCAGGAACTGCTAGAGCTCATGGACGGGGCACCTTACGAATTCATCACCCAGCACGAGGAAAAAGACCGGCTGCCTTTCCTTCAGTTTAAGCACCGCACTTTCCAGCCCACCGACGCGCTGTACTTTCTGGAGTTTTTTCAGCAGTATTACCGTAGCTACTCGTCCTTGGAAGATGCATTTGCCCGCCATCTACAGCCGGGAGATGAGCACGTCGGGCCAGCGCTTTCTGGCTTCCACCAAACGTTTTTTGGCCTGCCGTATGCCCCTCAGCGCACGCGGAAGCACGTTGCTACGCCAGACCGGAAATCGACCTGCAAACGGCTGAACATGTTTTTGCGTTGGATGGTGAGAAAGGATGACCAGGGAGTAGATTTTGGGCTTTGGGAACGCATACGCCCAGAACAGCTGTTGGTCCCTCTTGATGTGCACGTAGAACGGGTAGCCCGCCGGATGGGGCTGCTGTCCCGCAAACAGACCGACTGGCTGGCTGTGCTGGAGCTTACCGCAGCCCTAAAACAGTTTGACCGGGAGGACCCGGTCAAATATGATTTTGCACTATTTGGGCTGGGGGTATTAGAAAGCAAAGAAGGGCTGGCTTAGCCTAGCCCCCCCTTTTTTGGTTATTCCTCGTCGAAGCGCAATTCTTGTATGAGCTGTTTGTCACCGACCGCTTTCATGTAGATGTAAACGCGGAAGGTTTTGCCACCGGCGAGCAGATTGCCAATGCAGTACTCTGAATTCTTATTCGGCGCAGTCCCTTTGTGCACAGTGCTAAAGGAAGCGGGAGGGTATTTCTGGAAAAAGCCCGCTACTACAGCCTCCGCTTTCGCTTTAGGGTATATCTCGTCTTTGCTGAGGATAGAGACCTCTACCGAGTCATCAAAAAATGCCCCTAAGGCTGCGGCATCCCCTTTGCTGATCGCACGAGTGATAGCGCCTAGGTCGGCATCGCCCAATTGAGGGGCAACCGGCAACAGGAAAGCAACTAATAATAAGCTTTTCATAAGGCTTGGTTTTGGTCTAGTTCATGGATTATGCTTTTGGGACGTGTACTTCCAGCTTCGGCCACAAAAGCTTTGACAATAGGGCGGTACGCTTGTGTGATGGCCTGCCTAGCCCAAGGGCTTGCTTATTCATGGGCTATCAGGCTTAAGCAAAAAACGAATTTAAGCACAGCCCGCCAACTTATGCCCCTTCTTTAACACCCTTTGGAGCAGATAAGTACCAATACTTCAACGAGCTGTCTTTCAACGGCAGGCTGCAATTCAAAATTGCACAACAGCCTAAAAATCTAAAGCTTACAGCCGCAAAGCCACTTTTTCTACCTGCCGCACCCAATGCCAGTCGGTCTCCCGGTCGCAATCCAAGCATAAGTTGTTGATCTCATGCCCGCTCCAAGAATCGATGAGCGACTGCAACGAGTAGTACACTCCATCCAGCTGCCCGGCATAGGGCAGCCCATCAGCGGTATAAGACCAATAAGGGAGCCCGTGCTCCCGCTCGTGCTGAATGGCCCCCAGAACCCTCAGCCCGCCGTCGGGCAGGCGGGCTAGGAAATGGCTGCTATAAATGGTATGTACAAAGGCCCATAGGGACTCTCTAAACCCGGGGAATACCGCGAAGTAGGCCGGCTCGGGGTCGTTGCGCCAAAACCCTCTGCAATACCCCAGGCTTTCGCACAGCCAAGGCTTGCCAGCGTGCCGGATGCCAAAGTAGTTGAAAGTCCGGTTGCAAAGGTAGGACGTGCCCCAGAACGACTCGCGGGCCGCTTTAGCCATTAAAGCGCGCCAGTCGCAAAGATAGCGGTAGCTGTAACGGCGGCACAGCTCGTTGTGCTCTCGGAAGAAGGCATCCTGTAAGGCTTTCAGCCAGTAATCGGTCAGCACTGAGCTCCTTGGAGTGACCAGATAAAAGCGGGAAGTTTCCGGCAGCCAGCCGACCAGTTGGGGGGCAGTAGCGGAAAGGCGCGCTAAGACATCTTGCACGGTGTCATGTACTTGCCCATCGGGCAACTGCGCACGAAGGGGCAATGCCAGGCAAAGCACGGCAAGCAGGAGCGTAAAACAAGAACATTTCATGCCAATGGGTTTATGTGCCAATATACGAATCCCGGCCTGCTTTTGGCAGTACCTGCTTGTGCAGCAGCTGGCCCTTGGGCCTAATTTCCAGGTTTTCCGCTACACGCGCCCCGTGAAACAGGCGGGGGCCGCCAAAAATCCTTACCTTCGGCTACCCAACCGGGCTTGAGCATAATGCGCCCTCAAGCCCTAACCTAAGCTTTTGCCTTTCACTATGACAAAAAGTTACGAAAACCTACTTCCTCAAGCCCAGGAATATGTCGCCCAGTTTTATGCCGACCACTTCCCGGAAAATCTCGTTTTCCACGATTTTCATCATACCCGGCAAGTAGCAGAAGCAGCCTTGGAGCTGGGCGCTGAGGCAGGCGTGGGCGAAGAAGGGCTGCTCGCGCTGCAATTGGCAGCTTGGTTCCATGACTTAGGGTACTACCAACAGCCAGAAGGGCACGAAGAGCGCAGTGCAGCCCTGGCAGAAGCCTTCCTCCAAGAGCAGGGCGCGCCTCTGGAAATAATTGAAACGGTAAAAGGCTGCATCTTGGCGACCAGGCTGCCACAGTCGCCACGAACGGAGCTGCAGGCTATACTCTGCGATGCCGACCTCAGCCACCTCGGCAACGAACATTACTGGGACCGGTGTGGCAGGCTGCGCCAAGAGATGAATATCGCCAGGGAAGTCGTTATGTCTGACCCCGAATGGGTAGAATTTGAAATTGGCTTCCTGATGAACCATAGATACCATACCGAAGCCGCACGGGAGCGGTTCAACAAAGGGAAGCACAAACACATCAAACAGCTACATAAGCAAAAGCTGCGCCTGAACCCAAACGCTATGGAAGCTTTGCCGGAAACAGCACCCCCGCCAAAAAATAAAAAGAAGAAAAAAAAGACAGGCAAGGCTGGCGATCAGCTCAAAGAGCTGAACTTGGGCAGGGGCGTAGAAACGATGTACCGGACAACTTACCGCACCCATGTCAACCTCAGTTCTATCGCCGACAATAAGGCGAATATCATGCTCTCTATCAATGCCATCATCATTTCTATTGTAGTCTCTAGCCTGGTCCCTCAGTTCAGTACCAACCCACGCCTGATTTTCCCTACCATCCTGCTCCTGATTGTCTGCTTGTCGGCCTTAGTTTTCGCCATATTGGCCACCCGGCCTAAAGTCACAGAAGGCAAGGTGACCCGTGCTGACATCAACAACAAACAGGCCAACCTCCTATTTTTCGGGAATTTCTACAATATGAACCTCGATGATTTCCACTGGGGCATGATGGAAATGATCAAGGATAGCGACTTCCTTTATAGCGCCATGACGCGCGACCTGTATTACCTCGGCGTTGTGCTGGGCAAAAAGTACCGCTATCTTCGGATCTGCTATGGCATTTTCATGTACGGGCTTATTGTCTCTGTAGCTGTGTTTGCGTATGTCTTTGCAACGGCAGCAACATGAGCATTTCTGCTCAGCGTTTGGATATCTTGTTGTAAGTAATGTGCTTCTGCCGGGTTGATTTGAAGCGCCCCACCTCATCGTCGCGCAGCTTGCTGTGCTTTGTCGGACGGCCTTGCACGCGCTTGCGCCACATTTTCCAACTGCTCAGCTTCATCTGATCTTTCATAATGCGTATGACTTCCGGTTCCCGGACCCCAAACTGCGCTTCTATGGCATCAAAAGGGGTACGGTCTTCCCAGGCCATTTCCACTATGCGGTCCACATCGCGGTCGGTCAGCTCATATTTTTGATAGATTTTTTTCACGCTGCCCATAGAAAGTGGATTTTATTTAAAATTTGACCCTTAAACAGCCCGTTTGCCTTTGGTGTTGCACGAGCTTTGTCATATTCCTGCCCACTCATTAAAACGGTATAACTCATGCCCGCTCTACTCATCCTGCTATTGTGCTCCTTTGGCGGCCAAGTGCCCATGGCCCCTTCTACAGGCAGCATCCGTATTAAAGCCCAATGCCCGGAGCCCAATGCCGGCACTCTGTACATCGCCGTATTCCGTCAGGAGCGCTTCCTAGAGGATGGGCAGGAGATCAGCGGCCGGAGCGCCCGTCTGCCCCTTGCCGACAATGGGCTCAATGTGGAGGGCATACCCGCTGGGGCTTACAGCGTTGCGCTTTTCCAAGATATCAACGGCAATGGGAAGATGGACAAGAACTACCTCGGCATACCTACAGAGCCGTATGGTTTCTCTAATAACCCTAAAGTAAAGTGGCAGTCGCCCACTTTCGTGGAAACCGTAGTGGAAGTTGAGGCAGGAGCCGAAAAAGAAATCGAGGTGTGGCTCAAATACTGGAAAGACTTTTAGGGCATACAGGTGGGAAAAAAAAACGCGCTGTATGACAGCGCGCTTCTGAAGTGGGCGATGATGGATTCGAACCAACGACCCCCTGCTTGTAAGGCAGGTGCTCTAAACCAACTGAGCTAATCGCCCGTACTCAATATATTAGGACTGCCCGGGCGGGCAGGACAAGTGCAGCGTATCCTTTGATTAGGTTGCTGCTCTTGGTGGGCGATGATGGATTCGAACCAACGACCCCCTGCTTGTAAGGCAGGTGCTCTAAACCAACTGAGCTAATCGCCCCTGTTTTTGACGGCAGAAAACACATTTGTTTTTGTTATCCGTCAATTGCGAGTGCAAATATACATCGATATTCAAATACCACGCAAGTATTTAAACAAAAAAATTGCGGCAAATCCGCGCACCCATTAGCATTCCGTTTTTAAAGCACTGGAAATAAGCGACTTTCCTGTTTTCCTGAGGAAGATTTTTCGAGCCTGCTTTATACGCTACCCTATGCCAGGAATCCTGTACTTTTGTTTGGGCAGCAGCCTAAAAGTGGGGCCAGACCGCCCCCAGCCTGTCTTCCTGAAAAGCAGAGCATAGCGCAGCATTATAGCAAAAGGGCAAATGGCTCGTTGCAGGGCATGCCCTACTAAACTGTTCCAACTCCCAACCATGAAAAAGTTTCTCAAACGCATTCTATTGATCATCACCCTGGCCCTGGCTCTTTGCATCGGGGCAGTAGCCCTGATCGCTGTTTTCTTCCAGGAGCGCATCGCACAGGCGCTCACCCGCTCCATAAACAGCCAGCTCAATGCAGAACTGACCATAGGCAACTTCGAAATGGGCATTTTCCGGTCGTTCCCAGACCTATCAGCCAATTTCGAGGAGGTGGCCTTACAGCCCGATCAGGGGCCAGAGCTGCTCCGTGCAAGAGAAGCTGCATTCCGGATTGACCTGATGAGCCTTTTGGGCCCGAGCATAAGGGTTGAAGCCATTACCATCAGCGATGGGAGCCTCAACTTACTGACCGATCAGCGGGGGAGATCTAACTATGATATACTCAAAGCAGAAGGGGAAGGAAGCCCTCAGGGAGGAGCAGGAGAAGGCAGCAGCCTGCTGATTGCCCTGGAGCAAGCCCGCTTCGAAAATATAGAGCTGAGGTATACCAACCGGCAGCGCCTACAAGCGGTACGAGCCAAAATTGAGGAAGGGGTACTATCTGGGGCCTTTTCCACGAGGCAGTTCGAGCTGGCCAGCAAAGCCAAGCTCTTCTGCCAAATTGTGGAACAGGATGAAGTAGCCTACCTGCCCGATACCGAAATAGCCTACGAAGCCATCATTGCGGTCAACCTCGAGGAAGGCACCTATGAAATGAAGAAGGTTGAAGTAGACATCGCAGGCAACACCTTCCGCCTCGACGGCGCTGTGGAAGAATGGGAAACCGGCACCTATTACGATCTCTATGCAACTTCTGAAGATGGCAGCCTCGCCGGCGTGCTTGCGTTGCTGCCTGCTCCTTACGCCAGAAAGATGGCAGGCATCGAAAGCACCGGCCGCTTCGCTTTCAACAGCATCATCAAAGGGCAGTCCAATGCCTCACAGTCACCGGAAATCCGGGTGGAGTTCAGCCTTGACGAAGGGCAGCTGAGCCACGAACAGCTTGCACGCCCCCTGCGCGATGTCTCCTTTCAGGCTAAGCTTACAAATGGCAAATACCGGGACAACAGCTCTTCTGTTTTTACCCTCGAAGGGTTTAAGGGCTATTTCAACCGGGAACTGATTGAGATGGAGGCCAGCGTGTCCAACTTCGATGCCCCGGAGATTGGCTTCAACCTGAACGGAGTACTGCCGCTGGAAACCGCTTACAGCTTATTGGGCAACCCCAAAATAACCGGGGGGGACGGAGAAGTGGAGGTCAAAAACATTTCTATAAAAGGCAAGCTTGCAGATATGATGGCCCCCTCCCGTATGAGCCGGGTGGAAGCCTCCGGCACCTTAGAATTTGACGACGCAGCGCTCACCGTAGGGGAGGAAACACTCCTGCTCGACCGGGGCGAGCTGGCTATTGCCGGCAACAAGCTGTTCATCAATGGGCTGCGCCTTGAAGGGGCTGGCAGCGACATCGCCTTCGAAGGGTCGGTTTTCAATGCCCTGCCGGTGCTCCTAGCTGACAGCCTCAACTCCAAAGGGGCACAGCTGGAGTTTGAAGCGAAACTAACGGCCAGGTCTTTAGATATTGACCGGCTGTTGGCGTTCTCTGCCCTCACACCTGAAGAAGAAGCAGAGCCCGAGCCCCTCAGAGACTCCTTGGCCCGCGAACAATTACAGGGGCGGGAGTCGCTCACCAACCTCCTCAAAGGGACGTTCGATGCCCGCATTGAAGCCTTCAATTACCAAAAGATTGAAGGGGAAGATTTTATGGGCAAATTAGGCATTGCCAACGGGGTCATGTCTGTCGAAGGTACTGCAAATGCTTTTGCAGGGAAGCTTTTTCTCAACGGCCAGACTTTCTTCGAGAACGAGCCTAGGCTCGAGGCCAGAATTGAACTCCAGCAAATCTCCGTAGAGCAGCTCTTCGAGCAAACAGGCAACTTCGGGCAGGATGTGCTAACCCACCGCAACCTGAGCGGGCAGCTGGAGGCTAAACTCGCTGTATATGCCTTTTGGGACTCTACCGGGCATTTCCTAATGGACCGGCTGAGCGCCATTGCTGGCATAGGCATTACTAATGGCGAGCTCAAAGACCTTGATATGCTGGAAGATTTCTCTTCTTACGTCGACATCCGGGACCTCAGGCGCATCCGTTTTACAGACATGCAGAACTATCTGGAGATCCGTGACCAAAGGCTTTTCTTGCCTGCCATGTTCATCCGCAGCAATGCGCTAAACCTAACGGTCAGCGGAGAGCACTCCTTTGAACAGGACATCAGCTATTTCCTCAAGGTAAATGCCGGGCAGGTCCTAGCTGACCGCTTCCGCCGCCATGACCCCAACCTGGCACCAAGGCCTGCAAAGCAACGGGGCTGGTTCAATTTATACTTTTCCATTTTGGGCAATTTGGAAGACTACAACATCAGCTCCGACAAACGGCGAGTTCAGGCAGACTTTGAGCTGGGCGAAGTGCGCAAAAAAGATATCCGCCGGGCATTAGAACGAGAATTTGGCCAAGTGCAGCTCATTGAGGAGCCTGATGCTTGGCGGGACGTCAACGATAACGGCAGGCCGGGCAGCCAAGATGATGACTATTTGGATTTTGAAATCGGGGGGGGGCGATGACGCCCTGCTTTTGCCCCACAAAAGAACACCCCGTAAGCATTGAGCCTGCGGGGTGTTCTTTTTTTTTTCTGCCGCTTACAGGCTGTTACTCCGGCTCGAAGCCAAGGATGATGTTGAAATCGCCCAAGCCTTTGAGGGAACGCTCTGCCCCCGGCTTATCAAAGCCGATACCGTAATCAAAGCCAAGTGTGCCAAACATGGGGAGGAAGACCCTCAAGCCCATGCCCGCCGAACGGCGGAGGTCAAATGGGTTAAACTCTTTGGTAGACTGCCAGGCGTTGCCGCCCTGAGCAAAAGCCAAGACATAAATCGTGGAGCTGGGGTTGAGGGAGATCGGATAGCGCAGCTCGACGGTGTACTTGTTGTAGACAGGCGTAGCAAGCTGCTGCCCGTTGGGCCCTATATTCGCAGGCAGGTCGGTGACCTCATACCCCCTCAGCGAGATGATGTTCACTCCTGCAAAGCCAAATTGCTGGTTGTTGATACCGTCGCCGCCCAGCTGGAAACGCTCAAACGGCGAAGTGCCTATACGCGAATCGTAAAACCCGATGAGGCCAATTTTCGCCTGCGCTTTGAAAATCAGGTCGCCTACTATAGGGGTGTACCAATCCACATCGAGGCGCCATTTGTGGTATTCCACAAAGCGGAACCGCTCAGATACGGTCTCCGATGCATAGTCCCGGTCAGGGTTGAACAGAGAGTAAGGCGGAGTCAGCTGTACGGAGAGCGAAACCCGGGCCCCGTCTTTAGGGAAGATAGGGTCGTTTACCGTAGAGCGGACAATAGTCTGCGTGATGCTGAAGTTGTTGAAATTGCCATTGTCTACACGTTCGCCCTGGTCTGTGCTGAAGTTCTGTGCCCAATCATCGAGCGACAGCGTCTGTATGTTGAGGGAAGTGCTGGCCACGAAGTTGTCGTCTGGCCACTTCAGGCGAGAGCCCAAGCTTACGGTAGCCTGCTTAATGCTGAGGCTGCGGTAAGACTCCGTCCCCCTGGCACCGAAGGCAAAGCGGTTGAAAAAGCCTGCCACAGTGAGGGAGTTAGGCTTCTTGCCGCCCAGCCAAGGCTCTGTAAAAGAGGCATTGTAAGACTGGAAGAAGTCCCCGTTAGTCTGTGCCCGTAAGGAAAGTCGCTGCCCATCCCCCTGAGGGAGAGGCTTCCAAGATTCTTTGTTGAAGATGTTTCGGAGAGAGAAGTTGTTGAACGAAACCCCAAGGGTGCCGATGACACCCTGTATACCCCCCCAGCCAGCAGACAATTCCAGCTGGTCCGAAGGTTTTTCCTCCACGGTGTACTCAATGTCAACCGTACCCCGCTGCGGATTGACCGGGGTATTGATGCCCAGTGTCTCTGGGTTAAAGTAGTTGAGGTTCATCAGTTCGCGCTGAGAACGGATGATGTCCGAGCGGCTGAATTTTTGCCCCGGCTTGGTCCTGATCTGACGGCGGATGACATGCTCATGCGTGCGGTCGTTGCCCTCAATGACCACCTTGTCGATGGTAGCCTGTGGGCCTTCAAAAATGCGGATTTCCAAGTCAATGGAATCATTCTCCACGGATACTTCTATGGGGTCGACCTGGAAGAACAAGTAGCCATTGTCCATATAAAGTGTACTCACATCCCGGCCATCTTGGCTAAAGCTGAGGCGGGTCTGCAGAAGCTCCTGATTGTAGATGTCGCCCTTTTCTATGCTCAACACGCTGGCCAGCGTCTGCTCATCGTAAATAGAGTTCCCCTTCCAGGAAATATTCCGGAAGTAGTACTGATTGCCCTCGTCTATGGTGATGCGCGTATTGAGGAGGCCATCTGCGTCCCGCCAAAGGGAGTCCTTGACAATTTGGGCATCGCGGTAGCCCAAAGTATTGTAGAAGGCAATGATAGCATCCTTGTCTTCTTCGTATTCGGCTTTAATGAACTTGGAGGAAGCGAAAAGGCGGCGTTTTTCTTTAGTATCCTCCATCTTTTTGCGGAGCTTCTTGCCTTTGACATTATTGTTGCCAACAAACTCAATATTCCGGATTTTGACCTTATCGCCCCGGTCGATATCAAAAACAAGGCGTACGGAGTTGGCACGGATGGAGTCGGTGATTTCCGTCACGGTGGCACGGGCATCCAAAAAACCTTTGCCGATGAAATACTCCTCAATAGCTTCCCGCGCATTCACCTTGACATTCTCCGTCACGATACCGCCCTTGAGCAGGTACTTGTTCACCTCATCGTTGAGGTCATCGTGTACCGACTTTTTGACTCCCCGGTAGGAGTGGCGGGTCAGGCGGGGGCGCTCCTGCACATGGATTTCCAAGAACACAATATCACCTATGGTTTTCTCTTTTACGACCTGCACATCTGTGAATAGGCGAAGCTTCCAAAGCGCCTTAATGGCTTTCTGCACATCAGGCCCTGGGATCCGGATCTTATCCCCTACCCGGAAGCCTGCGATGCTGATGATGGCGTTGTCGTCGCTGAAATCAGCCCCGACCACCTTCACACCGCCAATTTCAAATTCCAACGGCTCGCCATATTCGAGCACGGGGATAGAGTCATTTGCTGTTTGGGCGAAGGCAGCAGCTAAAGGCGCCATCATCAGGGCCAGCGCTAGTAAGAATGATTGGGGGAGTTGTAGTTGCACAGTATAGCTTTGCGAGTATGGCAATTGGTAACGTAGTCGTTTCATGCGTTTCTTTTCCGGTTGTCATAACCTGGATCCTCCTAAAACCATGTGATTCAGGCTCAGGGCTTACGGAACCGGCTGCAAAAATAAGGGAAGTCAGCAGCATAATGGCATAAACAAGCACCTGATTCGTAAAATTGACGGGATATAGCCCCCTGAGGTTGTATGCAGGGGCAAAAGAATGTGCCATCGGTGCCCACCTCCTGACAGAAGCCGTTACTTGGAGACGAGCTGCTCGCTGGTTTTGCCAAAGCGGCGTTCTCGGTTCTGGAAATCCAAAATGGCCTCGTAAAGGTTCTCCTTTCTAAACTCAGGCCAGAACACAGGAGTAAAATGCAACTCAGCGTAAGCGATTTGCCACAGCAGGAAGTTGCTGATCCTAGCCTCGCCACTGGTACGGATGAGCAGCTCCGGGTCTGGTATACTGCCGGTGCTCAGGCGCTCCCCTATCCTTGTTTCGTCAATATCGCCAGGCTCAAGGTCGCCTTGCTGCACCTGTTGCGCCAGCTGACGGGCCGCCTCCGCAATTTCCCAGCGCCCGCTGTAGTTGAGGGCTAGGACTAGGGTCATCCGCTTGTTGCCCTTCGTTTTTTCGATCCCCGCTTCCAGCGCGCGCCGGGTAGCATCGGGCAGGCGGGACAGATCGCCTATGGCCTGCAAGCGGATATTGTTTTTGGAAAGGGTGGAAATTTCCCTGGAGAGGGTTTCAACGAGCAGGCGCATCAGCGCACTGACCTCCAGCTTAGGGCGGCTCCAGTTTTCTGTAGAGAAAGCATAGAGCGTAAGGTACTCAATGCCCAGCTCCGCTGCAGCTTCTGTGGTTTCACGCACTGAGGTCACTCCGCTCTTGTGCCCAAAAACCCGAGGCTTGCCATGCTTTTTGGCCCACCGCCCGTTGCCGTCCATGATGATGGCAATGTGCCGGGGCAATTTCTCCGCATTGATTTGTCCTTTCAAGTCTTGCTGTTCCACTTCGTCACTTTTATTCCGGGCCGGGCTGCTGAACCTTGATGCCCCTTTGCTGTTTCATCGAGTTAAACCACTAGCGCAGCGCCTTAAGGGAAGGTACAAAGGTAAGGACTTTCCGTTCAATCCCCGGCTGGAATATTGGTAAAATCTATTGGCCAAGGGCAGGCTTGTATGCCAGGCACAAACCAGATCGTCCTTTTGGGGGCCTGCCCCTGCCGCAAGGGCAGGCGCCGCTATGCTCCGGGGCTCGCTGTCCGCTCGGCCCTATCGGGCTTAAACCCCTGCGCAGCGCTAGGCCGATGCCAGGCTAAAGCCCGAAAAGCTTAAGCGCCTGCGAAATTCTAATTTACGCCCAGTATAGGCCTTGCGCTGTCCAGCCGGAGCTTCTCCAAGCCTGATGTTCCGCGTATATTTGCCCGCAGGGGGCAGTGCCCCTGCCTATTTCTAAGACCATAACTCTACAACGCTATGTCTGCTGTAAATGCAACCGCCGCTTTCTCCTCCTTTGTTTATGAGCGCCCAGATTTCGAGGCCTTTGCTAACCGTTTCAACCAATTGCTCGAGCGCTTCCGGAATGCAGCCGATGCCGGAGCCCAGGCCAACGCCCTGCGGGACATCAACGAGATGCGGGGCAAGTTTTCCACCCTCTACAACATCTGCCATATCCGGCATACCATGAATACCCGAGATGCCTTTTACGAGGCAGAGAACGACTTTTTTGACCAGCATATGCCTGCATACCAAGGCTTGGTCACTGCTTTTTACCATGAGCTGCTGAACGCCCGCTTCCGCCAAGAGCTGGAAAAAACCTGGGGCCCTCAGCTGTTCCGTTTGGCCAAACTCAGCCTGAAGACATTTGACGACAGCGTGCTTGAGCTGCTTCAGGAGGAAAATAAGCTGAGCAGCCAATACACCAAAATCAAAGCTGCTGCAACCATCGAATTCCGGGGGGAAGAACACAACCTCTCCTCCATCTTCAAATATGAAACCGCCGCCGGCCGGCAGGACCGTAAAGAAGCGGCCTACGCCAAATGGGGGTTCTTCGAAGCACAAGCCGAAGCCATTGAAAACGTATTTGACCAGCTGGTGAAAGTCCGCCACCGCATCGCGCAACAGCTGGGCTACGAAAATTTTGTGGGGCTGGCCTACGACCGTATGCAGCGCGCTGATTACACCCCGGAGATGGTGGCCAACTTCCGCAGGCAGGTGCAGGAACAGATTGTGCCCATCAACCAAAAGCTATACGAACGGCAACGGCAGCGCCTGGGCCTTGATGCGCTCAAATTCTACGATGAGGACTTGCGCTTCCCTACCGGGAACCCAGCCCCACAGGGGCCGCCCGATTGGATTGTGGCCCAAGCCCGCACCATGTATGAAGCGCTCTCTCCTGAAACGCATGAGTTTTTCCAATATATGGAGCAAGCAGAGCTCATGGACCTGCAAACGCGCCCTGGAAAAGCGACCGGCGGCTACTGCACCTTTATTGACGATTACAAGGCGCCTTTTATTTTTTCCAACTTCAATGGCACAAGCGGGGATATCGATGTGCTCACACATGAGGCAGGGCATGCTTTCCAAGTGTACAGCAGCCGCAACATCGGTATAGGGGAGTATACCTGGCCAACCACCGAAGCCTGCGAGATACACTCCATGAGCATGGAGTTCTTTACCTGGCCATGGATGGAGCTCTTCTTTGGGCCTGATACCGCCAAATACCAGTTTGGCCACCTCGCCGCTGCGCTCAAGTTCTTGCCCTACGGTGTGGCTGTGGATGAGTTCCAGCATGTCGTCTACGAAAATCCAGGCATGAGCCCAGAAGAAAGGAACGCAGCATGGCGCGCCATTGAGCGCAAATACCTGCCCCAACGGGACTACGATGGGTATGAGTTCCTAGAAGCGGGCCGCTTTTGGCAAAAGCAGAGCCACATCTTCAACGTGCCCTTTTATTATATCGATTATACCCTGGCACAGATCTGTGCTTTCCAATTTTGGAAAAAAGACCGGGAAGCGCACGATGAAGCTTGGGCCGACTACCTCAGGTTATGCCAAGCGGGCGGCAGCCAGTCTTTCCTTGAGCTGGCCAGCCTGGCCAACCTCCGTTCCCCTTTTGAGGACGGCTGTGTCGAAGCAGTGGCTGGGGAAATAGAACAATGGCTAGAGCGCGTTGACGACAGTAGCTTTTAAGCCTATTGCCGGGGGCCGGACAGCCGTGCCCCGCCCCCGGCCAAGTGCACATCTGGGGCTTGCTCTTGCTGTAAATCAATACTTTACGAACTTGACTTCCTCCCTAAACTTTCATCTAGCCTGCCAGGCTCAAATTGGGCGTAAACCAGAATGCCGGAGGCGTTTGTGCTCTAGCCTGGCATCGGCCTAGCGCTGCGAAGGGGTGGCCAAAGGCCAGACCCGACGCCTGTAGGGCGAGGGGCCGAGCGGACAGCGAGCCCCGGAGCATAGCGGCCCCTGCCCTTGCGGCAGGGGCAGGCTCCCCCCTAACGGCAGGGGCAAGCTAAAAACAAAAATCTGGCCTGCGCTCCTCAAATTTAGCAGGCTCGCCAGAACCCAAGCAGGCACACTGCCGCAACAGCCAGCTGCAATCTACTGATTGTCAATACAAAACTACTCCAAACAAGTGCTAGGCTTACCCATCTGAGAGCGTTTCCGATATATCGGTATTGCGGGCCTGTAGTGCAGGCAGGATAGCAGCAGCCAGCCCTATGCCCAGTGCGCCGCCCAGCAAGTACAACTCCTCCTGTAAAAAGTGTGCCCAAGAGAAATCGTACTGATAGGTTTCCCGCATCTGATCAGCTAACAAATACATGGCGCCGTGGCTGAGCCCTATGCCCAGCACATAGCCCAGCACCGCCAGCAACAAGCCTTCCAGCACGATAAGCGCCAAGAGCTTGCTGCGGGAAGCGCCCATAACCCGCATGAGGGCCAGCTCGTACCGCCGCTCTTTCAAAGAATTGTACAGGGAGATGAAAATGCTCAAGCCAGATACAATGATGATGACCATCGCCAGCCAGCGCAGCGCTTTGGTGCCTGTGCCCATCAGGCTGTACAGCCTGTTGATCTCGATAGCCGGGGTAGCAGCCTGCATCTCTGTATTCTCATTGATGGCACGCTGCATATTCAGGGCTTGTATGTTGTGCCCCTTAAATTGAATGAGCATAGATGTGATCTGCTTGTCCTGATAATCAAGCAGCCCCTTGGGATAGGGCTCGCCTGCCCCTTCGCTTTCGTGATCGTGGCCTTCGTGATCGTGGCTTTCGTGATCGTGGCTTTCGTGTACAGCCCAAAGGCTGGAAAAGCGGGTCAGCAGCAGCTGATCGGCCACAGCGCCCGTAGGCTCAAGTATGCCTACAATTTTAAATGATTCGGCATCTTCGTGGACAAGGTCTTCATTCTGATCGAAACCGTGGGAGCTTTTGAAAGTATCGCCTATACTGAGCCCCAGCTTGCTGGCCACGCCAGCCCCAGCGACGACCTCCATTGTCCTTTGCCACATCGCCCCCTCAGCGAGCACTGCACCGTAGAGCGCTAGAAAAGCCGGCTCAGTACCTACAATGCGGTGCCCACGGTAGCTGTCGCCCAATGAAAGGGGGATGGCACTTTCGATAATTGGATGGCCCGGGCGCAGGAAGGGGGCGGCATCTGAGATGTTGATATTGCCGGTAGGGGCATCGATATGGTACATGCTGCTTAGGATAAGCTGAAGCGGGCTGCCCTTTGCGCCCACGACCAGGTCTACCCCGGCGAGGTTTTTGGAGAACTTCTCCTGTAGCTGATCATTGAGCACCAGCAGCAAGGAAATGAGCCCTACGCCCAGCCCAAAAAGGACTAAGCTGAGCCCCATATTGAGCGGCTTGTTGGTGAGGTTTTTCCAACTCAATCTTAGGATATTCATGGCTGTCCGATGGTAATTTGGTTAGGAATGCCGCCCTTCAGCCGGGCGTCGTGGGTTACAATAAGCAGGGTAGCATCTACCGCCCGAGCCTGCTCTTCAAGCAGCTCCAGCACCTGCCCGCAGTTGCGGTCGTCCAGCGCAGAAGTAGGCTCATCAGCCAGGATAATGGCTGGCTGATTGATGATTGCCCGGGCAATAGAAGCCCGCTGCTTTTCGCCTACGCTAAGTTGTTGAGGGCGTGCGCTGCCCTTGTGCCCCAGTCCGAGGCGCTCCAACAAATTGCGGATGCGGGCTCGGTCGGGCCGCACCCCTGCAAGGTGCTGCGCCAATGCCAAGTTATCGGACACGGTCAGGCTCTGCACAAAGTGGGCGGTCTGGAAAATGATACCGATCTGCTGCCCGCGGAAGCGGTCTAAGGCAGCGCTCGATAAGCTGCTGAGGGCAGTGCCATTGATCATGACCTCGCCCGCCTGAGGCGCGCGCAGGCCTCCAAGCAGATGGAGCAGGGTAGTTTTGCCACTGCCAGATTGCCCCAAGATAAGGCAGTGCTCTCCTTTCTGGCAGTGGATGTCGGGGAAAGACAGGCCCTGCCCAGGAGCATAGGCATAGCTAAGGTTGGTGGTTTTTAGCATGTGAGGTAGTTTCCGGATTTTGTGCCCTCAATATCCGGGTTTTTAATGGGCTGGCAAAAGATAACGGCAGGAGTTGCAGAGTACGACAGCCCGGGCGGCCTGCCCTGCTTGGCCGAATATTGGAATTTTGGATAAAAAAGGTTAGTATTGTGGCTCACAAATCAAGAATGAGCGTGCCAACAGCAATACGGATCAGCTACATTATTATCATCCCCGGCCCACCGCCAGGCTGCTGACTGTTTGCCCTAAAGACACCTCAGGAAAGCTCTGGCGAATACAGTTTGCCAGAGCTTTTTTAGTTTCCTATTTTTGCGCCGTCAAAATACGCAGCGATGTACAAAGAATACAAAGGCCTCAACCTCCCGCAAATTGATCAGGACATCCTGAAGTTCTGGGAGGAGCACAACATCTTCCAGCAAAGCGTGGAGCAGCGCCCTGCTGAAAACAGCTTCGTTTTCTATGAAGGGCCGCCTTCCGCCAACGGCAAACCAGGCATCCACCACGTTATGGCCCGTACGGTGAAGGACCTTTTCTGCCGCTTCCACAGCATGAAAGGGCAGCGCGTAGAACGCAAAGGGGGCTGGGACACCCACGGCCTGCCTATTGAGCTCAACGTGGAAAAAGAGCTCGGCATCACCAAAGAGGACATCGGCTCTAAAATCTCGGTAGATGAGTACAACGCCAAATGCCGGGAAACCGTCATGCGGTACAAAGATATGTGGGACAACATCACCCGCAAAATGGGCTATTGGGTAGACCTCGACAACCCCTATATCACTTTCGAGAACAACTATATCGAAACGGTTTGGTGGCTGCTGCAGCAGCTTTACCAAAAGGGGCTGCTGTACAAGGGCTTCACCATTCAGCCGTTCTCCCCCGCTGCCGGCACCGGGCTAAGCTCTCATGAGCTGAATATGCCGGGCACGTACAAGGATATCAAAGACATCTCCGCCGTTGCCCAGTTCAAGATCAAAGGCACAGCGGACGAGTACTTCCTCGCCTGGACGACCACTCCGTGGACACTGCCCTCCAACACCGCGCTGGCGGTGGGCAAAGACATCACTTACGTAAAAGTGCGCGCCTACAACCGCTACACCGGGCAGCTGGGCACTGTCATCCTCGCCAAGGACCGCCTCAGCCACTACTTCACTGAGGCCAAGCCTGAACTACAGCCGGAAGAAGTGAAAGCAGGCAATAAGCCTATCCCTTACCTTGAAGTGCTGGGCGAGGTGAAAGGGCACGAGCTTGAAGGCATGGAGTACGAACAGCTGATGGGCTATGTACAGCCTGAAAAAACTGCTTTCAAAGTCTTGATCGGCGATTTCGTCTCTACCGATGACGGCACTGGCATTGTGCACATCGCCCCTACCTTTGGCGCAGATGACTTCAGGGTGGCCGCCAAATACGGTATCCCGCCGCTTTTGGTGAAAGATGAAGAGGGCAACAGTGGCCCCCTCGTAGACCGTCAGGGGCGCTTCGTGAAAGAGGTCACCGACTTTGCAGGGCGCTACGTGAAAGACTACGGGCAGGAGGAAGAACGGCCTGTAGATGCCGATATCGTCATCAAGCTCAAAGAAGAGAACAAGCTGTTCCATTCCGAAAAGTACCTGCACTCCTACCCCCACTGCTGGCGCACCGACCGCCCTGTGCTCTACTACCCGCTCGACAGCTGGTTCGTCAAAGCTACTGCTGCCAAAGAGCGGATGTACGAGCTCAACAAGACCATCAACTGGAAGCCGGCTGCGACTGGAGAGAACCGCTTTGGCAAGTGGCTGGAGAACCTGCAGGACTGGAACCTCTCCCGCTCTCGCTACTGGGGCATCCCGCTCCCGATCTGGCGTACGGAAGATGCTAAATCAGAGAAATGCATCGGCTCCGTAGAAGAGCTGCGGCAAGAGATTGAAAAAGCCAATCAGGCGCTTGGGCTGCAACAACAGGCCCCCAAGGACCTCCACAGGCCCTATATCGATGAGGTAGTACTGGTGAGCGAGGACGGGCAGCCTATGAAGCGGGAAACGGATCTGATCGACGTTTGGTTCGACTCCGGCTCTATGCCCTACGCGCAGTGGCACTACCCTTTCGAAAACAAGGAGGTCTTCGAGCGCAAGTTCCCGGCCAACTTCATCGCCGAAGGGGTAGATCAAACCCGGGGCTGGTTTTACACCCTGCACGCGATCGCGACCATGGTGTTCGATAGCGTAGCTTTCAAAAACGTAGTATCCAACGGGCTGGTCTTGGATGCAGATGGCAATAAAATGTCCAAAAGCAAGGGCAATGTCATCGACCCCTTCGGAGCTATTGAGCAATATGGGGCCGATGCCGTGCGGTGGTACATGATGGCCAACGCCAACCCTTGGGACAACCTGAAATTCGACCTCAACGGCGTAGGCGAGGTGCAGCGCAAGTTCTTTGGCACCCTGTACAATACCTACTCTTTCTTTTCGCTGTATGCGAATATCGACCAATTTGACAATGCTGCCCCTCAAGTCCCCCTGAAAACGCGCCCGGAGATTGATCAGTGGATCATCAGCCTGCTCAACAGCCTGGTGAAGGATACGGAAGCAGACTATGCCAACTATGAACCTACACAGGCTGCGCGCAAGATTCAGAGCTTCGTGACCGACAACCTCAGCAACTGGTACGTCCGCCTTTGCCGCCGCCGCTTCTGGAAGCCTGCTCAACAGCAGAACGGGCAGGCAGCTGGCATGGATGCCGATAAACTGGCGGCCTATCAAACGCTGTACGAGTGCCTCCTAACCGTCTCTAAGCTGATCGCACCGGTATCGCCCTTCTTTGCCGACTGGCTGTACCAGAACCTCAACTCAGCGACCAAGCTGGAAAGCCATGCCTCTGTGCACCTCGCCGATTTCCCTTCCGTTTCCGGCAGCGCCATTGATAAAGCACTGGAACAGCGGATGGACTACGCTCAGCGCATTTCCTCTCTTGTCTTCGCTTTGCGCAAAAAGGAAGACCTGAGGGTGCGCCAGCCTTTGCAAAAAATCATGCTGCCCGTGCTCGACCCCTCCTTTAGAGCGCAGGTGGAGCAGGTGAGCGAGCTGATTGCATCGGAAGTGAACGTAAAAGCTATCGAGTACCTGGACGACACCTCGGGCGTACTGAAAAAGCGCATCAAGCCCAACTTCAAAACGCTCGGCCGCCGGCTGGGCAAGGATATGAAGCTGGCAGCGGGGGCTATCGCGAAGTTCTCCCAAGAGGATATCGCCAACCTGGAAAAAGCCGGCACCTACACCCTCAATGCCAATGGCAACAGCTATGAGCTTACCCTGGAAGACTTCGAGATCACAGCAGAAGATATCCCTGGCCTGCTCGTTGCCAACGATGGCCCTCTGACTGTCGCTTTGGATGTAACCCTGACCCCTGAGCTCGAAGCGGAAGGTATGGCGCGGGATATCGTCAACCGCATTCAGAATATCCGTAAGGACAGCAATTTTGAGGTGACCGATCGTATCGCTGTACAACTGCAGGGCCACGATGCGCTGAACAGTGCAGTACGCCATTTCGGTGATTACATCAAAGCGGAAACGCTCGCCAACAGCCTTGACCTCCGGCCGGAAGTGCCCGGCGGGCAAGAGATTGAGTTGCCAGGCGGCGTGAACGTTCAGATACTGGTCAGCCGGGTTTAACCCCCGCGCGAGGCTGTCCCTTTTGGAAAAGGCGGTGCTGTTGAAACCACGCACCGCCTTTTTTTCATAGCTGCCCCCCTGCCAAACTTGATTGGAACTACTATTAGATTTTACAATTATAGACTGTCTTAAGAAGCATAAGTCTACAGTACGCCGTTCGTCCCTGCCTCTTTGAGGATGCTCAGTTTGTCCTGGGCAGTGAATTTGCGTTTCTTTGCCATGTTCAAAATTACAGTTTTTGAACCATAATCCGTTCCGATGTATTGGGGGGGGCAAAACAGCAGCTGGCCTTCTTACTCTTCTTCTAATGAAGTTTCTTTTACCGGGCGCAAACCAGATTGTCGTTTTTCTGGATGGGGCCTGCCCCTGCCAACGGGCAGGTGCCGCTATGCTGCGGGGCTCGCTGTCCGCTCGGCCCTAACGGGCTTGCCACCCCTTCGCAGCGCTAGGCCAATGCCAGGCTAAAGCTAGAAAAACATAAACACCTGCGACATTTTGGTTTACGCCCCTTTTACCAAATAAATCGTAGCCTTGCCGTCACCAATTTTTTCAATTACTCCTTCTCGATGTAAGTAAAGCATATCCTTTTTGATCGTATGAATGGATTCTTGTTTCATGAATTCAGCAACATCACTCGTTTTCACAGGTTCGTTTTTTCGAATGAAGGCCATGACTATTCTTTGCCGCTCATTTAGATAAGGGCCTTTGCTTTTATATCTCGAATATTTCTCTTCCAGTTTCTGGATTAGGATTTCCAAGCTTTCTAGAAAGAAAATCATCCATTTATCAATAATTTCATTTTCTGAATACCGATGTTTTTGAGCATCCATTAGTACTTGATAATAGCGTTGCTTTTCTTTTTCAATTTGGTTTTCAAAAGAGACGTATTGAATAAACGGATAATCGTTTTTCATTAGGAGTAGGGTAGTAAGTAATCTAGACAATCTCCCATTACCATCTTGAAAAGGGTGAATGGATAAGAATTCATAGACAAAGGCTCCAATAATGATCAAAGGATGGATTTCATTGGACTGAAGATTATCATTGGCCCAGATAATCAAATCATCCATTTCCTTTTTAACAAGATAAGGTTCTGAGGTATTGAACATTATTCGCTGCTCACCTCCCGGATATGTTGCCACTACCTTATTTGATAACTGTTTATAATCCCCCTTATGCGTTTGATCTTTACCACTGTATTTCAAGAGTTGATTATGCAGATTGAAGATATTAGATTCATTAAGATCTATTCCAGAATAGTTTTCCAGGATGATTTCTAATACATCATAGTAACCAAAAACTTCTTGTTCGTCTCTGGTCTCAAGTTTATTGATTTTGATATTTGCCAATAAGGTCTCTACTTCTTCATTGGTCAGTGTAGCCCCTTCAATTCTAGTTGAAGATCCGATACTTTGGATAGTAGCAATTTTTCGTAGTTCTCTTAGGTATCTATTTTCCTCTTTTTCAATAGCCAACCACTTCCCCTTGAAAGAATCAATGAGCCCAATCTTGTTGATTATTTTTTGGGTTGTAGGGAAATCAAACCTTAGCTTTTTATCCATTACTTATCCGAATTTTATCCAAAAGTAAGTGTTTTTTGGGGACGGGCCAAGGCAAGGCGGTCTTTATTTTATCTGTATTTTATCTGTATTTTATCTGTATTTTATCTGATTGACAGGCTTGCCTGCAACGGTTGGGCTAAACGCAGTAGCGACCAAATGGGAGCTATTGGCGTTTTAGCCTTTGTTAGGCACAGATTTTCCTTTTTTGTAAGTTTCAATAATTTTCTTTTTCAAAATATCTACTTCCAAGAATCCACTATTTTCAGGAATTTGGCTTACTGCCTCCATTATCGGTTCTACATATTCAGACTTAGCAAATATTTCTTCTCTTGCATAATTCAATATTGCTATCCAATTTAATTCACTGTTGCCGATTTGTTTAGTTTTTTCTATTGCTTCCATATAAAGCCTTCTACCTCCTTCTTCGTTACCACTACGAAACATAATTAACCCTCTTGTTGCTCCTATACATATCCTAGTTGAACTTTCGATTCGTTCGTAGTTACTAATTCTTCCCAATGCTGCTAAAGCTTCGATAGTATTATTTTTTTGAGCATATGCATAAGCGAGATTGTTCAAAATTAAAGGGTCGTGTGGATGACTCATTTCCCCTGCCTTTAAAAACATTATTGATTTATCTTGGTCTCCTAAGATTGTACTTGCTAAATTTGAAGCAAATATCAATGGGCGTTTTGAAAAAGGCATATCCAAAAACCATTTAGCTGCATTTTCTAACGAATCATCAAACTTTTGTTTTTGAAAGCTATCTAATGCAATTGCCTCATAATTATTTTCTACCCGAAATTCTTCTGGATTTAAATCAAATCTACTATCTTTTGTAGACGCCCATTCTATTTGAGCAAGTGTGTTATCATTCGGATTAATTAAAGCTTTATCAAAGAAAGTCTTACTTTTTTTATTACTACCATTTAACAACTCTACCGTCGCTATCCCACTCGCTAGTTCTGTAAAAGAAAAAGGAGCTACCTTGTTTGAAGAAATCATTTGCATTCCTTTCTTAATGAATTTTGAATGCTTATTTAATATCGTCGAAACGGCTATTTCTGCTGATAATAACCAAGGATCATATTTGGTTATAGGGTTTTTTGTCAGAATTCGATATATATGCTGTAAATGATCATTATTATCTGAAGCATAATGAGTATATAGTCTTGTTGCTGACCTTAGAACAAATCTATTATTGGGAGAAAGATTTAAAGCAATATTTATAAAGTGAAGAGCCTTCTGTTCTTGCCCAAGGATTGAGTAATAACGAGAAAGTTCAACATAGGCTATTGAGTTTGAGGGGGCTTTTTTTATTACTTTTTTTAGACTTCTTATCTTCTGATGAAGCGGTTCAGGATTAATAGAAGAAAGGATAGTTTCTATGTCAGAGTTGATTAATGCTGATTTAGCATCTTTTTTATTCTGGGAGGGATTAATCACTCTTTCAGCCAAAGATACCTGCGAATAACTAGCGTTATTTTTGTTGCGTAGGATATATTTGGCTGCTTTAATTACACTTTTATTATCTAATTGATTGTTTACAATTGCTGCACTTAAAAGATCAGATGCAAATGTTACTCCGCTGTTTAACTCCCAATCAATAATATACTCTTCTATTGAGGTAGGTGATCGTTGCTCTCTCCTCTCAAGCTGGAATGAGTCCAATTCTCCTAATACTGTTGTTTTCCCAAAACTTCTCCAGTTTGGTACAACTCTTCTATCTTCTGTACTAAATAAGTTTGCCAAATGATTAATTGTTTACAGCTATTTCAGCTTTTCTTTTTAAATAATCTAAGCGTGAAATAAACCTTTCTAAGTTAAAATTACTTCCAATTGAAGTTATTGTTTTCGGATGTCCTCTTTTTTCGGGAAACGGGTTGCACAAATATTCAACAAGCTTTTTCAATTCTACTCTATCCTTATATTCTTTAATATTCTCCTCAAATTCGTCTAAAGCAGATGAGAATCCATTTTCTAAGTAAGGTATTAATTCTTCATAAGTTCCATTCCATACTTCCCAGCTAAAATTATGAGGAATATTCTTTCTTAATAAAGCTGACATGCTTATTCCCGAAAAATAGAACGTGACTAAACTTCCCAACAAATAACAATCAGTTGCGAAGACTCTCTTTTTCCAATCCTTTTCGTAATAACCATACATTATTTCAGGAGGTGCATAGGTATTGTCACCTGAAAATACCATCTTGTTATAAGGTCCATCGATATCTCTACAGATTGAACGACCTAGATCACCAATTTTACTTTCCTTAGACAGATATACTAAGACATTAGATGGTTTTAAGTCTTGATGAGTTACTTCAACCGCATGAAGTTGTTTCAATCCAATCGCAATGTCATGTAAAGATTTTAATCGCCAAGCATAGTCTAGTTTTTTAGAAAAATCTAATTTCTTTCTAACATCTCCATCTGCTAAATCAAAAATCAAATAAGGTACAATAGAAATAGCATAACCTGGAATCATTTCCTCATCTGCAACCTTAACAAATGCAACCTTAGTTACATATTTATTTTTGCAATGTTCAGAAAGATCTCTTTCATAACGATATGCAGTTAACATGTCATTCATGACATCAACAACTTTTCTGTTTGGATCAGATATTGTCAAAAATTTTGAGAAATCAAACGCTTTCAAAAAACAAGTTTCTCCGTCTTTTTCGACCAAATAGCAAACCGAGAAAAAAGACCCTGTCTGATTATCTGTTTTCTTAATTTTCTCTTTTACAAACCATCCAGAAGATAGGGTTCGATTTAATAAATTATGAGCAGCATTTTCTGTGTTCATGGATTACTTATTTTCCTTTTTTATTTGTGCCTAACGGTTAGTATATGAAGCGTAGCATCCCGATAGGTGCTATGATTTTACATACATTGTTAGCCGCTTTTGTTCTTCTAATGCTAGTGTCAATTGTTCAGGAATGCTATAATCTTTTGGTTTTGAAGTCAGTTGGGATTCATCCGAAGCAATTCTTGATTTCATTTCAGCATTCGAAATGCTATCAGGTAATGGAATATTTGAGAGTAGTGCTTCATATACTGCATTCCTATTTGATTCTTTTCCTCCAACGTGATAAAAATGTTCCTTTGTTGTTACGAAACAATCTTTCCAAACATCAAAAACATAGTCGTTTATTCGATACTTATTACTGAGCCAAGTTGAAAGAATGAAATTTGCTCCAGATTCAGTTAATCCATTTTTCAGTAAAATTTCATCCTCTTCTGACCAAGAATCAAAATAATCAACGTGTCTTCCTATATATGGTGGGTCTGAATAAACAAAATCATTTGGCTGAATTTCTTCCAATGTACTTTTGAAGTCTTGATTTTTAAAAGTGTAATCTCCACTTTCAATAATTTGACTTATGTTTTCAACTTGATTAGTGATTTTAGTTACAAGGGCTTGAGCAAATCTGTTTGGCTTTTTGCAAAAAGGGACATTAAAACCGCCCTTTTTATTAAAACGCATCATTCCATTAAAGCAAGAACGACTTAAAAAAAGAAAGTCAAGAGGATTTCCGTTTGTATTAAATCTATTTCTTAATTCATAGTAATGCTCCCCTTCAGATTTTAAGAGCTTTTCACCTTCAGTAATTAAATGTTGCTTAACTAGTCTACTTGTAATTTCTTTATTTTTCAGAGCATTGTAGAAATTAATTAAATGAGGATTACTATCACACATTAAAGCTTTCTTAGGTCGAACATTAAAGGCAACAACACCTGTACCCATAAATGGCTCAACCCATCTGTCATATTCTATTTCTTCTACGTTTGAAGAAATCCATTCAACAAGTTTAGTTTTTATTCCTTGTGACTTTATTGGTGGTACAAATACTTTCATTTTTTTGGTTTTCTTTTTGCTCCTTTAGCGACAACTTTATCAACTAAATCAGTTCGTCCTTTAAATTCAAGAAAGTCCCAAATGTTGGTTACTTTAACAGTCTTACCATCTTTAATCATTGTGGCAGTTCCATAATTCATCCAATATTCATCAAACCAATCTTCTCCGAGTTTGCTAAATACTCCGTTACCGTTTTTTAAATCTTCTATATCTTTTATTGAACCAATATTAGCAGTATTACCTGAGCCTTGACTATCGCTTGCTATCTTCCATTTTGGAGCTGCAAAAAAGTCAAAATCTTTAATGACTGAGGTTATTGATTTAAGGTTTTCAACTTTAGTAACTTCTCGTTCTCCTATTGGGTCGTTCCCATTTCCGTATTCTTCTTCAAGTTCGTTCACTTGAAAAATTTCTGTTTCGGCTAAATCATCAAAATCGGCTCTTGTGTAAATAATTCCTAAACAATAATGACCTGAATACTGGTTGTACGGAAACTGAATGTTTTTATCCTTATCACGTTCTTTGAAATATGCTCCGTGACTACCAAGCGTAAAACCTGCTGATTTGTTATTTCTCCTAAATGTCGTTTTTAAATCAAGAGCAAATTTGATTTCGTCATTTTCCTTATGAACAAAAGTTAAGTCAGGATACCAATTTTGGTGTTCTGCAAGTATTATTTTATAGCCTGAATTGTCTGCGAATCTCAAAATTTCAGGAAAAATGTGAATTTCTAAAATTTTGGAAACGATTTTAGTGTCTGACGAAATGGTGTAAATGTTCTTGTAAACATCTATAAATCCTTTTATAGTCCATTCACCTGTTTCTGTCGAAACATACTTCTGTAATTCGTCTACAAATCCAGCTAAGGATTTCTCAAATTCTTCTATATATTGCTTTTTGTTCATTTGCTTTTTTAGTATTCCCAAAGGTACAATTTTTCAAACTGTATTTTGGGGTTGTTGAATTGCGGCCAACTCGCTAATACACGCACTTCCCCCCCCAATTCGTCGTTCTTTTTCCCACTTTGCCTAGGCTGAGCCTACCTGCTTGCAGGGCCCGGTGCGCCGCGCTACAGCTCAGACAATGCTACAATATACAAAAAGGCCACAATGCTGCCTACTTGCCAATAGAAAAAAAACAGCCTGCCGGCAGGGCAGTGCGGCTGCCCGGCAGGGAAGTGCGGCTGCCCGGTGGGGAAGTGCCCCCCCCCTTGGCACCGGCCTAGCGCTGCGGAGGGGTGGCAAGCCCGATAGGGCCGAGCGAAGAGCGAGCCCCGCAGCATAGCGGCGCCTGCCGTTAGGCAGGGGCAGGCCCCCATCCTTGCGGCAAGCCTGATTTAAGCCCGATCTTCTTCCTCTAGCTCGAAAAGGGCATTGACAGGCAAGCCGAAGATAGCCGACAGCCGCAGTGCCAGTACTGTGGAGGGGATGTATTTCCCAGATTCTATAGCGTTGATGGTCTGACGGCTCACTTTGGCCTTCTCCGCAAGCGCTGCCTGAGTGAGGTTGTGGCGTGCCCGCTCTACTTTCAGGTTATTCCTCATGAGCCATCTGTTTTTGAGCACGGTGCATGATCCAATGGAAGCGCACCACAAAAAACAAGAGCAAGGTAAACATATTGACCACGATGACCCAAAAGAAAGGGAAACCATACACCAGCACAATGGCCAAAAGCAGTATGCCATAGTTCACGTACGTTGCCCATACCAGTGATTCCAGGCGGATGCGCTGCACGAATTCGTCTTCTTGCCGGGCTACTGAGAAGGCGACCATGCCCGCGCTTATGATCAACAGCAGGCTGACCAGCTCATCGTACACGTTGTTCTCCACCCAAGTAAAAAACTTGCGGCCCTCGAATATGCCATCTTCTGACGCAAGGCTGAACACGGTCCAGTCTAAGAAAGCCGGAGTGGGCTCCCATATCAGGTATGCCAGCCCCAAGGCTAGAGAGGGGATGAGCAGCGCCCAGCCAACCCGCTTGAATTGGTAAGGCAGTAGGAAAGTCTTTGTCCACATATTTTTTCTTTCAAAAGTAAAGCAAACTTTACAAAAAATCAACTTTAATTTACAAAAAGTCATTTCAACATTACATAGCTTCATTAGTGTTTATTTTACACGAAGCTTGCCATACTGCTGTGGGTTTGCTACATTTGTTGGCATGAAGACCACACGTGCATTACTCGTTATCTTAGATGGCTGGGGCCACGGCCCTGATCCGGCAGTCAGCGCCATTGCCCAGGCTGAGACGCCTTTCACGGATAGCCTTTACGAAAAGTACCCCAACGCGGAGCTCGTCACTTACGGTGAAGAAGTAGGCTTGCCGGACGGGCAAATGGGCAACTCCGAAGTGGGGCATTTGAATATCGGCGCAGGGCGGGTTGTTTACCAAGAGCTGGCCCGTATCAACAAGGCCATACGCGAAGGGGCCCTCGCCAAAAACGGGGCCTTTGTAGCTGCTATGCAGTATGCCAAAGACAAGGGCAAAGCCCTTCACCTGATGGGCTTGACCTCTGACGGCGGGGTGCATGCCCACCACCGCCACTTGATGGCGCTTTGCGACGCTGCCAAAGCCTTCGGGCTGGAGCGGGTGTACATCCACGCATTTACGGATGGGCGGGATACTGACCCTAAGAGCGGCAAAGGATACCTTCAGGAGGTCTTGAACCATATACATGACGGGCCTGTGAAGCTGGCCTCGGTAGTAGGCCGCTACTATGCTATGGACCGTGACAACCGCTGGGAGCGCACCCGGGTAGCTTATGACCTTTTGGTAAAAGGCAAAGGCGATGCCACAACTGATGCCCTGCAGGCTATTCAGGAACGGTACGACAGCGGAGAGACCGACGAGTTCCTGCAGCCCTTGGTTTGTGTAGATGAAGCTGGCGCACCGGTGGGCTGTATTCAGCCGGAAGATGCGGTGCTCTTCTTTAATTTCCGGACAGACCGCCCCCGGCAGCTGACCATTGCCCTGACTCAGGAAGACAAGCCCGAGCACGGCATGGAGGCGTTACCGCTGTACTACGTCACAATGACCCGCTACGATGAGTCCTATAAAGGGCTGCACGTGATGTACACCAAGGACGACATCTCCAACACGCTGGGCGAAGTACTGGAGCGCGCAGGCAAGACGCAGACCCGGATAGCCGAAACGGAAAAATACCCCCACGTCACCTTTTTCTTCAATGGCGGGCGGGAGAAAGCGTTCGAAGGGGAGCACCGCATCCTGATCCCTTCCCCCAAAGTAGCCACCTACGATCTGCAGCCCGAGATGAGCGCACAGGGAGTAACCGATGCCATCATCGAAGACTTGGAAAACAGGCAGCCCGATTTTATTTGCCTCAATTACGCCAACGCGGACATGGTAGGCCATACTGGGGATTTTGAAGCGGCCAAAAAGGCTGCTGCTACAGTTGACCAATGCCTGCAACGGCTCATCAGCAAAGCCCTGCCGATGGGGTACGAGGCTATTGTGATTGCCGACCACGGCAACTCTGACTTCATGATCAATGCAGATGGCTCGCCGCATACCGCGCATACGACCAACCCGGTGCCAGTATTCTACCTGGCAGCAGATACGCACGGCAGAAAGCTGAAAAATGGGAAGCTGGGCGATATTGCGCCTACTATACTCCAAATCCTAGGCTTGCCAAAGCCTGAAGAAATGGACGGCGCTTCCTTGTTTGAATAGAACAGGGCACCGCCCGGGCAAAAAGCCTCTTCGCCATAGTTTCGGCGAAGAGGCTTTTTTCATACCCCCCTACCCCATTCCACAGCTGGAGCGGGGCGTTAATAGAAGTACGTTTTCAGGTAAGCCCAGATGCTGTGCCGGTTCATCAAGAAATAAACAGCCAGGCCGATGCCTAGGAATAAAAAGACAAGGCGGGTATTGCGCACAGTCTCCTGGTACTTTTCCCTTCGGCTTTTGATGTTGCGTTTGCGGCTTTGGTAGCCCATAATAAGCTTCATTTTGAGATTGTGGCCCAAAGATATCTCTTTTTCGTAAGGAGGTGGCAGCTCAGACCCCTTTGTGCCGTTCCCAATAGTTTTGGTCTTCTACCTCTTCAAGCAGGGTGAGGTAGTTCATATAACGCAGGTCGCTCAGCGCTTCGCTCTCGACAGCTTCCTTTACAGCGCAGCCCGGTTCGTTACGGTGCAAGCAGTTGCCCCCAAATTTGCAATTTTCCGAATACTCGAAAAACTCCCGGAAATTGTGGGCGACATCCATCGGCTCGAGGTGGATAAAGGAAAGCGATTTGATCCCTGGGGTATCGATCAGGGCACCGCCATCTGCGAGCGGGTGCATTTCTGCAAAAGTGGTCGTATGCTGCCCTTTGCCGGAGTAGTCGCTCAGCTCTTGGGTACGCAGCTCCAGGCCTGGCTCAATAGCATTGACCAAAGTAGACTTGCCTACGCCAGACTGCCCGCTGATCAGGGAGACTTTCCCCCTAAGCAGGCTTTTGAGCTCTTCTACCCCCTCCCCTCCTGTAGCGGAGACGAGCAGTGCCCGGTAGCCGATACTTTCGTAAATACCGCGCAAGTACTCAAATACGCCACGGTGGCCCGCATCGTACAAATCGGCCTTATTGAACACAATGACAGTAGGGATGCTGTAGGGCTCTGTCATTAGCAGGAAACGGTCGATAAAACCTTGCTTGAGGTCGGGCTGCACAATGGTCACAATGACCACTGCCTGGTCAATATTGCTGGCCAGCAGATGGAGGTCATGCTTCCGGCGGGGAGACTGCCGGACTACATAGTTGCGGCGCGGGAGGATATTGCGGATGGTGCCGGTCTCTTCATTTTCATTAGGCTCCACCTCTACCTCGTCCCCAACGGCTACGGGGTTGGTGACTTTTTGCCCCTCGAGGCGGAATTTGCCTACGATGCGGCAGTCCATTACAGTGCCTTTATCCTGAAGCTGCACCTGATACCAGCTTCCCGTAGACTTGATGACCGTTCCTTTTTCCAAAATCGATAATGCTGTTATAATTGTCTGGCAATAATGCCAAGAAGTTGCCCCTTGGCCAAGCGGCCTATGCCGCCCTTCCCAAAGTGCGCCATGGCAGCCCCACAAAGGTAAACAACTGCAGCTGCAACCGGCGCTAAAGTGCGCACTTGCCTACACCTACAAAGATGGCTATCCAAATCAGCCCTTTGATCAGAAAGAACATAAAACCAGCAAAACCCAGCCTTTTCAGCCAAAGCATGCCCTTGTTACTTGTTTTGCCTTCCTGCTGCTTTTCGCCTGAGTCTACCATAATGCATTTTTGGGATACAACAACGGATAGCTGCTGTTGGGTTTACCAGTTGCCTCACGAAAAAAGGGGCTGCCCCCCTCATACTTGGGGCAGCCCCTTTTTTCATCAAGTCTGCAGCACCCCAGGGTTAAAGCGTTCGACCTCAGCATTGCTTGCTGCTTCTATGCCCATGGAAATGACCCTGCGGGTCTCCAGCGGATCGATGATGGCATCTACCCAGAGCCGGGATGCAGCGTAATAGGGCGTAGTCTGCTCATCATACCGCCCCTGTATTTCTTTGAGCAGGCTATCCTGATCCTGAGCGGTCGGCTCCTCCCCTTTCGCCTTGAGCGAGGCGACCTGTATCTGCATCAGTACTTTAGCCGCCTGCGTGCCCCCCATCACCGCTATCTTAGCAGTTGGCCAGGCTACGATCAGGCGGGGGTCATAAGCTTTGCCGCACATAGCATAGTTGCCTGCCCCGTAGGAATTGCCCATGACCACACTAAATTTGGGGACGGTGGAGTTGGAAACCGCATTGACCATTTTAGCGCCATCTTTAATGATGCCGCCGTGCTCTGAGCGGGTGCCCACCATAAAGCCGGTGACGTCGTGCAAAAATACAAGAGGGATCTTTTTCTGGTTGCAGTTCATGATGAAGCGGGCGGCCTTGTCTGCCGAATCTGAATAAATGACACCGCCAAACTGCATTTCCCCTTTAGCATTCTTGACCACCTCCCTGTTGTTGGCGACAATGCCCACAGACCAGCCATCGATGCGGGCGTAAGCGCAAATGATGGTCTTGCCATAGCCTTTCTTGTACTCCGTCAGCTTGGAGCCGTCCACCAACCGCTTAAGCACCTCTATGGTCTTGTAGGGCTTGGCATTGCCCTCCGGCATCAATTGGTAAATCTCAGCGGGGTCGTGCTCAGGCGGGGCGGGGGCCGCCCGGTCGAAGCCTGCTTTAGGGAAGTGGCCGATTTTATCTACCAGGTCGCGGATGGTATCAAGGCAGGTAGGGTCATCGGGCATTTTATAATCTGTGACGCCGGAGATTTCCGATTGTGTCGTGGCCCCGCCCAGCGTTTCCTGATCTACGGTTTCGCCTATGGCCGCTTTGACAAGGTAGGGCCCTGCCAGAAAAATGGAGCCGGTCCCCTCCACAATGAGGGCTTCGTCAGACATGATAGGGAGGTAAGCGCCCCCAGCTACACAACTGCCCATAATGGCAGCAATCTGTGGTATGCCCATGCTCGACATACGGGCGTTGTTCCGGAAAATGCGCCCGAAGTGTTCTTTGTCCGGAAAGATTTCGTCCTGCATAGGCAGGTATACACCGGCACTGTCGACCAGGTAAATGATGGGCAGCCGGTTTTCCATAGCGATTTCCTGAGCGCGGAGGTTCTTTTTGCCCGTAATGGGGAACCACGCCCCCGCCTTGACTGTGGCATCGTTGGCCACGATCATGCACTGCCGCCCTTTGATGTAGCCTATCCCAGCCACAACGCCCCCTGCAGGGCAGCCGCCGTGCTCTTCGTACATCCCATAACCTGCGAAAGCGCCAATTTCCAAGAAAGGCGTCTCATCATCAATCAGGTAGGCTATGCGCTCCCGGGCAGTCATTTTGCCCTTTTTGTGCAGCTTTTCAATCTTGCGCTCCCCCCCGCCTTTATAAATTTTTTCCAAGCGGTGCTGCATACGGGAGAGCAGCAGCTTCATCGCATCTTCGTTTTTGCTTTGCTCTAAGTTGATTTTGGCCATATTATTTGGTTAGTTATTCGGTTCTTTTTTAGTCTACAGGAAAAGCGTAGTAGTACTCGCCAGCATACCCTTCGTAAATCCCCTCCAACATGACTTTCCCGGAGGATTGCTCGAGCAGGGCGACCAGCTCATCCACGCTGTTCACTGCCCGGTTGTCCACTTTCGTGATGACAAACCCAGGGTCCATATTGGTCCTTTCAATTCGGCTGCCCCTGTAAATGCTGATCACTTTGACCCCTTCGGCTTTCAGCCGGCGGCTCTCCTGCCGGCTCAGCTCGCGCACCTCAAAACCCAGTTCGAGCAGGATATCCGCATTTTGGCTCGTGACCAAGGCTGTGCTGTTGCTCTTATTCTTGAGCACCACTTCTTTCACCGTCCGGGCTTTATCGCGGATGATTTCTACCTGAATGGCATTGCCCGGGCGATACCGGCCCAGCTGCTCCTGCATTTCAGGCAGGGTTTTGGTTTTGACCCCATTAATGCCGATGATGACATCCCCCTTCTCCAGGCCGGCATCATCCGCCCCGCTGCCGGGGGTCACCCGGTTGATGTATACGCCCTCTACATTTTCAAGGCCCAGCTTTTTGGCCAGCTCATTGGTCATTTCGTCAATAAAAACACCAAGGATGCCCCGCTGGACAACGCCATAATCGCGCAGGTCGCGCACCACTTTCCGCACCAGGTTGATCGGCACCGCAAAGGAGTACCCCTCATAACGCCCCGAACGGGTGATGATAGCCGTATTGATGCCGATAAGCTCGCCATTAGTATTGGCCAGAGCGCCTCCGCTATTGCCCGGATTGACTGCTGCATCGGTCTGAATAAACGACTCTATCCGGTCTTGGCCTTCCAGGATATCAATGCTCCGCCCTTTGGCGCTGACGATGCCGCTTGTCACCGTAGACTCCAGGTTGAAAGGGTTCCCTATGGCCAGCACCCATTCTCCTACACGGAGGGAATCTGAGTTGCCGAACTCCAGGGCCGGCAGCCCTTGCGCCTTGATTTTGATCAGTGCCAGGTCTGTAGACGGGTCTGTGCCAATCAATTCAGCTTCGTACTCCCGTTTATCATTGAGGGTAACCTCAATCTCATCACTATCTTCGATAACATGATTGTTCGTTACAATGTAGCCGTCTTCTGAAATGATGACCCCCGACCCGGATGCAGAACCCACCGCCGGGCTCCCCCACAAGTCAAAGTTGCCACTGCTCTGAACGGTCTTGATGTTGACGACTGCCGGGATGACCCGGTCTGCTGCTGCGGAGAAATCCGTTGGGGCAGAAGACAGGAAAGACCGCTGCTTGCTCACGTCCATAGGGTCAAAATTGGTATACCGGGCTGATACGGTTTCGCGGATCACCACCTCGCGGTGAGGCTCAAAATAACGATAAGCCGCTATGGCCAGGGCTGCGCTCAGCAGAGAGCTAATGAGAATGGCAAGGTACTGCTTCATAAAGGTTGGATCGGTCAAATACTGAAAATGGGCTTTTGCCTTATCCAGAACGAATCTCTAAAGTACTAAATTTTTCAGATGCGGTTTTGTTCCTAAAATGAGGCAGGGCCCTCCTGCCTGCTGCTGAAGGGCCCCGCCAACTGATCACAACGCACGAAAACCTTTTTGGCTCTATGCCAATATCATGCGGCCTCTAATCGGCGCAAACCGGATTGCCGTTTTTTTACCTGCCCCCTCCGCAAGGATAGGGGCCTGCCCCTGCCCGAAGGCAGGTGCCGCTATGCTCCGGGGCTCGCTGTCCGCTCGGCCCCTCGCCTTACAGGCGTCGGGTCTGGCCTTCAGCCACCCCTGCGCAGCGCTAGGCCAATGCCAGCCTAAAGCCCGGAATTCATGAACGCCTGCGGCAATTTGGTTTACGCTCCCTCTAATCAATCACCATCATTTTCCGGGCAACCGAAAAACTGCCGGTCTTCACGGTATAAGCCAGCACGCCTTTAGCAGGAAAAGCTCCTGCATCTATGGCTATCGCATTGTATCCTGCTACACCATTGATGTGGTATACCTTCAAGACTTTGCCTGTGATATCGCTGACCGTCACGGTTGCGCTCGCCGCTTCCGGCAGGTCAAAGCCGATCACCGTCTCGCCCCTGAATGGATTGGGCTGGTTCTGATATACTTCAAACCCCGCTGCTGCTGTGCCGTTTGAGAATTCGATAGCTACATCCTGGAAGCTGCCGTCTTTGCCGTATGCTTCGGCCTTGGCAATGGCGGAGCTTACGCCTAGTATTTCGCTCAGCTGCGCATCTTCAGTTGCACGGATCATCAGGGTGAACAGTACGCCTTCTGTTGCTTCGCCGTTCCAGCTCGTTGTGATCAGGCCTTCGCTTGCGTGGGCAAAGCCGAAGTGTTCTTCGGATGCGACGCCGCCCTTGATGCCCAATAGCTCCGCAGCACTGCTCAAAGCCAGGGTAGCCTGATAACCTTCAATGCCGGCAAGGCCCGGAGCAGAAACCACCACACTGTACTCCTCGCCAGCCCGCAGGCTCGCGTCTGCTGCCCTCAGTACGAAGGTAGCTGTAGACCGCTCCTCTATCCCTCCTACGAGGCTGCTTGCTACAGCATCCCCGCTCACATCGCCTATTTTCACCGCAATGAAGTCAGCCGCTGTCACGCCAGACAAAGGCAGGTTGTTCAGGTTGATCCCTTCCGGGAAAGGCGCTAGCCATGGGTTAGCAGGATTGGGGAAAACATAGCTGGCATCCACAAAACGCCAGCTGTCGTTGTTGGAGAACTCCGTATCGACAGACAGGATGAGCTTGCGCAGCTGTATCATGTCTAGTGTCGTAATACTACGGGAGTTGTTCACATCTGCAGCAATCAGCTGATAAGGGGAAGCCAACGGCTGAATGCCTAAAATATGCTTGCTGATGAGGACCAGGTCAAAAGTAGAGACCCCATTGAGGTAATCGCCATCGCGCTGCGGCGTAAGGGTATAGTCTAGCCCGGGCTGAAGCCCTTCAAAAGCATATTGCCCGGCGGCAGAGGTCACTGCTGTTGTGCTGCCCTGGCCGGAAATGCTCACGGTCACATTTTCGACTGGCTGCTGCCCGCGGGTATGCACCGCACCGGCTGCCGATGGGGCACCGCTGCCGCAAATCCCCTGATTGTCCTGTACGAGCAGGTAGGTTTCGCAGAAATCTCCATTGCCGGCGCCATCATAGGCCCATATTTCAATGACCAGCGTGCCCAAGTCTGCACAAGTCAGGGCCAGCCCATCCTGATCAGGGTCATTCGGTTCGCCTGCACGGTTGATGGCATACTTGACGGGGCCGGTACAGTCTGTAATGGCAGAAGCGATGAAATCGCTAGCCCAAATTTCGGCCATCCCTTCGCCTGCATCAGGGAGGTTGTCGCCATTTTGGTCCACTGGCATCAGCTCTACCGCTATGCCATTAATACATACCGGGGCTGGGGCTTTGCAGTCAATCACCTCAAATGGCAGCTGGGCCTGTGCACTGTTGCCGCAGCCATCGCGCACGACCACCCGGAAGGCGTGTGCACCAATAGGGTAAGTGCCGCTGATGCTGTAGTTGGGATAGCCACCGGAGAGCGCGCTCGCCGGCAATTCCGTGAAGGTGCCAGCGTTGAACGCATTCAGGAACACGCGGATGCTGAGGTCGCCCGGTGTGCAGTCTTCTGTGACGGCAAATGGATAGACTACGCTAGCCGAGCAGGTGGTGTTATTCAGGGAACAAAAAGGGCTTGCCTGAACAAACGATACGGCAGGGGCAGTATCGTCGTACACTTTGATGATCTGTGTATACTGGTAGAAGCCCGGCCGGCTGGCTGCAGTGTAGTTGTCCGTGCTGTAGTAGCGGCTGGAAATGCCACAGGCGTTAGGGCCGGGCAGCCCTCCTAGTTCATTTTGGTCTGCATCATAAAAGATAGTCCCATTTTCCCGGGCCAGCAGCCATAGGTTGCGGTTGCCAGGTGTACCGTCACAGTCTTCGTCCCGGCCAATTATCAGAGGGCTGCTCTCGCCATCGTACTCGCACCAGTTGATGACCTTCCAAGTGCGGAAAATTTTGTAGCACTCCTGCCCGCTGGCAGAAAACTGCTCATCGGTACTGCTTACCGCCAGCAGGTCGCACCCTATCTCATTGTAGGCTACTTCAGCCGGGGCAGCTTCTTCTCCACACGCATAGTCGGTATCTGCGGGGAAGAAGATTTCGTAATTGTGCACCTCCTGAATATTGATGACCTGTACACAGGTATTCTGACTGAGGTTGCCGTGCACGTCCGCCACCCGGAAAACCCGGGTGATGCTGCCAGCCCGGCATTCTAGGCTAGCATTGGCTGCTACTTGCTGTACCGAAGCGATGCCGCAGTTGTCCGCACCGGAAGCCATGCCGAACAATCCTTCCAGCTGAGCAGGATCGGCAGGGTCAAAACCATGAGGCAGATCATCGCAGCCCACGTTCACATTAGCCGGAGCCTCACAGAACGGCCTGATTTTATCCTCAGGCGTCACGCTCAGCCAACAGGTATTCTGATTGCCATGCTGATCGGTAACCACTAGGGTTACGCTAACGGTGACGCCTACATCACAGCAGAAAAAATCTACATAACTGCCGGTTGGGCTAGCTCCGCTGCCACAAGTATTGGCCGCTGCATTGAAATTGTCCCGGAAAATAGCCACGTCCACAGGCCCGCAATTGTCCCAAGAGCCTTCGTCCACATCTTCTGCAAAAACCCGGGCTGCTGCTGGCTGGCCAGGCATGATATTGCCGCCGCCGATGCTCACGTTCAGCTGATCATCACATACTGCTACTGGCTCGATATTGTCCACCACCTCAAAGGGGCAGTACAGGGTTGTGGCATTGCCGCAGTCGTCTGAAGCAATATAACGGAAGAAGTGCTGCCCGAAAGGGATACCGCTCACAAACCGGCTTGCGCCGGGCTGAATGGTTCGCACCACGACTGTATCATAAGCCAACTGGCCTGTAGGCAGCCCGTACTGATTGTATATCTCTTCTTCAGTGACGGTCACAATCTGAGTAAGTACGGCAACTCCGGAGCAGTTGTCAGAAACAGTAGGCATAGGCACCGCCATAGCTGCTGTGCAAGCAAA
>NZ_VOOR01000046.1 GCF_007993045.1 Phaeodactylibacter luteus
AATAAAACACAAAAAACAATCCTAGAATGATTTAAAGATGAAAAGAGAGCTTCTTTATAACCGTAAACATTCAATCAGCCAAGGATAGCGCCCTCTGTCCAGCGGCCACTAGGCGCTTTTTAACACTCTAGCAAGAGATCATGCAAACCACCTGACCACAGGTTTTTCTCCAGCAAATGCACCGAAGACGCGCCTTGCAAATCGCTGCCTAGGCTCGAAGACAACAGAGATACATTGCAGCTGCAAAAGCATAATTTCCAAAGCTCAAGTGCCAGTAACAGCGAGTTGCACAGCGCCTGTTAAAAAGGGCAGCACTAGCATAACGCATAGTATCGAACGTCTCGCTAATCTAGACATTAAGCCTCAACTCGGCCGCCTTGAGGGCGCTGCTCTTTTGGTACTTTTGGAGCGCCAAAAGTACAGAAAGCTTGAACTCAGCTCCATCTCAGCCAAACCTAGAAGCTCAAGTTTGGCACTAAAATGTTTCATACTTCAGAAACTGAACACCCGGCAAAAAATAAGCCCCATCTATCAGCACCCCCTCCAGCAGCTGCCGCAGCTCGCCTATAGGCCGCTGCCCCTCGCAGTGGAGCACTGCTCTCCCGTAAAGCTTATAATTGCCCGCATCGCGGTACAAATAAGCCACTTCAACCTGTTTGCTCATCTTCTTGTGTTTTCCCGACGGAGCTGCCCCCGTTCAGCTTTTACTGCAAGATACGCCCCCTTCCTCTAATTTGATTATCTTGGGTACACCGCCCGGTGCGGCTGCCCAAACCGCAGCCGCACCGGGCGGCCGATACCGACAACTACTGCGATATGGAACAGCAACCGAACGCCATACCCGGCACAGATGCCCTGATCCGCTACTGCGGCACTTTCACCCCCCTGCTGGCGGAGCGGGCGGAGGGCAGCTACGTCTACACTACCGATGGGCGGGCCATTCTTGATTTCACCTCCGGCCAGATGTGCTCCGTTTTCGGCCACAACCACCCTGATATCGTGGCTGCACTGCAGCGGGCTGGAGATCAGCCCATCCACCTTCTCAGCGCCATGCTCTCCCCGGCGGTGCTCGAGCTCTGTCAGCAGCTGGCCGCCCTGTTGCCAGAAGGGCTCGACCGCTGCTTGTTGCTGAATACCGGCTCGGAGTCGAACGAAGCAGCCCTGCGCATGGCCAAGCTGTCATCTGGCGGATTTGAAGTCATTGGCTTTGCCGGCTCCTGGCACGGCATGACCGCCGGCGCACAATCCTACACCTACTCCCTCACCCGGCGGGGCTACGGCCCGGCCATGCCCGGCAGCTTGATGATCCCCCCGCCCTATGCCTACCGCTGCCCGGTACAACACTGCAAGGGCACTTGCGACCATACCTGCCTCGAAGCTGGCATGCAGCTGTGCGATCAGCAATCAGTAGGAGCTTATGCTGCGCTCATTGCTGAGCCCGTGCTGAGCGCAGCAGGCATTATAACACTGACGCCGGGCTACGTGGCCCGCCTGCGGGAGCTGTGCGACGAGCGGGGCCTTTACCTTATTTTTGATGAAGCCCAGACCGCCTTTGGGCGTACCGGGCACAACTTTGCTTTTGAAGCGTATGAAGTGCAGCCCGACCTGCTCACGCTCTCCAAAACACTGGGCGGGGGGCTGCCGCTTGCGGCTACCATCAGCAGCCGGGAAATAGAGGAGGACTGCTATGAAAAAGGCTTCATGTACGTGACCTCCCATGTTTCAGACCCCCTGCCCGCTGCGGTAGGCCTGGCTACGCTCAACATCCTCCTGCGGGATGAGATGGCGGCCAGGGCCCGGGAAATGGGCACTTACCTGAAAGCTGCCCTCTTGGAGCTGCAGGAGCGGCACGAGTGCATAGGCGACATTCGAGGGGCGGGGCTCCTGCTGGGGCTGGAAGTCGTGGCCGACCGGCATACCCGGGCCCCTTCCCCTGAGCTGGGCAGCCGCATAGCCGACCGCTGCCTCGAGCTCGGGCTGAGCATGAATATTGTCCGCATAAAAGGCTACGCCGGGGTGTTCCGCATTGCACCGCCCCTGACCATCACCCGGGAGGAGATCGACCTGGGCATCAGCATACTCGACCAGGCCATAGCAGAAGCTGTAGCCCAACCCTAAACCGGCCTGCACCATCGCCCAAAGACCTGACCACTGTGCTCAACCGACTGCTTCAGCCTATTGACATCGCTACCCTGGCCGGATTCCGGATCCTCTTTGGCATCCTCGGTTTTGCGGATGTACTGGGCACACTGATCTACTACCATTGGATAAAAGGCGCCTATGAACCGGCCGGCTTTCAGTTCAAATACTATGGCTTTGAGTGGGCCCGGCCTTTGTCTGAGCCCTGGATGAGCCTGGCCCTGGCAGGCATTGCAGTCCTGGGCTTACTGGTGGCACTGGGGTGGAACTATACCAAAGTAGCCCCTTTGTTTGCCCTTGGGTTTACCTACACCTTTTTGCTGGAAAAAGCCCACTACCTCAACCACGGCTACCTGTTTTGCTGGATTGCCTGGATCATGCCCTGCCTGCCTGCCCACCGGGAGTGGTCTTGGGATGCCCGGCACCGGCCGGGGCTGAGGGCAGCCCTGGCACCGGCTTGGGCTACTGGCCTGCTCGCCTTCCTCATGGGCGTGGTCTATTTTTTTGGCGGCATCGCCAAGCTCAACCCCGACTGGCTGCAAGCCGTGCCCCTCAAACAATGGATCAGTTACCGCAGCGGGCTGCCCCTCATTGGGCCCTTGCTGGACTGGGAGCCTACAGCCTGGTTTATGGCGTATGGCGGGCTGCTGCTCGACTTGACCGTGGTGCTTTTTCTGCTGTACCGCCCTCCCCGGTTGTGGGCCTTTGGGGCCGTCTTGTTTTTCCACTCTATCAACCTGCTGGTCTTCAACATCGGCATATTCCCGTTCCTCTCCGTTGCCCTCACCGCCTTGTATTTCCCCCCATCCTTCCCGAGAAGAGGGCTGGCGTGGCTGGGGCTGCGCTGGGGCTGGCTGGCCCGGCAGCAGGCCAAATGGGCAGCTCTGCCAGACAATGGGGCTGAGGCGGCAGGGTACTGGCAGTTCAGGCAAAGGTATGCCCCTTACATCCTCGCCGGGCTCACGAGCATTGCCCTGGCCCACCTCGCCTTGCCGCTACGGCACCACCTTCTGCCCGGGGATGTCGCCTGGACAGAGGAAGGGCACCGTTATGCCTGGCGGATGATGCTGCGGTCAAAAACCGGGGCTGGCCACTTTGAAGTCGTGCTGCCTGACGGAGGGAAGGAAAAAGTACGCCCGGCCGACTACTTGTCCCACCGGCAAGAGCGGAAGCTGTATACCCATCCCGACATGATTTTGCAGTTTGCCCATTTTCTGCGGGACGAGTATGCGGCCCAAGGCGATACGGTGGCAGTGTATGCCCATATCAATTGCAGGCTCAACTATCGCCCGCATTGCCCATATATCGACCCCGAGGCCGACCTGGCAAGTGCAACGTGGTCTTTTTGGGCGCCCAGCCCCTGGATTCTGCCCGAGGCTGATCATTCAGCCGGTGATTGAGCCGGGGGCATTTCTGAGCAGTGCCAGGTTTTGATACTTCGGCCAGAATAGCAGATATTGGGGCAACAAAACCAGAGCAATGAGCGAATTCAAACAAGTGGTAAAAGCGGGCACAGGCAAGGTCTTTTCTTGGATCAAGCGCTTTTTCCTCGTCCTCTCCCTCCTGGGCCTCGTGATCGGGGGCGGCTACCTGTGGGTATGCAACTGGACCTACAGCAGCGGTACCCGGGCCGGCACCCTGATCAAAATTTCCCGTAAGGGGGTCGTCTTCAAGACCTACGAAGGGCAGCTCAACCTGGGCGGATTCCGGGAAAATGCAGACGACGGCATTTCTGGCAACATCTGGGAGTTTTCCGTTTGGGAAGAGGAGGTGTACCGGGAGCTGCAAAATTACGAGGGCAGGCAGGTGAAGCTGCACTACCGGGAAAAGTACAAGAGCATGCCTTGGCAAGGGGACAGCAATTACTTTATAGAAAAAGTGGAGCCCGTGAAATAGGCCGCTGCCTGGCTGCGTGAGCAACACGGAAGGTGAGGCGGAGCCGAAGTGCGCAGCACCGAACCGCAGGGTGAGCCTGTAGTACTGCGGCCCGGTGTGCAGAGGGCTTGCAGGGGCCGGGCACGCCCTAATGCCCCTTAACGCTTGACCAGATAGACACCGCTGAGGATGAGCGCCATGCCCCCCAAGTGGACGAGGGTAATGGCTTCGCCGTCGGCTGCGCCCCAGCCGAGGGCGACGATGGGGACGATGTAGCTGATCATGGAGGCGAATACCGGGGTAGTCCATTGGACCAGCTGGAAGAAGATGATGGAGGCCAGTACGGTGCCGAACAGGCTGAGCAGGGCGATGTACCCCAGGGCAGCCCAGGCTTGTGGGGCATGGCTCAGGGTAGCTGCAAAATCGGTGGTGAACAGGTAGGCGATGGCGGGGAGCCCGACCATGCAGAAGGAGGCGGCGCTGATGGTCAGCGAGCTCATGTCTTTAAGGTACTTGCCTACCGTATTGGAGCTGATGGCATAACAAATGCACCCGACGAGCACAAGGAGGCCGTACCAGGGGTTGCCAGATATGCCTGCGGATCTGCCGAGCACGATGAGCAGTGCCGCGCCAGCCAGCCCAATGAGCACGCCCGCGACTTTGGCCCACGCTGCCGGGGCGCTGAACAGGAGCATGCCGAGCAGGAGGGTGAACAGGGGCGTGAGGGAGTTGAGCACCCCCGCCATGGAGCTGCTGATCTCCGTTTGCGCTATAGAGAACATAAAGGCCGGGATGGCAGTGCCGGTAAGCCCGACGAGCAATAAGAAGCGCCAGCGGGACCAGTCTACCCGCCGAAGGCGGTAGAGCAGGAAGGGGGCGAAGGCCAATGCTGAGATGGAAAGGCGCAAGCAGGCCACCTGTGTGCTGGAGTAGACCTCCAGCCCGCGCTTGATGAGGATGTAGGAGCTGCCCCAGATCAGGCTGAGCACGATGAGGATGGCCCAGCTGCGCCAGTCGGGGGCTTGTGAGGTTAAGGTGGCGGAAGGGGTACGGCTTGCGTTCAAAATTTACAATCTTTGCAGGGCTAAACGATGGTGCTGCTGCCCCCAGGGAGGGGGAGATGCGCAGCAAGTCTTATGTCAAACCTTTTTTGCAAGCCAAAGTTTCAACCCTGATGCCGGAAGAACAGCTGCCCGATATGCCGACCCGACTGCAACACCTGCCGCAGCGGGCTAAAGACGAGAAAAAAGCCAATAAAAAGTACTTCCGGAAGCTGCGGCAGAAAAAGCCCCGGGAGCTTGATGCCACAGTGGCAGCCCTGCATGAGGAGGTCTTTGCCGATACCGATTGCCTGGCCTGCGCGAACTGCTGCAAGTCGGCCAGCCCTATTTTCCGGGACCGGGATGTGGAGCGCCTCGCCAGCCACCTGCGGATGAGGCCAGCCGAATTTGTGCACGAGTACCTGCGTATGGACGAGGAAGGCGATTATGTCTTGAAAGCCAAGCCTTGCCCCTTCCTGGGGCCAGACAACTACTGCTCCGTGTACGAGCACCGGCCTAAGGCTTGCAGAGCATACCCGCATACCGACCACAAGGGCTTCCATCAGATCCTGGACCTGACCTTGCGCAACACCGCCATTTGCCCGGCTGCATTCGAGGTCGTCAGGCGGCTGAGAGAAGCCCTTCCGGTATAAACGCTTGTTGGGGCTTTAGCAAGCGGGCCATCCCGCTGGACAGCGGGGCACTTTTTTGCTTATGCCCCGTTTCGAAAATCCTTCCCGCTTTTGTGCATAAAAAGCGGGACTTGGCCAAACTCCGGTTTTCGTGCCTTGCCTAACCCAAAGCTGCAAGTTTTCGCCTATAAGGCCAAAACCAGACCGGCTTTTAATAGTGCCTTGGTGACGGGCTGCGCGCAGGCTCTACCCCGCCGATATAATATTGCAGCCCAATGGAAAAGTCGAACTGATTGGTCCGGGAGATGGTCTGCCGTTGTACGCCCCCAATATCGGTATCAAACTTGCTGCGGGCGTAGTTGTACTTCAGCAAGGCTTCTATGCCAATGGCACTGCCAGAAAAAATGGTAAAACCAGGGCCTACCCCCATTGCCATGATGTTGGTATTGATGCGCTGCACCTCTGAGCCCAAGACCAAATTATCAGAGGCGTTGCCAAAACCAAAGTTGCCCTCGAGGAAGAAGGCCATATCCTGAGCTACCGGCACATAATAGCGCACAAAGGGGCCAAAGAGCAGGTCACTGTCCTTATTGGTATCGCCCTCATTGCGCTCCACACGGTTGAAGGTGTAATCCATGCCCAGGCCCAGCGCCAGGTGGTCTACCAGGAAATAGCCCATAGAAGGGGAAATGCTCAGCTGAGTGGACACCGGGTTTTCGGTAGCGATATCGGCCGCCCCATCCTCTTGGGTCACTTTGGAGTGGGCCGAGGAAAAGCCCAAGGTAGTGCCGATGATAAAATTGCCCTGCTCAGTATACTGCCCAAAGAGCAGCGCGGGGAAAAGCCCCATCAAAATCCAAAGAACAGTCTGCTTTTTCATAGGTATTCGTTTTTACTGCTTCCGCATAAGCCAAAACTACAGGAAACGCTGCCAGATGGGCAGGGGCATCCGTCATGCAGCCTGCTAATAATTGTCACTGCACGGCAAAGGGCGCAGGCCCGGTTGCTATTTTTTTTGGGGGGCTCCCCTCGCCCGGTGGCTCGGGGCGCTACGCTCCGGGGCTCGCTATCCGCTCGGCCCTGCGGGCTTGCCACCCCGCCGCATCGCTAGCCCGGGCGAAGCAGGCAGCGCTTGCCCCGTACCGGCGCATTTTGGCCCAGGCTCCTGACAGGCCAGCCCACAGCAGCTGATTTGCACGTACGGCCCATGCTTTTCCTCGGCAGAATTTATTATATTTTGCCCACTGCAACTTAGCTTCAACAATCATTATGCCTACTTACCCTGCCCCTATCCTATCTGGTATCGCCCTTGGCATTGCCCTGCTTTCAGCCAGCCTCCTGCTCCTGTACCGGGCCCGCCGCCACCCCGCTTCCGCTTTTCTGCTGCTGGCATTAGCCGTACAGGCCCTATACGCTATGGTATCGCTGGCCGGCCTTTCTTCCCCCTATTGGCTGTTTGCCCTGAGCGCCCCCCTCTTCGGGCATCACCTGCAGGCCATGCTCGGGCGGGCTGTACAGCCGGGCTTCTGGACAGCCTACCTGCCTGCTTTAGGGCTCTGGGCTGCATTATTTGCCAGCGGCCACTGGCAGGAGCCCATGCCAGCAGCGTGGGCATTAGGGCTGCATGGCTCAGTGTTGGCCTATCTGCTGTGGCAATGGTCGGCCCTGCGGGACAGGCGCAAGGCCATTAGCACGGTGAGCAGTCAGCGGCCAGAAGTCAAAATCCTGCGGGCGCAGATCCTCCTAGGCACCTGGTGTGCTTTTCTAGCTGCCGCTGCCTTCCTCCAATACACAGGGAGCCTGGACGACATCCGCATCTTCTCTGCCATTACAGGGGCGGCTGTCACGCTCGGGCTGGCGGGTGTTGCCGTCAGCACAGAAGTGCCGCTCCGCCCGCTTTCGGCCGAAGAGGAAGCGCTTGTCGGTGAGCTGGCCAGTCAGGGGCCCCCTGAGGCAGAGCAAGTGCGCAGACACGCGGGCTTGTTCAAAACCATAGATGCGCAATTGCAAACGGGCCGCCTCTATTTAGATGGGGGGCTGACGTTGCCCAAGCTCGCCCAACTGATGGGGCGCCCGCCCCGCGAGGTGGCAGCGGCTATACACCATGTAGGCGGGCAGACCTTCTTCGACTACATCAACAGCTACCGGGCGCTGCACGCACAGCGGCTGATCGATCAGGGGGAGCGCAATGTGGCCGAAGTATACCGGCAGAGCAGCATCGCTTCTTACCAGACTTTTGTACGTTCATTCCAACGGCTCACCGGCCTGCCCCCAGCCCAGTATGAGCGGCGGGCAGCAAGGGCACACAAATAACAAGCCAGGCCAACTGCTGTCAACCTGGCTTGTTGCCCACGGCCTATGCCTGCTACAATTTAGAGCGTGTTGGGACTTTGGTAATCGGGCTATCCCGCTAGATAGGGGGACATTTTTTCGCTTATGCTTCGCCCCGAAACTCTGGCTAAACTCCGGTTTTCGACTAGAAGGCCAAAATCCAAACACACTCTTATGCAATCAGGGAAGGCAGCTTCATGGCCAGCCCCATATCCCCTTTGATTTTCACTTTGCCAGTCATTACCGCAGACATGGCGTTGATATCCCCTTTGCGGATACCGTCCAACGTCTCCAGGCTGGTAATGATGGTACAATCGGCTTCCTTGTCCTCGTTGGTCACCACAGCTTCATCTCCAGTGAGGTCTATATGGACTGGCCCCTGATCGAACATAAACTTGATAGATTTGCCAAGGCTGGGCGCTTTGGCGGCAGTCTTGTTAAACTGCGCAGTAATGTCTGCTAGTGTCATGGCGATATTTTTTATACAAGTTCTGTGCAAAGGTATTGAAATCCGGGCGGACTTCAGGGGCTATCCCTCGGCGGGCGGCCTCCCGGGCAGCCGCTATGGTTTGCTCCATATAGCACTCAGGCCGTGCTTCCATTTCATTTCAGGCTTTCATGTGCTTGGCCAGGAAGCCCAGCATAGCGTGATAAAATTCGAAACGGTTTTCTTCGTTGGCAAAGCCATGCCCTTCGTTGTACTTCACCAAGTAAGGCACATCGATGCCCCTTCCCCGGAGGGAGCGCACAATCTGATCGGACTCGTCGATATTAACGCGGGGGTCATTGGCGCCCTGTACGACAAATAGGGGCGTTCTGATGCGCTCGATATGGAACACCGGAGAGCCAGCTTCTAAGAGCGCCTTATCGTGCTCGGGGTGGCCTACCATTTCATAGAGCATATCGAGGTAAGGTTTCCAATAAGGCGGGATGGTCTCCATAAAAGTGAACAAGTTGGAGACGCCGACATAATCTACAGCGCAGGCGTACAGGCCTGGCGTGAAGGCAATTCCCGCCAAGGTAGCATATCCACCGTAGCTGGCCCCGTAGATTGCGACCCTGCCGGCATCGGCCACCCCAGCCTCGATCAGCCATTGTACGCCATCGGTGATGTCATTCTGCATATCATGCCCCCACTGTTTGAAGCCTTTCATCCAAAAGGACTTCCCATAGCCTGTACTGCCCCGGTAGTTGGGCTGAAAAACGGCGTAGCCCCGGCTGGCCAACAGCTGAACCTCCGGGTTGTAGCCCCAGCTGTCGCGCACCCATGGGCCTCCGTGAGGATTGACCACCACAGGCAGGCGCCCTTCCTGATGATGGGCGGGCAAAGTCAGGTACCCATGTATGGTTTCCCCGTCCCTGGCCTGATAAGCCACAGGCTTCATGGGGGCCATATCTTCCTCCCTGAGCCAAGGGCTGACCTCCGCGATTGGGGTCAGCCGGCCTTCTGGCCAATCAAACAAGTAGTAGGCGCCAAGGGAGCGGTCGCTGTACGTACGCACCATAAACCGGTCCTCGTCCCGGTTGGCCCCCGTCACGACCACTTCATATCCGGGCAACTGCGCCTCGAGCGCTTCCTGCATTCGAGCGCGGTTTTCGTCAAAGAACTGTACCTGCCGTTTCCAGGTGGTGAAGGCAGCCCCGAGCAGCACCTTGCGCTTGCGGGAGAACAACAAGCTGCCGGCGTCAACCTCAGGGTGGGAAAAGACCGGCGGGCCCACTTCCTGCCCTTTTTCAAAATCAAAACGGACGATCTCGCTGCGGCTGCGGCCAATATCGCTTAGGCAAAAGACAACAGCGCTATTGTCGAAGGCAAAGAAAAGAGGCGAAAGGCTTTCGCGGAAGTCGGTTTCCACAACAGTGCGGAAGGGCTCGCCCTCGTGGCTGCGGTATTGGATATGCTGATTGACCCCGTCTATGGTTTTTATGGCAATGCGCAGCTTGCCATCGTGATCGGTAAGCCAGCCGGTAATAGGCTCCTCGGGGTTGTCATTGGGGGCGAGCTGCTGCAGGTTGCCGGTCTGTATGTTGATGCGGAACGGCTCGAACAGCATGGGGTTGTTGTGGTTCATGCCGATGATGAGCTCGTCCTCCTGCTCGGGGAGGTCATCGATCAAATCAATTTTGACCCCATCAAATGGGGTGAGGTCTATCGCATTGGCCCCGTCTCGGTCGATGGCGAAGAGGCGGAAGTTCTCATCCCCTCCACTATCTTTGATGTAGGCCAAGCGCTGATCGCTAGACCAGAAAAAGCCTGCAATATCCCGTTCAGTTTCGAAAGTGACCTGTACGGCCGGCCCACCATCTGCTGGCTGTACAAAAATATTTTTCCGCCGCTTGTAGGGCGCAGCGTATGCCAGGAAAGTGCCTCCCGGCGAAAGCTGGAAGCCTGTTTGGTCTGGATTGCGGAAAAAGTCTTCAACGGAATAGGCATACTGGCCTTCTTCCCGGCCGATCAGACGCTGAAGGTCTGCCGCAGAACTGGGCAATGAGGGGTCCCCGGGCAAATCCGGGAAATCTTGGTTGGACATGTGTTGAAGGGGTTAGGTTATCAGGGTAGAACACGGGCGTAAAGATAAGCGTCTGTGTGGACTTTGCCAGCCGGGCTATTCCTTGCAAAAAAACAGGGCTTGAGCAAACCTGTAGTGCTGTCAGGTGTTTGGCATTTAGATCCGGTCTAAATCAAGGCCATATCTCTTTAGTATTAATTCTGACACTCAATCCGAAAATATCATATGAGCAATCCCGTCACACAAAGCCCGGTAATGCTATATACAGAGCAGACCCCAAACCCGGAGTCCCTCAAGTTTGTCACCAACCGCATGATTTATAAAGGCACCGCTGACTTCCGGGAGGAGGAGCTTGCGCGCGAGTGGTCTCCGCTGGCCACATCGCTTTTTGAGATGCCTTACGTCAAGAGCGTATACATCTGCAACAACTTTGTCACAGTGACCAAGGAGTTCAACTATGACTGGGCAGACATCATGCTCAAGCTCAAGGAGTACCTCAAGGGCTACATCGCTGAAGGCAAGCCGGTACTGAAGGAGGGCTTTGAGGAAGCGATGGCTAAAATCGAGGAAGAGCGGGGCGCGAGCTATGAGTATACCGAGAATGAAGCGGAGATCATTCAAAAGATCAAGGACATGATCGAGACTTACGTCAAGCCTGCTGTAGAAATGGATGGCGGCAACATCGAGTTCAAATCATGGGACCAGGGCACAGTAGTGCTTTCCATGCAGGGGGCTTGCAGCGGCTGCCCGTCCTCCACAGTCACCTTGAAAGCAGGGATTGAGGGCATGCTCAAGCGCATGATACCAGAAGTCAAAGAGGTGGTAGCCCATATGGACTAACGCTCCTTGCGCCAGCTTTTGCAAACGGGCTTCCGGCACTGGCCGGGAGCCCGTTTGCCGTTGGTTCAGGATACTGCTGTTTCCAGAAGGGTAATGGTACGCCGGCCAGCGTCAAAAGCAGCCCTGATGCCGATGGGGAAGGTACACTGATGGCTGATGTGCCCGAAAGGCAGCCCATAGGCGGAGGGGATTTGGAGCGGCCGGATCTGCTCTGCCAGGGTTTGCTGCAAGGGCAGGGAATCACTCCCGGGCTTCATTTCGCAATCTGCAAAGATGCCGAGGGCCAGCCCGGCTGCTTTGCCCAAAGGCCAGCTTTGCCGGAGCTGAGTCAGCATGCGGTCGAGGCGGTAGGGCGGCTCGCCTATGTCTTCTACGAACACGATAGCCCCTTCCACATCGGGCAGATAGGGTGTGCCGGCCATAGCGGCCAATAAGGACAGGTTGCCCCCCAACAAATGGCCTTCCACCTTCCCCTTCTGATAGGTCTCTGCATAAAAGCCTTCCTCCTGCGAAGCTTCGTTTTCCAGGGAAGGCGGGATGGTGTAAGGGGCTTCGGGCTGCATAAGCACCGCCCTCAGCTGAGCTTCGGTATAGGGGGTCAGCTCAGATGCCCCTACCGGGCCGTGGAATGTCACAAGCCCTGTCATTTGGAAGATAGCCTGGTGCAGGGCCGTGATATCGCTGTAGCCGACCAAGACTTTGGGGTTGGCACGAATGAGGCTGTAATCAATGTGCGGCAGCAATCGGGTGCAGCCGTAGCCGCCACGGGCACACCAAATGGCATCTACACTTTTATCCTCAAACATGGTGTGCAGGTCATCGAGCCGCTGCTGATCGGTACCGGCTACAAAGCCATGTTTAGCCCGGATGTGCCGCCCCATTTTGACCTTGAGCCCAAGCTTCAACAGGTTATCTACTGCGCGCTGCAAAGATTCATCAGCAATATAGCTGCCTGGCGTGATCAGCCCTATTGTATCCCCGGGGCTCAACCGTTTGGGCTTTATACGGGTAGGCGGAAAGCCGGCGATAACGGGGCCGGCAGCGGGGAGCAAGGGCAAAGCAAGGGCTTTGCGGGCAAAAGACCTGCGGTTCATCATAGGGTTGGTTTTTGAATGATGGCGCACCGATGGGCACCAATAAAAACCTTAATTTAAGATTTGCTGGCCAGTCTGCACAGCGCGCAGGTGCAAAGCTTACGGCTTGCGGTATTTGTCTTTCAACAGCTCAGGGTGGGCTTTCATGAACTTCTCGATTTTCGGCATAGAAACCCCTACGACATAAGGCTGATTGGGGTTGTGCACGATGTAGTCCTGATGGTAGCCTTCAGCAGCATAAAAAGTGCCCAAGGGCTTCACCTCCGTCACCACGGGCTTACCGAACCGGCCCGACTCGTCCAATTTTTTGATAAAGGCTTCAGCCGCCTCTTTCTCCGCTTCATTCTGATAGTAAATGCCAGAACGGTATTGCTTGCCCACATCGGGCCCCTGCCGGTTGAGCTGTGTGGGGTCATGCCCGGAGAAGAAAGCCGTGAGCAGGGCGTCATAGCTGACCCGGTCCGCGTCATAATACACGATGACGGCTTCTGCATAATCGGTCACTCCTGAGGCTACTTTTTTATAGGTTGGGCTTGGGGATGTACCGCCAGCGTAGCCGGAGATCGCCTCTTCTACTCCTTCTACCCGCTCAAACACTCCTTCCACACACCAAAAGCACCCGCCAGCGAACACCGCTTTGGACAGCCCAGCCAATGGGGCATCGATTTCAGAGACCGGGGCAACCCCTTCCGGATAGGACAAGGCGCTGCTTTTGCCAGCTGCAGCTTTGCCCCTTGACTGCTGAGAATTGGCACAGCTAAAAACCAGCGTGCTCAACAGTACGAATAAGAATAGACGCTTCATGGTTTTTTATTTGCATTAACAGCCAAACACCTGGGAATGTTATGCCAATATCCAGCTATAATGATACTGCTGTGCGCGGAATGGCCTACAAGCTACATTCACATATGGGCGCAAACCAAAATATTGCAGGCGTTTGTGCATAGCCTGGCATTGGCCTAGCGCTGCGAAGGGGCGGCAGGCCTGATAAGGCCGAGCGGATAGCGAGCCCCGTAGCATAGCGGCACCTGCCCGCTGCCCCCCTCCTTGCGGCAGGGGCAGGCCCCAAAAATCTAGCTGGCGCCCCCTGCATATTTAGTTAGACTTCCAGAAGTAGGGCGTGAAGAGCACCAAGATGGTGAAGAGCTCGAGCCGCCCCAATAACATCAGGAAAGACAAGAACAGCTTAATACCCGGGCTCAGCCAGGCGAAGTTGTCTACCGGCCCTACCTTGCCAATGCCCGGCCCTACGTTGCCCAGGGAGGTTGCAACCGCACCTACGGCGGTCATGAAATCGAGCCCCATGGCCGCTACGATGATAGAGCCGATGACGAACAGGAAGAGATAGAGCAGCAGAAAAATGATGATATGAGTAAGGATGCGCCCGGTCACGACCTGCCCATTGAGCTTGAGCGGGATGACCGCACGGGGGTGCAAAATGCGCTTGAACTCCAGGAAGGAGTTTTTGAAAAAGACCAAATGGCGTACCAGCTTAATGCCGCCGCTGGTTGAGCCGGCACACGCCCCCAAGAACATCAATACGAAGAAGACCATCATCAGGCTATTGCCCCAGGCCGTATAATCAGCCGATACGAACCCGGTGGTCGTGACGATGGAGACAATCTGGAACAAGCTGTCCCGGAAGGATTTTTCCCAGCCCAGTCCAGTATGGTAACGGACGCCGAGAGTCACTATAGCGGTCAGGGCGACCACCAGGAAGAGATAAGCCTTGAACTCGTCGCTCTGCCAGACTTTCCGCAGCCGGCCCTTGAGGCCATAATAAATGACGGTGTAGTTGGTGCCGGCAAGAAACATAAAAAATATGACCGGGTACTGCACCGCAGGGAGGTCGTAGTGGGCCATGCTGGCGTTTTTGGTAGAAAAGCCCCCAGTGGCCATCGTTGTCAGGGCATGATTGAGGGCTTCATAAAAGCTGAGCCCGGCTATCAGCAGGGCACCGGTCAGCAGGATGGTAAGGCCCACGTAGATCTGCCAGAGCCGTTTGGCCGTTTCGCGTATGCGCGGGTGGAGCTTATCAGAAGTAGGGCCCGGGGCTTCTGCCACAAATAGCTCGATGCCGCCAATGCCCAGCAGCGGGAAGATAGCGACGGTCAGCACGATGATCCCCATGCCTCCTATCCATTGGGTGAGGCTGCGCCAGTATAAAATGCCTTCTGGGGCGGCTTCGATATCGGTTAGGACCGATGCCCCTGTTGTCGTCATGCCGGAAACGGTTTCGAAGATAGCCCCAACGATATCAGGGATGACCCCGCTGAGCAGGTAGGGCAGCATGCCAAAGGTGACCATAGCCAGCCAGCCCAAGGCGACGATAAGGTAGCCTTCTCGTTTGCGGATGTTGCGCTCGCCGGGAGACTTCACCAGCCAGAGGGCACCGCCCACGACCACGCAAATGAGCCCGGAATTGAGCAGGGCCCAGAGGTCGCCGCTATCAAAATACAGGGAAAAAGGGATGCCCGTGAACATCAGCCCTCCGATCAGTAAAAGGAGGACCGCAATAACACGGGCGATGGGGCGGAAATTTATCATCTCATTTTCAGATCAAGGGGCACACCGGTTAATGGAATAGCTTTTCTAGCCGCTCTATAGCTTCCGGCAGGGCAAAAACAATGACTTTATCGTTGAGCTGCAGCTGAAACTCCCCATCGGGGATCAGGGCCTCCTCTCCACGGATGACCCCGCCGATAAGCGCGGTTTTCGGGAAGTGGAGCTCTTTCAGCGGTTTGCGCGTCAGTTGGTTTTCCTTGTGGACCAGGTACTCTATCACTTCGGCGTCTACGCCGTGCAGGCTCGTAATGGCCTCCACTTTCCCTTTGCGGATAAAGCGGAAGATGTTGTTGGCAGCGATCAGCTTCTTGTTGATGAGGGTATCTACGCCTATATTTTGAGAAATGTGGATATACTCCTTGTTCTCTACCTGTGCGATAGTCTTTAGGACCCCCCGGTTTTTAGCCGTCAGGCTGGCGATGATATTGGTCTCTGAGTTGCCGGTCAGTGCGATAAAGGCATCCATCCGGCTGAGCCCTTCTTCTTCCAGCAAGTCGATATTGCTGGTATCCCCATTGATGACCAAGGTGTTGTTCAAGCGCTCTGCCATGACCTTGCAGCGCTCCCTGTCTTTTTCGATCACCGTCACATTGTACTCATCTTCCAACCGCTTGGCGGTAGCCATGCCCAGAGGAGACCCCCCGAGTATCATGATGTTGCGCACATTATGTTTTTGCTTGCCCACGAGGTTGGTCAGGCGCTCCATATTGTCGCGCTTGCTGATAAAGTAGACATGATCGCCCCGGCGCAGGATAGTCTTGCCGCGGGGGATAATGGTACGGTGGCCCCTCAGTATGGCAATTGGCCGCAGGTCTACTTCCGTATCCTGTTCACTGATATCAAACAACTGCTGATTGGCTAACGGGCTGTATTCGTCAAGGGTAACACCGATAAGGTTGATCTTTCCCTTTTCGAAGGCGAAGTGGTCTGTGAAAGAAGATTCCCGGATAAGGCGCTGAATCTCTTCGGCAGCAAGCAGCACAGGGGAGATGAGAGAATCCACGCCCAGCTCACGGAACAGCTCCCGCTGAGATTCTGCCAGATATTCTTGGTTGGTCACCCTGGCGATGGTCTGCCGAGCGCCCATTTTCTTGGCCAGGATAGCCGTGACCAAGTTGGTTTTCTCGGAAGTAGTGACGGCCAGGACGAGGCGGGCACGGCCAATATCGGCTTGCTCCAGCACATCTATGGAAGAGCTGTCCCCCTTGAGCGTCATCACGTCAAGGTGGGTAGCGGCATAATCCAGAACTTCCTGATTGGTGTCGACCAAGACGATGTCCTGGTTTTCAAAAGCCAGCAACTCTGCGAGGTGGAAGCCAATGTCCCCTGCACCTGCTATCACAATTTTCATGGTCAGAACTTTTCAATTCCATCTGCCGTTGTTGAAAAGTACAACACTCTTTCAGATGAGCCCCTGGGGCAATGAACTGCAAATATACACCTTGCAGCCTGACCGCGCAGCATTACTGTTACCTTTCCGGCAGCAAATGAAGACAGGGCCGGCAGCCGTTTGCAGCCCTGCCCAAGCTGTGGAAAAGGACAACAAACAACAAAAAGGCGAACTTATGAAACGTGTACTGATGGTCTGCCTGGGCAATATATGCAGGTCACCCCTTGCGCAAGGTATTTTAGAAGCCAAAGCTGCCAGCCAGCACCTTGCTGTGGAGGTAGACTCTGCGGGCACTTCCCACTGGCATGCAGGCGAGAAGCCAGACCCCCGCTCCGTGTACACTGCCGCCCAGCACGGGCTAGACATCTCTGGGCAGCGCGCCCGGCAGTTCACCCCCAATGACTTCAGGAGCTACGACCTCATCCTTGCTATGGACCAATCCAACTATGACGATATCCTTCGGCTGGCACCGGATGAAACAGCACAGAAGAAAGTGAAGAAAATCATGGATTTTGTGCCCGGTGCCCAGGCCGGGAGCAATGTACCGGACCCCTATTGGGACGATGACGGGTTTGAAAAGGTGTACGAAATGCTGGACCAAGCGTGCGAAGGCATTATACGGTCCGTAAGAGGAGAGATTTAAAGATCAAGGCTCCCGAGGAAGTCCATCGTTTGTTGGAGGCTGCGGAGGATACGGATATTTTTTCGGGCATCTACTTTTTGAGCTACCACCTGGTAACCGCTCAACAGCACCTCACAATCGGGAAAGCTCTCTGACAACCGGTCGACGTACTGCTGCAGCGGCTCTTTGGAGAACGTCTCCGTAATCATGGTGAAGATGAAATCCGGCTGATAGATGGTGCAGGCATCGCTAAGGTCGGTGAAAGTAATGTCTTGCCCGATATAAGCCACATGACAGCCTCGGGATTTGAGCAGGTAGTGCATAAACAGCATACTGAGCTCCTGCTTTTCGCCCTCCGGCAGGTAGATGAGAAAACGCCGTGCAGACTTAGCAGCAGGCAGGGCTTCCTTATCGATGGCCACCACAATTTTTTGGCGGATGAGATAGCTCATAAAGTTTTCCTGTACCGGATTGATGGAGCCGGTCAGCCAAAGGACACTGAGCTTATCGAGGAAAGGGTAGATGATCTCCATCATTGTACGCTCGAAGCCCAGCTGCTGAATATTAGTGCTGACGATGCGGTCGAATTTGTATTCATCCATTTCGATCATGGAGATCGTGAGGGCATCGAGCTGTGTGCCGTATTCGAAGTTGATTTCGGAGATGGCCGCCACTTTTTCGGCGATCTCCTCCCGGCTCATTTTGGCAATTTTAGAGATTTTTATGCCATTTTTGTTGAGCAGCGCGATATTGAGGATGAATTTCAGGTCTTCATCCAAATAATACCGGATATTGGTTTTTGTGCGTTTAGGGTGGATGATGTCATAGCGCTGTTCCCACACCCTGAGGGTGTGCGCTTTGATGCCCGAAAGCTTTTCCAAGTCTTTAATTGAATAAACAGCCACCGCACAATTTATTTTAAATCAACCTGTTACACATTTACAATCTATTACTTAGAGTACAGGAGATTTGTTCACGGTTTTAACAGCCGGCCAATGAAAAGGTTTAAATAAAATCATTTTCGGATAATTGTGCGGTTGTACGTAGATTTGGCGTCTAGGTGACGAGCCGCTAGGGCGAGGTTACCGAATTTTTCATTAATTTTAGCATCAAAGATAAACAAGCAGCACAGGGTTCAGCGGTCCTGCTTTTTTTATTCCGCTGAGTGCTCCTCCTGCTGCATTCACGCTGCTGGCGCTCTGTCGCAGCTTTTAAACACAAAGGTTAAAAAAGCAACTATGAAGTGGAGTTTTACCCTGCGCCCTATTTTGTTCACCCTGCTCTGTATCGCAGCGCTCAGTAATGCCCGGGCACAGACCTCCTGTGAGTATACCCTGGTCATGGAAGACAGCTTCGGTGACGGTTGGAACGGCTGTGCACTGAACATTACCATTGGTGGCACGACCACCACTTATGCACTGGACAACATCAACGACAACGGGCAGTCTCTCACTGTCGGCATCCCGGTGACAGATGGAGACGACATCACCCTCGAGTTTATAGAAGGGGCATTCATCTTTGAGGTATCCTATACCTTGATCGATGCCGAGTTCAACGTCGTATTTGAAGATGGCCTGGCCGGGGGCGCCCCTGCTACCGGGGTTGTCTTCGAAGGCACAGCGAGCTGCCCTTCCTGCCCACCGCCTATCACTTCTGCTGTAGATATCGAGAATATCCGTGCTTTCCGTGCCGACCTCAGCTGGGTCCCTTCCGACCCTGCCGGCGAGACCATCATCGAGTACGGCCCTGCCGGGTTCGTTTTGGGCGAAGGCACCAACCTCATGGCTGGCGGCGCAACGACCACGCTGCTCAACCTTGAAGAGAACACAGCCTATGATGTTTATCTCTTGGCCGCCTGCTCCAACGGGGATACAAGCCTTGCCATAGGCCCTTACGCTTTCGCTACGCCCTACGCTAATGATGTAGGTGTTGCGGACATCCTCTCCCCTACGACCGACTGCAACCTGGGCTTTATCGACAGCATTTCGCTCATGATCAGCAACTACGGCGGCGCGCCTCAGAGCCTCATCCCATTCAATTTTTCTGTTAACGGCATCCCCGGGGGCGTAAATATGCCCACCGATGGGGTATACGCTGGCGTAATCGGCACGGACAGCACTGAGTTCGCAGAATTTGATGCAGGCTACGACCTCAGCGAACCGGGCGAGTACCTTTTCGAAATCTGGACAGACCTGCTCAATGACAGCGTACGCACCAACGATACCACGCGCCTGCTCGTAGTGAGCATCCCTGAAGTGGCCGAGTTCCCCTACTACGACACTTACGAAGAGTGGGGCGGCGGCTGGACCGTTGAGCAGAGCGGCAATGGCCTGCCCTCTTGGGAGTACGGCATGCCTGCTGGCACCATCATCAATAGTGCAGTGAGCGGCAGCAACGCTTGGGTGACCAACTTGGGCGGTACGTACAACAATAGTGAGATATCTTACCTCGTTTCTCCCTGCCTCGATTTCAGCAGCCTCAATGAAGACCCCCGTATTGCCTTCTTCATGAACTTCGATTCTGAATCCTGCTGTGACGAAGCTTGGGTGGAGCTCTCTGTAGATGGAGGCGAAACTTGGGAAAAAGTAGGCGCAGCAGAGACTGGCGTGAACTGGTACAACGATGCGGCCAACCAATGGTGGGACGGCACAGCTGGATTTGAGGGCTGGTCGTATGTACAGAACATCCTTACCGGTGCCGCCGGGCAGGCAGAAGCCCGGGTCCGTTTCGTATTTTCCTCAGACGGCTCTGTTGTCCGGGAAGGGATTGGCCTGGACAATATGCTCATCGGGCCTACCCTTGATGACGATATGGCGGCCTCTGCTCTGGCTAACAATTCGCTCAACCCCTGCGGCGATTCTACTGACTTGGTCACCTTTACCGTGCGCAACGTTGGCGATGCCCCTCAACAAAATATCGGCGTGGCTTACCAAGTTAATGGCGGGCCCGTGGTGATGGAGACGACAGGAGATCAGATCATCTTCCCGGGTGCTGAGTTCGAGTACACCTTCAACCAAAGCTTCAACTCCTCTACGCCTGGTTTGTACGTAGTGCGTGCGTGGTCTATGCTGGACGGCGACGGCTTTATTGCCAATGATACCACTACTTTTGTTTACCGCACTGCTTTCGACCTGCCTTACCGCGAAGACTTCGAAGCGGGCGGCATACCCGATGGCTGGGCTACAAGCACTAATGTTGCAGTCTCCAATGGGCACAACAACAGCTCTTTCGCCATACATGCCAACCTGTGGTCTTTCAGCAATACCATGAGCATAGAGCTGCCTGTCCTTGGCCCGGTACAAGCCAATGACACCCTCCGCTTTGATTACCGCTTTGTAGACTACTTTGCGGGGACGAACCCTACCGCGATCACAGAAGCAGATTCTCTGGTTGCGGAAATCTCACTGGACTGCGGCTTGACTTACGAGCCCGTACTGGCCATCAGTGTGGACAACCACACGCCCGCTGTAGAAATGGCCACTGTAGAAATACCGCTCGCAGACAGCCTGGCCGGCGAGTACATGCGCCTCCGCCTTCGTGGTGTATGGGGTGCAGGGGACTACTGGCTGGACATTGACAACATCAACGTGCGCCGCTGTGGCTCGCTTGAGCTGGATGCTGATATCACAGGGGCTACCGGAGAAAACAATGCTGACGGTGTAGTAGAAATCCTGACTGGCGCAGGGGAAGGCCCTTACACCTTTGAGTGGACGAGCGGCGACTCTACCCGCGTGGTGAACACCCTGCTGCCCGGGCAGTATCTGGTGACGGTCACTGATGGCTATGGCTGCCAAGACCTCATCGCTGTGACGGTGGACATCGAAGTGAGCACAGCCGACCTAGACCAAATCGGGCAGGTGCGCCTTTCCCCCAACCCGGCTACAGACTTGGCCAACCTGGAAATTGCGTTCAACCGCCCAACGGATGCACGCATTCAGGTGATCAATACCATGGGGCAGCTCATGGCAGAGCGTTTGGTCGATCAGGCTTATCAGGAAACTTATCAACTTGACCTGAGCAATTATGATAGCGGCATGTATTTTGTACGCATATTCGCTGAGGGCCAAGTCAAAACGCTGAAATTGATCAAAGCGGGCGGGTACTAAGAGTGTGTTGGAATTTTGGTCTTCTAGTCGAAAACTAGCAATTTTTTGCTGTCTAGCGGGATAGGCCGGTTACTAAAGTCCCAACACGCTCTAAAACCGCTTGCCTAACCGCATTCGCCCTGAGGAAGGGGCACCTGTCCAATCGGGTGCCCCTTTTTCATTAGCGCTTGTTTGGGGAAGCCGAAAAGAAGAAGGCTTAAAGCCAAAAGGCAGCACCATAGGCTCCCTTTATTGCACCGGACTAGCGCTGCGGAGGGGTGCCAGCCCGATAGGGCCGAGCGGATAGCGAGCCCCGCAGCATAGCGGCACCTGCTGTTAGGCAGGGGCAGGCCCCAAAACCTGACAATCTGGTTTTGCGCACCGCCCACGAAATAATGGTGTGGATACGACAACTGCTGCCGCTCTACTATGCTCCACCTTAAACTATTTGCGGCCCAAAACGTATCAATCTGTAGCTTTTTTAAATTGCTGTGCCATTGCAGCTACTGCTTACGCCCGAGCCTCGCCCCGGGCACCAAAGCTCATCTCAAAACCAGCTATGAAAATCGGTATCGTTTGCTATCCAACATACGGAGGCAGTGGCGTTGTGGCCACGGAGTTAGGGTTGGGGCTCGCCCGGCGCGGGCATGAAGTTCACTTCATCACCTACAAACGCCCAGCTCGCCTCTCCGCTTTCCACGAGAATGTAGTCTTCCACGAGGTATCTACTGATGACTATCCGTTATTTGAATATACCCCTTACGACACCTCCCTGGCCAGCAAGCTGGTTGATGTTGTGAAGTTTGAGCGGCTGGACCTGCTTCACGTACACTATGCCATACCGCACGCTGCGGTGGCTTATATGGCGAAGAAAATACTGCTCACAGAAGGGAAATACATCCCTGTGATCACTACACTGCACGGCACAGACATCACGCTTGTGGGCAATAACAACGCCTTTGCCCCAGTGGTAGCCTTTTCCATCAACAAATCGGATGGGGTGACAGCCGTCTCTGAAAGCCTTAAACAGCAGACCTACGAGTACTTTGACATCCATAATGACATCCGGGTCATCAACAATTTTATCGATTTTGAGCGGTTCCGCAAGGTCAACAAAGACCACTTCAAGAAGGCCATCGCGCCCAACGGGGAGCGCATCCTCGTCCACGTTTCGAACTTTCGGAAAGTCAAGCGGGTGGAAGATGTGCTGCACGTCTTCGGGAAAGTATACAAAGAGGTGCCTTCCAAGCTGCTCTTGATCGGGGATGGCCCAGAGCGCCACAACTTGGAAGAGCTCTGCCGGAAGATGCAGCTCTGCCATGAGACCCGCTTCCTTGGCAAACAGGATGCAGTAGAAGAGCTGCTGGCCATTGCCGACTTATTCATTATGCCTTCCGGCTCGGAGAGCTTCGGCTTGGCCGCGCTCGAGGCTATGGCCTGCGAGGTGCCGGTCATCTCTTCTAATGTAGGAGGGCTGCCAGAGGTCAACATCCACGGCTCTACAGGCTACCTGAGCGAGGTGGGGGATGTAGAGGATATGGCGAAAAATGCACTGGCCATTCTAAAAGATGAATCCCAGCTGAGGGAGTTCCGGAAGAACGCCCTGGCCCAGGCCAAGCGGTTTGACATTGACAATATCCTGCCGCAGTACGAAGCTTACTACGAGGAGATTGTCAAGATGGCGGTTTACTAAAGCCTATGGCTACTGCCCCCCATTGATGACCACGATCTTCGCCACGGCATCATCGGGCTCCCCGCTGAAACCGACAAAACGGGAGTTGGAGCTGCTGAAAACGAGGTAGACCCCGCTCTGTACGCGCCGCCCGTTGTAGTCGCGCCCATCCCATATAGCCTGCCCGCCCAAGGCATTGGTTTGGAAGACCATTTTGCCGCTCACGTCTGTGATTTTCACTACAGCATCCCTGGCAAGCCCTTTGATCGCGATAGGGCCATCGTAATCCTCCCGCACCGGATTGGGGTATACCAGCAGTTCTGAGCGGTGGGAGAGCCCCCCTTCGACTGCGTCCCCCTGGAAAGAGATAAGCCCGGAAGCGGTGCCAATGAAGACCTCCCCATTGCCGGGGTCAACAGCAATATCCACAATTTGATTGTCGAACAACGGGCTGTTCTCTACTGTGAAGCGGGCAATCTGCTCCTCCCCTGTTGGGGAAAGCAGGAAGACGCCATTTAGGGTGCCCACCCATTTGCGGTTTGCGCCATCTACAGCAATGGCCGTCACACTCTCTGACTCCAACAACAGTGCGCCGAAGCCGTCCTGTTCAACCACCCGCAATGTACCTTGGCAGGAGGGGTCAAATGCACTGCCCCCGCATTCAAAAATCGCCACCCCGGAAGTGGTACCTACCCAGATATCCCCATTCAGGTCGCTAGCCAGGCAGTTGACATCATTCGTAGGCAGCTCGCTGTTGTTGGCGGTAAACACGCGGCACTGATCATCGGCAGGGTCGTCCATATCGCCCTCATCGAACAGGAGCAGCCCGGCCGTATTATTGCCCAGCCGCATCCACTTGTACCCACTGCCGTCTACTGCCATATCGAGCACCTGATTTTGGCCACAGCCAGGGTTGAAGCTCCGCCACTCCCCGCCCGGCATCAGGACTGAGATCGGTTCTGGCGCAGAATTGTTGCTGACCCAAAGGTTGTTGTCTTCATCAAATGCTAGCCCGCCGACCCGCACGCGGATATCCTGATTGGCAATCTGCAAGCTGGAATTCCCCAAATTGTACGTTTGGATAACCTCTTCCAACGGATCTATTTCAACCAAGCCTTCGATATAACTGCCCATATACACCTTCCCATTATCCGGGTGGATGGCGGTGGTGACAAAGACTTGGATATCATCGTCCCTTCCGATGGGGTCAGCGCCGGTCAGTTCCTCGCGGAGGTCACGGTTGTAGATCTCCCACTGCCCGTCTACCAGGGAAGCAAAGCCATCAGGTACGAAGTTGGGGCCCAGTGTCTGCCCAAGCCCGCCGGAGGCCATCCACAGCTGCCCATCCTTAGCGGCGAGGTCCCACACAGCCTCCGACCAAGGGGAGTTGAAACTGAGGGCATTGCAGAACCCTGCCTCAAAGTTGTCTTCATACCGGAACCCCGACCGCACGGCCTCATTGCCAAACCAAAGCCTGCCCTGCTCGTCTTCTATCGCATAATTGGGCGTGAAAACACAATTGAACGGCAGCTCGCCCAAGCGCCCGTCCGGATGGAGGTAAATGACCTTCCCGGGGCGAAAGCCCGCCAAAAGCAGCTCACCCTCATTAGACAAAAACTCCATCGTGCTCCCTTCTTCCGCAAATACATACGACAGCGCTTCCGCTTCGTAACGGAAAAGGGTGTCATTGACCCCTAGGTAGAGCGCGCCTTCAAAAGCAATGATGCCACGGGCACGGTAGACCTCCGGCAGCCCTTCTGACGGGCCCAACAGCGACCAATTCCCAAAATCATCTGGATTGCCGCTGCCCAGTGGGAAAGCATAAAGGCCTTCTTCAGTAGCAGCCAACAGGCGGCCCTCATGCTCATAGATGCTCTCCACGGCAATGCCTGTAAACGTAGTAAACTCAAACTCCTGAGCGGCCAGGTTGACCCTGGATACACCGTAGGTTGCGGCCAAGTAGATGATGGAGTCATTGGCGATATGCAGATCGTTGATCCGCTTTTCACCGGCAAAGTTTTGGAAATTGCGCACCTGGTTCAGGGTGGCCACCTGCCCGTCCTCGTACAACAAATCGATAACCGTATTTTGGTAGACCACAATCAGGTACCCACCGGCCTGATTGTATCGGATAAACTCAACGCCCGTATTGCTCAGCCCATCTACCTTAGAGATATAGTCTACGGCAAAGTCTGTCTTATCGAGCGACAAAACAGACAGCTCAGTGGAAAAGAAAATCTTATCCGGGCTTTGGGCCACGTACTGCCCCGCCTGATAAGGCAGGTGGCTGCGCCATTGCCCTATGGGCAGAGGGTTTTGGGCAGACAGCAGGTTGAGCGAAGCAGTAGCGATCAGGGCGAAGAGTATAAGCAAACGCATAGAGTTGGTTTATAGAGCACAACTGAGAAATGGGGCACTGCCAGAAGGCACCGGTTATTTGACGCAGAGCGGGCAGTATTATTGCATGGTAACAACTACTAGGCCCGGCCTACACGAACAAACGGGCAGCAAGTTCTGCTGCCGGGCCGAGGGCATGATGTTTGCCCACATCCATCCAGGGGGTATCATCATGAGGGTACCCTAAAACCCGTTGTGACCGTGCAGCCTCCAGATATACATCAATAATAGAAAACACCGCTGTTTCAGGCATGAAGCCGAACAGCTCAGGGCTGATGCAGTGGATACCGCTAAAAGCAAAATCCCGGGCAACGGCTGTGGGCCGGCAAGCCCTGTGCGCTCCGGTCTTAGCATTCCGCCAGCCTGTCAGCTGCATGCCCTCATCAAACTGAAGGTAACGGGAGGTCTCCCTGGAACGCACAGCAAGCGTTGCCATAGCGCCGCTATCGAGGTGGGCCTGGTAGAACGCCCGGATGTCCAAGCCAGACAAGACATCAACGTTGCAGGCTATGAAGGGGGCATCCTGCAGCCACGGCCTGGCTTTTTTCAGCCCGCCCCCAGTATCGAGCAGCTGCTGCCGTTCATTAGAAATATGAATGCGCAGGGGCGTTTGAACCGATGACAGGTAATCTTCTACCTGATCTGCAAAATGGTGGACATTGACTACGGCTTCGGTTACCCCGTACCGGGCGAGATTACGGAGGGCCAGGCCTAGGAGCGGCTCCCCCCCTACCTCTACAAGCGCTTTAGGCTTATGGTCAGTTAGCGGGCGCAAGCGGGTGCCCAGGCCTGCTGCAAAGATCATTGCTTTCATGCCACCAAGATACACAGAGTTGTACATTTAGGGAAAGGGCAACGGTGCGCGGCCACATTTGGCGATCGCGCCAGAAAATGTAATTTTAGGCCATGATACAAAACCGGCTGGCACAAATCCTGCTCGCCCCCCTCTCCCTGCTATACGGGATAGGCGTGAGCGTCCGCAACTTCCTCTACGAGCGCCAACTGCTCAAGGGGGTAGAATTCAACGTACCGGTCATATCGGTAGGCAACCTCTCTGTGGGCGGAGCCGGGAAATCGCCTCATATCGAATACCTGATCCGCCTGCTCAAAGATTATATTGAAGTAGCGACACTGAGCCGGGGCTATGGCCGCAAGACCAAAGGCTACCTCGAAGTACACCCTTCAGACAATGCAGAGCGGGTAGGCGATGAGCCCTTGCAGTTCAAGCGCAAATACCCAGAAGTTTTTGTCAACGTTTGCGAAAGCCGCTCACTGGCGATACCCAAAATGATGATGGACCGGCCAGACACCAAGGCTATACTTTTGGACGACGCCTTTCAGCACCGGTCTGTCAAACCGGGGCTCAATATCCTGCTCACCGAATACAGCCGGCCGTTCACCCGTGATTACCTGCTGCCTTCCGGCCGCCTCAGGGAATGGCGCTCGGCTTATGAAAGGGCCGATATCATTATCGTAAGCAAATGCCCAGAGGCCGTTACAGAGGCAGAACGGGACGCCATGGTCAGCGAGATAGCCCCCTTGCCCCATCAGAAGGTCTACTTCTCCTATTACGCCTACGGGCAGCCCTACTTTATACTCAACCCGAAGTACCGGCTGCAATATACAGAAGGGCTCGAGGCCCTGCTCATCTCAGCTATCGCACGCACGGACTACCTCATCAGCTACCTCGGCACCAAAGTGAGCCACATACAAGCCATGGAGTATGAAGACCACCACTACTTCACCAAATACGACGTTGGCCAGCTCAAAGCTAACTTTGACCGGATGGAGACAGACAAAAAGGTTGTCCTAACTACGGAAAAGGACGCTATGCGGCTACAGCTGCACCAGGCTTTCCTGCAAGAAAACCAGCTGCCCATTTTTGCTGTGCCGGTGGAAGTCCGTTTTCATTTTAGCCAGGGGCCTGCATTTGACGAACAAGTGCGGCAGTTCCTCCTCAACTTCAAAGCATAATATGAACCCTATCAAATACCTGATTTACCAGTTCCTTAAGCTGCTCACCAAAATCAGTTTCCGGGTTTACTACCCTGCTGCCACCCGCATTGGGCTGCAGCACTTGCGCTACCGGGGGGGCAGCATTTTGGTTTCCAACCACCCCAATACCCTGCTAGACCCCCTCAATGCGGCCTGCCGGGTGCCCAAGGTGGTCCACTTTCTTGCCAACGCAAGTTTGTTCCAGACACCGTTTACCAACTGGTTTTTCAACACCTTTTATTGTATACCTGTAGAACGCCCACAAGACACCAAAGGCAAGCCTATCAACAACAAGGGGGCTTTCGCCAAAAGCCAGCGCTTCATTTCGGAAGGCGGGTGCCTCTATATCGCCCCTGAAGGCGGCAGCGATATGGAAAGGCGGGTGCGGGCCTTCAAAACGGGTACTGCCCGCATAGCACTTGGAGCGGCTGCCAATGCGGGGTTCGACACTGAGCTGCGCATCCTGCCGGTAGGGCTCACCTACGACTCTGCCCCGAGCTTCCGCAGCCGGATGACGGTGCACGCTGCACCGCCTATCTTGCTGCGCGACTATAAAAGCCTCTACGAGGAAAGCCCAAAAACTGCTGCTAAACAGCTCACCGAAGATCTTGAGCAGGCTGTCCGCGATTGTGCCATCGACACCCGTGGGCCGGAAGAAAATGCCCTTGCCCTTCTAGCCGAGGAAATGCTCCGCAACAGCCACCCTTTAGATGGGGAGGCCCATTTTTATCGGGCCAAACAATGGATTGCCAATTTCAGGGCATGGGAAGCACAGGCCCCGAAAGCTGCTGCAGCTTTTGCCGTTGCTGCAGAGGCCTACCGCCAAGCCTTGAAGGAAGCCCGCACTACCGATCAAGCTGTAGTGGGCCCGCCTGCCGCCCTGAAGTGGGGGAAAGCGATCTTGGGAGCGCCTCTTGCCCTGTACGGCGCCCTCAACAATTTCTTCCCCGCTTACCTCCCCAAGCTGGCCACCGATAAAGCAAACCTCTACATTGGCTACACGGCCACGGTAAGAGTGCTGGCCGGGCTTTTGACTTTCCCCTTGTTTTATGCCCTACAGGCTTGGGCAGTAGCCGCCTTGGGCGGCAGCACTTGGGCATTGCCCTACCTGGTCAGCCTGCCCCTATCCGGTTGGGCAGCACTCGGTTGGCATCAGGCCTTTTTGGAAGTACAGGCCGCCCGCCGCCTCAAACACAGCGGGCAGGCCTCGGCTTTAAAAACACAACGGCAAGCGCTCTTGGAAGCCATCTTGCCCCTTGCTCATCAGCAGCAGGCAACTGTCTGAACGGAACCCCTGCGCTCATGCAAGCCCTGGAGAACCTCACCCTCGCCTTTTTCCTGGCCGCTACTATTGTACAGCTGGCATACTGGCTGGGGGTGTTCTCCCGCCTCGCTTTGTACCGGCAGCCCCCGCCTGCGCAACAGCCGCAAGAACCCATTTCCGTCATCGTTTGCGCACGGAACGAAGCCGAAAACCTCCAGAAAAACCTGCCCAGCCTCCTCGCACAAGACTACCCGGATTTCGAAGTCATCGTCGTCAATGATGCCTCTACCGATAAAACTTTATCTGTTCTTTTGGATTTTCAGCGGAAAAATCCCAAATTGCGGGTAGTTAATCTTACTACCAAAATCAACCGTGGGAAGAAGGCAGCCTTAAGCAAGGGCATTGAAGCTGCCAATTTTGATCTTCTTTTCCTCACCGACGCTGATTGCCGCCCCGCCTCCGATCAATGGCTATCTTTTATGCAGCCTTTTGTAAAAGGCAGGGTGAAAGTTGGCTTAGGCTACAGCCCTTATTTAAGAGCTACAGGCGTACTCAACGCCTTTATCCGCTTTGAGACGGTTTATTCTGCTATCCAATATTTTTCTTTTGCTTTCGCAGGCCTTCCCTATATGGGAGTGGGCCGGAATTTGGCTTACCGCAAATCGCTGTTTGTGCAGCATGGAGGGTTCGCCACGCATACGGAAGTCACTTCAGGAGACGATGACCTGTTCGTGAACGAAGTGGCCGACAGCCGCAATACCCGGGTTGTACTCAGCCCGGACACCTTTGTATTTTCTACACCAAAGAGTAGTTGGAGAGGCTACTATCGCCAAAAAACAAGGCACCTGAGCACCGGAGCACGGTACAAGCTGAAGCATAAGCTTTTGCTTGGGCTGATCTCCGGCAGCCACTTCGGGCATTATATGTCCGGGATCGCCTTGGCCTTTTTTTTCGAGCTGGAAATGATCGTAATCATTAATTATCTGGCGCGGATGGGGGTAGTCTCTTTGATGTACTATTGGATTTTGCGGAAGCTCCGCGACCCTTGGCTCCTGCCTTGGGTACCGCTTTTCGATGCCTTGTACATACTGTATTACCTGCTGTTCACGCCGGCCCTTTTTAAAACAAAGGAACCATGGACATAGCAGTACAATCCCAATCTAAACATTACAGCCCGGTAGCTGCTTCTACCGATGACTACACCTTGGTTAAATACGCTATCAGAGGCAACGAGCGGGCCTATGAAGTATTGATGGACCGCTACCGCAACCCTATCTTCCACATGATGCTGAAGATGGTCAACAACCGGGAGGATGCCGAAGACCTGGCGATCGAAGCTTTCGGGAAGGCTTTTGCAAAGTTGCGCAGCTATACACCCCGTTATGCTTTCAGTACCTGGCTCTACCGCATCGCCATCAACAACGGTATCGATCATATCCGTAGGAAGCGGCTTCAGGTGCTTTCCATTGATGAGCCCTTGGACGGGCAGGCCAGCTCCGACTATTCTCACAACATCCCCGGCTATACCCTCAACCCCGAAGAGGAGATCATTCGCGAGCAGCGCCTTGAACTGATGCGCGGGCTCCTAGGGCACCTCTCCCCCAAGTACCGCCTCATGATTGAGCTTCGCTACTTCGAGGAAATGAGCTACGAAGAAATTTCAATAGAGCTGGAGATACCGCTGGGGACGGTCAAAGCACAACTGTTCCGGGCCAAAGAAGTGCTGAGCAACCTTCTTTCACAGCCGGGCGCAGGCGCTTATATTGATCAGGCACAGCGCCGGGCATAGCCATTATGCGCCACAGGGCGCTTTCAGGCAGGCACTCAAGCTGCAGCTAAAAGCGAAATCGTCAAGCATCCAAACGCACCCCATCTTGGCTGATGTGCAGGGCGCGAATGCTGCTGCCGCGGTCATTGATGTCCTCACTGCTGTTTTCCAAACGGAGCACGCCCCTTGGGCAAACAGCAGCGCAGACCCCACAACCAACACAGGAGGAGCGGATGATATCCTGCCCTCTTTGTGCGTACCAACGGACATCAATGCCCATTTCGCAGTAGGTGCTGCAGTTGCCACAGGAGATGCACTGCCCCCCATTGGCGGTGATGCGGAACCTTGACTTGAACCGCTGTACAAGGCCAAGGTAAGCTGCAAGCGGGCAGCCAAAACGGCACCATACCCGGTTGCCCATCAAGGGATAAAAACCGGTGCCCACTACCCCTGCAAAAGCAGAGCCAATTAAAAAACCATACCATTGCCGAGCCTGCCCACTGCTCAAGAACAAGAAAGTGCTGCTGCCAGCCGAGGCATGGTAAACGGAGAACCCCGCAAGCACTGCGGCAACGCCCAGCCCGGTATACATCCCTGTAGCGGAAATATCAACCGCCCCTTTGCGCCAGCGCTGCCAAGCATACCCCATTGCCCCCAGCAGTAGGAGCGCCAATAACCAAAGGAACCGCCCGCGGGTGAGCATTCCCCCTTCTTCAGGCAGGTAGCTGTGCAGCACAGCCGCAGTCATGACAACCGCAAAAACCAAGACCCCGTGGATGATCCACCGCTCGTACTGCCATGCCCTCAAGCTTTTGTCAGATAGCTGCCGGTAGGGGTCGCCGAGCGTCTCCGCCAGCCCGCCGCAACCGCACACCCACGAGCAGTACCACCGCTTGCCATAAAGGTAGGTGAATACCGGCACACCGATGATGATGAGCGCCAGGCCCCAGCCTAACATAAATAAGCCCAGGGCACCGCTGTCCATCAATTGATTGAGGTTCCAGTCGAAGAAAAAGGTGTAATTGAGTGGCCAGATGTTCTTGAAATCAAAGTAAGGATAATTCAACCGGACCAGGATTTCTGGGAGCAGAAAGGCAAAAGCGGTCTGAAAAAACATAACAGAAGCCGTTCGGATCTGCTGATACCGATTGTGCTGATACTTGGCGAACATCCGCACCCCCATAACGAGGATGGCCAAGGTGTAGAGCATGCCATATACAAACCATTGGCTGGCCGGGCCGCCATTGAGCCAATAGCTCAGCGGGTCGGCCATCAGCATCCATGCCGTGAGGTGCTGTGGCGCCCAGTACAAAAAGATGTAGAAAGCAATAAGGTAAGCCCCTGTCAGCACTCCGAGCAGGCCGGTGGCCCGGGGCGAGGCCGAACGGGCAGGGCGGCGCTCCAAGCTGCCTTGCGGCAGGAATACTACGACAGAGATCAGCACAGCAAGCAACAAGGTGAGAGCTGGCCAGAAATAATCTTGGTTCATATAATAAACGCCATAGGCCAGCACACCAGACAGTGCCCCTCCCAGAAAAAGCCCCCGCAAAGGCCAGCCCAGGCCACGGGAGTGGCTGTTGGCGTAAATATGATTGTGCTTGATGCCAGGGAGCGATAAAAATTGAGGGAGGATGTACAGTAGGCCGCCAAACGTAGCCATACCTATTGTCAGCCACCACCATAGGGCGGGGCGACGGGAGACCGGGCCGTAGCTTGCTGCCCTTACCGCCGGCAAGAGGTAATTTTTGGCCTTCCAGCCAGGCAAGAGGTATTCGGAACGGGAAACGCCATCCGGCAGGCCTTCTTTTGCCTTGCCCGAAAGTACTTGCCCTGCCTGGCTCAATAGGCGGTTGAGCTCGGGCACATAGGCAAAGCTCGAACCGTAGGATTTGCCAAGGGCCCCAGCAGACCTCGCTTCCTCAACAATGGCTTCCAAATGGTATTCATTGTCAACCGCTGCAGCAAGGCGAGCTTCCGACAGCTCATACCGCTCCAGGCCAAGCACAGCGGTAAACAGCAACAGTGCCAATACGAAGAAAGCCAAACCTATTTTTTCAATTATGCTCATGGTAGTCATGGTTAAAGCGGTTTTCCAGTTACTGCACTGCGCAACAACCGCAGGGCACTGCTCAGGCCCCGGCGGCCTTTCAAGCGGACTTTACGGCCCTCGTAAAGATTGTAGACAGCCACTACTTCCTGTTCAAATGCCGCAAAAAACTCAGGGTCAAAATTGGCGGCGCTAAGGTTGGCCAGAACGGTTTCAATGTGGGCGCCCTCCGACAGCCAGCGCTCGCACACTTCGTGGCGGTACCGTATGCCCATCAGGTTGAAGCCCAGCACTTGCTTGCTCTCCCGGCTATACACAATGCGGATGCTGCGGCGCCCATCCGGGTGCTCCCAGTACACTGACGCATGCCCCTCCGGTGGCCGGCCGCTCACATCGCCATAGACTTGGTACTCGATGTCCATAAACTTCGCCGAATTGAACCAGATGCCCGGGTCGTAAGGCACCCGCTGCCCACAGATATTGTAGGCGGCTGTTTCGCCCATCATACGGCCGGTGTACCACACGGCCTCCACTGCCCGCCGCCCGGGCCGGGGCCGGCGCAGCTCCGCACAATCTCCAATAGCAAATACCCCCGAGATGTTGGTCTGCAGGTGCTCATCCACCAAAATCCCCCTGCCCGTTTCTAGGGGCGTACCAGACAGGAAGCCAATATTGGGGTGGACGCCCGCGGTAAGGCCGACAAAGCCGCAGGGGATCTGTTCGCCATCGGAGGTTACAACACCTCCTGCCCGGCCTTGCCCATCGTCTATTATCTCTTTCAGCTCGGTGCCCAACCGGAGGTCTATACCATGCTCGCGCATGTGCCGGCTGACCATAGCCGACTCCTCGGCAGGCAGCACTGCATCCCAGTAGCTATCCTCTCGGACCAGAAACGTAACCGGGATATGACGAGCGTGGAACATCTCTGCCATTTCTACGCCAATCAGCCCGCCGCCTACAACAACAGCCCGCTGCAGCCCAGGGCTAAAGGCTTCCATACGCTCTAGGTCCTGCAGATGGTACAACCCGCCTACTCCTTCCAAGTCCTGGCCCGGCCAGCCAAACTTATTAGGCTTTGAGCCTGTAGCCAAAATGAGGCGGTCATACCGCATCTCCTCCCCTGTGGCAAAGTGAAGCGCCTGTGCGGCAAAATCTACCTTTTCCACCCAACCTTTTTTTAGCTCAATCTTATTCTGAGCCCAGAACCAGTCTTCGTAAGGTTTTAGGTCTGCAAAGCGCATGTGCCCCATATAGGCGTACATGAGGGCCGTACGGGAAAAGAAGTGCTCCGACTCTCCAGAAATGACCGTGATGCGGTGGCTGCTTAGCTTGCGCAGAAAGCGGGCGGCGGTAATACCGCTAATGCCGTTGCCGATAATTACAATATGCATAGGGACAGGTTAGTAAATCAGAGCCTAATTTAGCAAAGGTATGGCAGAACGCCATAGGCGCTCCCCCTACCTGTCCCGCCCCGGACAGATTGCGCCAGCAGGAGTTCGGTTTTCCGGCTGACAATAATAGCCCTATCAGCCCGCCAAATAAGATTTTTAAATTACCTTTGGCACACTAACAATCGAGCCTACCTAGCCAAAAGGCAGCAATATTCGTTGCGCCTACCTTAGCCTAAAAGTATAACTAACACTTTCTTCAGCCAACAATTTAAACCTAGTACATATGCGTTCACTTTTACTACTACCCCTATTTGCGCTCCTTTTCACCACAGGAAGCCTAACGGCCCAGGTCCAGAAGCGAGTGCTTGTTGAACACTTTACACAGGCCTCTTGCCCGCCTTGTGCATCGCAGAACCCTGCGTTCAACAACATGCTATTCAATAACTTCGAAAAGATAACCCCCATCAAGTACCAGACATCATGGCCTGGCTATGACCCCATGAATGAGCAGAACCCCGAAGAAGTGGCCGCACGGGTAAGCTACTACGGCGTTACGGGCGTGCCCAACGTCATCATGGGCGGTACCCTGGATGTAGGCATAGCATCTAACGCTACGGTTGCTCAGATCGACAACATCCACGCTGAGATGACCCCCATCGAAATGGAGATGACCCATAGTGTTTCTGCCGACTTCGACTCCATGTACATCACTTGCATCATCCGCAATGTGAGCGAGGAGGAATTCGCGCCAGCCAACACCGTCCTGCACGTAGCCATCGTAGAGGAAGAGCTGATCTTCCCAGAGCCTCCAGGCTCAACTACCGAAGCCGACTTCTACTACGTCATGCGCAAAATGCTGCCCGGCGCAAACGGTACGCCTTTGAGCAGTATTGCCGCAGGCGATTCATCCGTTGTATCCTATGCAGTAGAACTGCCCGATTACATTTACGACTACTCCCAGCTTGCAGCAGTAGGCTTTGTACAGACCAACTCCAACAAGGAAGTCCACCAGTCTGACATCAGCGAGTCTTTAGGTGTGCCAGAAGGTTACGCTGATGTGGCTATGACGCTTGATGTACAGACCCCCGACTCTTACTGCGAGTACGAGGTGACCCCTTCTGCCACGATTGAAAATGCCAGCGATACCGAAGTGACTTCCCTTGAGCTGACGATGTTCGTCAATGGCAGCGCTACCGCTACTGAGACTTGGGAAGGCACACTGGCCAATGGTGAATCTACAACGATAGACTTCGGCACTACAGCCGTCAACCCAGGGGTGAACGCCATTTCTTTTGAAGTGACTGCAGTAAATGGCAACCCTGACTACAACACGCTCAACCAACTGGAGAACAGCCTGAACGTTTATACCCTTTCAGAGGACCCCTTCAGCACGGAGATCGCAGAGGGCTTTGAAACCACGCCTAACCTCAGCATCCCTGCCAATACCATCATCGAGAATGATGCACCGGACCGCCTCGGTGTCGTAAACAACAGTGCATTCGGCCAGGCTGGAAGCGTAGGCGCCTACGGCAATTCCAACAAGTCCATTTTTGCCAACTTCTACGACTGGAACGCTCCTGGCGCTCAAGCCCACCTGATTTTTGAAAAAGTGGACCTCAGCAACAGCCAGAATACCATTCTGACCTTCGACTATGCTTTTGCGCAGTATGGCGGTTTTGCCACCAATGACCGTATGCTGGTTTCTGTTTCCACAGACTGCGGCATAACCTGGACAACCGTATTCAACGAGGGCGGTGCTTCTTTCGCAACGGCTCCGGCCACAAACAGCTTCTTCATCGCTAATGCAGACAGCTGGGCATCTGACACCATCGACCTGAGCGCTTATGACGGCATCCCTGAGCTGAACCTCCGTGTCAGCGCACAGACCGACTGGGGCAACAACCTCTTCATTGACAACATCGGCCTGGCTAGCGGCACGCCTGTAAGCGCAGACGAAGCCAACAAGCTGGAAGGCAAGGTATTTGCCTACCCTAACCCTGCCACAGATCTTGTCAACCTGGATTTCACCCTGGTAGAAAAGAGCATGGTCACTGTACAAGTGATGGACGTATCCGGCAAGCTCGTACAAACCCTTGCAGCACAGGACGAACTGGGCGTTGGCGCGCATCAGATCCAATGGCAGCCTGAACAGGCCGGCGTTTACCTCATCCGCATTGCAACGCAAAATAGCGCACTGACTAAGCGGGTCACTGTGGTAAAATAACCCCTTCCTGCACTCCACCGCATCGGCGGTAAATCTGACAGCCCGGGTTGCTTCACCGCCCCGGGCTGTTGGTTTTTCGAGAAAGGGCAACTGTCCGCTGCTTGACTCTGGCAGACTTTGACATTTATTTAAGAGGCTTAAAGTTGTTACTTCGAGCTTTTATTAAGATTTTTGTTAAATACATGGAAATTTAAGCTAACTCCTTTCTATTACCCCGAATACAGTTGCTGATGAAAAAAGCTATACTCTCCGCTCTTCTTTTTACACTCGCCCTCTGTAGCCTGCAGGCTCAAGAGGCTTTAGTGTTTGACCCCCACCCCATCAATGTATCCGACTACATCAACGTCAACGATAACGATTACGAGCTGGTAGGATATGCTACCGTCACGAACAACAGCGACGAAGCCATCTCCCTACGCTGGGAACGCATCATCGTGGATATGCCCGATGGCTGGGAAGTGCAGGTCTGTGACCTGAACCTCTGCTACAGCACTTCCGTTTATTCCAACTTTGTGCCTGGCGAAATTGAAATCCCCGTAGTCTTGAACCCCGGCGAATCTACCAATCTGGATGTGCATGTCAAGCCCCGTGGCATTGCCGGTACTGCAAGCATCGACATTGAGCTTTCGGATACGAATGACCCCGACAATATCATCAGCACCGGGGCTTACACTTTCGAAGCCCTTGTGGTCACGAGCACCACCGACTTATACCGTCAGCCTTTTTCTATATACCCCAACCCCACGGCAGATTACATCAGCCTGCGTGGGCAGGGCGTAGACCGCATAGTGATCTACAACATCCTAGGCCGTCAGATGCGGGCATTCAACCACGATAGCGGGCAGCGCCACTTCATTGGCGACCTCCCCAACGGTTTGTACCTGGCCAGCCTAATCAACGACGAGCAAGGTACCCTGAAAACGGTGCGGCTGAAGAAAAGCGCTATGCGCCCCTAAGCCAGCCTGATCAGGTCAGCCTGTCACAAAACGGGGGCTCAGTTCAGACTGAGCCCCCGTTTTGTGTATGGGCAAGGCTTTAAGCCGGGTATTCCACATAGTTGCGGGGCGTCTCATAAAGCCTAACAGAAAGGTCGTATCGCTCATCGAGATGCGACCGGAGGATGTTCCAAATCACAAAACAGATGTTCTCGGCAGTAGGGTTCAGGTTCCGGAACTCTTCCGTATCGAGGTTCAAATTCTTGTGGTCAAAGCGCAACTCCACCTCTTTCTTGATGAGGTCTTTAAGGTCCTTAAGGTCAATGAGGTAACCCGTCACAGGGTCTACCTCGCCTGCCACTTTTACTTCAAGCTCATAGTTGTGCCCATGGTAGTTAGGGTTGTTGCACAGCCCAAACACTTCTTGGTTCTTCTCATCGCTCCATGCAGGGTTATAAAGCCTGTGGGCAGCATTAAAATGTGCGCGGCGGAAAACGGCAATTCTCATAGGTCAGTTTAAATATTTTGGGTTGTAACAACAAAGCTGCCGCAAGGTTGGGGATGCGCATACCTCCTTTGCTGCTAATATTTTACCGGGATACCGCTCCTTGGCCTGGCACAGCTGATTTTATGGGGCCTCCCCCGCCTAACGGCAGGGGCCGCTATGCTACGGGGCTCGCTGTCCGCTCGGCCCTATCGGGCTGGCCACCCCTCCGCAGCGCTAGTCCGGTGCCATCATTAAGCCCTGGCAAAACATCTCCCTGCACTTCCTGTCGCCGTGGCAATAACAGACATTAAAGCACTGAGATGTAAGCCCTTACCTCTCTGCTGCTAAGGCATCAGGATCCGCGTATAGCACTGCTAAAAACTGCCTTTATTTTTACAGTCCTCCTAAAATGCGTATTTTGCCCGTATTATTATACCGGGCAGTACAAAAGCAACCGATGCTGCCAAAACCATACCGCCCGGGAACTGCTGAAAGAACAGGCAAGTGAATAGCATTCACCAATTCAAAGTTGAAGGGATAAATGGAGGGCTCATCGATTTCTCGGAGTTCTCTGGAAAGAAAATATTGGTCGTCAATGTAGCTTCGGCCTGTGGGTACACCCCACAATATGGCCCACTACAGGAACTGCACGAACAGTATGGAAGCCAGGTAGCCGTTATAGGGTTCCCATGCAATGACTTTGGCGGGCAAGAGCCCGGCAGCCCCGAAGAGATACAACAATTTTGCGAACGCAACTTCGGAGTTACCTTCCTGCTGTCTGCTAAAATCAAAATAACAGGAGAGCCGCACCCCATCTATGCATGGCTGCAGCATAAATCACAAAACGGCGTCATGGACAGCGAAGTGAAGTGGAATTTTCACAAATTTCTGCTGAATGAAGCCGGCGAGCTGCAACAGGCTTACCCCTCTTCCGTCAGCCCTATAGATGAACGCATACTAGAATGGGCTGCCCAATAACAACAGCCCAACTGCCTTGCCTGCGCCTTACAGCACAACGCTGCGCATAAGCTATGCTGTTTGAACCTATTATCGGACAAGAAAAAGCCAAGGCCCGTTTGCGGCAGATGGCCTCAGGCGGGCGTATGCCGCACGCACTCCTCCTGCTAGGCCCCTCAGGCAGCGGAAAGCTCGCACTGGCCATGGCTTATGCACAGTACGCCCTCTGCCCCAACCGGAACGGGGCCGATGCCTGTGGCCAATGCAACAGCTGCACCAAAGCCAATAAGCTCGTACACCCCGATATCCACTACGCTTACCCCACAATCGGCAGCAAGGCTACAAGCGAAATGTTCCTCCCACAATGGAGGGACATCATCAACCGGTCCCCCTACCTCAATGCCAACGACTGGCTGCAGCACATCGGCGCAGAGAACAAACAGGGCAATATCACCAAGGAAGAGTGCGTGAGCATCATCCGGAAGCTCAGCCTTAAGACCTTTGAAGGCAGCCACAAAGTGCTGATCTTATGGCTGCCGGAATACCTGGGCAAAGAAGGCAACCGCTTGCTCAAACTGATTGAAGAGCCGCCCGAACAAACCCTGTTCATCTTGGTGGCAGAACAGCAGGAGCTCATCCTAAACACCATACTTTCCCGCTGCCAAATTGTAAAAATTCCTGCCCTCAGCGATGAAGAGGTGCAGCATGGGCTGATGCAAAAAGGGCTTAGCCCGGAAGCAGCCGCTACAGCAGCCTATTTGGCCAATGGCGATTTCAACGAAGCACAGAAGCTCGTCGAGCACCGGGATCAGGATGACGCTCAATTATTCCTGGCTTGGATGCGCAATGGCTATCAGGGAAAACCCGTTAATCTCGTGCAATGGTCTGAAGCCTTTGCAGAGAAAGGGCGGGAAACCCAAAAGCATTTCCTGCTGTATGCCCTTCACTTTTTGCGGGAGCTGACGCTGCTCAAAGCCACTAACGGGAATGCCCGGGCACGCCTACAGGAAAAAGAATTGGAGTCTGCACGGAAGATGGCCGCTGTTTTAGATTTAGACCAAGCTGAACAGCTCAGCCATCTGTTCAACGATTGTATCTTTGCCGTCGAACGCAACGCCAACCCGAAAGTGTTATTCTTGGATGCCTCTATCAAGATGCACCATATTTTAAAACGAAAATCAGCAGAAGCCTACACCGGGCTGCCCGCAAAGCTCCTTTTTTAAAGGGGAGTGGGCGTGCCCCTTCTGCATCAATATAAACAGATAGGAACATTATGGGATGTACAGGATGTACAACTTGCAGTACAGATAGCCCCAAGGGGTGCCGCAGCAATGGCGGTTGTGCCACCGGCGGCTGCAACCGGCTCAACACTTATGACTGGCTCGCCGCTACCGAAATTACTGAACCTGACCCCTTCGATGTGGTCGAGGTCAGCTTCAAAAATGGTGCACGTAAGGCTTTTTTCCGCAATCAGGAACATACCCGTGCTATAACAGGGGACATGGTCGTCGTGGAGACCGGCACCGGCATGGATGTCGGCCGCATTACCCTCTCTGGCGATCTGGTCCGCCTGCAAATGAAGAAGAAAAAAACTTCGGAGAAAGATGTCAACCTCAACGTCATCCGAAAAGCCAATGACCGGGACCTGGAGCGCTTGGCTGAAGCCCGGGAAATGGAAATGCACACCATGGTCCGCGCACGGGCCATTGCCCGTAGCCTGAATCTCGACATGAAGGTGGGCGATGTGGAATACCAAGGCGATAAGCGGAAAGCTACTTTCTATTATACCGCTGATGGGCGGGTAGATTTCCGGGAGCTCATCCGCCACTATGCCAAGGAGTTCCGTGTGAAAATCGAAATGCGGCAGATCGGGGCGCGGCAGGAGTCGGCACGGATCGGGGGGCTTGGCTCCTGTGGGCGGGAGCTGTGCTGCTCCACCTGGCTCACCGATTTCAAGTCGGTCACCACGGCTGCTGCACGGTATCAGAACCTTGCCATCAACCAATCTAAGCTTTCCGGTATGTGCGGCCGCCTCAAATGCTGCCTCAACTACGAGCTCGATACCTACCTGGACGCCCTGGAACAGTTCCCGCGCAATGCGGATAAACTGCATACCCTTGCCGGCACCGCCATTTTGATCAAAACGGACATCTTCAAAGGATTGATGTACTATGCCTACCAAAATGAAAGCGGACGGGGCAAATTGTATGCACTGGAAGCGTCAGTAGCAAAAGAGATCAAGCAGCAGAATAAGAGGGGGGAAAAGCCCGCTGACCTCGTTAGCCTGCAGGTCATCCTAGATGTGGATCAGAGCGAAGTGGAAATGGACTACGAAGACGTCACCGGTGTTATTGAGCTGCCAGAGGAAAAGCGCAAAAAAAGCCGCCGCCGCAAAAAGTCAAAGGGCAAAAAAATCGGAGGCCATACCAATACTGCAAAAGAAAGCAGTACCTCTGCTGGCAACAACACCAAGCCCAAAGCTCCGGCGCCTTCCAAAGGGGATGGGCAGAGCAAAGACCAAGGCCCCAACCAAGGCAAGAAGAAAAGCAGTAGCCGCAGAAAACGTGGCGGCAAAGGGCGGGGCAGACGGAACGACAACCCCAAACCTGATGCACCGAAGCCTTAATAGCTCTCTTGATGCGGTTTCATTTTTAAAATCAATGACTTACACCCCCTGCTGCCTTGCAAAGCGACTGAATCTGAGTTGAGCGGGCTGAATGAAAAATTAGTGGGGAAGCCAGGTCCATCAAGCGTGGATTTGCAATAGGAACGAGCTACAAGGAAAGCAGGGCCGTCATTGAGCCTTTCCCAACGAAGGGTTGTTTACACTACAGCACCTTTGCCAAAGCTTTTTTCGCGCTAAGCGAAAGGGCATATTTGAGACCATATAAACTTTTGTACGCAGATGAAATACGATGTAACCGTCATAGGCTCCGGTCCAGGAGGATATGTCGCCGCTATCCGGGCTGCACAGCTCGGCAAAAAGACCGCTATTATCGAGCGGTACGATAGCTTGGGAGGTACTTGCCTGAACGTCGGCTGTATCCCATCCAAAGCATTGCTAGACTCCTCGGAGCATTATCACAATGCTAAAGAGAAATTCGAGCTGCACGGCATTGAGCTGAAGAGCCTGAAGGTAAATATGCCTCAGATGATTGCTCGGAAAAATGATGTGGTCGGGCAAACGGTAAAAGGGATTGAGTTCCTCATGAAGAAGAACAAGATTGATGTCTACCATGGCCATGGCAGCTTCAAAGACAAAAATACCCTGAGCATCGCAAAGGAGGATGGCTCAACGGAGGAAATCACCTCCGAAAAAATCATCATCGCCACCGGCTCCAAACCGATTGTCCCTGCCAATTTCAACTACGACAAAGAAAGGGTCATCACTTCTACCGAAGCGCTAAATATTGATGAGGTGCCTAAACGAATGGTCGTTGTTGGCGGCGGCGTTATTGGGCTTGAGCTAGGTTCTGTTTTTGCCCGGCTTGGAACAGAAGTCGAAGTGGTCGAGTATATGGAGCGCATCATCCCTACTATGGACATCGACTGCAGCAAAGAGCTCATGCGGGCCCTGAAAAAACTAGGCGTCAAATTCCACCTCAAGCATGGGGTGACAGACGTCAAAATCAATAAAAAAAGCGTGACCGTCTCTGTGCAGAAGCGGGACAGCGAAGACGCCTTTTCCATCAATGCAGACTACTGCCTCGTTGCCATCGGGCGGCGGGCGTATACCGACAACCTCGGGCTGGAGAACGTGGGCATCTCAACCGACGACCGTGGCAGGGTGGAAGTTAATAACCACTTGCAAACGAATGTGGACAACATCTATGCCATCGGCGATGTGATCCGTGGCGCTATGCTTGCGCATAAAGCTGAAGAGGAAGGGGTCTTCGCAGCCGAAGTTATTGCCGGCGAAAAGCCACATATCGACTACAATCTCATACCGGGCGTAGTGTATACCTGGCCAGAAGTAGCTAGCGTAGGAAAAACCGAACAGGAGCTGAAAGATGCCGGTGTGCCCTACAAATCCGGAAAGTTCCCGATGAAAGCTCTCGGGCGTGCACGGGCAAGCACAGATACCGAAGGGATGGTAAAGATACTGGCGCACAAGGAGACCGATGAGGTGCTTGGCGTTCACATGGTTGGGCCGCGGACAGCAGACATGATTGCCGAAGCAGTTGCCCTGATGGAGTTCCGGGCATCTGCCGAAGATATCGCACGCATGAGCCACGCTCACCCAACTTATACCGAAGCGACTAAGGAGGCGGCACTTGCTGCAACGGCCAACCGGGCCCTGCATATCTAACCCCTCCCTACTGTATCCCCAATCTCGAACGGTCAATGAGCAAGCCTCATTGGCCGTTCGCTCATCACAGCCCTAACTCTGCTAAACGCTCTATGCGCTGAATAAACCCCCTTTTCGCCTGCGCATAGTCTTCTCCACTTTCCCATACACCACGGGCCAACTTTACTTTCATCCGGTAGTAGGCATCCCGGGCGATAGGGTGCGCCCTTAGGTAATCCCGAAACTGCAAATGCCGCTTCCAGTATGGGCTGTCTATACTTAACAAATGTACATGGAACAACGGAGGGTAAGCGGCCCGGTCGGGAAACTGACTGTGCGATTCAATACGCATGGACGGCAGCCCTTCGTAGCGGGCTAGAAAACGGCGGTCGCGGTAGATGCCTTCCTCGTACAGTGGGAAATAGCAATAGCCCATGCTCATCAGCTGATGGACAACAGGGCTAAGGGCGGCAGGTTCAGTTGCTTTTACGCCCAGCATCATATCAATGATTGGCTTACCGCCCAGCCCTTCCACAGCAGTGCTCCCGATATGCTCCAATGCTTGTACCATACCGCTCAGTTGTTGCCGTATTTGTACGGCTTCCTGCTCAAAGCGGTGCGGCCAGTCGCTATCGTAGGATACTATGGTAATGGATACTGGCATGGGCCAAAGATACACCTTACCTAATGAATCTGCATTGCAAATGACAGCGCTTGGCAAGCATACCTGATCTTACTCACCGGATATTGCCCTGCCTTTATACCAAAAGGGTGCTGCCTTTTTCAAGACAACACCCTCTTGGCAAATCTGATCTTAGTCAAAACGGAGCCCGGCCTTACGGACCGACCTTACTCATCCTTCGGGCCGGGCTGCTACTCTTCGTATTATCGCTGATGG
>NZ_VOOR01000047.1 GCF_007993045.1 Phaeodactylibacter luteus
TGACGGACGTGAACATGAACGGGCAGACGAAGTACACGGGTGCGTTCAACGATGTAGACTTTATCTTCAACATCGCAGTGCCTACCGCTGCGAACGTATCTTCAATTGTCACCTTCAGCCTGCGCGAGCAGCTGCCGGAATAAGCGGAAAACCCATGTACACAGGGGTGGCAGCAGCGTTGACTGCTGCCACCCATTGTGGGCAGTAAAGATCACTTTTTGGATTGCAAGTGGCGCCGTCCTGCTGATTAAAAGGCAAGGCGGCGTTTTTAATTCAGGCGCGTTCTAATCAATATTGCGCAGTATAGCAGGGGCGTCAACCAAAATGCAGCAGGCGTTGATGCTTTTCGGGCTTTAGGCTAGCCTTGGCCTAGCGCTGCGCAGGGGTGGCCGAAGGCCAGACCCGAAGCCTGTAGGCGAGGGGCCGAGCGGACAGCGAGCCCCGGAGCATAGCGGCACCTGCCCGTTGGCAGGGGCAGGCCCCTCCAGAAAAAGCGGCAATCTGGTTTGCGCTCATATAGCATCCTTTTTCTTGAACGCAGGGAAAAGCATTTTAACGGGCGATAGCCTATACGGTATTCAGTCTAGCCAACTCCAAAAGCAACAGATACGCCTTCGTTCTTGTTATGCGTTTAAGGCTGGCAGGGGCTTCCGCCACCTTGCCTTACACCAAACACGAACACATGCCCTACCGCCCAATGCTCATATTCCTGCTAGCTGTTGCCGCGATCCCGGCCAGTTTGGCCCAGTCTTACCAAGATGCGCTGAAGGAGCTGCAGGAGGCAGCGGGCAGCCCTGTGCGGGAAACCGTCGCTTATTTCAATATGGCCAAGCTGCTTGCTGACACCCTCTCCCCTCATTTTCAGCCCGATGAAGCTTATGATGCCCTGCAAGCAGCGCAGCGGTCTTACCGCAAGCTCAACGGGCGCCAACAAGGCAGGCTGCCTGCAGGGAGCTATAGCCCTGCCACTGCCCGTGAGCTCAAGCAGCATATCCGGGAAGCAGGGCTGGAGCATTACTTGCAGAAAGGGGGCAGCGCCCCGCTAAGGCATTATCTCGATCATTACGGCCGGATCCCTTACGAATTGGAAGCCCGGGCAATGAAAGCGCTATTGGGGTTTAGGCTTCGAGAGCTGCCACATCATATAGACAGCCTGCTGCTTTTTGCGGCTCAGCAGGAGCTCGCCCTGAAGCGCTACCGCCCTGACCTGGTAGAGGCGCTGAAAGATCAAGCTTTTAGCGCCTGGGCTGCTGCTTCAGACACGCGCGCGCTCCCAGCGCTCCTCGAGCTGCTCGGCTCCCGCCCTGAGCTGGCAGCCCAAATTGACGCTCCACTGAGCGAGGCACTGGCCAGGGAGCCTTACATCACGGTTGCAGAGCAGTATATCCGGGGCGCAGATCAGCGGCTGATGCCCAAAACGGTCCGGGTGGTCTACTTTTACCACTATTACACCGGCGCTTGGTCTGACCTGCTGGGCTTTCAAAACCGGTACCCTTTTTTCCGGGACAGCTTCAATATCGGGCGGGCTATTGCGGTAGCAAAAATGAGCCCTGACCTCAGCCTGGGCTATACCGATGACCGCCGCGAGGTGTACGAAAGGTATATCGAGCTGGCTGCCCCCGCCCAACAAGCTTATGTGGCTTTGATGCAGCTGGTTGCCCGTGACTTGGAAGAGGGGGACTGGAACGGGGCAATGGCTGATATCCGCCGTTTTCAGCCTGCCTTCGGGCCTTCAGACCCCCGCATCAATGAGCTGCTGGAAAACCTGCAAGCACAAGGGGAAGGATTGGAAGCGGTAGGGGTCAGCCCGGCCGTCAATTCTATTTTCGGGGAGTACGCCCCTGTCCTTTCTGCCGATGGGGAGTGGCTGTACTTTTGCCGGTTCGATGAGAAAGACGAGAATATTTACCGGTCGAAGCGCCTGGGCCCGGAAGAATGGGCCCGCCCGGAGGCAGTTGCTGAACTCAACTCCACCACCAACCATGAAGCCCCGTTGTCCATCTCCACAGACGGGCAGCAGTTGCTCATGTACCAAGGCGGCGAGGTGATGTATGCTACACGTACAGGCAGCGGCTGGTCTGCCAAAAAGCCATTTTTTGAGGAAGCCCGGCGCCCCGACTGGCAAGGGATGACCGTGTTGAACAGCTCCGGCGATGTGGCGGTATTTGCAGCCCGGAGCATCTGGTGCACGGGCGCAAGGAACGAGCACAATATCGACTTGTTCCTTTCTTTCCGGGAGGCGGACGGCAGCTGGGGTGATCCAATCAATTTGGGGCCGGCCCTCAATACGCCATTTGAAGACCGCAGCCCCTTTCTGCACCCTGATATGCGCACCTTGTACTTTAGCAGCAACGGCCACGGCGGGTTTGGGGATTTGGATGTTTACGTTTCCCGCAGGCAAGGGGAAGGGTGGCTGGACTGGAGCGAGCCGGTCAATTTGGGCAAGGAAATAAACGGGCCGGGCCAGGACTGGGGCTACCGCATCAGCACCGATGGCAAGTGGGCCTACTTTTCTGGTTTCTCCCCTGGCTGGCGGGAAGAGCTCTATAGGGTAGGGGTGCCCGAGGCGTACCGCCCTGTCCCGGTCTCTACCATCCAAGGGCAGTTGGTTGGGGTAGACGGCCAGCCGGTCGAGGCGGAGGTTGTCGTCCGGGATATGGAAACTGGGGCGGTGGCCGGCCGCTCAGTGGCAGACCCTGCTACGGGGCGTTTCTTCCTCACGCTGCCGCAAGGTGGGCTGTACAGCTACACGGTTACGGGGGAAGGTTTGTTTCCGGTGAGCAACAACCTGGATTTGCGTGGGCAGCCGGATGTATTGCACCGGGAGGAGGCCGTGAGGGTCCCCCGTATAGCGGAGGTTATCGCGTCGGGCGAGGCTTTGCCATTGCCCAACCTTTTCTTTGAGACGGATAGCGATATCATTGCCCGGGAGTCTTATGCAGAGCTCAGGCGTCTGGCACAATGGCTGAAGAGCAATCGGCTGCAGGCGCAAATAGGCGGCCATACGGATAATGCTGGCGGGCAGGGCTACAATCAGGAGCTTTCTGAGCGGCGGGCCCGTGCTGTCCGGAAGTTCCTGATTGAAAGCGGGGCTCCTCCCGAAGGGTTGACAGCGGTTGGCTTTGGTTTTTCCCAGCCGGTCGCGGGCAATGAGACTGCCGAAGGGCGGGCAGCTAACCGGAGGGTAGAAATACGCCTTAGCCGTGCGCCTCGCCGCAATGGCGAGTAATGGGCATCTTCTGCCAGGAGAAAAATGACGGTCTTTGCCCTGTCCATTAGGGGCAGGGCAGGCGATTGTGTAAATTTGGGCTAACATCAACCTACCGCCTTATGCAGCAGCCTCAGATTTTACTTTATGGAGCTTACGGGTACACCGGCGAGCTGATTGCCCGCAAAGCCGCCAAAGATGGGCAGCGCCTGCTGCTGTGCGGCAGGAGGGGAGCCCCCCTTGAAAAACTCGCGGCAGAGCTCGGCATGCCTTGGAAAGCCTTCGGGCTGGAAGAGCCATCGGTTTTGGATGACGCCCTGGAAGGCATATCGGCTGTCCTGCACGCTGCCGGGCCCTTTTCGCATACGGCAGCCCCAATGATGGAAGCTTGTATACGCAACGGCGTGCATTACCTGGATATCACGGGGGAAATTGCAGTTTTCGAACAGGCGGCAAAGCTGGGCCCGCGGGCTGCTAAGGCCGGTATTATGCTGATGCCCGGCACGGGCTTCGATGTGGTGCCTACAGATTGCATGGCGGCATTGCTCAAGGAAAAGCTCCCTGCTGCCGAAGAGCTGTCCTTGGCATTTGCTACACGGGGCGGGCGTTATTCCAGAGGCACAGCCCTGACCATGGCCGAGAACTTGGGGGGCAAAAGCGCCATCCGGAAAAATGGGAAGATTACTGCGGTCCCCCTGGGCCACAAAAGCCGGAAAATTGCTTTTGCCCCTGATTTTGACCGCTTGGCCATGACCATTCCGTGGGGCGATGTGTCTACGGCTTATTACACTACGGGCATCCCCAATATTGAGGTGTACACTGCTGTACACCCCAAAACGCACAGCCGCCTCAAGTACCAGAAGTATTTCAATTGGTTCTTGCGCCTGCCGGTAGTCCGCAAGCGGGCACAGGACAAAATCCGGAGAGGCGCAGCCGGGCCAAGCCCTGAGGAGCGGGAGGCTGCGCGGAGCTATATATGGGGGGAAGCCCGGGCCGCATCGGGCCAAAAGGTTTCCGGGCGGGCGGTCGTGCCTGAAGGGTATACCCTGACCGCTGCGACAAGCCTGCTGATTGCAGGGAAAGCCCTGACAGGTGATTTCAAGGCCGGGTTTCAGACCCCCGCCGGCTGTTACGGGCCACAGTTGATGAGTGAAGTGCCCGGGGCAGTATACGAGTTTGATCTTACAGGCAATGAGTAAACAGGAGCGCTATTTTATAGGCTTGTTGCCCCCGCCAGGCTTGTCTGAGCAGCTGCAGGCTGCCAAAAAAGCGATCGCAGCACAGTTTGGGCCGTCCCATGCTTTGAAATCGCCCCCGCATATTACCCTAGCCCCTCCATTTCATGCTCCTGCGGCACAGGAGGCGGAGCTGGCCGCCTGGCAAGATCAGCTCGTAAGGCGCTGGCCCGGCTTCACGGTACACCTCAATGGCGTAGGCCACTTTGATGAGCGGGTCGTGTATGTCCGTGTGGAAGCAGCGGAAGGGCTGTATGCTTTGCAGCAAGCTATTGTGCAGGGCTTGAAAACTGCTTTTGGGCAGGCTGCAAGCCGCCCGTACGGCTTTACCCCTCATTTGACACTGGCTTTCAGGGATATGAAGCCCGGGCAGTTCCGGGCGATAATGGAATGGGCCGAAAAAGAGGGTTTCTTTTCGGCTTTCGAGGCCCGCCGCGTAGCCCTGATGCGCCACAATGGGCTGCAGTGGGAGGCTGTGGCAGAAGCCTTGCTCCAATAAGCTTGGGGGCATCGCAGTTTCACAGGCGCTTTCTTTCCGTTCGCTTCTTCTTCAGCCCCAGGCTCCCGGAAAAAGCCGGCGCGCGCTTGAACAGCTCATGCCCCCTCCGTAAGGATAGGGGCCTGCCCCTGCCAACGGGCAGGTGCCGCTATGCTCCGGGGCTCGCTGTCCGCTCGGCCCTGTCGGGCGTCCCCCCCCTTCGCAGCGCTAGGCCAATGCCAGGCTAGTGCCTCAAGGCCTGCGACATTTTGGTTTACACCCATGGGGATCGGGGCACTAAGCTTGGATCAAAGGACAGTAAGGGAGCCGTCCACTTCGTCACGGTAAGCCTTTAGCCCTCCTTCAAGATTGTACACTTCCACAAACCCCTTTTCCATCAGCCACCGGGCAGCTTTGGCAGAGCGGCTCCCGCTCCGGCAGTACACTACGGTAGGGGCGGTTTTGTCCAGGCCAAGGGCAGTGTGCCTCACCCGGTCGAGCGGGCAGTGTGCCCCCCCGATATGGCTGTGCTCGCGCTCGTATTGCTGCCTTACATCGAGCAGTTGGCAGGTTTTGCCGGCTCGCTGCCAGGCATCGAGGGTGGAGGGGGAGATCCTGCCGAACGGTTCTGGCAATGCTCCTGCCCGGCAGAATTGCTCGTAGTCGATGAGCTCAGTGACGGGCTCATGGGCCTGCCTTCGGATGGTTATCTTGCGGCTGAGCATGGTGGTGGCGTCAAATAGGAACAGCTCCCCATCTAGGGGGGAGCCGATATTGGCTAATATTTTGATGGCCTCGCTGGCTTGCAGGCTGCCGATAATGCCGGGCAGTACGCCCAATACGCCCCCTTCAGCACAATTGGGCACAAGCTCAGGCGGCGGTGGGGTAGGGAAAAGGTCGCGGTAATTGGGGCCTCTGCTGCCATCCCCGCGCGCTAAGTTGAAGACCGACACTTGGCCTTCAAACCGGTAGATAGAGCCGTAAACAAGGGGCTTGCCCTCTAAGAGGCAGGCATCGTTGCTCAGGTAGCGGGTCGGGAAGTTGTCTGTGCCATCAACCACCAAATCTGCGGCCCTGACCATCGCCCGGGCATTTTCCGATGTGAAGGCCGATACGGTGGCTTGGATGTCAATATGGGGGTTGAGGGCCTTTAGCCGCAGTGCCGCCTGCCGGGCCTTAGGGAGCCCGAGGTCGCTTTCTGTGAAGAGGACCTGCCGTTGGAGGTTGGTCAGTTCTACCTGATCGAAATCTACGATGTGTATGTGCCCAATGCCGGCCGCAGCAAGGTATAGGAGGATAGGGCTGCCCAGCCCGCCAGCACCAAGGACCAGCACACGGCTTTGCTTTAGGCGGCTCTGTGCCTGTGGCCCGAACCCGGGAATGGCCAGGTGGCGGGCATACCGCCTTAGCTCTGCAGGTGTCAAATTGTCCATCGCTCAATAGTTGGGTTGAAGAGATGTTGGGTTGAATCGTGCGGTCAAGATAAGCGGCGGAGGGGGATAAAAAAAGCCCCGGTATGCCCGGGGGCTTTCAGCGTGAGTCCGCTGGGAGCTGCAGTGGATTCATAATGGGCTGAAAATGTTGCCTTTAACTTTATGTGCTTTCTTGTTTTTAAAAAGTTCTGAGCTCATTTTGACCAAAGGCATTATTTTATGATCAGGGGCTGATTTGCAATTTTGCTAACAAGCCATGGGGGGGAGATTAAATGTTGCAGGCGTTTATGCTTTCCAGGCTCTAGTGCCTCAAGCTTGGCATTGGCCTAGCGCTGCGCAGGGGTGGCCGAAGGCCAGACCCGACGCCTGTAGGGCGAGGGGCCGAGCGGATAGCGAGCCCCGTAGCATAGCGGCACCTGCCCGCTGGCAGGGGCAGGCCCCTATCCTTATTTGAAATCATCCAATCGTAAACTTCACCACTCCATCATCTCCCGGATGCCCTGTTCCACCTCTTGTATCGCCCTGGGAATACTGACATTCACTATTGTTGTCACCTCAGTCTTTTCCTTAACCCCTTGGTTCGAAAGCTCTTCCTGACCAGAAGCGATGAAATAGCTGGCATTCAGGTTGGCGGTATTGGTGTGATTGAGCAAGCGCAGAAAATCCTCTATCTTTTCCCCGGCTTCCGAGGTCAAAAACATGCGGTGCTTGATGTAGTAAATTTCAAACGCGGTCAGTTTTTCGTGGAGGGCCTCCCAAATGGTTTCATCTTTCTCCAGGGAGATAATCCCAGAGGCAATATCGATCAACTCTTTTTTGAACAGTACCCGCAGGTCAACCAATCGGCTTACCATCTCTTTGGCTACCTCTAGCCTGATTTCGTGGAGTTTCGTAAACCGGAATTGAGTTTTTTCATGCTCGTGCCTAGTCTCGGCAATAGCCAAATCTGTTTCGTGTTTCAGCTCTGCCTTGTAGGTTTCTACCCGCTTATTGAGGTATTGCTCTACTAGCCGTTTGCCGAAATAAGCAAGCACCGCAGCTATACTAACGGGCTGTACTAAGTAGGCTAATATCTTTTCCCACCATTCCATACGCTGTTATTTTCTAGCTCCACCCCCCAGCCGCTCAAACACCTCATCCAGAATCATCTCCTTAACAATCCCCGCCATGCGATCATCATCCATTAGCCTGTTAAAGACTTCTTGGTTCTGCTCCATGCGCTCGATCAGCTTATCCATGAATATATCCTCGAAACCGTACCTGAAATTTTCTTTAGTATTACTTTTAGCCTGCTTAGCAAGCGTTTCGTCCTGTATCATGTCCTCTTTGACTTGATCGAGGAAGAGCTGATCGGCGGGCTTAAAATCAGTACCAAGCTTTTCGTTTAGCACCTCAATAATGGTAGAGAGTGGGGCGACTTCCTCCTTACTGTACCGCACCCCCGCTTCTTTTACGCCCGATAGTTGCCCCTCTTCGCCTTTTTGCAGGGCGATCTGGCCTTCCTCTATCTTTTGCAGGCGGTAGTATTCTAATGCTACTTCGTCCGTCAGCTGAAAGCGGTCGGAGAGGTTGGGCTTGGGGAGCTTCTTTTGGAAGTAGCGCAGGTAGGTGAACAGCTTCTCCAGCTCCATGTCCTGGAAGGGCATAATCTGGGACAGGAAGGAGTACAGGCGGGTAAAGGTGCGGATGGCGTTCTTCAGATCATCCTGTGCTTCTTCGGGCAGCCCCTTGAAGCGCTCCACGGCCGGATCGACATAAGCGTTGAGCTTCCGCTGTTCTTTGACTTTTAGCACCTTGACGTTGGAGAAGTAGACTTCCACGAATTTGTCCACCTCCGTCTCCCAGATGACCTGCGTTTTGTCGATCTCGCTTTTTAGGTCGTAGAGGTGGTTGGGGTCGGTGTTTTCTTCTACGGTAGTGACCTCATAAAACGGCTGGAAGGACTGAAGGATGGATTCCCTGTCGTTGACAAAATCCAGTACGAAAGTGTCTTCCTTGCCGGAGGTGGTCCGGTTCAGGCGGGAGAGCGTCTGCACGGCTTTGACCCCAGATAGCTTTTTATCGACGTACATGGTGTGGAGCAGCGGCTGATCAAAACCGGTCTGATATTTATCGGCTACCAGCAGTATCTGGTACTCGTCGGTATCGAATTTCTTGCGCAGCTCTTTGTAGCCGAAGCCGTTCATTTCCGGCTCGGTAAAGGCTACGCCCTCATCAATGACTTTGCCCGAGAAAGCTACCAGGGTTTTGATAGCGCGATCGCCCTGGCCGTAGCCCTTTTCTTTGATGTAGCGGTCAAACTCCCGCTTGTAGCGCACGGCGTGCAGGCGTGAACCGCTCACGACCATTGCTTTCGCCTTACCGCCGATCTGTTTGCTCACCACCTGCCGGAAATGCTCCACCATCACTTCGGTCTTTTGTGCGAGATTGTGCGGGTGGAGGGACAAAAAACGCCCGATGGCCCGGGCGGCCTTTTTCTTGTTGACCTCGGGATCATCCTCAATGGCCTTGGATAGCTTGTAATAGGTTTTGTAGGTGGTATAGTTCTTCAGTACATCGAGTATAAAGCCTTCTTCTATCGCCTGCCGCATGGAGTACAGGTGAAACGGCCGGGGCTTGCCGTCTATGCCCTTGGTGCCGAATACTTCCAGCGTTTTGGCTTTTGGCGTAGCGGTGAAGGCAAAAAAGCTGAGGTTGGGCTGCTTGCCACGGGATAGCATGGAGCGCCGGATTTCGTCCAATGCGGTGTCCTCGTCTTCGGTATCCGCTTCTTCGGCCAGGGCATCTTCCAGGGAGGTGCCGGAAAGTACCTCCTTCATTTTCTTGGTGGCTTCTCCGCCCTGCGAGCTGTGCGCTTCGTCAATGATAACGGCGTAGTTCCGGCTCGGCAGGTCGTCGATTTTATCGAGTACAAAGGGGAACTTTTGCAGGGTGGTGATGATGATGCTGCCGCCTTTGGACAGGCTGTCGGCAAGCTGCGTGGAATCTTTGTCAATCTTCTGCACCACGCCCTGCTTGTGCTCAATCTGGTAGATGGTATTTTGCAGCTGCGCATCGAGCACGGTGCGGTCGGTGATGACGATGACGGCATTGTATATCCGTTCGTTCTCCTGATTGTGCAGGCTGAACAGCTGATAGGACAGCCAGGCAATGGATTTACTCTTTCCGCTACCTGCTGAGTGCTGTATCAGGTAGTTTTCGCCGGCTTGCTTTTGCCGGACTTCCCGGACCAGCTTGCGCACCACATCCATTTGGTGGTAGCGCGGGAAGAACAGCGTTTCCTTCTTGCGGATTTTGCCGTCGATCTCAATTTCCTCCGTTTCGATGTGCATGAACTTGCTGATGATCTGCATCAGGCTGTCCTTTTGCCAGACTTCGTTCCAAAGGTATTCCGTACGGTAGCCTTCCGGGTTGGGCGGGTTGCCCTTGCCGTTGTGGTAGCCCTGATTGAAGGGCAGGTAGTAGGTCTTTGCCCCACGCAGGCGGGTGGTCATGAAGGCCACATCGGTATCTACGGCAAAGTGTACCAAGGCCCGCTTTTTGAATTGAAACAGCAACTCCTTGTAGTCCCGGTCGTAGCGGTATTGCCGCTTGGCGTTTTCCGCGGTCTGCCCAGTGAACTGGTTTTTCAGCTCGATGGTGACAATGGGCAGCCCGTTGAGGGAAAGCAGCATATCGAGGCTGTTGCGGTGCTTGGTGCTGTAATACACCTGGCGCGTGACGGTGAGGATGTTTTGCTGGTACAGGGCTTCCGTTTCCGGGTTGAGGGACGTTTCCGGGCGGAAGTAGGCGAGGTCGAATTTCACGCCGTAGTCCGTAATGCCCTTGCGCACCACATCGAGCATGCCGCGCAGGTCGATTTCCTTGTTGAGGCGGTGGAGCAGCTTTTCTTTGACTGAAGTACCGTGAATCTTGCTGATCTTCTCCCACTTCTTCGGCTGCGTGCTTTGCAGGAAGGTAAAGAGCGTTTCCGGGTCAAGGGCGAGGGTGGCATCAAAGGCATTGGGGGCGCCTTTTGTGTAGCCCCCACTGTCGAGCAGGGCGGCTTCTATTGCCGCTTCAAATGTGTCTTCGGTGTGTATGCCTTTTGCCATATCCTTTGCTATTCTTTGATTAACAAGCCAACCAGATCGTTATTCACATAGTAGTTGAGCTTCCCGATTTTGTACTTTGAGATGATCTTCTTAGGGTCTTCCGCCAGTTCATTCAGGTATTTTGCCGCTGTTTTCCTGTTGATCTGCAAGTCCTTTGCCAAAAACTCAATCCTGGTATACGGATGCCGGAACAGGTTGTTGAGCAAATCCTGGCTGTAATAGGGGTAATGATCCCTTATATGGACTTTATAAGATTGCATGACCTCCTTGATGTCCTTGATCAAGGCAATACTTTGGCGGGAAATATCCTCCACGCCATTCAGCATGTAGAGGATCCACGGCTCCCAGTCTCCGGTGCGCCTGACTTCCTGCAAATGATGATAATACTGGTCTTTATGCTGATTCACGTAGCGGCTGAGGTACAGAATGGGGTAATCCAGCAGCCCCTTTGCTACCAGATACAAAATATTGATAATCCTCCCGGTGCGCCCATTGCCGTCATAAAAAGGGTGAATGCTTTCAAATTGATGGTGAATTATCGCCATTTTAATCAGCGGGTCGACCTCTTCCAGATCGTCTTCATTGATATACCTTAACAACACCTCCATGTGATGCCTGATTTCTGCTTCGGTTTGGGGTGGCGTATACACCACCGCTTTGGTTTTGTCATTGACCAGCTGTGTGCCGGGCACGTTTCTGTACCCCGCTGAATTTTGCTCCAGCTCCTGCTGTATATCTAAAATCACCCGGTTGGTGATCAGCTTGTGCTCCTGCACCATTTCAAAGCCCTTGTTCAGGGCGGATGCGTAGTGCTGTACTTCTTTGGAGGCCAGGCTTTTGAAGCTCTTGATGTGCAAGCCCGACTTAAACAGCTCATCGTGGGTAGTGACAATATTCTCCACCGCCGAGCTGTCTTTGGCTTCCTGCAGGGTCAATGTATTCACCAAAATGGCCATATTCGGAATGATAGCGCCAATCCCTTTCAATTCGGCAAGGGCAGCCCGCACCTTTGGCAGTTTCTTGAATACCTTTAAGGTCTCGACATTGGCCTTCAACGGTAATGCAGGGATGTCATACGTCATTTTCAGCGCATTGGTCATGTCCGGGAATGTGCCCATTTTGGACACGAAAGTTTTTTATGTCCAAAATTATGATTTTTGTGGACAATAGCCTGGTCTCGTGTCCATATTTTGCCGTTTTTTGGACATTCAATCATCTTCCAGCACATAGTCCCGCACGTCAATCTTCCCGCTCACGGCTTCCGCGATCAGGGACTGCCGGTATTCTTCCAAGAGGGCGATTTCCTGCTGGGCGAGGTCAATTTCACGGTCGATGCGGGTGGTTTCGGTTTCTATGTAAGTGATAATTTGGTGCTGTTCATTAATAGGAGGAACAATACTTAGCAATTCTCTTATTTTGTCTAAATGGAGGTTTGTAACTGAGGTTGTTTTACTGCTTTCTTTTATCTGCTGGTCGACTACATTACTACTAAATAAAAAAGAAAAAAAGTATGGATTCAGTCTGTCTGTAAACTTGATTAGACAAACGCTAACAAAAAGACTGAACTCATAATCCCAATCAACTACTTTAGTAATACCAATTGTTCCGTTTTTTGATAGCAAAACGTCCCCTTTTTCAGGGTTACATCTTCTAGACAATTCTTCGTGTTCTTCCTTTGAAATATACTTTGTTTTTGAAAGGTCTATTATGTCATTTTTCAAATCAGTTACTCTGATGAAAGGGACACCCTTTTCTGTATAATTAGGAGTAAAATGAGTGCCATCAATGATTTTTCTTGTCAAATATTTCAATTTCACTAACTCCCAATGCGCCGGCACCTCCCCAATCCACTCCACCCCGGAGTCCTTCATGGGCGCATTTGGGTTGAGGCCTTTGGTCACCGCTTCATTGATGAGGGCGGCGCGGTGTTCGCGCAGCAGCTCGATCAGCTGCCGGTGCTTGTCGATGGCGTCGTCGATTTGGGTGGTTTTGTGGTCTAGGAAGTGGGCGATGATGGTTTGTTCGGAGTAGGGAGGTAAAGGGATTGATATAGTTCGTAACTGAGAGCTGTAGATATGAATAACTATTTCTCCTTTTGCGAGCTTTGCTTTCTCTCTTATGAGGTGTGGACTATTGAGAGCATAACTTAAGAAAACACTGTGTATTTTTGATGGCCTTAAAATAATAATGTCGCCACCTGCATAAGCTCTATCTGCCCCAGTGTACACAACGCACTTGCCAATATCTTCTCGAGTTTCACCTGACCCTGTAAGAAGTAGATCACCAGTTAGTATTTTTTCTGAGTTTGCGACAATTTCTTCGGAAGAAGCGTGGATCAATTTCTCTGTTTGGATACCATATTTTGTGTAGATGTCGCCGTACAGTATGACAGGAACTCCATTTACAGTTAAGTCTTTACGCGCGATTCCTCTGCCTTTTGAAAACTTCCCTACAAATGCAAGTCTAGTTTTATTCCATTCTTCGGGCATTTCATTTAGCCATTCCACCCCCGAATCTTTATATGCCGGATAAGGTGGAAAAGGGTGGTTGTCATTATGCTGAAGGGTCATACGGTTTTGATTTAAGGGTTTTTACCAATTCAGGGCTTGTGGGGTCTGTTCGAATAATTCCCGAAGCTCAGGGATAAGTGCTTGCTGCCGTTTCATTTCCCGCCAGACGGTAGGGTGACCTTCCCGCTTGATTTCCGCTTCGATGCCTTGCAGCTGTTCCGGGGCCGCTCCATCGGCCATCCGATTGACGTATTCATACAAACGGCTGCGATAGCTGCCATAGGCATTTCTGCGGGCTTCAATCAGCGCGTCCCGGCTGTTGAGGTTTAGAACGTCAATGGTGTAGTTTGCCCGCTTCCAACTGATTGTGCTTTCATCATCTTCCAAAGGCGTAAAGGCAAAGGTGTCAATTACATCGAGCCAGAGGTAATCGATAGGGTCTTCTACTCTGGGGTCGATCAATACGGATGTGCCTAGAGGCGGTTGTACGGACCCGGTTTCAGGATGTACTAATTTCTTTAACTGCTCTGGGTCGGCATCGGGAAAAATAGCAAACTGATTGTTTTTTGGCCCATTGCACGGTCCACAGGCATAGAGGTAGTTACTCCAAACGAACGTGCCCTCCGGATAAAAGTCTTTGGGCCAGATGTGTTCAATTTCATCCGCCATTGAGTCCTCGCAATACCCGCACCTACGGGCACCGGAGCACATTTCAGTAAGTACGCTTTTAACTTCATCAAAGGGCTGATTCTGGCGTCTGGAAGGCCAGATTGCCTTAGCCTTATCTACCCGCTCAGCGTACCCGCCCGCCCCATCTACCTCTTGTTGGTAGCCTGCCAGGGCCGCGAGTGTAGCATCAGACAAACTTTTATCAGGCAATTGTATCATGAATGGGCTGATTCAGTAGGCAGAATACTCAAAAGCTCCTCTCGTCGCTTTCTTTCTTCATCCGAAATTTGCCCGGTGATGGACTTTTTATTGAGCTGTGCCAGTTCTTCCAGCATGCGGGTGGTATCCGGTGAGCTCGTGGTGCCCTCCCCAAATAGCTCGGTGCTGTACGCATCGAGGATATTGCCATAAATCAGGCGCTTGAGGGCGGTACCTGTTACCCGTTCGGCCTGAGTGCCGGAGCCGGGAGCCGCCAAACGCCAGACGGAGCCCCGCTCTGCCGCCCGGCAGATGATTGGGCTGTGGGTAGTGACTATGAATTGTACCCTGGGAAAGTACTTGGTGAACCATTGCCCAATACGAGCCTGCCAGGTGGGGTGTAAATGGGCATCAATCTCATCGATGATGACTACACCCGGCATGGAGATGGTATAATCTCCAGCTTCGAAGTCTTTAAAGACCTGCTTTGCACCGTAGGTGAGCACCATTTGCCGGAGCAGTTCAAAAGTCAGACTTAGGATAGAGCGAAAGCCGTCACTCATTTCCGTGATTTCAATAGCATGGCCATTGCCGTCTTTCAGGTAGACCCCCTCAGAAGAAACATTGTCGATTTTACTGCCGTGGGGCAACAGCGCTCCATCATTGATAAATGTGCGCAGGCTATTTAGAATAAAGGTGGCCTCCTCGTTTTGCTCCAGCTCCTTGTATTTGAGCTCCCGCAGCCATTCCAGGCTTTCAGTTAGGGCCACATCTTCTCCAAAAACAGAAAGATGAGCACCCGCTCTGGGGTTGGCGTAGTACACCTTGTCCCAGTCTTTATTGCCACCTGTAAACCGCCGGAAGGGACCAAAGGAGGTAGCGAACCAGCCTTCTTTACCGCTCCAAATGTATTTTTGAGCATGGCGGTATGGTTTAAGCGGTTCGATTTTAGCAGTGCTTCTGCCGTTATCCCCTACCCGGGAGATTCTCACTCCGGCTTCAAAAGGGCGCTCCAACGGGCGGGAATTGGAAGTATAACGGTCCAATTCTGAATCCCGCTCAACAAGTAGCTCTATACTCCCTTCGTTATGGTTTCTTCTCAGGAAATTGACCAACTGCAGGCGCAGTGCATTCGACTCGTAAGGGCCAATAATAGCCAAGGCAAGCGCCCGTAGAATGGTGGACTTACCTGCGCCATTATCTCCAATCAGGACATGCCAGCCCACCGCCCTTGGGAAATCCATCTCAAGGTGGTCTATATTCCGGATATTATCGAGTACTACTTTCCTGATATACATCTTCGTTCACTTGGTTGATGATGGAAACCTTTACCCTTTAATTTACTGCTTTTTCCGTAATGCCCTGCATCGCTGCCCTTAATTCTTCGATATCCTTTCGGATCTCAGAAGTCGGCCGCAGGGGCGTATACTCGTAGAAGTAGCGGGTGAAGTTGACCTCGTAGCCAACCTTCGTTTTATCGAAGTCAATCCACGCATCCGGTACATGCGGCAGCACCTCCCGCTCGAAATACGCCTCGATGTCCTCTTTCAAAGGCACATTTTCGTAATCCCGCAGGCTGCTGTCCGGCTTCGGCTCCCCTTTCCGGTTGGTGATAATCTCTCCGTTTTCATCCCGCTCCGGCCGCTCCACCGTGATCCGGCTATAGCCAAAGTCTTCGTTGTCGAAAATCTTGCAGTATTTGCCTTCCTCGAAGTCTCCGTAGATGCGGGTGATTTCAGCAATCTGCTCTTCACTGATTTCATTGCGCTTATTCCCCAGGCTCTTGCTCATTTTTTTGAACATACCCACCGCATTGATCAGCTGCACCTTGCCTTTGCGCTCGGGGCGCTTGTTATTATCCACCACCCAGATATAGGTGGAAATCCCCGTATTGTAAAAGAGCTGATCGGGCAGCGCGATAATGGCTTCCAGCCTGTCGTTTTCGATGACCCACCGCCGGATTTCGCTTTCCCCGCTTCCGGCACTTCCGGTAAAGAGGGGCGAACCATTAAAGACGATAGCCAAACGGCTGCCCTGCTCGGTTTCCTTCATTTTGGACATCATGTGCTGCAAAAACAACAGCGAGCCATCACTCACCCGTGGCAGCCCTGCTCCAAATCGGCCGGCAAAGCCAAGGTCCTCGTGTTCTTTCTTGATCTGCTTCTGTACTTTCTTCCACGACACGCCAAAAGGCGGATTGGAGAGCATATAGTCAAAGGTGTGCCCTTCCAGCCCGTCCTCGGTAAAGCTGTTGCCGTACTTCACATTGGAGGCATTCTGCCCCTTGATCAGCATATCTGCTTTGAAGATGGCGTAGGACTCCGGGTTGATCTCCTGCCCGAACAATTCCAGGCGGGAATCCGGGTTCAGCTCCCGCACGTATTCATCGGCTACGGTCAGCATACCGCCGGTACCGCCCGCCGGGTCGTAAAGCGTTTTCACAATGCCCGCCTGCGTCAATACATCCTTATCCGTGATAAAGAGGAGGTTGACCATAAGCCGGATCACCTCGCGCGGCGTAAAGTGCTCCCCCGCCGTCTCATTAGAAATTTCCGAAAATTTGCGGATAAGCTCTTCAAACAGATAGCCTGCTTCCACATTGCTCATGACATCGGGGTGCATGTCCACTTCCTCAAAGCGCTTGACCACCAAATACAGCAGGTTCGCCTTCTCCAGCCGGTCGATCTGCTTGTCAAAATCGAAGTACTCAATAATCTCCCGGGCATTTCCCGAGAAGCCATTGATGTAATTGCGGAGGTTGGCAGCAAGGTGGTCAGCGTCCGCCACCAGCAATTCAAAATCGTATTTAGACCGGTTGTGGAAGTTGTGCTTGGCCACCTTGTTCAGGATCGGGTCTACATTCTGCACCTTGGTGCTTTCCAGCCTCGGCAGATAGTCCAGCACCTTTTGCTTGGTAGGCGACAGCACGCAATCCAGCCGCCGCAGCACGGTAAAGGGCAGGATCACTTTGCCATAGTCACTCTGCTTATAATCGCCCCGGAGCAGGTCGGCGATCTCCCAGATGAAATTGGCGGTTTGGCGGAAGTTATTCATGTTTTGGTTTTATACTAGAGCGCCTGGGCGGATGCCCGGCAGAAATCATTTCACCCGTCCTTATGGACAATGCTAAATGTATAAAGAAAAAATGAATTGATGCATGCTTGTACAGCAAGTCGGGCCTCTTTATATTTCCAAGGCAACAGTGTAGCCGATAAGGCACGGCTGTATCATGCCGTAACATTTATCCATCTTTAAACCGAAAAGAAAATGAGCGGTACAGTAAAGGATTATGGGCTTGGGAGTGCGTGGAGTACCATTGAGTTATAGCCCGCCAATCCAATATTTTTGATGACCTGCTATTTTCCCCTAGCGGCAACTGCCTGCGCACCGCAGGCAAGTCAAAAGGGCGCTCTTAGAGCCTAGCGGGAGCAGATTTTCAACAACCGTCGGATACAACTAGGAAGTACTATTTGGCGTACGGCTGTACGCAGCGGCATCAAATAAAAAAAGCCCCCGGTATTCCCGGGGGCTTTCAGAGTGAGTCCGCTGGGGCTCGAACCCAGGACCCCTTGATTAAAAGTCAAGTGCTCTAGCCAACTGAGCTACGGACTCTGAATCAGCGGTGTTTCGCTGTGCCCTTTTTCTTAAGGCGTTGCAAATATAAGGGAGGTTGAGCTAAAAAACCAAGCCCTAAAGGATTTTTTGTCCTATAAAAAATCAAGTGCTTTTGCATCTCTTTGAAAAACAAAGGGTTTTGGCCTGAGGTTCCCCTACGGGAAAATCACAGCGGCGGGCGCGCCTGCTCGATAGCCTGCAGGAACAGGCCGAAATCGGTATAATTTTGGATAATGGCCTGCGCGCCCGCCTCCCGGAGGAAGTGAGTGTCCCCGCGGTGGCGCACCCCTACAAAATCGACCTGCAGGTTGCGGGTGGTGGCCACATCCCAAAGCGCGTCCCCGATGTAGACCACCCTGCGAGGCGGGCTGCCGTTGGCAAGGGCCGCTGCAGAGATGACCTCCTCCAAGATGGCCTCCCGGTTGGCTTTGCCGTCGCCCCCGGAAAAAAGCTCGTCTTTTATTTTGATCTCGACGTGGTCGAGCTTGATCAAGGCAGGCGCTTTCCAGCCGCCTGTGCCAACGCCCACCGTCCACCCCCGCTGTTCGAGCTGCAGTATGGCCTCCCTGGCACCGGGCACAGCGGAGAAATGGCCCGGCGCGTCCTGCCGGTTGCGCCGCAATTTATCTTGGTAGCAGCTTTGGAAGCGGAGGGTCTCCTGGGCTCCGGGCTTCCGCCCAAAGTGCTGCCCAATCACACTGTCGAATATCACCGTGTCCGTGACATGGTCGTATTGGCTCCAGTCGATGGTCGGGAAAGGGCGGCCGAAGGTCTCTTCATAGGATTGGGCAAAAGCCTTGCTGTCCTTTTTGCCGGCCGCATGTACCAGGGTGCCGTCAACATCAAAAATGATCAGGTTCATGTGGTTCGTTTCCGAGGTTTGGATGTTCAAAATCAATTTCCAGCTGAATGCCCTCGGCTTGCTGTTCTCTCTGCAGGTTGGACACGGACAGCCCCAGCAGGCGTACCCGGGGCATTTCCTCCCGGTGCTCTTCCAGCAGCTCGTAGGCCACAGCAGTGATCTCCTCAAGGCGCTTCAGCTCCCGCGCGAAGGTCTTGCTGCGGGTGATGATTTGGAAATCGGGCATCTTGGCTTTCAACGTGAGGGTGCGCCCATAGTTGTCCGATTTTTGCATGTACTTGAAAATTACGCCCGCCAGGTAGGCCAGCTTTTCCTTCATTTCGGCCGGGTCTTCGATATCTTCCCGGTAGGTGCGCTCGGCCCCGATAGATTTCCGGATGCGGTTGGGGTTCACCGGGCGGTCGTCCAATGCCCGCACGATTCGGTAGTAGTGCCGCCCTGCTTTGCCGAAGCGGCGCACGAGCTCGATCTCGCTCAGCCGCTTCAAGCCCTCTCCATTGAATATGCCCATGCGGCGCATCTTCTCCGCGGTTACTTTGCCGATGCCATGAAAGGCTTTGATCGGGAGCTGCTCCAAGAAAGCCAGGGCCTCTTCCGGGGGGATGACCTTCATCCCATCCGGTTTGTTGATGTCGCTGGCCACCTTGGCCAGGAATTTGTTGAAGGAAATGCCGGCTGAAGCGGTCAGGCCGGTCTCCTGCCGTATTTGTTGGCGTATGGCGGCGGCAATAAGGGTCGCAGATTTGGGGCCCCGCTTTGGCTGGGTCACATCGAGGTAAGCTTCATCGAGGGAGAGCGGCTCTACCAGATCGGTATAAGTGTGGAAGATGCCCCGGATTTGCTGTGAGACTTCCCGGTAGACTTCAAACCGGGATTTGACGAAGATGAGCCCTGGGCAAAGCCGTGCTGCGGTCACACTGGGCATAGCAGATTTCACCCCAAATTGCCGGGCTTCGTAGCTGGCGGAGGCCACCACCCCTCTCAGGCTGGAGCCGCCCACTGCGACAGGCTTGCCCCTCAGCTCAGGGTGGTCCCGCTGTTCAACGGACGCATAGAAGGCGTCCATGTCGATATGAATGATTTTGCGGCTGCTTTCCATCTGGCACAAAATAACAAGACCTTAGCAATGGCCGCCACTTTCTTGATGGGCAATCGGGCGACAAAACAGATTGCCGTTTTTTAGGATGGGGGCCTGCCCCTGCCCGATGGCAGGTGCCGCTATGCTGCGGGGCTCGCTATCCGCTCGGCCCCTCGCCCTACGGGCGTCGGGTCTGGCCTTCGGCCACCCCTTCGCAGCGCTAGGCCGGTGCCAGGCTAAAGCCCCTTTTAGCGCCAAGCAGGGGCTCCTGCTTTCGGGCTTTGGCTGCCTACCCGCCGGCTTCGGTGAGCCGCAGGAAGTCTTGTACGGTAGAAAGGAAAAGCGCCCGCTCCGGGCCTTCTGGCCAAAGGCTGATGAAATGGCCATCGGGGCGCTTCAGGTACCACGCCTGCCCCTGTTTTAGCCCTTCGTAGACTTGCAGCCCGGCCCTATACTCTTCCATCAGGTTGCCCTGCCTGAAGACGACCGCTGCTCCGGCTGCCGTGGTGTCCCTGAGCAGTGCGATCTGCTGAGGGCTGTCGGCCCAAGCTTTGTTGGGCAACAGGCGGAGGTAGGCCTCATCCTCCAGCCAATGATTGGCGATAGCAGGGATGAGCTGTGGCCGGCCAAGCTGCGGCCATCTGCCTGGCCGGTATACCTCAATGCGGGTGCCCGGCTCTTCATCCACGCTGTACTGCGTGCTTTTCATGTTTTTGAAATAGAGCAGGGAAGGGGCGGTGGTCCGGAATACCTGCTCGCCTGTGGCGCTGTGCTGACGGGGCGCTGGCGTGCAAGCGCTCAGAATTAGAATGGACAGGGCCATGCCCCTCAAAAAAGAATTCATATCTTTCCTCTTTGTTTGCGGTAAAACCAAGACCTGCCCCAGGGCAGCTAAAACTTCTTCCTAACAATATGCGACGATTAAGGTTTTTCCTGGCTTTGGCGGCCACTACAGCACTGACCCTCATTTGCAGCTGGCACCACCCCTTTGGCACACAGTTGCCCGCGCTGGGCGCTTTCCTCAGCCCATTCACTGGCTTTTGGCAAAATGCAGAGCCTATCGATGCCCTTGCTGACCTAGCACTGTCTTTTCCGGAGCTGGAACAGCCTGCACAGGTCGTCTTCGACGAGCGGGCGGTGCCCCACATCTTTGCTGGCAGCCGCACGGATGCCGCTTTTGTGCAGGGCTACCTGACCGCAAGGGACCGCCTTTGGCAGATGGACATATCGGTGCGCGCTACCGAAGGCCGCTTGTCTGAGGTGCTCGGCGAGGGCACGGTAGCGCGCGACCGCATGCAGCGCCGGAAAGGGCTGAGGCGGGCTGCTGAGAACGCTTTGAAGGCCTGGCAGCATTCACCGGACGAGATGGCCATCATCAATGCTTATACGGCCGGGGCCAATGCCTGGATCGGGAGTTTATCGCCTGCGGAGTACCCCGTGGAGTTCAAGCTTTTAGGCTACCGGCCGGAAGCCTGGACCCCGCTGCATACGGCCATCTTTTTCAAATCTATGGCAGAGACGCTCTGCTTCCGCCACCACGATATCCCGGCTACCAATACCCGGAAACTGCTGGGCGATGCCCTGTTCGATTATTTCTTCCCGGAGTACAACCCGGATCAATCGCCTATCATACCGGAAAGTGTAGACTGGCCGTTCGAAGCAGCGCAAGGCGCAGCGGAAGTGAGCGAGGTACAGCTATCCGGGCTGTACGAGGGCGAGCTGATGCCAATGCCTCCGCCTTTTATCGGCAGCAACAATTGGGCAGTCAGTGGGGACAAGACCGCATCGGGTAGCCCCATCCTCTGCAATGACCCCCACCTTAGCCTCACCTTGCCCTCTATCTGGTACGAGATACAGATTTCTACGCCTGAGTACGAAGCCTACGGGGTCTCTTTGCCCGGAGTGCCGGGCATTATTATCGGTTTCAACCGGGACATCGCCTGGGGGGTGACCAATGCCGGGCACGATGTGGTAGACCTTTATACTATCGAATGGGCAGACGAGCAAAAGCGGTCCTATATATTGGATGGAGCAGCCCGGGAAGCAGAGCTGGTCGAAGAGCGGATTGTGGTGGCCGGGCAGCGGGAGCCGGTCTTGGACACGGTGCGCTATACCTATTGGGGGCCGGTGGCTTACGAGTCGGGCGGGCAAGACCTGGCCATGCACTGGCTGGCTGTGGATGAGCTGCCGGAGAAGCCTTTTTATGAGCTGGGCACTTTCATGAAGTTGATGGGCGGCAAAGGGCTGGACGACTACCGGGAAGCGCTGAAGGGGTACAGCAGCCCCACACAGAATTTTGCTTTTGCCAGCCGCGAGGGCGATATCGCGATGACGGTGAACGGGCGGCTGCCCATCAAGGCCGATCAGCAGGGGCGGTTCATACAAGACGGCACCCAAACGGCTAATGGCTGGAAGGGGTATATCCCGGAGGCGCACCTGCCGCGCGTGGCCAACCCCGAGCGCGGGTTCATCAGTTCGGCCAATCAGCACTCTACGGGCCCGGATTACCCTTACTATTACAACGGCACTTTTGACGACTACCGGGGGCGCTACATCAACCGCAGGCTAGACAGCCTGCAAGGCATCACAGTAGCAGATATGAAGGCCCTGCAGCTGGACAACCACAGCCTGAAGCCGGAGGACGCCCTGCCCGTGCTCTTGGGCTTGATAGCAGGCCGGGCGGAGGAAGATCAGTGGCTCAAGGAGCTGAAAGCCTGGGACTACAGCTTTGAGCCCGATGCCCGTGCGCCGGCCCTGTTTGAGCAGTGGTTTGACCGGGCTTACGAAATGACTTTTGACGACTTCAAGACCCTGGAAGAGCAGGCCCCGGTTTTGTACCCTGAGGCTTGGCGGTTTATCGAGCTGATGGAGGAAGTGCCGGAGCATATCTTCTTCGACCGGGTAGAGACGGTGCAGCGCGAGCGGGCAGCCGATGTGGTGCTCGCGGCGTGGGAGGAAGTCGTGGCGGGCTACGAAGGGCAGAGCTGGTCCGACTACAAGGCTACGGGCATCAGCCACTTGGGGCGCATACCGGCATTTTCCCGTACGGGGCTTGGCGTGGGCGGGTATTATGATGCCCCGAATGCCATTCAGAAGGGCTTTGGGCCTTCCTGGCGGATGGTCGTGGCCCTGGGCGAAGCGCCTGAAGCCTACGGGGTGTTCCCCGGCGGGCCGTCTGGCAACCCGGGCAGCCCCTTTTATGCCCCGGACGTGGACAAGTGGGCCGCGGGGGAGTACAATACCCTGCACCTGATGGACGGGCCGGGCGACAAGGCGGTCTCCCCGCTGTACCAAATGACTTTCCAACCTGAAAAAGACTAATGATGAAAGATACAATTTCTGCGGCCCTGGCGGTATTGGTAGGCGGAGCGGTGGTACAGGGCCTGCTGGCCTGGTGGAGCCTGCCGGTAGGCGCAGCCCTGATCGCACTGCTGTTCGGGTTCCGCCCCAAAGGGGCGCTGCTGGGCGGCTTTTTGGGCGGTTTCCTGCTGTGGGCAGGCTATGCTGCCGTCTTGAACGCGAACAACGACGGCCTATTGAGCAGTCAGATCGGGGTGTTGCTGGGCGGCCTGGGCAGTACAGCCCTGGTGGCGGCGACCGGCCTGTTCGGAGGCTTGTTTGCAGGCTTGGGCGCATGGGCCGGGAGCCTGGCAAGGGCCGGCGCTTCTTCCGAGGCTTAGAGATGTTGGGGTTTTGGCCTTCTAGTGATCTGTCAAGGCTAAAATTAGGGGTTGCCTGCGGCGGCTTTTGAGGCTACTCTTCGTTGGACAACCCCTTACATAGCGCTGCTATGCGCGGGAACATCCGCCTTGATTAGCCTCAAAATCCGCTCCCACTCAACCCATAAATTAACACTTGACAAACCGCTAGCTTAGCGGGACAGGCCGGTTACTAAAGTCCCAATACGCTCCTAGTGCCTCAAGCCATAAATCCTTGCCACCCCAAGTTTCGTTCTTTTCCGCCTACTCTTCGTTAAAGAACCGCTCCTTTAGCTCGGGCTAAAGTCGCGAACCTTCGCCTTGATTAGCCGGAAAATAACTTCAACTTAAGTATCAGAGATTTATGACTTAAGACACTAGTTGCTGTTCATCGAAAAAAGTGGCAAGTGGGTTTATGAAAGCGCACCTTGCCGGCAAAATTGGAATATGGACCGCTACAAGTATGAAAAAGCCCGCAAAAGGGTAGACGAGAAGAAGGCCTTTTATCAGAATCTGGGCGCTTACCTTATGGTCATCCCCTTTTTGTTCCTGCTCAATATTTTTACGGGCACAGGGCATTTCTGGTTTATCTACCCGGCATTGGGCTGGGGGATGGGCCTGTTGGGGCATTACTTTAAGGCTTTTGGCTACCCGGGCATGAAGGGGGAGGAGCCGGAGTGGGAGCAGCGCGAAATGGACAAAGAGCTGCGCCGGCTGAATGCAGGCCGCCGCCCCGAAGCGGAAGAAGATTATCTGGAGCTGAGGGACTATGAGCGGCAGCCGCAAAAGGGCAGGAAGTGGCAGGACGACGATCTGGTATAGCGGACAGGCTACGTGACGTGCCGGACTCTACATTTACCATTTTCGTCCAATTTCACAAATGCTAGCGCAGGCAGCAAAAGGCGAAATTGGCGAAGCCTGGCTTTTGCTGCCTGCGCGGGTTTTTCAATCTCCATTTTCCAATCGAAGATTTTTACCGGCATGACATGTAGCTATTGTTGCGGGAAGTATTTATTTTACTTCATTTTTAATCCAATTCTCTATTTTAATACCTGATATTCTACTTAAGTGCTTCTCATTATTTGTAACCATTATCATGTCGAAATGAACTGCTGTAGCACCTATCAAAAGGTCAAAATCGTGAATAAGATTACCTTCTCTTCTAAGCTTTGCTTTTTCTTTGCCAAAGAAATCCAAGCATTCAAATATTGGGACTATTTGAAATAATTTTTCCGTCTTTATTACTTCCTCTTTATGTTTTTCTATACGATCACTGTAATAAGCTCCATAAGTTAATTCTCCAATTGTAATTTCTGATACATGACAATTATCAAATCCTACTTTTTCTGTTTTCTCGAGCAAATTGTTCTTTCCTTTTAGAAAGGCTATACAGATATCTGTATCTAATAAATATTGAGCCATTTTATCAGTCTAAGTTGATTTCTCTATCAGAAGTCGTTCGTGATGAATAAATTAATTCAGTTATGTCATCATCCATATCTGCCCAAGCACCAAATAATTCGCGTGATAACTCTTTCTTATCAGGTTCCCTATCTCCAGAGTATCCACTCTTTATACTATCTGCCAGCCTTGATAAAAGCTCTATTTTTAGTTCTAAAGACATTAACTCAAAGAGCTTCACGTACTTCGAAATCATCAAATTCTCCATAGCTTTAGCTTTTCTTTTTCCTGTTGAACAAAAATAAGAACTTCAAAGTTCCGAATCCAGTCTATTAGTAAAACCCTTCAAAAAACAATCATAATTAACTGATTTTCAGATGTTAACAAAATGCTATTCAATTGTCTTTTTCTATGATTAGGTTTGATCGTAGGCCAAAAATTTCTTAAGCCTTGAATCCCTTCTACTTTCTTTAACAGTCGTCTTCCTTTGTCCTATTCATTGTATGCAGTGTGTGATTTTCATTTATTTCCCATAACTTGCAGCTAAGCGCATGTTTGGGGCTCATCCCTTAACCCTTGACACCCCAAGTTTTGTTCTTTTCCGCCTACTCTGATGTTCCCCCAAAAATTAGGACAGCCATTTTTTGATTAGGCAAGATCTGAAAACCGGAGTTTGGCCAAGCCCCGCTTTTGATGCACAAAAGCGGGAAGGATTTTCGGGGCGAAGTATAAGCAGAAAAGTGTCCCGCTAGCTTAGCGGGACAGACCGGTTACTAAAGCCCCAACACGCTCTTGAGCCGAAGCGGCTCTCCGCCAAGGCCAGGCGGGTGTGAACCTTTTGTTTTAACGAAGAAGCTGCTCCAAAGAAGCGGTAGCGCGGCAGTGATGTGGAGGGGTGTGAAGCCGCTCCCCGTGGGGCGGCCGAGCGGCAGCGAGCCCCGCAACGTAACGCCCTGCTGACTGAGCCACGCCCTGGCGGCAGGGGCCGCCCTCTCCCTAACGGAGTGCCGTGCGGCCATCAGAGCCTGTTTGTTCAGGGCATAGGCTCAAAAGGGGAAGACTTCGCCGGCCATGGCCATAGCCTGGCTGAAGGTGTGGCGGTCGACGCCGGTATCGGCCCCGATTTCGTGAAAATACCTTACCATATTTTCGGTGGGCATATTGCCGGTCAGGTCATCTTTGGCCATGGGGCACCCGCCGTAGCCTTTGATGGCCCCATCGAACCTGCGGCAGCCATGTTGGTAGGCGGTGGCTATTTTTTCTTCCCATTTGTTGGGCACGGTATGGAAGTGGGCCCCGAACTCGGTCTGCGGGTAGTGTGGGGTGAGGTAGCTGAAGAGGTAAGCGATGCTCTCGGGGCTGGCGACGCCTATGGTATCGGAGAGCTGCAGGATATTGATGCCCATGCTGATGAGGCGGTCGGCCCATTTTTGGACGATCTCGACGTTCCAGGGGTCGCCGTAGGGGTTGCCGAAGCCCATGGAGATGTAGACGACGAGGGCTTTGCCGGAAGCGAGGCAGATGTCCTGTATCTGCTGAACGCGGGCGATGGATTCTTCTATGGTGGCGTTGGTATTGCGCAGTTGGAAGGTTTCGGAGATGGAGAAGGGGTAACCGAGGTAGCTGATCTCCTCAAATTGTGCGGCATCCTGTGCGCCCCTGCGGTTGGCGACGATGGCGAGCAGGCGGGTGGAGGAGGCCGAGAGGTCCAATTGGGAGAGGACATCGGCGGTGTCCCGCATTTGGGGGATGGCTTTGGGGGAGACGAAGCTGCCGAAGTCGAGGGTATCAAAGCCCGCTTGCAACAGGAGGTTGAGGTATCGGGCTTTGGTGGCAGTGGGGATGAAGGTTTTGATGCCTTGCATGGCATCCCTTGGGCATTCTATCAGTTTGACCATGAATGAGTTGGTTAGGGCAGTGATTGTGCAAAAGGCAGCGGGCAGCGCCTGCCCGAGCGGAAGGATTGGGGAGGCCCAGTGCGTCCACTCGGGGATATTTTGTGTTGGTGGCAGTCAAACCCGCCAACCGTTCCTTAGCTTTGCTGTTAACATATACGCTCTACGGGCAGAATGAGTGATTTTTGACTTTTTCTTTACGCACCCTTGGCGTTAAAAATGCTCGCCGGCCTTACCGTGGGCCTTTTCCCCACGCTTTGTGTAGGCTAGGCCTGAGCTTTTTGCCTTGCAGGGCACAACAATAAAGCCGTCAAAATTTCACCTCTCGCGACCGAGGGGGTATAACGTCTCAAAAATAATCCGTCCGGGCTTTTCCGGGCCGATGAACTGCAAACAGCGCTTTTATATGTTCAAGAACAAAGCACTCTTCACTTTGGTTGGTTTTCTGCTGACGGGCATGGGTTTTTCTGCTGTCGTCCTGAGCTTGGTGGGCGCGCGGCTCACCTTTTTGCGTTGGATTGATGGTTTTGGTGCTTTGCCTGCCTTTGTCATCAAGCTGCTGATGATCATCGTCGGCATTGTGATCATATACCTTTCCCGCAGCGATTTTTCAGGAGAAGAGGAGCCGGTCTGATGGGGCGCCGCCCATCATTTTGGCCCGGCCAGCTGCGGGTAATTCTGTTTGAACTTATCCTGTACGACTTCCTGCACGGTACGCCCTTCGATTTTGGCCTCTAGCCAGGAGATGATATCGAGGTAAAGGAAAGGGCGGCGCTCGTAGGGGTCCTGTTCGTGTTTGAGCAGGCGGTTGCGGAGGTTGACGAACTCCTCCTTGAGGTCATTCTCCATGATGCGGGGCACGCGGCGGATGAATCGGAAGATCTCCTGTTGGACGGCGTGCAGCTCTTCCATTTTGGAAAGGAACCGGTAGACGGACTTGACCTGGTACTCCACGAGTTGGGCATTGCCTAGCTCGTAATGAGCGATGAGGTTGAGGATGCGGGAGAAGCACTGAATGTCGGCCCGGTAATCGGGGTTTTTCTGGTTGATGATGAGGTTGAGGTAATCGATGGCGGTATCGTTGTCGCCACTGCCAAAGTATAGGCAGGCGATCCGGTAATAAAAGACCATGAGCCGGTGGTTGTCCCAGTTGTAGCGGTCCTCTTCGATGTCCTCCATCAACCCGGGGACGAGCCTGAGCCCTTCGGAGAAGGTGCCTTGCATGAAGTGTTTTTTGATGGCGTGGATGTAGAAGTAGAGGTGGTAGAGGCCTTCTATATTTTTGCTCTGGCCGAGGTCGTACACCTCTTTGAACCGGACGAGCTGGCTGAGCACGCTATCGAATTTTTGGTATTGGAGGGTATTGAAGAGGGAGTTGAGCAGGTTGTGGACCCCTTTGAGGTAAAAAGCGGGGTACATGGCTATAGGGCTGGGCTCGAGGCTGAACAGGTCGACCCACTTTTGGGCATAGCGGTAGCACAGGGCGAACTCCTGAGTCATGTGGTAGTACCATACATGGGCCTGGCAGAAGTAGAGCTGCCCGAAGAAGTCGAGCTCGAGGTAATCCCCTTTGGGCAGGTTGGCCTGGAAGAATTCGCGCACGAAGAAGTAGTCTTTTTCATTGCGCACATAGCCGACCTTGAGGTAGAGGCCATAGAGCTGTAGGGAGAGGTTGGAGAACTGATTGGTCTTTTCGAGCATGGTGCTCAGCCTCATGGATTCTTGGGTAAGGGCATCGGCCCGCCCGGCGATGCTGCGGGTAATGTATTGCCCTTCGATGAGCTTTTCGAAATCTACAATTTCCATGGCCAGGGTGAACAGCCGGGCCTGGTAAGCCCGCTCTTTGGCTTTGTCGAGCATATCGAGCGACTGCCGGTAGAGGCCTTTGTCGTAGAGGACGCGGGCGTAGTCTACCATTTCGCGCAGCTGTATGTCCTCGTTGTGGTTGGCATTGAGCAGGCGCAAGCTGACGAGCAGCTGTTTGTAGAGGTGGGCTTTGAGGTTGGAGAGCTGCCGTTTTTTGATGTCGGGGATTTTTTTGAGGATGAGCTCTTCATCATAAGATTTGTGCTTGTCGAGGAAGTCGAACAGCTTTAAGAAGAGGATGTCATCAGAGGCTTGGTTGCGGCGCACGAACAAGCGGAAGTGCCGTTTCTCAGCTCGGGTAAGCGACTTCACGAGGTTTAGCAAATCATCAGTCTTCTGCTTAGGCATTGTAAATCTTTCTTTTGTAAGATGCTGTAGGATAGTCTGTTGCAGCGTGTGGAGGTTCTCTGCAAACTTGTATTAGCTTTTGAATCTGGTTTTATCAGCCGGGGGGCAGCCCGTTATCTTTGAAAGAATAGCAGCCGGTGGTTAAAGCGTGCTGAGCCAAGTGGAAATAGGGAGAATGCCAGTAGGCGCAGCACCAAATATAGCAACCGGCGGGTAAAAACTGTTAACCGGGCTGCATTTTCCCACCATGCCTTGTGGCCGGCGGCTGCTGAGGTCAGTTTTTTCTGGCCGGTATGCGCAAGCACACGAGCTTGTTGGGGCTACAGCGCAAGTTGGGAGCCGGCCCCTTTGACCGGATCAGTGCTTTATGGACCTAGCCCCTCACTGAATTTTTATTTAGCCCGCTAAACTCAAATTTAGTGGCTGCGCAAGGATCATAAGCCCTGGCCTGCCAATTGTGGCCGCGGAGCAGGCAGGCAGCCCGGTTTGTTGCGGCGCTGCCCCGGGCATCTTTCCCGCTTTTGCAGCGGGAAGGCGGGGCTCGGGCCAAACTCCGGTTGCCGGCAACCTTAAAAAAATTTATTCAGAAGCCCTAGTTAATGGCTGCGCTCCTTTTTTTCAGCAGCTGTTCCAATACGCTTGTATCCAAATAAATTTGATTATGACTGACAACCAGGTGTTCATTTTCGATACGACGCTCCGAGACGGGGAGCAGGTGCCCGGCTGCAAATTGAACATGGACCAAAAGGTAGAGATCGCCCGGCAGTTGGAGCGCTTGGGGGTGGACATCATAGAAGCTGGCTTCCCCGTTTCCAGCCCCGGCGATTTCAAGGCGGTGCAAGCCGTCTGCCAGGCCGTGACCGACCCCGTTGTCTGCGGGCTGTCGCGGGCTGTTGAGAACGACATCAAGGTAGCAGGGGAGGCCCTCCGTTTTGCCAAGCGCGGGCGCATCCACACGGGCATCGGCACTTCCGATTCCCACATCCGGTACAAACTGCGCAGCGATCAGGCTACCATCCTCGAGCGGGCGGTGGCCGCAGTCAAATACGCCCGCACTTTCGTAGAGGATGTGGAGTTCTACGCTGAGGATGCCGGGCGGACCGACAACGAGTTCCTGGCCCGCGTGCTGGAAGCGGTGATCAAAGCAGGGGCTACGGTCCTCAATATACCGGATACTACCGGCTATTGCATGCCGGAGGAGTACGGGGCTAAGATCCGCTACCTGCGCGAAAATGTGACGGGCATACACAAGGCCGTCCTTTCTACGCACTGCCACAACGACCTTGGGCTCGCTACCGCTAACTCTATCGCCGGCGTACTGAACGGCGCCCGCCAAATCGAATGCACCATCAATGGCATAGGGGAACGTGCCGGCAACACTTCTTTGGAAGAGACGGTCATGATCCTCCGGCAGCGCCCGGACCTTGGCCTGGATACCCGCATCAATACCAAGCTGATCTACGAAACGAGCCGTATGGTGAGCGACCGCATGGGCATGCCGGTACAGCCCAACAAAGCGATCGTGGGGGCCAATGCTTTTGCCCATTCTTCTGGCATACATCAGGATGGCGTCATCAAGCGGCGGGATACCTACGAGATCATCAACCCGCTCGACGTTGGCGTTGACCACTCCAAGATCGTCCTTACCGCGCGTTCGGGCCGGGCAGCTATTGCTTACCGTTCCAAGAACATTGGCTACAATCTGACCAAGGACGAGCTCGACCTGGTCTACGCCCGCTTCCTCGAAGTGGCCGATGCCAAGAAAGAAGTGGAGGACGGCGACCTGAACACCATCATTTTGGCCACCACCACCCGCACCGCGCCCGCGGTCTAAATCATTGGCAGGCAATTATGGGAAAGACATTATTCGATAAGATATGGGACAGCCACCTCGTCACCCAAGTAGGAGACGATACGCAGGTGCTGTACATCGACCGCCACTTCATACACGAGGTGACGAGCCCTCAGGCTTTTGCCGGGCTCGAGCAGCGCGGCATCCCCGTTTTCCGTACACAGCAGACGATTGCAACCGCTGACCACAATGTGCCGACCCGCAATCAGCACTTGCCGATACAGGAGGAGCTCTCCCGTTTTCAGGTAGACAAGCTGACGGAGAACTGCGGCAAGTTTGGCGTAGAGCTGTACGGGCTGGGGCACGAGTACCAGGGCATTGTGCATGTCATTGGGCCGGAGCTGGGCATCACACAGCCGGGCATGACCATCGTTTGCGGCGACAGCCACACCTCTACCCACGGGGCTTTCGGCTGTATCGCTTTTGGCATTGGCACGAGTCAGGTAGAGCAGACGCTCGCTACGCAGTGCGTGCTGCAGCGCAAGCCCAAGCGGATGCGGATCAATGTAGACGGGGAGCTGCAGGCGGGCGTCACCGCCAAGGACATCATCCTCTACATCATCTCCAAGCTGACCGCGAGCGGCGGCACGGGCCATTTTGTGGAGTACGCGGGCTCTGCCATCCGCAGCCTGAGCATGGAAGGGCGGATGACGATCTGCAATATGAGCATAGAGATGGGCGCTCGTGGCGGCATGATCGCCCCGGACCAAACGACTGTCGACTACATCAGGGGGCGCAAGTTTGCTCCCAAGGGGGCTGCATTTGAGGCCGCTGCGGCGCAGTGGGCAACGCTCTACTCGGATGAGGACGCGGTGTTTGACCAAGAGCACCACTTTAGGGCGGAGGACATAGAGCCGATGGTCACCTTTGGGACCAACCCTGGCATGGGCATCGGCATCAGTCAGCAGGTGCCCGAGGCGAACGGGAATACGACCTTCCGGAAATCCCTGCAGTACATGGGCCTGCAGGAAGGGCAGTTGATGAAGGGGCAGAAGATCAACCACGTGTTCATAGGCAGCTGTACGAACTCCCGCATAGAAGACCTGCGGGCTGTGGCTGCGTTTGTGGCGGGCAGGAAAAAAGCCCCGCATGTGCAGGTGATGGTGGTGCCCGGTTCGAAGCAGGTAGAAAAGCAGGCAGTGGAAGAGGGGCTCGACCGGGTATTCCGAGAGGCGGGCTTTGATTTCCGGGAGCCGGGCTGTTCGGCCTGCTTGGGGATGAACGAAGACAAGGTGCCGGCAGGGGAGTACTGTGTATCTACCTCCAACCGGAATTTTGAGGGCCGGCAAGGGCCGGGCGCGCGCACTATCCTGGCCAGCCCGCTGATGGCTGCCGCCACGGCTATTTATGGAGAGCTGGTAGACGTACGAGAGGCCCTCCGGACACAAGCCAACTAACGCAACTATGGAACCATTCAAGCAGCTCAATAGCACAGCGGTCCCCCTGCCTATAGAGGAGGTGGATACCGATCAGATCATCCCTGCCCGCTTTTTGAAAGCGACGACCCGGGAAGGGTTTGGGGACAACCTCTTCCGCGACTGGCGCTACCACAGTGACGGCAGCCCTAAAGAAGGCTTCGTTTTGAACAGCCCGGTGTACAAGGGGCAGATACTGGTAGCCGGGAGCAACTTCGGCTGCGGGTCTAGCCGGGAGCATGCGGCCTGGGCACTGTACGACTATGGCTTCCGGGCGGTAGTCTCGAGTTTTTTTGCAGACATCTTCCGGGGCAATGCCCTGAACAACGGCTTGTTGCCGGTGCAGGTGAGCCCGGGGTTCCTAGACGAGGTGTTGCAGGCTATAGAGCAAGACCCCGCAGCGGAGTTCCGCATAGACTTGGAGCAGCAGCAGTTTATCATCGTGGGCACGGGGGCTGCGGCCAGTTTTGAAATTGATGCCTACAAGAAGCATTGCCTGCTCAATGGGCTGGACGACATCGACTACCTGTTGAGCATACGCGATAAGATTGAAGATTTTGAGCGCAAGCGGCAGGCTGCTTTGCCCACTGCGCACTAGCCGGCTGGAGTTTTGGCGGGGGGCGAAGGGGGCTTAAGCCAAAGTGCCGCAAGCCTTAGCCTGGCATCAGCCTAGCGCTGCGAAGGGGTGGCCGAAGGCCAGACCCGACGCCCGTAGGGCGAGGGGCCGAGCGGACAGCGAGCCCCACAGCATAGCGGCACCTGCCATCGGGCAGGGGCAGGCCCCTATCCTAAAAAAGAAAATCTGGGTGGTGCCCGACAAAGGCATGCTATTTGTCCGCTTTCTCAATAAGAAGATCAGTCCGCTCCGGGAGGAGCGCCAAACCATCTCAAATCGTAAAAATGATGAACACACAGCCGACTACCCCAAAACACAAGATCGCGGTCCTGCCAGGAGATGGCATCGGGCCGGAGGTGACCGAGCAGGCCATAAAAGTGATGGACGCCGTAGGCGAGCGCTTCGACACCGTTTTTGAGTATTGCCATGCAGACGTTGGGGCGATAGCCATCGACCGTCATGGCGACCCTTTGCCAGAGGAGACCGTGGAGGCCTGCCTGAACGCCGATGCCGTCTTTTTTGGCGCTATAGGCCACCCCAAATACGACAATGACCCTTCTGCAAAGGTAAGGCCAGAGCAGGGGCTGCTCCGATTGCGCAAAGCGCTGGGGCTGTACGCCAATATCCGCCCGGTGAAGACCTACGACAAGGTGCTCCACCTGTCGCCTTTGCGGGAAGACCGGGTGAAAGGGACCGACCTGGTCATTTTCCGGGAGCTGACGAGCGGCATTTACTTTGGCGAGAAAGGCACTGCAGCGGACGGGCAGTCTGCCTTCGACACCTGCAGCTATCAGGTAGAAGAGATAGGGCGCATCACCCACCTCGCTTTTCAGCAGGCCATGCTCCGCCGCAAGAAAGTCACTTTGGTAGACAAGGCCAACGTTTTGGAGACTTCCCGCTTATGGCGCAAGGCTGTCAAGGAAATAGCCCCGCAGTACCCTGAAGTCGCCCTTGATTTCATGTTTGTGGACAATGCCGCGATGCAGCTCATACAGTACCCGACGCAGTTCGACGTCATCCTGACCAACAATATGTTTGGGGACATCCTCTCGGACGAAGCGAGCGTGCTGACGGGCTCTATGGGCCTGTTGCCTTCGGCCTCGGTAGGGCTGCACACCTCTATGTACGAGCCCATCCACGGTTCTTACCCACAGGCAGCGGGTCAGGACATTGCGAACCCCATGGCGGCTATTTTGTCTGCAGCCATGCTGGTAGAGTCGCTTGGGCTGCACGAAGCGGCCAATGCCATCCGTGTATCGGTGCAGTATGTGCTCGAAAAGGGCATTGGGACGCCAGAACTGAAGCCGGGCATGGTCTACGGCTGCAGTCAGCTTGGCGACTTGATCGCCCACCTTGTGGCAGAGCCCGAAGATGAGATTTTGGTGCGCGAAGAGAAGATCAGTCAGCGGCTTTCCACGATCATCTAGGAGGGGAGCAGGCCATAGCAACGAGTTAACGATTTGAGATTTCCCGGAGGAGCCTCGCTATTGGGTGGGGCTCCTCTTTTATCGGGCCTTCCCGGGGCAGATGCCTACTATTGGGAAGGGGGTGGGCCCTTGCAAGAGATCAGAGTAGATGAAGAAGGGCGCTATGTGCTCCACAATTTTTTGGGTTGCAGCATAAAGCTCAACCGCTGTGCTGCGCCCGTCCGGGCCCCTCCCCAAACGTCAGGCACTATCAGTAGGGTTTGTATACCGCCGAAGGGAAGTTGTTGTGGCAGGCTTCCGAGTCGGCTTTGCAGGGGCGCCCTTTGCCGGTGGCCTCAGAGCGTATTTTTGGAAAGCTGCTCTGGACTGCACAAGCCTGCAAGGCATTCCATTTAGCCGGGAGGCAAGCGGTAAGCTGATTGTGGGCGATTTAAAAAAAAAACAAGCTTGCGCATTGTCAATTAATTTAAAATTTACGTTATTTGCTTTAAGCAATTAAAATGCTTGCTTTAAGTTTCTATTCAAGCATAAAACACCTAAAACACCCCAATGAAACGCGCTTTAATTTTAATTCCATTCCTTTGCATAGGCATGTCCCCACTTCTAGCAACCCCTCTCGCAGAGATAGTTGAAGTAAGGGCGAGTTGCGGTTCAGAAGGTGGCTCAATCAGAGCAGAGCTAACTGGAAACCCTCAATTTTCCAGCTTTTACTGGGAACATGGAGCTGATTCTCTGTATTTAACAGGGTTGCCAGCCGGCACGTACACACTTCACGTTCTTGATTTTTTTGGTTGCGAAGAGGTATACAGTGCAGAAATAGTAGAGCTAAACAAAGTTGATGTTGAAATATCTAAAGTCCATATCCCAGGAAAGTGCCTTTTTCTTGTAGATGTAATTCCCATACATTTTTTTACCGCTGAAGCAATTGATACTATATTTTTCACTATAGAGTGGGAGGATGATAGCGATGCAGGTTTTCAAAGAGAAATCCAGCAGCTCTCTTATGGTTATTCTTACAATTTTACAATTAAAGGTTTAGGGGGTGATGGAGAGATTTGCGTATACATATTGAACTCAGTATTTATACCTGGAACAACTAGGGCCTGTGGTGTTTCAATTCCTAAACCACGTCGGGACAGGGTCATTGTGAATGAGGTACATGGGGAAGGCAATGTTCAAGTACAATTTATTGAGCTCCTAGTTGTTGGCGATGGGCAATGCGGAGGTGTGTTTGATTTAAGGGGTCATATTGTAGATGATAACAACGGCTATCTGATAAAGCCTGCGAGTATGATAGGCGATGCGAATAAGCATTTGATTGGGATTGATAACGGTTTCATTATCTTTAAGTTGGATGATAATTGGAAAGAAGTTCCAAATGGCAGCCTCATAGTAATATATGATGATACACCAGGTTTGAGCCGGGGGGGGATACCTCCTGACGATCCGGAAGATTCGAACGGGGATGCAGTATATATTTTGCCAGCTAACCATCAAGGCTTCCTGATAAGACAGGAAGGTCAATGGGATAATGTGAAAAGAGAAGTGAAATATACAGTAGGGGCACTAGATACAGCTTCTTGGAAGCCCTTGGAAGTAAGCCCTTCTGCAGATGGGATACAAGTAAGGACACCACAAGGAGGGCTTAGTCATGGGATAAGTTTCGGGCAGAGCTCTTATTCCTTGCCTGATAGTCTGTTTGAGGTACACTTAGAAAGCAAAGACCCTAGGCAAGGGCACTTCATGTTTGTTGGGAACAACCCGTGGGATCCATTACATTTTAAATCACAACAAGGAGCCATTGGTATGGACAGCCCCGGTGCTCCCAACTCAGTACAAAACGATTCAATTATCACATCCTTGAAGGACTGTAGCAGCAATTTATCTTTTAGAGATGTGGGAGATAAGCCTGAGTATGACGAACCCGAAAGAGACGGCACAAGCAATACGCTACTTGCGTATCCTAGCCCATTTCTTGATCATATCTCGATAAGATTAGAATCCAAACAAAGTGGGCTAGGGGAAGCCGCGATATATCATGCGGGTTCGGCACTCGTTTACAAAAGACAGATTGTGTGCAAGGCCGGCAGAAACGAACAGCAGTTGGAGGGCCTTCCTAACTTTCCGTCTGGAATGTACTATCTGCGATTCAGGTTCCCCGATGGCACTGAAAAGCAGCAGAAAATTGTCCGGGCACACTAAAGGTATAGGCTTGAGACAGTGAGGACAACACCTAACTTTAAACGATCGAAACACCCTAAGTCCATGTTCCGTATATTTACTTCCCTCTGTGCATTAGCTTCATTGATAGTAATTTGCAGCCCTAAATTGATCGGGCAGAGCAATTGCGATAGCATAATGAGCAATCTTCAGGATCCACTAGTTGAGCCTGCAAGCCCTGCCCTTTTAGACCTTTGCTGTGCATTCGAAAGCAACTTGCCACGGGTGTGCTATGATTTATCAGGTTTTACCTGTAGTTCAACTCCATTATTTAGTGGCATAACGCTCCCCCAAGGCTTTGTTGGTGCAGCTGTATCTTTTTCAGGGCTTGATGAGCTTGCGGGAGAGATGAACACAATTTGCATAAACAATGGTGTCCCCATATTTTTTGAGGCGGACCTGTCGGCAAACACAATATGTGCCCTAGGCCTGGACTCGCTTACCGCTTACAGTTTTGGTGATTTACAGTTGAATTGCAGGAGCCGCAAAGACCAGTTTCCGCCATCAGTATCGGGAGTGCCTTGCCCTTATGAAGGCTTGACCATAGGAGATGTTTTAGCAGGTGGAGATGGCATCCCCGATTCTTTGTTTGCAGGCTCTCCAAGCGCAGTGGCGCTCTCTGACTTGGAGGCGCTTGGGGGCGAACCTGGGTCACCTATCCCATCTGGCACCTCGATTTCTCAAATGGCCTCATTCCTGGCCTTGATATTAGAGTCAGGCAGTTATCTGTGCGAAGACAATGAGATGAGCAACTTGAATTGCATGATGAATGATTTTCTTGGCAATGACAGCATGCCGCTCGATTCTCTATTCACTATGGTTACAAGTCCTGAGCTAGGATTAGAAGATGTCCCGGAGAATGCAACTTTTGAGGATTTTGAGGCTGAGTTCCTTGCTGGGATGAATGAGATAGTCAATTCGCCTGGAGGGTTAGCAGGCTTAGTCAACAACTTATTGGGCACTGGTTTCTCGACGGAAGATTGCTCTGAAGGCTTTGGGTTGCTCCCTCTGACAGGAGATAGGAAAACACACGGGCAAAGGTCGCAGAGCGAAGCCCCAAGCACTGCTGTAGATTCTGATTTTTTTGAAGATTATCTGCCAGGGCTAGGGCAAGAAGGTGCAGCTATTTCTACCCCATCGCCAACAGCTTTAGCATTGATTAGCCAGATCAAGTCAGGCGTAGATTTATATAATGGAAATCAGAGCACGTCTATTCCATTGTATAGCATCAATGCAAACGACCTTTCTGTCCCGATCAGTCTGAGCAATGTTGGGAATGGGCTGAAAATAAATGATATGGGCTCGTTAGCCGGGCAAGGCTGGAAACTTAATGCGGGCAGTATGATAACCCGTATCGTGAATGGGCTGCCAGATGAATTCGATGGGGTTGTGCATGGTGCGGGGGTAGGCAAATCAAACGCTATGCAGCTGCGGGTAAATTATGTTTCTGCCTTAGGGGCACAGCTGAGCTTTCCTGGTGTAAACAGCATCCCATGTATTTCGATAAATCAAGTACATCATGGATTTGTAGCTGGACAAGAAGAAGGGCTCCCTATAGGAGAAGGGCTATCGCCTTTAGGAGGTGGAAACGGTGAATTGGTGCCTGTGGAGCTAGATATTTCATGGTCACCGCTTCAGCCCAATAGAATCCGATTTATCATTGCAATACCAGTATTCAAATTCTGGGGCATTACCGTATACGTCACGCTTGCTGCAGATATAGCCTTACAGCTTGAGCAAAGGCTTTCTTCAATAGTATATGAAGAGGATGGACTTGGGTACCTTTATACGGATAGTGGGGCATTGATGCAGAGCTTTGGCGGCTTGCCTAGCATGCCAGAAAACGGATCCTTTCTTGAGGGGATGAGCACCGCAGATAAAATTAAAGTCCTCCAATCGATTCATGCTGGGAGGAACCTTGACGATCTTCGGTTTTTGAACGACTACTTCACAGGCTTTGAAGTTTGGATGGAGGCTTTTCTCGAGCTCTTAGAAGATGATTATGTCCCAACCTACAAGAGCAAAAAATTAGACGTTGAGCCTGACGAGTTTTATTTTGAAGCAGGAGGCTATAGTGGGACATTTGTACTCAGTAAAGATGGGCAGGCCGCTCATATTACACCTTATACCCCTGGCTTGTCTGTTGAGAGTATAGAAATATCCGACGGTCATTTGTCTTCCTTTAAGATCCGGGTCCCGGATGGTCATTTATATGTTTTTGGGAGCAATAGCTTCTACGGTGTAGATTTTACAGAGAACACAGCTTACTATCTTCCTAACTTTTATACCTACCCTGAAGCTTCAGGGGGTTTTCTTGGCACTGCTTTTGGGCAGGCAGAGCTTGATGTAGCAGAAGTTTATGATTACCCAACTATCGGCCGGCCTAAGATCAAGTACTTTGGGAATACCTATGACCGGAATTATAAGATCATGGAGCGCCCGCGCTATGCATCTACTTGGCACCTGATCAGAATTGAATCCAGCCTGACACAAGAAGAGGTTTCTTTTGAGTACGAGAAAAGGGAGGGTCTAACTTATTTTTCTGACAAAAGCTATAATCATTCGTTCCCTAATTTTGGAGTACAGCCCGACCGGTTGACCACTAAGCTCAATACTGGGCTCAACCCGCTACAAGATGGCATACAGGGCAGATGGGTCAACGGAAGGGCAGAGTTCGCTCTTAATGCTGTAGAAACGAAATTAGACCGTTGGCATTTAGTCCAGATCAATACAGGCAGAGGGGAGCGGGCACGTTTCTCTTATGAGCAAGCAAGGGGGGAACTGGCATATGATTCGCTGTGTACACATATCTATATTGAAAGAGAGACAGGGGCGGATTATAAGCTGTTCAAAGGCTGGGAGCTTGTTTATGAGCTGCCAGAAGGGCCAGAGATTGTTTTCGACTGTGGACCTGTGCCAGATTCACTTCCTACAGGCCCGGTTATCCGTGCAACAAATGAGACGGAGTTCGGGACAGGTGAAATGTACGAGATGAATTGGTATGATTTCCATACCTATTTGAATTTTACTTTCAGGATAGGTTGTTTCGGCATAGGGACTCAGCTGCCGATTGGCTGGGCTTTGAGGAAGCATAATTGGGGCTATAGGGAGAAAATGTCTGATTTTGGGTCAATTATGGAAATAAAAGCCTTTCCAGACCCTTTTGATGTGGAGAAGTTCAAGTACGAGGCTGCGGTCGATAGTGCTGTATATGTAGCTGAGAACCGTAGGACATTCCTGAGGAAGATCAATGGCATCGACCGTGAAGGCCAAGCCTATGACCTGATTACAGATATAGCGTATTATGAGCCATCTGGAAGTGAAGGCTTGGGGAGCATACCTAAACGTTTCTCAGTAATGCAGGACGAGTATGGTTTCTTCAATGATAACAGCGCTTCAGGCTCTCCTTTGCCGCCTATATCTTATGAAGCCTTGGTTGGGGAGCAAAACGTATCATCAGATACAGATGGCATATGCGCCCATTTCCCCTTTTTCAATACAAAGTTTTTTAGCGCTGGACGGTGTGGTGTCAATAACACTCACAAAGGGCAGTCAAAAGAAGCTGATCTGGCTTTTGTCAGGGCTGGCGCATTGAAGCAGATTACTTACGCTACCGGAGCAGAGGTGGCGTTCGAATATGAGCTGAATGAATTCCCGGAGGGAGCTAAGGGCGCAGGCTTACGGGTTTCGACATTGACCGAGGCGCCTGGAGATACCCCCGCCAAAATTACTAAGTATGAGTATGAGGAGCCTGCTTTCAACAACTTGCCGGTCAGGGTTTTCCATAACAAGCAAGATGTTTACTTAGTAAATTCATTTAATATAAATGGGCCTTTGTCTGTAGCCCTTGATTTCTACCTGGAAAGCAAGGTTACTTCAACTTCTAGTGCTCAGAATAAATTGTTCCCTAATGGAAATGGCGTTATCGGTTATCATAAGGTAGTAGAAAAATGGGATGGCAACGGTGCGGTTGAACATTATTTCTCGACTCCAGCTAACTATGGCCAGCATCTGTACTTTCAAGGAGTAGACATCAATGCTACAGATGCAGTAAATACACATTATTATTACAGGAATAATTGGGCGTTGTCAGATGTGCTTGATATTGTCAATGTGCTTAACCCTAATGGATTTCAGGAGAACCCTATAAGCCAGTACTTGGATTTTCCGCCAGCTCTATCAATACCATCTCCTCTTCATCGTTCTGGTATAGCATTTGGCAAAGAATACAAAACGCTGGTTAAGGATGAGGCGGGAAGTGTCGTCAAGGAAGAGCTGACAGACTATGAGGTAGGCGAGTATAAAGGCAGAGAAAGCACTGCGGGCAATATTGTGAAATCTCATTCAGCGATGGTGCAATACAATCATCATGGCAGCTTCTCTGAAAGGTATTACCATAGGTTAGTCACGCAGTTTTTGCCCTTTAATTTTTCTGCTATAGACGGGCTGCTTGGGCAACTGGTTGATTTAATGTTAAATATCAGTAAACCGCATCCATTTAAATACGTGTCCCGGCATTATTATACCGTACAGTATGGTCTAGAGGATTATTACATCAGATTAAGGAGTACACAGGAGAATAATTACCCATCGGGAGGAGGAGAGAACAGTATATATACAACGTTCTTTTATGTAGGAGCGCCCGACGAGGTGACTACTTTGGAGCGCATCAACAAATCCTATTCAGACAATATTCAGACAAGCGAAGTCTATAGGTACTCGTTTGGGCAAAATTTGAATGTTCCTGGTTTCAACTATTTTGATCAAAGCCTTATATCCTTCCTTAATGGTATTGATTACCACCGACCGCTTTTTAGCAGAAAAACAGTACGTACTGGGAGCAGTGGCACTTTTTATCCTGTCGAGCAGTCTTTTACCGTTCAGCAGGTAGTGAATGGCAAAGTGGTGCCAAAGGCGCACTATGCTCTTCAGAATGGGGACATACGCCTCAGGGGCTATTTTGAGGATTTTGATAGCGATGGCTTGCCGAAGCGCTATTTCCAAGCTAAGTATGGTGCTGATTTGGGCGGTGGCGCTAATAGCTTCTTTGACGAAATAGAAGTGTCTTGGAATGAAAGGAGGCAGCTTTTGCAAAAGAGCTACATCGGGTTCACCTTTACCAATCATTTTAATGATTTTGGGGAGTACACGGGCAGTACGGACCATAATGGTGTATCTTCCGCTTATTCGTATGATGATCGCGGGCGCTTGAAGAATGCCATCGCATACAACAATAGGCAGGTTACATCATTCAGTTACACGATAGGGCCTGGGCAAAATAGAGTAACTGCCAAAACATCTTTCGGCGATAGTACTCCGGATCAGATTACGATAGAAGAAACGGACGGTTTCGGAAAACTAAAACAAAAAGTCCGTGCTAGTGACGGATCTATCTTAGAAGCCCATACCTATGATGCTTATTGGAGGCCTGTCAAATCCAGGGCGATCGGCACGGGCGAAGTGATCAATGAATATGAGCCGTCACCTTCCGGACAGATACTGAAACAGACAGATGCAGAGGATAATGTTTATGAATGGTCGTATAGCGCGGGCGGCTCTGCTTACTTTTGGGAGGTGAACACTACCGACCCTAACGGGCATTCAGTGGCTGAGCGGAAAAATGGGCTTGGGCTCCTGCTCAGCAGCAGACAAGTAGATTTAAATGCTTCCACAAGTTATGAATATGATAATCAGTTAAGGTTAAAGCGTATTTTTAACCCTATAGGGGAAGTGTTTGAGTATGAGTATAATGACATGGGGCTCTTGAAATCAAAAAAAGTCCCAGGAAAAAATAAAGATGAGTTTTGGTACGATGAGAAATACCGCCTAGTGGCATCAAAAGATGGTAAAGGGCAGGTGATCCTCTATCGATACGATGACTATGACAGGCCCAAAGCTTCTTATCTTTACTCCTCTGCGCCCTTAAATTTGGGCATAGATGGCTTTCAGCCCTATCCGGCGCTTCAGGCGCATTTCCAGCCCTCTGCATTACTATCTTCGCAGGAGTATGTGAACACTTCAAGCACTTATCTAGCTGCTCAGCAGGAAAGGATATTTGATCCGCTTGAGCCAGTAGTGCAGTATGCAGATTTTACCTTTCTTGAGGTAGATGACTTAGGCCGCCCTACTCATACTATTGAGGGCTACCCGCATGCTGAGGTTGAGGTCTTTTCGGGGTACAATGACGCTATGCTATTGCAAACTTCAAAAAGGGTCATTGAACAAGGGGGCAATATTTTTAGGGTGTCGGATAGTTTTGAATTTGACAGCGCGCTGCGCCAAAGCTCACACGAGGTTTCTACAAATACGATGGGCACGAACACATACAAGGTGTCAGAGTATTCTTACAACAGTGAGGATCATCTTAAAGTGAAGCTGCTCGGGCAACAGTCAGATGGCAAATTTTTACAACAGGTAGATTATTATCACGATGGGATTGGGCGGGTCGTAGCGATCAACTCCGTAGGCAGTCATGAATGTAGGGAAGAGGAGGAAGCGTTTTGCGATTTAAGCGGCACTTTTGAAGTAAGCTTTAAGACACAGCATTGCCTGCAGTTATTTGCAACCCAGAGCGGGAATACCCTTGTCCCATTGTTGGAATATATCAGTTTCGATGGCAGCCCTGAAGGGTGGTCTGCCGAAATCAGAACACTCGTAGAAGGGGTATTGATCAATAATGGGGCAGAAGGGGAAGTGTTGGTCTCTACATCTTTGGCGGAAGCCGGTATTT
>NZ_VOOR01000048.1 GCF_007993045.1 Phaeodactylibacter luteus
ATATGCCAGAACGCGGTAGTACAGCTGGACGCGAACGGCATGGGCAGCGTCACGGCATCGGATATCGACAACGGCTCTACAGACGCCTGCGGCATAGCGAGCCTGATGTTGGATGTGGCCGCTTTTGGCTGCGCTGAGGTGGGCATGAACACAGTGACGCTGACGGTGACAGATGAGAACAGCAACGTCAGCATGTGCACTGCGACGGTCACGGTAGAGGACAACGTAGCGCCAACGGCCTTATGCCTCAATACTACAGTTGAACTTGGGCCAAACGGAGCATATATATTGCAGGAAGAAGATGTATACGATGCTGCTGGCAGCAGTGACAATTGCGGTATAGCATCAATAGTATTTGACCCCGTCACCTTCGATTGTGATGACTTGGGCCAGGTTTTTGTGTCTGGGGTAACGATTGAGGATGAGCTTGGCAACAGCAGTAGCTGCACGGCAAATATCCTGGTGGAAGAAGGCAGTAGCCTGGCAGCGCCATGGTACGAGGCCAAAGTAGGGGACAGCCCCGGTACTTCAGCTGGCTATAGCCCATGCACAGGAGGGGGAGCGTTCTCTTTGGAAGCCGGCGGTCTCAACCCTATCAATGGGCCACAGGACAACTTGGGCAGCATCCTTCAAACGGTATGTGGCGATGTGTCCATCACGGCACAGGTATCCGATGTGGCCAATGGCTACGCCGGCCTGGTCATCCGGGAAAGCACGGCGGCCGGCAGCCGCTACGTTGGCTTGTATACAGCAGGCAGCAGCATTTACAGGCGCGAATCGAGGGCAATGCCCAACGGGCCGAAGCAGGCGGCCCTTTATATGGGCAGCACCGCTGGATGGATGCGCCTGGAACGGCAGGGCAACCTGGTGCGGTTGTACCGCAGTTTCAATGGGGTGCAATTCCAGTTGTTGACGCAAGTATTTATCAATCTGCCAGCCTGTGCAGATATAGGGCTGGCAGTCTTTTCTATCCGTCCAGGGCAAGATGGCACCGCCACTTTTACCAATGTAAGCCTAGCTGGGGCGGGCCCGGCTTTAAAGGGGGCTGTCGTGCCGGCAAACCATCTTGGGCTGAAGGAGGGAGAGCCCTTGGATGCCCCGGGCATGTTCCTCGAGAGCCTGAGCGGCAGCAGTGTTCTGCCCAGTCAGGCCAAGGTATACCCCAACCCTGCCCGCGGGCAGTTCACCCTTGAGCTGGGCAGCCCGCTAGAGGCTGAAGCTACCGTTGTACTGCGGGATCAGCTGGGGCGGGCAGTAGGCACAAAAAGGTTGGAGCCTGGGCAGGCACAGTCGGTATGGGATGTGAGCGCACTGCCCTCCGGCGTCTACCTGCTGCAATGGTATGGGCAAGAGGGGGCAGCTGCTTCATTGAGGATATTGGTTGAATAGCAGCCTCTCCATTTGCTGTCCATCTAATCTGAGCCCCGGCAGGTACACACCTGACCGGGGCTTAGCTCTTGTTGGGGGATTATCGATTGAGCGGATAAACCGTTGTTGGCCGGTGGGCAACGTGCTATTCAGGAGTACAGGTGGCCGCCTGCAAGGTCCTGCAGGGGAATTGGCCTAGCGCTGCGCAGGGGTGGCAAGCCCGTCAGGGCCGAGCGGATAGCGAGCCCCGCAGCATAGCGGCACCTGCCATCCGGCAGGGGCAGGCCCCAAAACGACAAACTGGCCGCGGGCTGTAAGGCCAAGCAGGAAGCTGTAGTGGATGGCGGGTTAAATAGTTTATTATCAGTGGTTTGTGCGGGTTGCATTGTTTTTTGTAATGTAAAAAAAATGTAAATTTATTGGATTGTAGGCTTAGCGTGCAGCGCGCTATGCTGGTATTCCTAAAAATCCTATCACAGTCTCAAAAACTATTACCATGAAACAGCTGAACCTATTCGTATTGGCTTGCCTCTTATCGACCATTTTATTGGGGCAGAGCCCTAACACTGCTTACCCGCTATTTGACGAGGCGGGCATAGCAGCCGCTGAAAAAACGTACCAGGAAGTGGTGGAAGGCACGCTGCTTTCCATCGATCCTAACATGCTAAAGGCGCTTCGTGCGGAAGCCCCTGGCAGGCTGAGCGTAGACATCCCGTTGAGGAGCGGGAAAAGCCTAGCGCTGGAACTGGAGCGAATCCAGATTTTTTCAGCGGATTTCAAAGTAGAAAGCAGCCGGGGCGGACGAGCGCATGGCCTCGACTTCGGCATTCATTACAAGGGCCGAATAAAAGGCCATGTGGCCTCTTTGGTTTCTTTCAGCATTTACGAAAGTGGTGTCGCTGCGCTGATGAGCGACGGCAGGCACGATTATGAACTGGCAGAGGTAGAAGACCGGCCAGGCCGTTACATTGTCTACAAAACGGCCGATTTGGAGGAGCGCATCAAGTCGCAGCTGTTCCGTTTCCAGTGCCATACGGAGCGCAGCGGCCGTGGCTTGCCGGTCTACAGCGAGGATCAGCTGTTTGGAGCCGGGGCATCCCGAAACGGCTGCAAGGTCATTCAGGTGTACTTGGTCTCTGATTTTTCCTTTTACGAAGTTAATGGCTCCGATTTGGCAGAGACTACGAACAAGCTCATTTCTGTTTTTGCGCAGACTATCACCATCTATGACGCTGAAAGCATCAATATGGTCATGTCCGGGATTTTTGTATGGGACTCAGAAGATACCTTTGACGAAGGTGCAGATGCTGAGGTGCAGCGGGACCAATTCCGGGATTATTATAACGGTGACGGCGCAGGCTGGCCTGGCGACCTCGCACAGCTGATATCGGGCTTTCCGGGCACAGGCGGAGGAGGCATAGCCTATTTTGATGGGTTATGCACGGAAGACTCTTATGCACTGACAAGAGCAGGTGGCGATGCCCCCATCTTGCCTTGGACTTCTTATTCCAGGTTTGTGAAAGTGCTGACCCACGAGATTGGGCACAACCTGGACTCGAGGCATACCCATGCTTGTGTTTGGAATGGCGACAATACCCAGATTGATGACTATGGCAATGCAAGCCCCGGTGGTGCAGAAGTTGACGATGCAGAAGGTGGGGCTTGTTTTAGCGATCCGGCGATACTCGATGTAACCCCAACCATCATGAGCTATTTTGACAGCTTTGGCCATGGGGAGTTCGTCATGACGAATGGCATGGGCACTCAGCCGGGGAATGTGATGCGCAATTATATCGATAATGCCAGTTGCCTCGATGATGGGAGCAATGTGCCCCCGGTCGCTATTTGTCAAGACGTGACCGTGCAGCTGAATAGCATTGGGGATGCTGTCACTACGGCAGCCGCTATCGACGACGGTTCTTACGATGCTTGCGGCAGTGTGCAGTCTTTGTCGCTCAATGTCTCCAGCTTTACTTGCGCCGATGTGGGGGAGAACCCCGTAATGCTTACCGTAGAAGACGATAACGGGAACACGAGTACTTGCACGGCAATGGTGGCCGTTGAAGATAACGTGTCCCCTTCTGCATGGTGTCAAAATGCAACCGTGGAGCTGGACGGCAGCGGAACGGGCAGCGTCGCGGTAAGCAGCATTAACAACGGCTCGGCCGATGCTTGTGGCATTCAGTCCCTTTCCCTGAGCGAAACAGCTTTTACCTGCTCAGACTTGGGCCCCAATACCGTTTCCCTCACGGTTACAGACAACAACGGCAATATGGCGAGCTGTGAGGCTACCGTGACGGTCGAAGATAATACTGATCCCGTAGCGGCCTGCTTTTCTGGCACCGTCTTGCTCAATCCGGAAGGGCTTTATGAGCTTCAGCTGGAAGATGTCTATGATATGGCTGGCAGCAGTGATAACTGTGGCATCACATCCGTTGGTTTTGATCCATATACTTTCGACTGTGATGATCTGGGGCTGAGCATTATGGTCGGCGTAACCGTTGAAGATGAGCGTGGCAACAGCAACAGTTGCACTGCAGAGATTTTGGTAGAAGAGGGAGCCGCTCTGCCGGTGCCCTGGTACGAAGCCACAATTGGTAATGCCCCGGGCACGCTTGGTGCCTATAGCCCCTGTACCGGAACAGGTGAATTTTCTCTTGAAACGGGCGGTCTCAACCCTATCAATGGGCCACAGGACAACTTGGGCAGCATCCTTCAAACGGTATGTGGCGATGTGTCCATCACGGCACAGGTATCCGATGTGGCCAATGGCTACGCCGGCCTGGTCATCCGGGAAAGCACGGCGGCCGGCAGCCGCTACGTTGGTTTGTATACAGCAGGCAGCAGCATTTACAGGCGCGAATCGAGGGCAGTGCCCAACGGGCCGAAGCAGGCGGCCCTTTATATGGGCAGCACCGCTGGATGGATGCGCCTGGAACGGCAGGGCAACCTGGTGCGGTTGTACCGCAGTTTCAATGGGGTGCAATTCCAGTTGTTGACGCAAGTATTTATCAATCTGCCAGCCTGTGCAGATATAGGGCTGGCAGTCTTTTCTATCCGTCCAGGGCAAGATGGCACCGCCACTTTTACCAATGTAAGCCTAGCTGGGGCGGGCCCGGCTTTAAAGGGGGCTGTCGTGCCGGCAAACCATCTTGGGCTGAAGGAGGGAGAGCCCTTGGATGCCCCGGGCATGTTCCTCGAGAGCCTGAGCGGCAGCAGTGTTCTGCCCAGTCAGGCCAAGGTATACCCCAACCCTGCCCGCGGGCAGTTCACCCTTGAGCTGGGCAGCCCGCTAGAGGCTGAGGCTACCGTAGTACTGCGGGATCAGCTGGGGAGGGGAGTAGGCACAAAAAGGTTGGAGCCTGGGCAGGCACAGTCGGTATGGGATGTGAGCGGGCTTCCTGTAGGCTTGTACCTGCTGCAGATTGGGCAAGCCGATGCTGCGGACTGCTACTTGAGGGTAACACTGGAGCGTTAACAAGGCAGAATGGGCTATGGCTTGTGTTTCAATAGCACTGAGCCGCATAGCTTATAGGAAAGGCCCGGCTGAGCATAAACTCAGCTGGGCTTTTCCTATTTACAACGGCTGTTGGCCTTCGAGCTGCTTGGCCTTGTCCAGCAGCCAGCCTTTATTGTTCACGGGCTCAAGGGCTTGAATATCTGAACGTAAGGGAAGCTCAGGAGCCGCCGATCCAAATTGGCGCCCCCGGGACTTGGCTTTTTGTAGCCATCCGATAGCTTTAAGAAAGTGGTGGTTTGATTTTTTCTGATAGGCAGAGAGCTGCCGGTTGCGTTGGATGTATTTCCTTGAGGCTTCCAATAGGGCAAGGAGTGCCTCTTCTTCGCCGAGCTCATAATAGCTTTTGAGCTGAATGATCTTTGCGGACATGTGGTAGAATGCATCAGAGAAATCTACATCCTGCAAGGTTTGCAGGGTTTTGTGATAGGCCGATTGCTCAAATTGCAGTGCGGCGAGGTTGTAGGTGAATACATTCTCCCGGTTTTCCGGGTCGAGCTCTTCCCGGTAGGTGCGCAAGAACCATTCGGTCCATTTAAATTCCTGCAGGCGGATGCCGGCCGTGGCGATATTGATATAGGTCCACTGAGTGAGCATACCCTGCCGGTGGAGCAGCCCTTGGGCGAGCATCTCCTTATAGTTGTCCAAGATTTCCCGGTAGTAGGCCGTGTGGCCGGAGTTGATCTGCTTGACGCAAAAGTTCTGAAGATAGTCGTACAGATCTTGCAGCTCCTCCTGAGGGAAGAGGCCGCGGTGCCCTTGGAGCAGGACCTTGAGCTGTCTGTAATGGGCTTCTTTATCAGTAGTCAGCATGGCATACGCCTCCGCATATACCGTGATGGCCGGCCATTGCCGCAGTGGGCTGCCCGGCTGTTGGTGCCAACTGAGGACCGTATCGATGTACTGGCAGGAGTACCCGGCGTTGATGGCCCGGTTGCGGCTCGCCATGTCACAAGCCGCACGCAATTTCTGGCAGCTGAAGTAAAGGTCGAGCTGATCGCTGTGGGCTTGTAGGTAGGGGTTATAGCGGCGGGGTGCCCGCAACAGTTCAGCACGGTCCAAAAGGTAAGCTTCCTGTACGGTCTGATGAAGGTATTGTACAGAGCGGGAGGGCAGCTGCCGGGTGAGCTGTTTCATGCGCCGGGCATTTTGTCTAAGGTGGCGGCTTGCCCTCCGGTCGAGGAGCGGGTTGAGCAAGAGCTCCCGCTCAAGGGCCGGCCGATTGCTGAGCTCTAGCTGGGCAAGCAGTTGATAGCCCAATTGTAGGGTATCGGAGATCAGGTTGTTGATGCGCAGCTCATTAAAGGTGCTGCCCGGCCCGTAGACGGCCTGGTAAGCGAGCTCTTTGGCCAGCTTTGGGCTGCTGAAATCAGGGGCAAAAGAAAGCAGGAAGTCGAGCAGGGCAGTGATTTTAGGGTTTTTATTGAAAAATGGGGACAATGCCATTTCGCGGAAGCGAGTCCGTTCGCGGGTGGATAAAGCTTTGAGCAGATCAGAGAGCTTTGCTTTTTCCATTTTAGCTATATTGGATTTATTTAAATAATTGCAAATAAGAGGTTTATGTTGTATTGAGGGATTAAAATTAGCTATATTTTAGATAAAGTGTACTTTTTGGGCGGCAGTAATGGGCCTACCTTTGTAATGCAGTTGAGAAAAGGCTGCGCATTTCATAATTCCAGGAACATATTGGAGCCCAGCTCCCCAAAACTAAAATCTCTATGAAACGACTTATCCTATTGTTCTTTTTATCCATGGCAGCAGGCCCTTGGCTCAAGGGGCAGGAATGTTTCAGCTTGTTCGTTGATCAGGTAGCAGGCAGCCCGGGCGAGGAAGTTTGTGTGCCGGTGCGTGCAGACGGGGTGGAAGGCTTGGTCTCGATGCAATTCAGCTTAGGCTGGGATGCTTCCAAGCTTCAGCTCACCGGCGTGGCCAACCTTGTTCTGCCTCAGCTTTCAACGAATAATTTCAACCTTGACCCTGCTTTTAATTCGGCAGGGCAGACCGCCCTATCTTGGTTTGATATCTCTACACCGGGCGGGCTTTCCCTTCCAGATTCTTCCATTCTCTTTGAGCTGTGCTTCGAGGTCCTTTCCCCCGGAGGGTATGCAAGCATCCACTTTGCCCAGACGATTGCCCCCTACGAGTTCACGGCCTTACCTGGGAACGTATTGCCCACTTACGCCCTGATGAGCGGAGGGGTGAGTGCGGAAGCAGATATGCCGGCTTTCAGCGGGGCTTGCTTCACATTGGGCGATTGTACAGATGGAGGGGCTATCTTCCCTCAGCTGTCCAATTCAGATCAGGTAGTGGCCTACAACTGGCATCAGGGCGGTCAGGGCATATCCACTTCAGATTTTCTTGGTGGGGCAGCCCCCGGCCTTTACAAATTGAATGTGACAGATGTTGCCGGGCGGGAATTGCAAGCGGATTTTAGCTTGGGCGCAGCAGACGGCGTGTTTGTATCTGGCTATGATTTATCACCTCCGACTACCTGTGGAGGCGCAGACGGCAGCATTGAGGTATTTGTGGAAGGCGGTTCGGGCAGCTATGACATTGCATGGAGCAACGGGCAGTCTGGCAGCGTGATATCTGGCTTGTCCCCCGGAGTATACATCGTATGGGTGACAGACCTGGAAACGAATTGCGATTATACAGCGGTGTACGTCATCCCCGCTGGGGGCGAGCTGTTGACCGCTTATTCCTATGCTTGCACACAATTTGAGGATCAGCCGGCAGTGGTGAGCATCACTTGTGCGGTGTGGGACGGTGGCGGCCTTCCGCCCTATACTTTTGAGTGGTCTAATGGGTATACAGAGGTGAACGATTGGGTAAGCACCCTGGAGGATGTGCCCTCTGGCTTTACTTATGGGCTGACCATTACCGATGCTTCTGGGTGCAGCTATGAGCCTTTGCCGGCTTTCGCCGAATGTGATTCTGCTGTGCCTGAAGGGCAGCTGAGCATTGGGGAGGCTATTGTAGCCCCCGGGGCTGAAGTTTGCCTGCCGGTATTGATGAGCGGGGTACAAGCGCTCAGCTCCTTCTCCACGGGCATCGGCTGGGATCCGGAAGTGCTCAGCTTTACAGGGGTGAATGAAGGGAGCCTGCCAAGCCTGTTAGATTTTGGGCTGGGGCTGGAGCACGCTGGGCAGGGGCTGCTGAGCATAGACTGGGCTACGGATGTGCCAGAAGGCGAGTTCTTCAGCGGCCCTGCTACCATACTATTTGAAATCTGTTTTGATGCGGTTGGCGCGCCCGGCAGCAGTACCGCTGTAGAATTTGACCCCGAAATACAGCCAACGGTTTTGGAGCTGACAGGAGGAGTACTGCAAACGAGCTTATCGGACGGCGTTTGCTTGATCAGTGGGGGGGCTGAATCCGTTGGGCTGCAGTGGGGCGCCAAGGCGGCCAATGTAGGAGAAAGTGCCTGTCTGGATGTGACCGTATCCAACTTTACAGACGTAGCAGGGGTGCAGTTCTCCACAGACTGGGACCCCACGTTGATTGCTTTTGACACCTTGTTGCTGTCCGGCAATCTGCCCGCCTTGAACCCTAGTGCGAACTTCAATTTGCAGCATACGGATGAAGGCAATATGGCGGTAACCTGGTTCGACCCTGCCCTCAGTTCACTGTCCCTGCCTGATGGTACGCCCTTGTTTAGCCTGTGCTTCACGGCTTTGGGGCCAGAAGGGTTTGCTCCGGTCTCCTTTAGCAATCAGCCGGCATTGATTGAGGTGTCTAATGAAAATGAAGTCCTTCCTGTTCAGGTGCAGCATGGCGGAGTGGATATGCTGCAGCCTGAGGTATGGCCTGGAGATACGGATACCGATGGGCTGGTGAGCCATTATGACCTGCTCAATATCGGGCTGGGCTATGGCTCAGCCGGGCCGGGCCGGGAAAATGCGAGCATCAACTGGGCAGCACAATATGCACCGGCATGGGAAGGCAGCACGCCTGGCACCGGCGTCAATTTCAAGCATCTGGATACGAATGGCGATGGGCTGATCGATGCTGCAGATACGCTCGCCCTAGTCCAAAACTGGGGGGAAGAAGTGAACTTTGCCCCCGGTGAGGCAGAAAACCGCCTCGATGGGGCCTCCATCTTTATCGAGCCGGATACTGTAGTCTTAGGCGACGAAGCGGTCTTCAATATCATTTTCGGTGAAGAGGTGCAGCCTGCACAGGAGATTTATGGCCTGGCCTTTAGCATCGTATATGACACCTCGGTTGTAGTGCCGGGCAGCGGGGCAGCTCGCTTCATGGAATCGTGGCTTGGGCAGGAAGGTACCGACCTGCTGGGCGTTTCCAAAGATCAGGCAGGGGGCAGCCGGGTAGATGTAGCCCTTACCCGGACCGATGGGCTGAACCGGACCGGTGCTGGTACGATAGGGCAGCTGCACATTACCATTCAGGATGTCATTTTCGCAAGAGCAGAGGCTTATGAGCTACCGTTCGCCATTGAAAACATCAGGGTCATCAACGCTTTGGAAGAGGAGCAGCCCGTTGTGCCACAGTCCACTGTAGCTTTGGTCCTGGAAGCCATCACAACCCTGGCGCCTGGCCCGGATGCGCTGCTGGAGGTATACCCCAATCCTGCCCGTGAGCGCCTTCAGGTCAGCGTGAAAGGCTTGCCTGTAGACGAGGCAAGGCTTTGGTCTGCCGCCGGGCAGTTGGTTTTAGAGGGCAAAGGGGAAGAGCTTGATATCAGCCAAGTGCCATCCGGCACGTATTGGCTGGAGGCGTGCTCAGCTGGCAAAGTGTACCGGGAGCTGATCGTGGTCCAATAGTGCGTATAATCCCATAGCACTACCCAATTTTTATCCTGAGCGGGAGGCCTGAGTGTAGGCTTCCCGCTCTTTCATGTGGCAAAAGTGTGCTGTTTGCCTTGGCATCCACGGCTCAGTAGCCCTATCCTGGTAAAGGCCAGATGGTCGTAAACCAAAATGCCGCAGGCGTTGATATTTTCGGGCTTTATAGCCTGGCATTGGCCTAGCGCTGCGAAGGGGTGGCAAGCCCGACAGGGCCGAGCGGACAGCGAGCCCCGCAGCATAGCGGCACCTGCCCTCACGGCAGGGGCAGGCCCCATCCAAAAAAAAAAACGATAATCTGGTTGGCGGGCGGTGAGAATAGGCCACTTCACTGAATGTACAGCAGGCAACTGGCAGAGCGGGCTGGGATAGCGCCTTGAATCTTTGGAGTAGTGACGAAGTGGGCGCTAAGCCACAGCGCAGCGCTGTGGCTTACAGGCTTGCTGCCATTTTTTGCTTAACTTTATTAGCTAAAACACCATAACCTGCCGAATTAGGCAGGCATCATTTCACCAAACCTTATTAATTACAGATGAACGTAACAAAATCATTGGCCCTTGCAGTTGCATTGCTGACAGGGGGCACCGCGCTGAACGCACAACAATTTCTGGTGCCTTTCGAAGGGTTTTCCAGAAAAAAGAGCACCTATGTAACCCTTAGTGATGGAACAGAAGTAGAAGGCACCTTGAAGAAGTGGAAACAAAACAGAGGCCTGATTGCCGAATTGCAGCTAGAGCTGGACGGGGGCAAGCGCACGATAATGGCTGAAGAAATCAGCCATATGTACGTGCCAGCTAGTGCTTTAGGGAAATTTGGTGCTGCTATGGAGGGCATATCGAACTTGGAACAGGCTCAGTCAAAAAGCGACTTGGATGCTGAGCGGCTCAAAGATGATTATGCCTACTTTGAGTATGCAACGGTTGATTATGAACGGCGGGGGGACCGCAGGCTCCTGCTGCAATTGGTCAACCCTGGATTTGAGTCAGGGGTGAGAGTCTATCACGATCCATTTGCAGCTGAGACCCGAAGTGTGGGCGTCGGCGGCGTGACCATAACGGGGGGGATAGAGAAGTCTTACTATGTGAAGAAGGGGGACGCTAAGGCTTTCCTGGTCAAAAAGAAAGATTACGACGAGCATTTTCTTACCCTGTTCGGTGATTGCAAAGCATTGGTCAAAGAAGTAGGCAGTAAGCCCAACTGGAAAAATTTCCCCAAACATGTCTTTAAATATAGCACAATGTGCGAATAAAGGCGGCGCGAGCACGCCTTGCCCAAAATGAAAAACCCCGCTGGAGCCAATCCAGCGGGGTTTTTGCTTCTGGGCAATGGCCCAAATTAAGGGTTGTCTTTTTGGTCTGCCGCTACAGCCTCTTCAGCAGGCGCCACGCTTGCGGCATTGAGCATAGAGAGGTAGTTATCGCGTACAGCTGTGAAATTGCTGAGCTCCGACTCCGGCAACGGCTTAGCAGGAGGGAACTTGATGTTGAGGTGGTTGACCTGGTTGCCGTTTTTCCAGAAGCGGAAACAAACGTGGGGGCCCGTTGCAAGGCCCGTAGAGCCGACATAGCCAATGACCTGGCCCTGTTTAACATGCACACCGGTGCTGATGCCTTTAGCGAACTTTTGCATGTGCAAGTACTGCGTCTGATAGGTATCGTCGTGCTTGATTTTCACAAAATTGCCATTGCCTTTGGTGAAAGACGCACGCGTAACCACCCCATCGCCCACTGCGTAAATCGGCGTGCCATAGGGCGCTGCATAATCTGTGCCATAGTGAGGGCGGCGGCGCTTTAAGATAGGGTGGAAGCGGTTGAGGTTGTAGTAAGAAGAGATACGGGAGTATTTGACAGGAGACTTCAGGAAGCCCCGCTTCATGGGGTGCCCCTCAAGATCATAGTACCCTTCGTGCTTGCCATCTTCGCTTTTGTAGTAAATAGCATGGTACTCGTTTTGGCCGGTCTTGTAGTAAGCCGCCTGCACGTCGCCTATCCCAACTTCCTCTCCGTCAATGAATTCACGGTCGAAAACAAGGCGGAACTCATCGCCCTTTTGGAGGTGGTGGAAGTCTACTGACCATTGTAGGGCGTCTTCCATTTTGGCTGCGAGCTCATAGCTTTCCCCTTGCCCGACAATGGCATTCCACAGGGAGCTTTCCATTTGCCCGGCCAGGGTGCCTTGTGCTTTGGTGATGAGGCGCTCCTTGCGTTCTACCTTGAAATCGCCTTGCAGGGCGAAAACGATATACTCGTACACATTGGGCTCGTATATCATATATTCCGGCTGCCCGGTAAGCGGCTCGGTCAGTATAGTGTAGGGCTTGCCAACGCGGAAATGCCGCACGTCAAAGACATCTTTGGAAGCAGCCACGACTTTTTCGATAGCGGGGTAGTCCATGCCCTGCCTGAGCAGGATGTCTGCCAGGAATTCTCCGGATTGGATATCCGCCTCGTGCACCTGAAAGGTATCCAAGGCGAAGCCATACTTCAGGGTAGGGACTACGAGTGGGAGCGCACCGAAATTAGCGGGGGCTTCAGCTGTTGCCAAGGAAGCGCTCAGGCTGTTGGGGCCTTTGAGCTTGGTAGAGGCATAAAAAATAGCTGTCCCAGCGAGCAGGGCAGCCAAACCAACAGCGGTGTAGGTAACCGGTTTGCGGTGTTTGCGCCAAAGCGCAAGGATCGATTCGGGTAAATCCACAGTCGTTTGATTTGATGATTTAATCGTGTGTCTGTTGTTCCGGGAGATGAGCTTTTCGCTGCTTTTGACAAGTACCGCGCCCAAGATGTGGGAGGGCTCATTGCCCGTGCACAAAGCTTTTGGCTCCGGAAGTTTTTGGGAGTTTTGTAGGTGTGTTGCCTTGGGGCTTGTAGCGCGTTGGGCGGAATAGCCTTTTTCAGAAGCCCCTAAAACACAAATATAGAACTGAGGGCGTATTACACCTAAATTTAACTGTTAAAACTACAAAATGGGGAACTATTTATGGCGCTTTTCGTACGGTCTCCCATTTCAGAGCTGTTTTCGATTTCACACAGCGGGCTGCTCTTGCCAAATTTTGTCCTGCTCTTCGTTGTCCTCCCGCCTGCCAAAGTCTTGCTTAGCGGCCTGCGTGTTCGTTTTGCCTGGCCCCAAACGCCTAGGGCAATGTCCGCAGCTGATTTTTTCGAAGTACCTCCAAGGGCGTGCCACCTTCCTTTCAGGGCTTGGCAGTCTTTTGGATTTCGCTACCTTTGCAGGAAATTACTTTCAGCATGGCTGACCAATCAAAATATGGGCTAAGGGGGGTATCTGCCACCAAGGACGAAGTACACGCTGCGATCAAGCACCTTGATAAGGGGCTGTACCCGCTGGCGTTCTGTAAAATCCTGCCTGACTTTGCCGGAGGGGATGAAGCGTTCTGTAACCTGATGCATGCAGATACCGCAGGCACTAAAGGCAGCCTGGCTTATCTTTACTGGAAAGAGACTGGGGACCTCTCCGTCTGGGAGGGCATCGCACAGGATGCAATCGTCATGAACCTCGACGATATGGCTTGCGTGGGCTGTACCGATAATATCCTGCTTTCCTCTACCGTAGGCCGCAATAAAAACCTCATCCCTGGCGAGGTGATCAGCACCATCATCAATTTTGCAGTGGCTTTTGCAGATGAGATGAAGAAACATGGCGTAAACATCCACCTGGCCGGTGGAGAGACTGCTGATGTAGGCGATATTGTCCGTACGATAGACGTAGGGTACACTGCTTTTGCCCGTATGAAGAGGGCTGATTTGATCGTCAATAACATACAGCCCGGCGATGTCGTGGTGGGCTTGGCTTCTTATGGGCAGGCCATATACGAAAGTGCTTATAACGGGGGCATGGGCAGTAACGGCCTGACTTCCGCCCGGCACGATGTATTCAGCCATGAGTATGCCGCAAAATATCCGGAGAGCTATAACCCTGCCCTGCCAGAAGAGGTTGTTTACGTAGGTGGCAAACGCCTGACAGATGAAGTAGACATCGGCAATGGGCAGACCGCCACGGCTGGCAAACTGGTGCTGTCGCCTACCCGCACTTATTTGCCCGTCATCGCCAATTTGTTGAAATCCCTAAAGCCACAAATCCACGGCATGATCCACAATACCGGAGGGGGGCTGTCTAAGGTGGTGAAGTTCATCGAAGGGGTCAAAGTGGTAAAAGACAACCTACTTCCACCTCCGCCCTTGTTCCAATTGATACAGGCCGAGTCGGGTACGCCCATGAAAGAGATGTGCCAGGTGTTCAATATGGGGCAACGCCTTGAAGTTTACCTGCCGGAAGAGCATGCACAGGAAGTTGTGCAAATTTCCCGTAACTTTGGTATCGATGCTCAGGTGATCGGGCATGTGGAAGCTGCCGAACAAGCTTCCGTAGAAGTCCGTACCGAGGAAGGGATATTTACCTATATTGCCTGAGCAGAATAGCCGCACATGCGCCCTGCCAAGCTTTAACCTGTTTGCAAAACCGCCATTGAACATTTAATGATTTCTACCTGCAAACACTTATGAGAAGAATTCCAAAGCAGCGAAAGGCTAATTTGATTGCCGAAATGCTGGATGAGATGTACCCGGAAGTGCCGGTGCCGCTCGATCATAAAGACCCCTACACTTTGCTTATCGCAGTATTGTTGTCTGCACAATGCACCGACGAGCGGGTCAACCGAATTACGCCCTTGCTCTTCGAAAAAGCCGACAACCCTTTCGATATGGCACGGTTGGAGGTAGAGGAAATCCGGGAGATCATCAAGCCTTGTGGGCTGTCTCCCCGAAAATCACAGGCCATCAGTGACCTTTCCAAAATATTGGTAGCTAATTATGCAGGGGAAGTGCCCGACGATATCGAAGCCTTAGAGGAGCTGCCTGGCGTGGGCCATAAAACAGCCTCTGTAGTTATGGCACAAGCTTTTGGAGAGCCGGCTTTCCCCGTTGATACACATATCCACCGCTTAGCTTACCGTTGGGGGCTGAGCCCCGGCAAGAATGTGCAAAAAACTGAGCACGACCTTAAGCGCTTGTTCCTGCGCGAAAAATGGAACAAGCTCCACCTGCAGATCATCTTCTTTGGAAGGGAGCACTGCCCTGCCCGCGGGCACGACCCATATAAGTGCCCCATCTGCAGCCAATTTGGCCGCAAGTCCTTATTCAGATAGGCCTGGCCTGTCAAAATTGTATCATTTTGAGCGGGGGCGGTAGGTCAACTGTCTGCTAAAACTGTTTTTCATGCTCAGGGCGGTATTGCCCATTTCAATTTAGGGCTGCTGCAGCCAAGTGCAGGCTTGCTCAATGCTCTGCTGTGCCCAAAAGAGTAACCAACTATGTTTTCCAGCACCATCAAAACGCTCCGTGCCCTTGCACTTTGGGAGGGCCTTTCTTTTTTGCTCATCTTGTTTGTGACCATGCCGCTCAAGTACCTGGCAGATATGCCCGCCCCCAATCAGGTGGTCGGTATGGCGCATGGCGTATTGTTCATAGGCTATATCGCAGTGGTCATCATGGCCAGAAGCGAGTACGGTATGAGCCTGAAGCAGACCTTTTGGTCGCTGGCAGCTTCTATTTTGCCATTCGGGACATTTGTAGCCGATAGCCGTATTTTCAAACCCCTACAGCAGCAGCTTCAGAAAGGGTAGCCAAAGCCGAGGTTGAAGGCTACAATATCGCTGAACCTTAGCGGCACCCGGTTGCCGTCTGGCCGGAAGTCCCTGAACCAATAGTTGCGCCAGTTCTGCCCGTCATCCGGTATATCCGGAAAGGGCGCGGCGTGCCTAAGCTTCACAGCCATGTCCAACCGTAGGATGAAGTAGGAAAAGTCCAGCCGGATGCCAAAGCCCCCTCCAATGGCAACCTGTTTATAAAAGGCCTCATTGGTATAGCTGATTTTTTCCCCGGTCTCCTGATCTGTACAGGCATAGTTGCGCGGGCGGAGCAAAAACTGTGAGCCACAGCGGTTGGGGTCTTGCCGAAGGGTCCACACATTGCCTGCGTCAAGGAAAAATGCGCCGTGCATCAGCCAGAAGATCTTAAACCGGTACTCTAGGTTAGCTTCTAGCTTGAAATCGCCGGTCTGGTACAAGCGGGTATTGTTGGCACTGCGCACTGCGAGGGTGTCTTCGTAGGCTCCTGGCCCCAGCCCCCTGGGGGCCCAAGCCCGGAGGCTGTTGGGGCCGCCGGCAAAGAACTGTTTGACGTAGGGCACATCAGAGGTGTACCCAAATGGCCGTGCTACGCCTAGGGAAAGCCGTGCAGACCAGCTCCGGTTGGGGTGGCCCTGCCAATAGCGGCGCAGATCGACCTGAGTCCTGGCGTATTGCGAAAAGTCGACTGCTTTTTCCCCACGCAAGTTGAGCCGTAGCGTGTCTGCCTCAAGGGCAAAGCTATTGTAAATGGCGTTGCCGGCCCATACCTCAGCCCCGGCTAGCTCTACATTTACCCCAAAATAGTAGGAGTTCCCCCGGCGGTTGGGGCGGGAGTTGTAGACGTAGTTGAGGTCTCTGAACAACAAACTGACGAAAAGCTGCTCTCCGAAGGAATTGGCCAGGAAGGGGTTGAAGTTGAGCAAGGCTTCAAAGTTCTCATCTGTCGTAGGGAGCAGATAGTCCAGCCCAATATGGTTGAAGATGAACCTGCGGTTGGCGGCCGGCTGATGGTCAAACCCATAAGTGCCAGTAAAAAGATTGTAGCGGTAAAAATCAAGGATGAGCAGGTAGTTGTAGTTGGCTGAAATCCGGGTGGACGCATTTTCTTGCAGCGACTGGTAGAAGCCTTTACGGAAAAGGAGGGGGTCGCCTGTGCGGCCCTTAGGCTTGCTGAGCCGGCGCCAGATGCCGAGGTAGTCGATGAAACGGGGGAGATAGAGGTTGGCCTGTAAGCCCAAGTCTACGGTATTCCAAAATTTGCCTTGTGCTATGGCGGAGGGGGCCGGGTTGAACTCCACCCCCGCATTGAAATCGGTGATGAGCAGCTCCGCCCCGTGGAAGAGGTTGCGGTTGCGGAAGCTCGGGCTGGCGGCAAGCCCAATGAGGTTGCCGACCCCGGTAGCGCTCCGGCTGGCATAGTTGAACTCCAGGTCTGCCCCCAGCTCCATGCGCTTGTTCTGCGTGAGCTCAATGCGGAAATCTAGATGATTGGGCTTGTCGGGGTCGGGCTCCTGCTTGATGCGCACAAAACGGTAGACGCCCATGCCTGTCAGCTGCTTGTTGGTCAGGTCATAGTCGGCCTGGCTGTAAAGCATGCCCTTTTTTAGGAATATGGCATCCAGGATGGTCTCTGGCTTAATGCGGAAGCTCTCCCTTGGGCTCAGCATCCGCACCCCGCCGATAAGGCTGTCGAGGGCGAGGCTGTCACTTTGGCCGGGGCTGTAGTCTGCAAAAATGGTGATGTCGTCAACCCAATATTGCTGGTGGAGGGAGTCCTGCGCGGGCGGAAGCACTTCAAGGCTCAGGTTGGCTTGCTGCTTTCCGGATGTGGTATCTGCATCTAAGGCAGTGATGTAGTTGTTGAAGAAGTAGGCGTAGCCGTGGTTGCGCAGGTAATTGGTAATGCGCTTGCGCTCCTGCTCGAAAAGGGCCCCGTCTACCGGGCTGCCTGCCCGCAGCAGGCTGCTGCCTGCAATGGCCTGCAAGGTGCTGTCCAGTACAGGGTCGGCACTGTAGAACCCTATCGAGTCAACGGTAAACCGTTCGTTGGGAGTGACATGGTAAGTGATGTATATCTTTTTGCCCTTGACCAGGGGGTCGGAGTATACTTCTGCGTTGAAATAGCCCTGGTATTGCAGATAATAGCGCATGGAGCGCTCGGTAGCTTCCCGCAGCTGAGGGTCGTACAGAGCAGGCTCTTCGGCAATGACCCGCTGCTGCCAGCGGTCAAATTTTGTGGTATCGCCCTTGCCCTGGGTGGCAAAATAAAACCACTCCCGGGGGATGAAGAAAAAGCGGTTGTTCTCGGTCTGTTTGTAAAGGGTAGACAGCTCGTATTTCATCGCCCGTTTCCGGTCGAGGTCCCCTTTGTCATACAATTTGATGCTATTGCCGCGCAAAAGGTAATCTTCTGGTGCCAAGTACCGGGCTGGGTTGCAGGACGCCAGCGCCAAGGCTAAGAATAAGATCAGGAATAGCCCGCCCGCCGGCTGCGGGGTTCTCCTTAAGGTTGTGTATTTTGCAGGCTTTATCCGTAGCATGGTTTGATTTTACATCAGGCCGCTCTAGCCCGGGCTTGAAACCAGCATAGCATGCCAATTTCCAAAAATAGCATCAAATTTATTAAAGCGCTCCGCCAGAAGAAGTTCCGGCAAAAGTATAACACATTTGTCGTTGAAGGGGATAAAATGGTGGCAGAACTCCTGGCCCAGCGCCCAAGCTGGTGCAAAGCATTGTACGCTTTGCCTGCTTGGCTGGCGCAATATACCGCTGCAGAACAGCGGGCCTGGCCTTTTGCCGCGGAGGTGGTCAGCAGTGCAGAGCTCGAGCGCGCTTCACTCCTGAAAACGCCCAACCAGGCTCTGGCCCTATTGGAAATCCCTGCACCAGCCGCTTTGAATGGGCTCGATGGGCGGCTTTCGCTCTTCCTAGATGGGCTGCAAGACCCCGGCAATATGGGCACCATCCTCCGGCTGGCAGACTGGTTCGGTATTTCAACGGTGATTTGCGCACCGAATTGTGTGGATGCTTACAACCCCAAGGCCGTACAATCGAGCATGGGGGCTTTCCTAAGGGTTGGCGTGGTTACAGCAGGCTTGGGCGAGCTATTGGGGGCTTTTCCCGGCTTGCCCGTTTATGGGGCCGATATGGCAGGGGACAATATCTTTACCGTACGGGTACCGCCCAAAGGGCTGCTTGTCATCGGCAACGAAGGCAGCGGGCTTTCGCCGGAAACCGAACAGGCGCTTACCCGCCGCTTGTCTATCCCCAAAGGGGAGGGGGGAGGGGCCGAGTCGCTCAATGCTGCCGTAGCAACGGGCATCATCTTGGGGGTACTGCTCCATGCCAACGTATAAAGCCTCCCCCGCGGATATCGGGGAAGGCTCTAACGGTTTGTCTTGGCACTTTCCGAGCAATAGGCGTTTACAGGCCAAAAGCTTTCTTCACCTGCTCTACGTAGTCCAGCTTTTCCCAGGTAAATGTCTCCACTTCAACCTCCTTCACCCGGCCAGCGCCATCTTTGAAGCTGACCTTCTTGATCTGTGGCTCCCGGCCCATATGCCCATAGGCTGCTGCCTCAGAGTAGATGGGCGTGCGCAGCTTTAGGCGCTGCTCGATCGCATAAGGGCGCATGTCGAACAGCTCGTATACTTTTTGGGCGATCGCTCCGTCGTTGAGGGCTACCTTGGCCGTGCCATAGGTGTTGACATAAATATTGGTGGGGGCTGCAACGCCAATGGCGTAAGAGACCTGCACCAGTACTTCGTCGCATACACCTGCTGCCACCAGGTTTTTAGCAATATGGCGGGTAGCGTAGGCTGCAGAGCGGTCTACTTTGGAAGGGTCCTTTCCGGAAAATGCGCCTCCACCGTGGGCCCCTTTGCCGCCGTAGGTATCTACGATGATCTTGCGGCCTGTCAGCCCGGTATCGCCATGCGGGCCGCCGATGACAAACTTGCCGGTAGGGTTGATGTGGTAGGTGATATCCCCATCGAACAGCCGCTGCAGCTCGGGCTTGAGCTGCGCTTTTACCCTAGGGATGACGATATTGATGACATCTTCGCGGATTTTGCCGAGCATCCGCTCGTCTTCGTCAAAGTCATCGTGCTGCGTAGAGACCACTATGCTGTCAATGCGCTGCGGCACGTTCTGGTCTGAGTATTCGATCGTCACCTGGGCTTTGGAGTCTGGGCGCAGATAAGTCATTTCCTGCCCTGCTTTACGGATATCGGCCAGCTCCTGAAGCACCTTGTGAGAAATGGCCAGTGCCAGCGGCATATAGGTTTCCGTTTCGTTGGTCGCATAACCGAACATCATGCCCTGATCGCCCGCGCCCTGCTCTTCCGGGTTGGCCCTTTCTACCCCCTGATTGATGTCAGGAGACTGCTCGTGGATAGCCGATAGGACCCCACAAGAATGGGCTTCGAACATATACGCTGATTTGGTATACCCGATGCGCTCTATGACATCTCGGGCAATCTGCTGTACATCAAGGTATACATCTGACTTGACTTCGCCGGCAAGCACGACCTGCCCAGTGGTCACGAGCGTTTCGCAAGCTACTTTCGAGGAGGGGTCAAAGGCGATGAAGTGGTCGACCAGCGCATCGCTGATTTGGTCTGCAACCTTATCAGGGTGCCCTTCGGATACGGACTCGGAAGTGAATAAGTATGGCATTAAGATGATTTTGGTACGTGTTTAACAATGGAACAGCAGGGGTTGGGCTTCATGCCGGTTTGCCCGTAGCATTCCGGCTAGCTTAAGTGCAGCTTTTGCGGTTTGTGCAGCTGCTGCAGCAAAAATAGGAATTCCCGGCAATAATGCATGGCCCCCTATTTTACCTCACAAACAAACATCGGGCGGACTTCACTGCGCAGGTGGAGAAAGCCCTCCAGGCGGTCGCCGATTTGTACGGGGCCTACACCGGGGGGCGTCCCAGTGTAGATCAGGTCGCCCATTTGCAGCTTGAAATATTGGGATACAAAAACAATGATGGCCTCGAAAGAGAACAGCATATCTTTGGTATTGCCCTTTTGGACAACAGCCCCGTTTTTCTTCAGTTCAAACTCGATCGCATTTAGGTTCACTTGTGAAGTGGGGACAAAGCTGCCCAATACGGCCGAACCGTCGAAGCCTTTGGCAAGCTCCCAAGGCTTGCCTTTCGCTTTCAGCTCGCTCTGCAGGTCACGGGCTGTGAAGTCGATCCCCAAACCTATCTCTTCAATATAATCTCCAGCAAATTCGGGCTGTACGTGCCGGCCGTTCTTGCCAATTTTCAGCACCACCTCAACCTCGTGGTGCAAGTCTTGGGTAAACTCCGGGTAGTAGAATGGCTTGTTGTTGACCAATAGGGCAGAAGGGGGCTTCATGAATACGACCGGCTGCGAGGGCACAGGGTTGTTCAGTTCCTTGGCGTGCTCGGCGTAGTTGCGCCCGATACAGATGATTTTCATGGTAGTGGTATTGTAGGCCCGGGTTAAAAGCGCACGTTGGACAAGCCTGCCAGCTCTTTGACTTCCCGCACGGTCTCCTGTGCTTTCTTCCTGATTTCAGCGGAAGAGGCCTTGATTTTGTTTTTGTATTCTTTTTTATCAGCCAGGATAGCCTTTTTGTTTTCCCTGAACTGTTGGCTCAGCGCCACAAGCCCGTCGGCAACAGCGTCTTTGAGGTCTACATAGCGCAGGCCGCCGGCCTCGTAGTCTTTCATCAGCTGCTCGTAGCTGTCTTGCTGTCCAGCAGCTTTGAGCATTTCGAAGAGGTTGGCCACGCCGGGGCTCATTTCCCCTTCAGGGGTTTCTCCGGTATCCGTCACAGCAGAGCGGATCTGCTTGCGGATGCGGTTGTCTTCTGCGAAGACATCGATATAGTGTTTATCCCCGGCGCTCTTGCTCATTTTACGGTTAGGCTCCGCAGTTGACCTGACTTTGGGCACTTCCGTGTACAGGGGCTCCGGGAGGACGAAGTACTCCTTGCCGACCTGATTGTTGAACCGCTGCGCAATATTGCGGGTGAGCTCCAGGTGCTGTTCTTGGTCTTTGCCTACCGGCACATAATCGGCCCGGTAGATGAGGATGTCGGCGGCCTGCAGCACGGGGTAATCCAACAGGCCTGCAGAGATGAAACTGTCGGTAGCCGTCTCCTGCACCTGAGCGCTTTTATCTTTGAACTGCGTCATGCGGGTCAGCTGCCCATAGGAGGTGAAGCAGTTCAAGATCCAGCACAGCTCGGCGTGCTCGGGCACTAAAGATTGGATGAACAGGTACTCGGGCTTCACGCCAACTGCCATGAGGTTGAAAAGCAGCTCCCAGGTATTCTCCCTTAGCTTTTTAGGCTGGTACGGCATCGTCATAGCGTGGTAATCTACTACGCCGTAAATACAGTCATAGTTTTCCTGAAGCTTGACCCAGTTCTGTACTGCGCCGAAGTAATTGCCAAAGTGCATTTGCCCGGTAGGCTGAATCGCAGAGAGCACTTGTTTCCGCTTTTCCATGGTTGTTCCTTTTTTTGTCAGATGTGCTACTGAAGGCTGATGCTTGCCCGGCTGCTCTGTGCTGGGATAAGCGAAGCGCAGTGCTCCGGGCCCTTTTGGGGGGCACATCACAAAACCAGCGCGAAGATAGGAAAACCTGATAGGCTGCAAAAGATAAATTGCCCGGCAGGGCGGTGGCCTAAAGAATGGCAGCATTTACCCCCATCGGGCCAAAACCCAAATACCGCAGGCGTTTATGCCTCTCGGGCTTTCGGCTGGCATTGGCCTAGCGCTGCGCAGGGGTGGCCGAAGGCCAGACCCGACGCCTGTAGGGCGAGGGGCCGAGCGGATAGCGAGCCCCGGAGCATAGCGGCACCTGCCATCCGGCAGGGGCAGGCCCCCATCACATGGTGCAGGGGCAGTCCAAAAAAACGACAATCTGTTTTGTGCCTGGCCCCGGTGCTGTAGCGGGCATTTAATTTTGTAGCTTTGGCGTACATCAATACCGGTTCGTGCCGGCCTGCGCATAAAGCTGTAGCGAGCTTAAGCTGACTGCTGCAGCCCAATGCCCTTTCCGGGAAGGCATAACCTTTTAGTTTCTAACCAAAACGCAATACATTGGGCGATCTGTCAACCCTCTCATCTGGCCAGCTTTGCCTGGCCTGCGCATTGATGCTTTTATTTTTAGCCAGTGCCTGCCAGTCGGGCGAGGAAGAGCTCCTGCACGGACAGTGGCAGGCTACCTCTGTGACCGAAGAGGGCGAGCCGCTGCAGGTGGATGCCTCGGAGATCAGCCTTGTGCTTTCCCCACAGGGCCAATACCTGTACCGCAGTACCCTCAATTACCGAGAAGCCGGCAAATGGTACTTTCAGTCCGGGTACCTTTTTACCCAAGACACCTTGAAGCAGGGGAGCCGTGAAAAAGCTGTACAGGTGGTAAAGCTGCAGGAAGATACGCTTGAGCTGCGCATGAAGGACGGCGTCAGAGAGCGTATGCTTATGCTCACCCGCAGCGGGCTGTGACAGGGAAGTGGGGTGCGCTAGAAGGTCCAGAGGTTTTCCTGAGTCCAGTCTTTAAGCAGCCCTTGTTTGAGCTTGGCTAGCGGCAGGCTCCCTCCATTGGTCTCGATACGGAGGAGGTCATAGGGGAGGTACTTTTGTTGGGGCTCGCTCCATCGGTACTGCATCCAAATACTGGCCCGGTCTCCGAGCCCGTCTTGGTCAAAATCGTGGCTGCCAGAATCATAGTGGAGATAGACTAGATCGGGGATTTGCCCAGGGCGCTCGATTTGGCGCTCAAAATAACCGAACAGCCCGGTTTGGTTGCGGTAGCCGTACTTGGTCAGGGCATAAACTTCTCCACTGCAGCCCCCGGAGCCACAGTGTGCTGCAGACTGCACCTCTATGAAAAAGAGGTCGGGCGCTTCTGCTGCGCCTTTCAAAGGGATGTAGGTGATTTGGCATTCATCGCAGGGGAAATCTTCAAACCCGACCCCCTTGGCTACAAACTCTGAGCATAGGTTCAACTTCTTCGCCATGCGTATTGCTACAGCTGACTGTTGGGCGTGCAGCGTGGCGGCCAGGAATAATCCGAACAGCAGAAGAAGGGGTTTTTGCATCATGTTTGTAGGGTTGGTACAGCTCTCAGGGAGCATTCCGGGTTATACGAATGAACAGGCACAAGGTGGCTTTGCCAGAATGCCGACGTTGGCCTATTTGCTTTTGGGATGAATTTTAAGGTGCCGTGAACGCAGTTGACGGGGGCAGTTGCAAAAAAAATCAGGATATCAGGCTGGAAGGGGAGTTGCCCGATTACCCTCAATATAACTTAAAATAAGCTGTTGAAACAAATTTATTTTTTTTCCTCGAAACCTGCTACGCTTTGCCCCATTTTCTAAGCTGTTTTAACACCGCGTTGAAATCTTTGGGCAATGGGGCTTCCCAAAAACGCTTCTCCCCTGTAGAAGGGTGCTGTAGGGCCAGTTTCCAAGCGTGGAGCGACAGCCGGCCCATCAGCGGCCGCTCTTCTTCGAATTTGCCCAAGCTGTAGTTCCTGCCCTTGATTTCAGAAAGGAATAGGGCCGTGCGGCGCCCATAAAACTCATCAATGGCCAGTGCATGCCCGAGCGCCTGCAAGTGTACCCGTATCTGATGGGTCCGGCCGGTTTCAATGCTGACCTCCACCAGCGTGAAATTTTGGAAGCGCTCCAGCACTTTATAGCGCGAAAAAGCAGCTTTGCCCTTCCGGGCAGTCATCATCTGCCCGGGCTTGGCTGGGTTGGGCACTATAGGCCGGTCGATTTCACCTTCTTCCAAATGTATCTGCCCATCTGCTAGGGCAAGGTAGGCCTTAGCGACTTCCCGCTCTTGAAATTGCCGGGACAATTCCCGATGGGCCTCCTCATTTTTGGCAAAGACCATAATGCCGGATGTTTCCCGGTCGAGCCGGTGTACCGTCCACACCTTGCCATAGGCCTGGTTGAGCAGCCCCAGCACGTTGGGCTTTTCTGGGGCGAACCGGTCTGGCAGGGTCAATAGCCCTCCAGGCTTGTTGGCCAGCAGCAGGTCGTGGTCTTCATATACGATGTCCAGTTTGGGTCGCGCCATATCAACGGGTGTTGTCAGAGGTTTTTGAAATGCTTTTTGCCCCGGGCATAATACGCCCATACAATGCTGCCCGGGTAGCGGCCCGCGAGGTTGGGCGTAGGGCTGATACTGGCTTTCTGTACCAGCTCTGCGGTGTGCCTGCGCTTGGCAAGGGTAGCCGAAATCTGGCCAAAGAACGACCAATGGGCTTTCACTATTGCGGCAATGTGCGTTAGTTTGCCTTGAAAGAGGAAGAGCAGCCCCGCTACGCCGTCTAGCAGCAAACGGGCGGGCAGCAGCCACAACAGCCGCTGAGGGGTCTCGTTTTTCACCAAAGTGAACAAGCTGTTCCGGAAGTTGAGGAAAGCTTTGCGCGGGGTGTTGTAGGCCAGGGTGCCGCCTCCTACGTGATAGACCACCGAGCGGGGCCGTGCCATGACCTTGTAGCCGGCCCTTTTTATGCGCCAGCACAAGTCGATCTCTTCGGAGTGGGCAAAATAGCCGCCATCAAAGCCGCCAAGGCCGAGGAAAAGGCGGCTGCGGACCAAGAGGGCAGCGCCTGTGGCCCAGAAGATTTCCTGCAGCTCATCGTACTGCCCGGTATCCGGCTCTGTGACGGCAAAAATCCGGCCGCGGCAAAATGGGTAGCCCAGGTTGTCCAGCCAGCCGCCAGCCGCGCCAGCGTACTCAAAACGCCCCCGGTCATGGAAGGCTTTGATCTTGGGCTGGCAGGCGCCCACGGTAGGGTCCCGTTCCATAAGCTCTACCAAAGGCTGCAGCCAGCCCGGCGTCACCTCCACATCAGAGTTCAGGAGCATATAATAAGGGGCTTCTACCTGCTTTAGCGCTTGGTTGTACCCTTCTGCAAAGCCGTAGTTCTGCCCGAGGTCGATCAGCCGTAGCTGTGGGTAGGCTTCCCTCAGCCATCGCTTCGAGCCATCTGTGCTGCCGTTGTCCGCAACCACAACGCTCAGGTTGTCGTATTGGCTCTTCAGTACAGCAGGCAAGAACTTTTGGAGCCACTCCTTGCCGTTGTAGTTGAGGATGACCAAGGCTACTTCAGGATTCGGCTTGCTCAGCTTTGAAATGTTTTCAGACAAAGGGCGGAGGATGCTTAGGGCCGCCTCCCGGTCTTGGCCCAGCTGTTCTGCAAGGCCTTCGAGGCTGCCGAACTGTTGGTCATCGCGGATGCGGGATACCAGCTCCAGCTGTAGCTTGTCGCCATAGATGTCCCGGTCAAACTCGAAGAGGTTGACCTCTATGGTCTTGTTTTGGTAGGCTTTGAGGGTAGGGCGGTCGCCTATATAAAGCATGCCGCCATAGCGCTGCCCCTGATGCTGCGCCCATACCGCATAGATGCCAGCCGGCGGCAACAGTTTATGGCGGTTGCCAAGATCGAGGTTGGCTGTAGGGTATCCCAGTTGGTGGCCGATCTTGTTGCCGTGCACCACTAGCCCAGTCAGGGTGAAGTAATGGCCCAACAACCGGGCAGCACCTGCCACGTCCCCGCTTTCTAGCGCTCTGCGCACCTTGGTGGAGCTCACCGCAATATCTTCTACTTCCTGCTTCTCGATCTCTGTGACCTGATAACCACAAGCCGGGCCGTGGTGCTTCAGGTAATTGATATCCCCTTGCCGGTTGAGCCCAAAGCGGTGGTCGTAGCCGATGACGATGTGTTTTGGGCTGAATTGGCCTACCAAGAACTTTTGGATGTACTCATCTGCGGACTGCTGAGAAAAATCCACTGTGAAGGGCACGACCACTACGTTGTCAATGCCATAGTGGCGGAACAAGTCCACTTTTTCTTCTATGGTCGTGATCAGTTGAAGGGAGTTGTCTTTAGGGTAAATGACTAGCCTGGGGTGAGGGTGGAACGTGATGACAATGCTCTCGCCGTTCTCTTCCCTGGCCAGTGCTTTGACCCGGTCCAGTATTTGTTGGTGGCCGTGGTGTACCCCATCAAAGGAGCCAATGGTCAGCACAGCATTTTTGAACTCCGGCAACTGTTTTAAATCGTTGAATACTCTCATTGCGGTGGGTTGTCACAGCGCTTTGGTGATCAGGTGGAGCCGGTTTAGGCCCTGGCCAGAATAGTATGTCATTCCTGGAAAGCAGAGGCATAGCCTGATCCTCCCAGGGCAGGGTGCAGGCACAGTTGGATAAACCAAGCTTAAAACTGTTCTTTACCCTGATTTGTTTGTACTTTTGCATCCCGGTTCAAACCGGATTTAATTCAGCAAAACCACCTGCGTGAGTTTCGATAAAAGCGTCATCGTAAAGGCACTCTCCAAAGTGATCGACCCCAATTCAGGCCAGGACATCATCACGATGAGCATGGTCCGGGATCTGGAAATCGACGGCAATAATATCAATTTTTCCTTGGAATTGCCTGCTTTGGAATCCAAGAATAAAGCAGATCTCAATTTCGCCTGCCTACAAGCGGTGCAGGAGGTTTACCCTTCTGCAGAGGTGAATGTGCACATGATCGCTGCTGCCCCGGGCTTGCAGCAGCAGCCCAAAAGCCCGACAAGCCACATCCGGAATATCATTGCGGTAGCATCTGGGAAAGGGGGGGTTGGCAAATCTACCATTTCCGTCAACCTGGCCTTGGGGCTGAAGCAGCTCGGGGCAAAAGTAGGGCTGATCGATGCCGATCTATATGGGCCGTCTATCCCTACTATGTTAGGCCTGCAAGGGCAGCGCCCACAGGTGAAACAAGTGTACGATCAGCCAAAAATCATCCCGCTTGAAGCATACGGCATGCCGGTCATGTCTATCGGCTTCATTATTGAGCCCGAACAGGCGGTCGTCCTCCGCGGCCCCCGCCTTTCAGGTATCATCAAGCAGTTTTTTAATGATACCATCTGGCCAGAGCTCGATTACCTGGTTGTCGATCTGCCCCCCGGCACAGGGGATATTCAGCTGAGCTTAGTGCAGACGGTGCCGGTTACCGGTGCGGTGCTCGTTACTACCCCACAAGAAGTAGCGATAGCGGATGCCATCAAAGCCATGAATATGTTCTTGCTGCCTTCTGTCAATGTCCCTATCCTGGGGGTAGTGGAAAATATGTCTTGGTTTACACCTGCAGAATTGCCGGAGAACAAGTACTACCTCTTTGGCGAGGGCGGTGGCAAGCGCCTGGCCAAGGCCAGCAACTCGGCCTTGCTGGGGCAAGTACCTATTGTGCAGCATATCCGGGAAGCTGGTGACGAAGGCCAGCCTGCTATATTGCGCGATATCCCGCAGGCCACTGCTGCCCTGCAAGAGGTTGCCCGGAATGCCGCCCGGCAGGTGGCTGTGCGCAATGAAACTAAAGGCCCTACTCAAATTGTAAAACTGAATAACTGATCCACCATGTCTACCCTCGAAAAAGAAAAGCTGATTAAGCGCATCGACCTCGCGCTGAACGAGGTCCGCCCGCACCTGGCTGTCGATGGCGGCAACGTGGAAGTGGTGGATGTGACCGACGAGCATATCGTCAAAATCAAATGGCTGGGCACTTGCGAAAACTGCAGTATGTCTATGATGACGATGAAAGCCGGCATCGAACAGGCCGTGCGCGGCAAAATCCCGGAAGTGATCGGTGTCGAAGCGGTCAATGGGCTTGGCAAACTATAGTAGCCGAAGCCTTTGGTGCCCAACTATCGAAAACGGAATGGCCAGGCGATGGGGCGCAAACTTGATTGCCTTTTTTGGGGCCTGCCCCTACACAACGTGATGGGGGCCTGCCCTCTGCCGCAAGGATGAGCCCTGCTGGCAGGTGCCGCTATGCTCCGGGGCTCGCTATCCGCTCGGCCCTACCGGGCTTAAACCCCTGCGCAGCGCTAGGCCAATGCCAGGCTCCGGGGCAATAGTGCAAAAGGATGGGCTCAGCCCCGCCCGAAAGAGGGGAGCCGCAGCCCCGCACTTGAATGCATCAAGCCTAAATTATTGCCCATCCCTCAATACGACTACAGAACGGCTGTTGATGACCATCTGCCCGCTCCGTACTAGGGGCGCTTCCCGGAAGTCCAATATATCCAAAGGGGCAATTTTGGCGGTATTCACAATTCTGCGCCAAGGCCTCCGTCCCTTTGGCTTAGGGATTTCAAAGGCGAGGTGTTCCCAGTACGCATTGATCATTACGTGGAGCCGGTAAGGGTAGCGCGGGTTCTTGAGGGTAAAGGATAGGGTGTGGGAATGATGGCTCCAGTCTGGCTTTTTGGTTTTCACCCCGCCAAATGTGCAAGTGGAGCTGCCTAGCCCTTTGGGGCTGTTCCAATAGTACTCTTCCTGAAAGTAGGCGGTGTTCAGGTTGAAGTCGATCAGTTTGCGGACGAAGCGGATCAGGCTCTGCTGTTGGCTGGCCTGGCCCCAGTCCAGCCAGCTGATGGGGTTGTCCTGGCAATAGGCATTGTTGTTGCCCCCCTGCGAGCGGCGCACCTCATCGCCCATTAGCAGCATAGGCGTCCCCTGGCTCAGCATCAGCAGCACAAGATGGTTTTTGATTTGCCGCAGCCTGAGGGCTTCGATGCCGGGGTCGTCTGTGGGCCCCTCTGCCCCACAATTCCAGCTGTGATTGTGGTTGTGCCCGTCCCGGTTTTCTTCTCCGTTGCCCCAGTTGTGCTTTTCATTGTAAGACACCAGGTCGTTGAGGGTAAACCCATCGTGGCAGGTAATGAAATTGATGCTCCGGTTGGGGTTGCGCAGCCCTTTCTCGAAGAGGTCCGGGCTGGCATTAACCCGGTAGGCGGCAGTCCGCGCCATGCCCTCATCCCCTTTTAAGAACCGCCTGATGTCATCGCGGTAGGCACCGTTCCATTCTGCCCACCGGTCGCCGACAAAATTGCCGAGCTGATACTGTTGCACGTCCCAAGCTTCTGCAATAATCTTGGTCGGCGCCAAAACGGGGTCAGACTCAATGTCCCAAAGTATAGGCGGGTTTTGTATGGGCTGCCCCGCCTCATCCCGCGATAGGATAGAGGCCAAGTCAAAACGAAAGCCATCTACGTGCATTTCGCTGACCCAGTACCTCAGGCAGTCTCTTATCAGCCGCCTTACCACAGAGTGATTGGCATTCAGCGTATTCCCTGTACCGGAATAATTTTGGTAGGCGTACTGCTCATCCAACATATAGTAGACCCGGTTCTCTATGCCTTTGAACCCCCAGATAGGCCCGTCGTGGCCCCCTTCTGAAGTATGGTTGAAGACTACGTCCAAGATCACTTCGATGCCTGCTCGGTGGAGCGCCTTCACCATGTCCTTAAACTCACGGACGGCGCCCACGGGGTCTGTTGTGCTGGCGTAAGCGCTATGTGGCGCGAATAGCGCGATCGGCGCATAGCCCCAATAGTTGACTTTGGTCGGGTCGGGCACATCGGCAGGGTCGAACTGCTGTACGGGCATGAGCTCTACCGAATTGACCCCAAGCGCTTGCAGGTAAGGGATTTTCTCAATCAGGCCACGGTAAGTCCCCCTGAGCTCCGTTGGCAGCCCCGAGCTGCTGTGTTTGGTGAACCCGCCAACGTGCAGCTCGTAAATGACAGACCGGGAATAAGGGTGGTTGAGCGGGCGGTCGCCTTCCCAGTCGTAGTTCTGGTCTGCAATGACAACGCTCTTGATACCGCGGGCGGTATTGTCCCCTTGTACCTTAGCTGCTTCCCGGTCGTAATGCTCCATCGCCACAGCCCGGGCATAGGGGTCTACGAGCAGCTTGTTGCCATCAAAGCACAGCCCAATTTCTGGCGCATAGGGGCCGTAGAAGCGCCAACCATAACACTGCCCTTCTCCGATGCCATGTACAAAGAGGTGCCAATAGTGGAAAGTCCGGTTGCGGGACGGCTCAAGGCGGAAGGTATGGCTGGGCTGTGTGCTTTTGGGCCCATCAAATAGCAGGAGCTCCACAGCAGAAGCATTCTTCGAATAGATGCTGAAGTTGACCCCACCTTCCTGTACAGATGCCCCTAGGGGGGTGCTCAGCCCATTTGCCGGGCGGATATCTTGGCTCATGACTATTGGTTTAGCCGGCAAAATAAAGAAGTTTTATGGGGCAGCAGGCATAGTGGCCGCCTACAGGATGTCTTCAAATTCGTCCTCTGTTTCAGGGGGCGCGTGCCTGGCCAAGGCTTCTGCCTGTAAGCGGTGGAGCTGCTGCATCTGCCGGCTGACTTCGCCAATGAAGGTGGGGTCGATCAGGCGGCGGAGGTCCTGAACATGCTGCAGGCCTGGCCCGGTCCGGAATTTGAACGCCTGCTCTGCCCGGCTGTCTTCAAACTTGACCGTAAAGCGGTTGTCCATTTGGAAAATGGTGATTTTTAGTTCAGGGTGCTCTATATACCCGGCTATGCGCATGATCAGAAAGTTTGAATGTATTGGGTAATGGCTTTATATACATTGCGCAGCTCCGGATGGTTCGCGAGCTGATTGAGGTGGCGCTCGATTGTTGGCTGATCGCCCCGGGCCGCGGGCCCGGTTTGTACTGCTTTCGGTGCTTCTGCCTGTGCAGCTTTGCGCAGTGTTTCCCTCAGCAGGGGCTGCAAAAGGTTGGAGGGCAGCCCCCCTTCCTGGCAAATTTCATGACTGCCCTGCAGCATGGCGTTGGTGAAGTTGTTGATGAAAACCGCAGCAAGGTGGAGCACCTGCCGCTGCCGGTCGTCCAGGGGGTATACGGAAGTGCTTATCCTTTTGCCTACCGCAGCAAGTAGCTGAGCGGTATCAGGGGTGTTGCCCCAATAGCAGATGGGGATTTGCTGGAAGTCAGGGGTGATGCCATGGGAAAAACTTTGGAGGGGGTAAAAAACACCATGCCGCTGTGTAGTGCCAGCCAAGACGTTGGAAGGGGTGGACCCGGAGGTGTGCGCGAGTACGGCCTGCGGCGATACATGCCGGGCGAGCTGCTCTGCCACGGTTTTGATGGCATTATCGCTCACCGCAAGGAGGTAGAGTGCGCCATCCCTGGGGAGCTGCTGTAGGGAGCTGCTGTAGGGTACGCCCAATGCTTCGCCGGCTTCTTTTGCGTGTGCTGCCGAACGATTGTAGAGGCAGCAAAGGGGCAGCCCAGCCTGTACAAGGGCCCGGCCAAGATGCTTCCCCAGCCGGCCTGCGCCAATCAGTATGATGCCCTTTTTCCCCATCATGCCCGATTGTTTTCCAGGGCTGCTTCCCGCTGTTGCCTTGCCCGCTCGATCATGATGGCTTCCAATATATTCTCCATATTCAGTACCCCGGCCAATGTCCCATCCTCATCAAAAACCGGGCTGATGGGCAACTGCTGCTCATTCATTTTGGCGTAAGCCTCAGTGACATCCATGTCAGGCGAGAGGCGCAAAAACTGCCGGTTGGCCACCTCCTGTACCCTCATCTCAGGCCCGGCAGATTGTAGCCCCCGCAAGATATCATCCCGGGAAATGATGCCGAGTATGCTGTTGTGCCCTTCTACCACAACGAAGTCTTTCTCCTGGCCATCGAGCAGGGTCTGTACCGCACTGCTCAGCGGTTCCCAAGCATGGATAAGCGTATAATGGTGCATGAGGATATCCCTGACTTTAAGGTCGGTCATCAGGCCACGGCTCTGTTCATACCTGGATTCGCTGCTGGCGCCCAAAAAGATGAACAGCCCGATGAAAATAAGCCAGAAATCATACATGAAGCCCAGAAAAACAAAGCCAATGGCAAGGAACTGGCCTATTTGTGCGGCTACCTGTGTCGCCTTGCCACGGCCATACTTCATGGAGAGCAGGGCCCTGAGCACCCTGCCCCCGTCCATCGGGAAAGCGGGTATCAAGTTGAACAAAACGAGGATGATATTGACAGCCAAAAGGTTGGGCAGGAAAGCCTGCCCAAGGCTGATCTGACTGGGGTCTTCAAACTGCTCCGCCTGCCATTCCATGCCCGAGCCCCAGAAAAACAAAGCAAGCAGCATGGCGATCACCACATTGACAGCAGGCCCGGCAAGGGCAACGAGCAGCTCTTCCCTCGGGTTGTCAGGCATCTTTTCCAAGCTGGCCACCCCGCCAATGGGCAGAAGCGTGATCCGCTTGGTGGGGATGCCAAAACGGCGGGCCGTCAGCGCATGGCCGTACTCATGCAGTACAACACAAGCAAATAGCGCCAAGATGAAGCCTACAGAAAAAAGGGCTTCTTGTACGTCCTGCCCAGATTGCAGCGTAGACAGGAATATCCAGCCCAGCAAAATCATAAAGGTCCAGTGGATATAGACGTTGATCCCGAATAACCGGGCGATTTTCAATGACCAGCTCATAGCTTTCTAAATTTCTTATAATAACCCGGCAGGGCGGGGCGAGGTTTTCGGTGGCTACAAACCGCACCGCCCTTTTTCAGGCCTGCCCAGCCCAACAGTAGGGGCCTACCCACGCCCGACGGCGCGGGTCGCTACGCTCCGGGGCTCGCTGCCCGCTCGGCCCTATCGGGCTTACACCCCTTCGCATCGCTAGTCCGCCAAGGGCCAGCTCCCTCAATATAGGTGAAGACACGCCACAGTTGGCAGGAGGGCACACTGCAACGCTAAAATAATTAGCATGCTAACTATTTTAGCCTAAAATTCGCTATCTATGCACAAAAAGATGAGGCATTGGAAAAAGCACACCCCGGAGCAGGTCCAAGCCCGGGTTTTTGAAGCCTTAGCCGGGAATGTAGATTACCGCGAGCGTTCTCCCCTAGGGCTGCCCGCCTCCCACCTCGACGAGAAAGTCTTCACGCCCCAGCCTTCTTTGCTGCGGGAGGCCCCTTTCCTGAGCACCCTGATACAGAACCCCAATCATATCGGTTGCCATACGCTGGGCGACTCCGAAAGCTTCTTTGCCGGCACACAAGAACTGGAACGGGAGCTGATCGCGCTTTGTGCGGAGGATATCCTACAAGGCGCCCCTGGCGGTTTTGACGGCTACGTAGCCGCTGGGGGCACAGAGGCCAACATTCAGGCAGCCTGGGTTTACCGGAATTACTTCCAGCGGGAAAAAGGGGCGTCAGCTGCTGAGGTGGCCATTCTGACCTCCTCAGATGCGCATTACTCCATGCACAAAGCGGCCAACCTGCTGGGCATCCGCCTCTTTGAAGTAGCAGTAGGGGAGGAAGACCGCAGCTTGAGCCGACTGGCGGTAGAACAAGCCATCGAACGTGCACAGGCAGCAGGCGTCAGGTATTTCATCGTGGTCTGCAATATGATGACCACCATGTTTGGCTCGGTAGACAAGGCAAGCGTATACTTAGAGGCCCTCCAAAAGGCAGGAGCATCGTTCAAAATGCACGTCGATGGCGCTTATGGCGGCTTTTTCTTCCCTTTTTCGGAGGTCGCCCATGATCTGCACTTTGGCAATGAGGCCATTTCTTCCATTACCCTCGACGCGCACAAAATGGTACAGGCGCCTTATGGCACGGGCATTTTCCTGGCTAGGAAAGGCTTGATGAAGTATGCTTATACGGAAGAGGCGCAGTACGTACAAGGGCTGGATGCCACCCTTTCCGGCAGCCGCTCGGGAGCCAACGCTATTTCAGTGTGGATGATCCTGATGACCTACGGCCCTCATGGCTGGCACGAAAAAATCCACATCCTTAATTACCGTACTGCATGGCTCTGCCGGCAGCTTAGCGAAAAGAAGGTGCCATTTTACCGCCATCCGGGCTCTAATATTGTCACGGTAAAGTCATCGGCTGTCAAGGCCGAAGCTGCCCGCAAGTATTCTCTGATCCCGGACAGCCATGGCCAGCCATCATGGTACAAATTTGTAGTCATGGACCATGTGACCATAGACCGGCTGGGAGCGTGCCTGCAGGAGCTGTAGGCCGTTACCGCACGCCCTGCCCCAGCAGCAGGCTGCTGTCTCCATAACTGAGGAAGCGGAAGCTGTTGTCCAAGGCATATTGGTAGGCGGCCTTCCAGTCTTTGCCGATAAGGGCAGCAATCAAGAGGAGCAAAGTTGACCTTGGCTGGTGGAAGTTGGTGATCATGCCACTACAGATGCGGAAGGTGTACCCAGGGGCGATGATCAGGCGGGTAAAGCCCTGAAGATGTTCCTGCCCGTTAACTTTGAGGTGCTCCACAGTAGCGCGGAGCGCTTCGGCCGGCGCAACATCGGGCTTCCCTTCATAAGGCTCCCACTGCCCAACGGAGGCGAAGGGCGCTGCCCCCCCATCTAAGACCTTACGGCCGTGCCAGTACAGGCTCTCCAGCAGCCGGGTGCTGGTAGTGCCCACCGGGATGACCGGATGGCCAGCTTCGAGGTGAGCGGCGAGCTGTTGCAGGGTATCTGGGTGGATGAAGATGCTCTCCTCGTGCATGTGATGCCCTTCGAGCCGGTCGGCGGTCACGGGCTTGAAAGTGCCTGCCCCGACATGAAGGGTGACAAACGCCCGTTGGGCCCCTTGCTTCTCAAGCTCGCGCAGCACCTCATCTGTAAAATGCAGCCCTGCAGTGGGCGCTGCCACAGAGCCTTCCTCTTCGGCGTAAACCGTTTGGTAGCGGTCTTCATCTTCCGGGGTGTTCTCCCGGTTGAGGTAAGGGGGCAGGGGGATAATGCCAGCCGCTGCGAGCAGTTCCCCAAACGCTAAAGTGGGGTCATCCCATTCGAAGCGGATCTCAAAGGCATCTGCTGTGCGCCCAATGCGGGTAGCGGATAGGTTTACTTCCCCGGAAGGGCCTGCCACGGTTTTAGCAATTTCCCCGCTCTTCCAGCGGCGGTTGCCGCCCACCATGCATTTCCAGTGTACAGCTTGGGTGGAGGAAAAGCTCTGCTGATGCTCTGCCGGCGACAGGGGCTCCAAGCAGAGGATCTCCAGAGGTTTGCCGTTGGGCAGGGCAAAGTGGAGGCGGGCATGGATTACCCGCGTATTGTTGAAAACCAGCAAAGCTTGTTCTGGCAGTAAGCCGGGCAGCTCCCGGAAAACACCATGGGACAGGTGCCCATTTTTGTAGATCAGGAGCTTGGAAGCATCACGTTGTTCCAGAGGGAATTTAGCGATGCGTTCTTCCGGCAGATCGTAGTTGTACTCGTTGATGTCAATTTCTTGAGGGCGCACAAGCATTACGGTATTGAAGGGTTAAACGTCATAATTCAAGACGGGGGCGAGCCAGCGTTCGGCTTCTTCCAGGCTCATGCCTTTGCGCTCGGCGTAGTCTTCCACCTGGTCTTTGCTGATTTGGCCCAAGCCAAAGTATTTGGATTCCGGATGGGCAAAGTACCACCCACTGACAGATGCGGCCGGGTACATGGCATAGCTTTCGGTCAGGGTGATGCCCGTATGCCGCTCCACATCTAGCAGCTGCCAGAGGGTGCCCTTTTCGGTATGCTCAGGGCAGGCCGGGTAGCCCGGGGCGGGGCGTATGCCAGTGTAGGATTCGGCAATGAGCGCATCGTTGTCCAGGTTCTCCTCAGCGGCGTAGCCCCAGAACTCTCTGCGCACCCGCTCGTGCATGCGCTCAGCCAGTGCTTCTGCCAGGCGGTCTGCCAAGGCTTTTAGCATAATGGCGTGGTAATCATCGTGGTCGGCTTCAAAACGCTTGATGTGCGCTTCAATGCCCACACCTGCAGTCACGGCAAAGGCTCCTATATAGTCTTCTCCAGCGGCGGCAGGGCGCACGAAATCAGAAAGGGCATAATTGGGCTGCCCGGGGGCTTTTTGCCGCTGCTGCCGCAAAAAGTAGAGCGAGGCCTCAAGCTCCTGCCTGTCTTCGTCTTTGTAGATGGCCACCGTTTCGTCCCCAGTAGCGTTTGCCGGGAAAAGCCCAATAATGGCTTTGGCCTGCAGCCACCGCTCATCGATGATCTGCCGGAGCATGCTGCGGGCATCGTTGTACAGCTTCTGCGCTTCTTTGCCGACCACCTCATCTTGCAAAATGGCAGGGAACTTGCCTGCCAGCTGCCAGCTGGTGAAAAATGGCGTCCAATCGATATAAGCAGTTAGCTCTTCTATGCTGTAATCCTCAAAGACTTGTACGCCAAGCTGCCGGGGGGCGATAGCCGGGGCTGCTGCCCAGTCTGGAGTGAAAGCGTTGGCCCTGGCTTTGTTCAGGGTAAGGTATTTTTTATTAGACTTGCGGTTGCCCCTGAGCGTACGCACCCGGTCATAGTCTTTTCGGATGTCAAGGATGTAGTTGCTACGGCTGTTTTCGTCCTCGCTCAGCAAGTTGCTGACCACCGTCACGCTCCGGCTGGCATCGAGCACATGCACTACCGGCCCCGAGTATTGCGGCTCAATCTTTACGGCAGTGTGGGTCTTTGAGGTGGTCGCCCCGCCAATAAGCAGCGGCAGTTGCATCTGCCTGCGCTCCATTTCCTTGGCGATGTGCACCATCTCATCCAGAGAAGGGGTGATCAGGCCACTGAGCCCGATGACATCAGCGCCTACCTCTACGGCTTTGGCCAGTATTTTTTCTGCCGGCACCATTACGCCCATGTCTACAATATCATAGTTGTTGCAGCCTAAGACTACCCCAACGATATTTTTGCCAATGTCATGCACATCCCCTTTTACGGTAGCGAGGAGGACTTTCCCTTTGGCACTTCCTGCGCCCTCCGCTTTGGCCGCTTCAATATAGGGCGTGAGGTAGGCCACCGCTTTCTTCATGACCCGGGCGCTTTTGACGACCTGCGGCAGGAACATTTTCCCGGAGCCGAAGAGGTCGCCTACGACGTTCATCCCGTCCATCAAGGGCCCTTCAATGACATCAAGTGGGGCCGGGAGCGTTTGCCGGGCCTCTTCCGCATCGGCCTCAATGAACTCCGTAATCCCTTTGACCAAGGCATGCTCAATGCGCTTGCCCAGGGGCCATTCCCGCCAGGCGAGGTCTTTTTTCATCGTGCGGCCGCCATCCCCTTTTATGCTTTCCGCAAACTCGGTCAGGCGCTCGGTGGCATCTTCCCTCCGGTTGAAGAGCACGTCTTCTACCCGTTGTAAAAGCTCTTTGGGGATGTCGTCATAGATTTCCATCATGCCTGCATTGACGATGCCCATGTCCATGCCGGCCTTCACGGCGTGGTAAAGGAAAGCGGAGTGCATCGCCTCCCGCACGGTGTTGTTCCCGCGGAAAGAGAAGCTGATATTGCTGACCCCGCCGCTCACTTTAGCGCCGGGGCAGCGGGCTTTGATCTGCCGGGTCGCCTCGATAAAGTGTATGGCGTACTCGTTGTGCTCCTCTATGCCTGTAGCTACTGCGAAGATATTGGGGTCGAAGATGATATCCTGTGGGCGGAAACCGACCTGCTGTGTGAGGATGTCGTAAGCCCGTGCACAAATCTCTACCTTGCGCTCAGTCGTATCCGCCTGGCCCTGCTCATCGAAAGCCATGACAACGGCTGCTGCGCCATAGCGGCGCACGAGTTTCGCCTGTTGGATGAAGGCTTCTTCCCCTTCTTTCAGGGAAATGGAATTGACGATGCACTTGCCCTGCACACATTTCAGCCCGGCTTCGATGACGGAAAACTTGGAAGAGTCGATCATAATGGGCAGGCGCGCAATATCGGGCTCTGCCATAAGGAGGTTGAGAAAGGTGACCATGGCCTGTTCAGAGTCGAGCAGGCCTTCGTCCATATTGATGTCAATGACCTGTGCACCGCCTTCCACCTGTTGCAGCGCAACCGAGAGCGCTTCGGTATAGTCTCCGTTTTTGATCAAGCGGGCAAACTTGCGGGAGCCAGTGACATTAGTCCGTTCGCCCACATTCACGAAGTTGGTCTCTGGGCGGATGATGAGGGGCTCAAGCCCGCTGAGCATGGTATATCCCGGTTGGCTGGGTATAGCCCGCGGAGGCACCCCTTTGACTGCCTCTGCCATATGCTGAATATGGTCAGGTGTAGTGCCACAGCAGCCGCCGATGATGTTGACAAAGCCGCTTTCCGCAAAGTCGCGGATATATTGTTGCATTTCCTCAGGCTGCTGATCGTATTCCCCAAACTCGTTGGGCAGCCCGGCGTTGGGGTAAGCGCTGATGTAGCAGTCGGCTATATTGCTCAGGGCTTCTACGTGCGGCCGCATCTCCTCAGCCCCAAGGGCACAGTTGAGCCCAACGCTGAGCAGGGGCATGTGGCTGACAGAAATCCAAAAGGCTTCTGCTGTCTGCCCGGAAAGGGTACGCCCGCTCGCATCGGTGATGGTGCCCGATACCATAATGGGCAGTTGTATGCCCCGCTCATCAAATAGCTGATCGATGGCGAACAAGGCCGCTTTGGCATTGAGGGTATCGAATACGGTCTCTACCAAAATGATATCCGCGCCTCCGTCGACTAGCCCCCTTACCTGCTCGTAGTATGCTTCCTTCAGCTCATCGAAGGATGTTGCCCGGTAGCCGGGGTCATTGACATCGGGCGACATAGAGGCGGTCTTGTTGGTCGGGCCCATAGCGCCTGCGACGAAGCGCGGCTGCTCCGGGGTTTTTGCGCTATACTCAGCAGCTGCTTTGCGGGCCACACGAGCCGCTTCCTTATTGATCTCGTAGGCGTAGGCCTCCATGCCGTAGTCGGCTTGGGCAATGCTCGTACCGCTAAAAGTGTTGGTCTCGATGATGTCAGCGCCTGCTTCCAGGTAAGCCTTGTGTATGGCTTCGATGATATCGGGCTGTGTGATGGATAGGATATCGTTGTTGCCTTTAATGTCCATAGGCCAATCGGCAAATCGCTCTCCTCTGTAGTCTTTTTCTTCTAGGCGGTACTCTTGGATCATGGTGCCCATTGCTCCGTCTATGACCAAAATGCGTTGCTGGAGCAGTTCGTATACTGACATGGCTGATGAATTTGCTGGTGATGTAGCTGGATTAGCGCTTGTTTGGACTTTAGTGATCGGGTTGTCCCGCTAGACAGCGGGGCGATTTTTGGCTTATGCTTTGTTCCGAAAACCCCTCCCGCTTTTTACAGATAGTAATAAAGTGGGATTGGGCTTTCCTGCCTTGCTTAACCAAAAAACTGCATGTTCTCGCCGAGAAGACCAAAGTTCAAACAGGCTCATAACAACAAGTGTTGGATTGAGGTTGGCAAAGGTAAGGAATAATGGAAACCCGGCTGCTGGCCGGAGGTAATACATATGTCAGGAGTTACGGCCTTCAGCTGGATGGGCACAAACCAAAATATCGCAGCCGTTGATGCTTTTCGGGCTCTAGTGCCTCAATCCATAAATCCTTGCCACCCCAAGTTTCGTTCTTTTCCGCCTACTCTTCGTTAAA
>NZ_VOOR01000049.1 GCF_007993045.1 Phaeodactylibacter luteus
ACCGCTTACTAGCCGTGATGTGGGAACGAATGTAAACTTCGTTTTTACCATAAGATCACGATTTGTTTGAAATAAAAAATTGGTTAAAAAAGGTCGTTAAAATATGAATCGAATACACTTAGCACCACGGCGCTAGCCACAATGCTGCATATTGATTTTGTAAGGTCGTCTCGGTCACATCGGCTGAGGGCTACCGAAAGCCCTCGTACAGTTCGTAATTATCTGAATCCGTGGTATAGCTATGCTGTTAGCAAGCATGCGTCGTATCAACTCAAAGAGCTGAATCTATATCAAGTGTCGTTTTACTCTAACCTGTCGTGTGTGTAGCTGATGTGCAGGATCATCTTGGAAAGCAGTTTGCAAAACCAGCAATTTGGTATTTGCGAAAAGAGTTTTGTTTTTGTTCATGGGACTTTCCTTCGTTTCTGCAAGCGCAAATGTAAGCTACTGTTCTAAATCTGCCTAACAAAAAATCAATAAAAATTATTTTTTGTACTCCAGCCAGTTCATCAGTACTTTACCGTCTGCAATTGGTAAGCGGCATTTACCGTCCTCTTACTTTACAAATATATACTTTTTTCTCTTAAAAGACCTACCCTTGCTTTCGTAAATTTTAATTACGAATTTATAAAATACTGATAATCAATTTTAAAACTAGGTATCACGCCAAACACAAGCAAGCAGATGGCCCGTGCCTACTTGTTCGAAATAGGCTTGATAAGCCTGAACCATGGCCCCTTTCTTGATCCACCCAATGGCCCGCCCCTCTGTTTGTGTTGTGTCGAAAGGTTCGACCGAAAGGTCAGCCCTCAAGTCCAACGCCCTGCGCCCATAAGCTTTATAGAGCGCCTCTTTAATACACCAATAGATATGCAGGGCCCTCAGATAATGCGCGGCCCCAGCTTGCGCTGCTTGTGCCGCCTCTGCTGTGGACAGGAACCTGGGCGCCAGGTTTTTTATCTTCCCGACGATCTGCTGTATATCAAGCCCGAAATCACATTGGCCTACTGCAACAGCTGCCAGGCCATGAGAGTGGCTTATCGATACTTGCTGGCTGCTGCCCGGTAAGAACGGTTTGCCGAATTCGTCCTTTACAATAGGTGCCCTCTCTGCTCGACCGGAAAGCTCATGTACAAGCCAACGGCTGGCCAGCCATTCCAAACGATGCCGCCCCCGCAGACGCACGAAGTGGCCAGCCTCTGTTTCAGAGAGCTGCAACCGTTCCAAAAACCAGTTTTCTTCTTCTGCAATAGACCAGACCGCTACATCCATAGGGAAGGGGCTGTGGTCATATCTTTTCAAAATAGGCATGCCTTTCCATATTGCGTGAGCCCCAAACCTTGCCAAACACAAACCATATGCAGGCACGGGGCGTTATTCCACACAAAGCTAAACAATACCAGAATGACTGCCTTAAAAGTGACTGCAACGGCACGGCTTACCGGCCACAACGCTTCTATTTTCGCCCTTTCCCCTGGCCGGTCTTCCCAAGAGTTCTTTTCGGGGGCAGGAGAAGGCTGGATAGCGGCATGGGACTTAGAGCAGCCTCAGGACGGCAAGCTGGAAGCACAAGTGCAACAGCAGATATTCAGCTTGGCCTTCGAAGAAAAATCAGGACAGATCATCGCTGGCGACATGAACGGGGGCGTGCACTTCATAAATCCGGGGCAGCCCGAGGGCAGCCGGAGCATCCGCCACCACCAAAAAGGGGTATTCGCTATCAAAGCGGTACAAGGCTGGGCCTTCACCGGTGGGGGGCTTGGCAAAATAACCAAATGGGACCCCGCTACAGCCCGCCCATTGGAAAGCCTCCAACTGACTGGGCAAAGCATCAGGGCCATTACCGTATCTCCTGATCAAAAGATAATGGCCGTCGGCTGTAGCGACAACAATATTTACCTGATAGAGCCCGCCTCCATGCAAGTGCTGGCCAGGCAGGAGCAAGCCCACGACAATTCCGTATTTGCGCTTTGCTTTTCTATCGACGGGCAAACGCTGTTCAGTGGTGGCCGGGATGCCCACCTCAAAGCATGGGCTATTGCCGGCCCATCTATATCGCCCCTCGCTGACATCCCTGCACACTGGTTTACCATCAATAGCCTGGCGCTCCACCCGCAGGGGCTATGGCTCGCCTCTGCCAGCCGCGATAAAACCATCAAAATTTGGGACCCTGGCTCTCTGGCGCTCCTCAAAGTGCTCGAAGCGGGCAGAGACAGCGGCCACATCAACTCAGTCAACAGCCTATTTTGGTCTAGCTGCCACGGCCAGCTCATTTCTGCCTCCGATGACCGCTCCATTATTGTTTGGCAAGTAGAAGGGCGTTAAATTGCCTGCATGAAGCACCTGCTACTTATACTGCTTGGGGGAATGTCGGCCTGCAACAACCCTGTCCCACCAACCGTGCCTCAACCGCACGCAGCCTATGCCGCCAGCTTGTGGAAAGGGGCTGCCCGAGATACCACCCTGAAACTGGCGTTTGACGAATCCCGCCACCGGGCCAGCCCAGAGCTGCTCAACGAATGCAGGGTACAAGCACAACGGGCCGCCGCATGGCTGCCCAGCCCAATCAATGGACCGTTTACCTTCGTCCTACACCCTTCTATAGAAGAAAAAGGGCTCTTGCTCAACAATACCAGCCCGGTACAGCTCGTGCCAGAAAAAAAGGAAGCCCACCTCGTGCTCAACGCCTACTTTGGCAGCGCGCAACTAGGGCTGCAGAACCTGCTTTTCATCCGGTCTGCCCTTGGGAGCCCGGCACAGCCCTTCCTGGAAGAAGGGCTCGCTATTCAGTTTAATGAGCAATGGCAAGGCAAGGGGGCCGATTACTGGTCCGCAAAATTGCTAGCCTGCCGCCTTTTGCCTTCCCCAAAAGCACTCTGCAACAGCCAATGGCTAGAAAATGCCCCACCGCTGATCCGGCAGGCTGCTGCAGCCAGCTTTGCCCGCTTCTTGCTCACCAAATGGGGCAAAACCGAATTCCTCCAAAAATATGTGCAGTGGCAGCCCGGGCCTGCCGCGCTCGAGCAGCTCCAACAGGAATGGGCCGCCTACCTCAAGGCCGTACCGATGGATGCTTCCGCAGAGCAGCGCGAAGTGCCGGGGTACTGGAAAGGCTTCAACTTCGCGCACGAAGGCTATTCCATATATAATGGCTACGGCTCTCGCCTTTCGGCAAAAATGCTGCGGGAAATCCGGGGTGCTGGCGCCAATGCCATTGCGCTCGTCCCTTACTCCTACATGCGGGATGCAAATGCCCCCTCCCCCATACCGGTCATGCAGCGGGCAGGGACCGAAACCGACGAGAGCACCATCAGAGATGCGGCGTTCGCTAAGGGGATAGGCCTGAAAACCGTCCTGAAGCCCCAAATCTGGCTGGGCAGGGGGCAATGGCCCGGTGATGTGCGCATGGCATCCGAACAAGACTGGGAGCAGTTTTTCAGTTACTACAGCCTATGGATCGGGCATTATGCCATACTCGCAGCAGTACAGGACATCGACCTGCTCTGCGTTGGCGTTGAGTTTGCCCAGGCCACACTGGCCAGGCCTAATGACTGGCGCAAGCTGTTCGGGCAGATAAAAACGCTCTACCCTGGGCCTATCACCTATGCCGCCAATTGGGGGGAGGAGTTCGAAAAGGTGGCGTTCTGGGACAGCGTGGACGCCATCGGGCTAAACTGCTACTACCCTCTGAGCCAGGACAAAGAACCGGACAGGGCCACTCTCGAATCTGCCTTCCGGCAAAAAATGGAGTTGGCCAGGCGAATCAGCCAACGCTACCAAAAGCCTATCCTATTGACTGAAATTGGCTTCACCAGCACACCTACGCCCTGGGCCTCCCCTCATGTAGACGGAAGGGGCGAAGCCTATTCCGGCCATACTCAGCAGCTTTGTTACCAGGTAGCTACTGAGGGCATCCAAGGACAGGAAGGCTGGCTGAAAGGCATTTTGTGGTGGAAGTACCCCTCCCACCCCAATCACGGGGGCAAGGGCCACACGGGCTTTACCCCCCGCGGCAAACCCACTGCGGATATACTGCCACAGCTTTTCGGCTCCCTGCCAGATTAAGTGCAGGCCAGGGCTTCTATGGTTCATCATAAAATCAATACCTTCGCCCTTATCATCTCGCGGCCTCGCCGCTTAACCGATTGCTATGATCCTTTCTGATACCAAAATCCTGGAGAGCATTGAAAAGGGCGAGATCGTTATTGAGCCCTTCCTGCCCGAATGCCTCGGCACCAATTCCTACGATGTGCACCTCGGCAAATACCTCGCTTATTACAAAGACCACATCCTGGATGCTCGCCGGCACAACGAGATAGAGCATATCGAAATCCCGGAGCAAGGGTTTGTCCTACACCCCAACACCCTCTACCTCGGAGTCACTCAGGAGTATACGGAAACGCACAACTCCGTCCCTTTCCTCGAAGGCAAATCCAGTGTGGGGCGATTGGGCATCGACATCCACGCTACCGCAGGCAAAGGGGATGTGGGCTTCTGCAATACCTGGACGCTGGAAATCAGCTGCACCCACCCGGTCCGCGTCTATGCTGGCATGCCCATCGGGCAGCTGATCTATTTCATGGTGGAAGGGGATATCAAAAACTATTACAACAAAAAAAAGAACGCCAAATACACTGAGCGCACCGTACGCCCCGTTGAGAGCATGATGTGGCGCAATAAATTCTAGCCTGCGCACAAATGCCAACAGGCGGGCGCCAAAATGCCGCAGGTTTTAGCCTCAGTAGGGCGCCGGCCTAGCGCTGCGCAGGGGTATTAGAGCTTGTTTGGATTTTACCCTTCGGGCTGCTCTTGCCAAATTTTGTCCTGCTCTTCGTTGTTCTTCGGTCACGTAGCTAAGGCTATTGGATTCAAGAATGGGGCCCTTTGTCCCATTCTTGAATATATCACGCCTCGATCAGGGCAAAATTTGGCTGCGTTCGCTCCAAAAGCAAAATCCGAACAAGCTCTAAGCCCGATAGGGCCGAGCGAAAAGCGAGCCCCGCAGCATAGCGGCACCTGCCCACTGGCAGGGGCAGGCCCCATTGTCAACTACGGGCCATGGCAGCCCCAAACGTTACTTTTCTGGCCGTATGCGTCTTGCTATTCAGCAGGTTTTGGTAATTTTATGCCAAACTGCTGCTTGCCGTCCTTGCAAGCTCCAACAGACGGTGAGGGTTTCACTAACAAACTACATAATCCCAATGCTACACAAATCTCTACCCCTTGCAGGGCTCATCCTGTTATTACCGCTTTTCTGCCTGGCACAGGTGTTCGACAGCCAGCTTTCCCCCCTCATCACCCGTGTGGGCGACATACAGAAGATCAGGGTGCTCCCCAACGGCAGCTTTTACGCCGCCGGCGACTTCACCCTCGCCAATCGTACCGAAGAGAGCAGCGTAGCCCGCTTTCTTACCGACGGCTCGCTCGATGAGAGCTTTCAAGCTACGCTGCCCTTCTCTACTACCGCCTTGGCCGTACAGCCCGACGGCAAAGTGATCATCGGCGGTTTTTTCACGGGGCCTTCTGCCCCAGAAGGGCTGACCATCCTCCGGCTCAATACAGATGGCAGCCAAGACTTGACGTTTCAGGCTGGCTTTATCCCACAAGGCAACATCAACGACATTGAGGTCGAATTCAATGGTACTATACTGGTGGCCGGCTCTTTCACGCTCTATGATGGTATGGCGGCTCAGGGCTTGGTCAGGCTAAACGACAACGGCAGCCTTCAGCAGATCATCAGCCTCGACCCCAACCGGACCATTTTTGCCAACGACCTCATCACTCAGGTCAATGGGCGCTTTGCCGTAGCCGGCGTAGCCGTAGGCGGCCCCAACGGCCCGGAGGGTTACCTTTCCTACCGGACCTACAATGGCGTACCTGTGGGCAACTTCTCTTACTCTTCAGACCTGCCCGGTGTCAACAACTTCATGACTTCCGTCCGGGACATCACCTTTGACAACCTCGGGCGCATCGTGCTGACCGCGAGCACCTTCCTCATCCGCTATGCTGTCGTTGTCCTGAATGTAGATGGCAGTATCAACAACTGGAGCGATATCTTTGGCATTCCCATGGATGTAGCACTCGACCCGCAAGGCTCCGTGCTCGTAGCTGGAGAGTTCAATGGCGTAAACGCGGTGCACCGCTACCTCCCCAATGAAGGGCTCGACTTTTATAACGCTGGCCCCGGCGCAGATGGTGTCATACGCGAAATGGTCGTTGCCGACGACGGGCGCATCCTCCTCGGCGGCAACTTCAGCCGGTTCAACGGAGCAGCGGCCCTGGGCCTGGAGCGGCTCTCGCCAACTGGCCTTCCCATCCCTTCTTTCAACCCTGCTGTAGAACGCCCCGGGCGGGTCCTCTCCATTGCACGCTACGACGACAGCCGGGTCTGTATCGGGGGCGATTTCACTATGATCGGGAATACCTTCAGCCCCAATATCGCCAGGCTGATGCTCTCCGATGGCACTTATGACCCCTCCTTCAGCCAGCCGGGCATCAGCTACCGGAACATCATCCGCACCATCACTGTAGACCCGCAGGGCAGGATATACCTGGGCGGCACCAACAACAACACAGGGAGCAATATCGCACAGTCACCTGTACTAAGGCTTATGCCTGATGGGCAGATCGACGGATCTTTCGCCCCTTCGCCCCTCCCTTTGGGCGAGATCAACAGCTTGGTCCCGCTCGGCAACGGGCAGGTGCTTGCGGTGGGCAACTTCAATGTCTTCAACCCAGGTATTATTGCGCAGAGCGCAACCGTATACGAAGCCAATGGCGCCATCAATACCGCCTTCTCTGACCGCTTCAGCGGGCAGGCCAGGGCCGCTTTACAGCAGGCCGATGGCAATATCCTGCTCGCCGGGCCAGGCATGAGCCTCGACGGTGCCCCCTCTGCCCCCATGCTCAGGCTCACGCCCAGCTTGCAGATAGACGGCAGCTTCTCCGCCCCAGCTGGATTCACCTGCCTGGAGGGCTGTGAGGTCCACATGGCTGAACTGCCCAATGGGCAGCTGATGATTGGCGGAGCGTTTGCAGTAGGGGCCGACTCCCTGCTCGTCAGGCTTCAGCCAGGAGGGCAGCTCGATGCCAGCTTTCAGCTCGATGGGCCGCTGAGCCCGGAAAGCGATGAAGAAGAAGCCATTGCAGCCCCAAGCGCTATCGCGCTGATGGCCAACGATCAAATCTTAGTGGTCGCCCCCGCCGATTCCATCGGGGCCACCCCCATCAACAGATTGGTGCTGATCGGCAATGACGGGCAAGTGAGCATGCCCCTCAACGGGGATGCCTTCGAAACACAGCTCCCGGAAACCGTACTGCCCCTCAGCAGCAACACCGCCCTCATCGGCGGCACCCTCATCGACCCCGCCCGGCCCGGCCACTTCGCCCTCGCGCGCATCGCTATCCCGATAATGGCCAATGCGGACATCAGCGGAGAGGTCCTTGACATCAATGGCGAACCGGTCATTGGGGCGCAGGTGAGCCTTCAGGGAGGGGCTACCGCCACCACCCAAACCGATGAAAACGGCGCTTTTAGTTTCGAAGGGCTGAATGCAGGGCTCAGCTATACCCTCAGCGCAGCCCTCGACACCATGCCCCTTAATGGCGTATCTACGCTAGACCTCATACTCATCAACCAACATATCCTAGGGCTCAACCTCTTCGGCGGGCCACTGCCCTACCTCGCTGCCGACATCAACAACACCTCCTCTATCACTATTTTGGACATGATCGGCATCCGGAAAGCCATTTTGGGCATTTCCACAACGGTAGGCGACAACCCCAGCTGGAAGTTCGTACCTCAAGCGTTCACCTTTTCCAGCCCTTCCAACCCTTGGGCTACGGACATCCCAAGCACCATCAGCATCAACGCCCTCCCGCTGGAAGGGGTTGCCGATGCTGACTTTGTGGGCATAAAAATGGGCGATGTCAACGGGGACGCAGATACCGGCAACTAAGCTCTTTGTGCCCGGGCTGGCCATATACTGCCCGGGCGCAACCCAAAATCAAGGCTCGCCAACGGAGGAGGGTACAGGGCAGCCTGTTCTTTTTCTGGGGCCTCCCCTCGCCTCAAGGCTCGGGGCGTTACGCTGCGGGGCTCGCTATCCGCTCGGCCCTATCGGGCTGGCCCACCCCTCCGCATCACTAGGCCAGCACAGCAGGGAGAAATGCCCCTCAGACGGTGCCACGGTGTGAAATCAGCCGGCGGTTCCGTATCTTCCGCTTTCTTCCAGCCAAGAAGCATTTATGAACCTACGGATCATCTCCGCTGGCGCCGGCAGCGGAAAAACTTACCGGCTAACACAAGAGCTCACCCAGCTCCTCGGATCGGGCGTAAGGCCAAGCGGCGTTATTGCCACCACCTTTACCAACAAGGCTGCCGCAGAGCTGCAGGAGCGCGTCCGGGTAAAGCTATTGGAAAAAGGGATGCCAGACGCCGCCGATGAGCTCTCCAATGCACTGATCGGCACCGTACACAGCATGGGGGTCAAGCTCTTGCAACGCTTTGCCTTTGAAGCCGGAGTATCCCCTGAAGTCGCTATCATTGTCGAAGAAGACCAGCAAGACCTGTTCAACCGCTCCCTGACCACAGTACTCACCCAGGAGAAAACCCTCGCCATGGAAGCCCTGAGCGAGAAACTCGGCCTGGCCAAAGACAATAAAGGGGATTGGCGCAGCACCCTCAAAGAGCTGACGGAGCTGGCCCGCTCTCACGATTTCTCCATTGCGGTGCTCCGCCAAAGCAAAGAGCGTTCCTTCCAAGAGTTTCAGGCACTCATCGGCCCGCCTGCAGCACAACATGGCCAGGAGCAACAGCTCATCACCCTCGCCCAGCAGGCCATTGCCGCCATCGAACAGGGCCCCGACGAAACCAAAGCCACACAGCAAGCAGTACAAACCCTCAAAGGCCTGATCCGGCAGCTGGAAGTTCAAGGCTACCTGCTTTGGCACGAATGGGCAAAAATTGCTAAGCTCAAACCCGGCGCAAAAAGCAAAGAAGCCCTGGAAGAAGTCACCGCCTTCGCAGAAAAGCACTACGAGCACCCCGCTTTCCATGAGGACATCCAGCAATTTATCGAACAGCTGTTTGAGCTGGGCATAGCGGCTATCGAAGAGTACGCGCGCTACAAAAAACAACGGGGGCTGATCGATTATACCGATATGGAAACCCTGGTCAACCGCCTGCTAGGCCACCCCAAAGTCCGGGAAGTGCTCCAGGCAGAGATTGACCTCCTCATGGTAGATGAGTTCCAGGACACCAGCCCGATCCAACTAGAGATATTCCTTAAGCTATCCCGTATCGCCAAGCATTCTATTTGGGTCGGCGACCCCAAGCAATCCATCTATGGCTTCCGTGGCGCAGACCCAGAGCTGATGCAGGCCATCATTCAGGCCCAGGGCGGCATCAGGCCAGCCGATATCCAATCTTATTCCTGGCGGTCGAGAGCGCTTATTGTACACACCACTAATGCCATTTTCACCAAAGCTTTTGACAACCTGCCCGCCAGCCAGGTTGCACTAAAGCCCAAGCGATGCAAAGACGGCAGCGGCCACAGCGACTGCCTGAACAAAGGCCCCGAGCCAGAAGCCCTTTCCCACCCTATTATCCACTGGCACTTTGAGCACGATTGGGGGAAGCGCCCACCCGGAAAACCCTGGATGGAAGACTGCCTGGCCGATACCCTCAAACGGTGGCTGGAACGCACGCCCCATATCCAGCCCAAAGGCGGGCAGGGCACCCGCCCGGCACGCCCAGGGGACGTTGCCATACTTTGCAAATCCAACTACAATTGCGAAGCAGTAGCAAGCGCACTTCACCGTGCAGGGCTCAAAGCCGCCATCTCCCGTACAGGGCTGCTGAAAACAGCCGAAGCCCGTTACATCCTGGCCTGCCTGCGCTACCTCATCAGCCCCTACGATGCCCTTTCTGTTGCAGAGACGATGGTCCTCAGCGGCTCACACCGCATCGAAGAGGTACTGTCTGAGCGCCTTGCATTCCTAGAGCAAGAAGACGGCAAAATCTGGTCGCCCGATGCAGCCGTCACCCGGCAGCTCAATGCGCTCCGCGGGCAGACCGGAGAGCTGTCGAGCGCTGAAACACTCGACCTACTGCTGGAGGAGCTACAACTGCGCCGGGAAATCAGCAGATGGGGCAGCCCACGGCAGCGCCTGGCTAATGTAGATGCCTTACGGCAATATGCCCTACAGTACGAATCGGGCTGCGACCGTATGCACACCGCAGCCTCTACCGGCGGCTTCCTCCTCTGGCTTGCTGCGCTAGCGCAAAATGGGCAAGACAAACAGGGCTCCGGGGAAGGGCCTGACGCCGTGAACGTCCTGACCTACCACAAAAGCAAAGGGCTGGAGTGGCCCGTTGTCATTTGCCACGACCTGGAGAATAAGCTGCGGGCGGATGCCTGGGGCTTTGACATCCTGTCGGATGATGAAGCCATCGACCTCGGCCACATCCTGAGCAACCGGTGGCTGCGCTACTGGCCCAACCCCTACGCTGACCAATACCGCAAAACCTTTTGGCACGAACAGCTGCTCGCCCACCCGGCCAGCGAACGGGCCAAAACCAAAGCCCTGGCTGAAGAAGCACGGGTGTTGTATGTTGGCATCACAAGGGCACGAGACTACCTTATTTTCCCTACCCGGCAGGCGCCTGCCAAATGGCTGAACCGGGTATGGCACAAAGGACAGGAAGACTACCCTGTCCTTGAGCCACATACCGAAGAGACCCCCTGGATGTGGGAAAAAACCTATATCAACAAGGAAACAGAAGTTTTCCCCTACCCACGGAGCTTCACTCATGCCGAAACGGAGGCTGCCCAGGCTTCAGCCTACCTTTCCCCTCCTGCTGGAAAAATGAAAGCCCCCTTGCCCTTTGCATGGGGCCTGCAGGATCGGGTGCCGGCGGCAGGGCTGAAAATTGGCAGCCACACCAGATATGCCCCACCTTTGGCTGTAGCAGAAGGGGATGACCGGCGCGCAGCCGGGCTGGTCATGCAGCGGCTTTTGCTTGCGAGCTCGCCCGCTTACAGCACAGAGGAACAGCTCCTCATGGTAAAAGGGCTGCAGAGCCGCTTTGAAGCCGAACAGACCGGGGGCGCAACCTTCCTAAGGCAGGCAGCAGCCTGGCAGCAGCAGGAACACCATCACTTTAACGGCTGGCAGGCACAGCGCTTCTACCCCATTTGCTTCGACTTCAAAGGGCGCCAATTTAAGACAACGTGGGATGCCGTTTACCAATCGCAGGAAGAAGCGGTTATTGTCAAGCACTTGCAGGCCGATTTGCCGGCAGATGCCAGCCTGAACAATCAGCTGTTGCGCCAGGAAGGGGCGTGGTGCGCCCTTAGCCTTATCTATGCCCAACAGCTGTTCCAAGGCTGCCGTACAAAGGTATGGCTGCACTTGCCACTCCAAGGGTATTTTGTAGAGCTGACAGCCTAAGAGAGGTGCTTGGAGCTCGTATGCCAAAAACCTCCTGTATCTTTAGCGTTTGTTTATGAAGGTTTTGGAAGCGGCATGGGTGAATACTTTGCCAGATTAAGAGCGTAAACCAAAATGCCGCAGGGCTTTAGGCTTAGCGCTGCGAAGGGGTGGCAAGCCCGACAGGGCCGAGCGGATAGCGAGCCCCGTAGCATAGCGGCACCTGCCCGCTGCCCTACCCTTGCGGCAGGGGCAGGCCCCTATCCTTGCGGAGGGGGCAAGCAAAAAACGACAATTTAGCCTGCGCCCCCCTTTAACCCCATTTCTTCATACCAAGATATGTGGGCCCTGACTTGGCGGACTACTATAAACTCTTTTAATGAAATGATAATTCCAGAGCAGAAATGATCGTTTTCTCCCTCTGAACCGTTAACTTAAATCAAGGCTTGGAAAATACACAATTGCCGGCAAGGCCTTTCCATCCCCCCAGAGTAAAACCCGTTGACCATGAAAAGAATTCAGCTTTTGGGCACCCTTTGCCTGCTCCTTTCCTTAACAGCCCTACAGGCTCAGGGCAATGCCCACCAAGAGTACATTGAACGATTCAAAGAAATTGCAATCCGGGAAATGGAGCGTGCCGGCATACCTGCCAGCATCAAGCTGGCGCAAGGCATCTTGGAATCAGCGGGCGGGGGCAGCGAGCTGGCGCGCAGGGCCAACAACCATTTCGGCATCAAGTGCGGCAGTGCCTGGGATGGGAAAAAGTACTACAAAAAAGACGATGACTACAACGACCGGGGCGAGCTGATCGAGTCTTGCTTCCGGCATTACAAAAACCCCGATGCCAGCTATATTGCACACTCTGAATTCCTGCGAGACCCCCGCAAGCAATACCGCTACGGCTTTCTTTTCCGCCTTGACCCCACGGATTACAAAGGTTGGGCCCGCGGACTGAAACAAGCCGGCTATGCCACAAGCGCGACCTACAGCATAAAACTGATCGATATCATAGAGCGGTACGACTTGCACCGGTACGACCTGCTCTCCTCCACTGATGTCATTGCTGGCGGCACAACCGTGCCCGGGCTGGGAGACGAAGGCTTCGACGATTCGAACGCACCTACCGTCATACCAGGCTTGGTATTCCGCAATAACGATGTACAGTATGCCCTGGCCGCCGAAGGTGAAACCCTACAGAATGTGGCGCTTCGGACGGGCACCGATCTGGCCCGCATCGTAGGCTATAATGAAAGCCGCTACACCCGCAATCAGCCCCTGCCGCAGGGCACCGTTGTCTACGTGCAGCCCAAGCGCAACAGTTTCCGCGGCAAGCGGCAGTGGCACTACGTGAAGGAAGGCGAAACCCTCTTCAGTATCTCACAGCTCTATGGCATAGACCTGGGCCGCCTTATCCGCAGGAATCAGCTGGAAGAAGGGCAAATGCCCGTTGTGGGAGAGCGATTGAAAATCCGCGGCTGGAATGTAAGCGACCCGCCCCGTATCCAATCAGAAGGGCCTACCGCGCCACAACCGCCCAAAGATGACGAGCTCAACTTCCCGAAGCCGGAGCCTCCCGTCATTACCGAGCCCAGCCCGCGGCCTATTGTGGTAGAAGACGAAGAATTTGACCTCGATGACGGGTTTGATTTCAGTGATGACCTCTTGGACCCTATCACACCGGAAGGGAGTGCCCCGTGGACCTCAGGCACGCCACAAGAGCCGGGCGAGCCCGTATCCCCTGTAGTGCCAGACTTCCCTGATACGGGGTTTGGCAACAACAACGGTGGGGTCACCACACCGCCTGTTCAGCCGGAAGAGCCGGCAACACCGGCGGCGACCCAAAACTATCATACTGTGGCCAAAGGGGATACGCTCTATAACATCTCGCGGCGGTACAGCCTGTCGGTAGACCAGCTCAAAGCACTGAACAACCTCAGCGGCAATACGATTTTTATAGGGCAGCAGCTGCGGGTAAAGTAATTCTAATGGCATGGGCAGCCACTGTTTTTGCCCATGCCATAAAAATTGGAGACCTTTGCGCAAAATCTTAAGCAAATATGAAGCGACTACTACTTTGGGCAACAATAGCCCTTTCCCCCATAGCCCTGAGTGCGCAGGGCACCGTTTATGGTGTAAAGGGGGGGCTCACCATGGCAACACAACAGTGGCAGTCCTTTGACCGGCAGCCCTTGCTCCTCCCCCACGGCGACTTTTTCATAGAGGATGTGCCAGAAAGCAACACCTTTGCCCTTTTCGCCTCTTTGGGCTACCACCCTAGGGGCAGTGCCATCCGCAATCAGATAGGGCAGAACTTCTTCAATGGGCAGCAGGTGCGCATCCCGCCTCAGCGCTTCGTTTTCCACAACGCCTCACTGGTGCTCGGCGCCAAGCAGAAATTCGATATCGGGCGTGAAAATGCACGGTTCTTCTATGCTATCGGTATCCGGGGAGAATACACCTTTGACACCAACCTCGAGGAGTTTTCCGAGTTCAACAGTGCTTTTGCCAGCTTTGCGACCTTCCCGGTAGACGACCCCACCTACATCCGGGAAATCAATTACGGGGTCACCCTGGGCGGGGGCATGGAGTATACCCTGGGCGAATTTGTAGGGATGTCTCTTGAATTTAATATCCACCCCGATTTCTCGTTCCAGTACGAACAGCCGGAAATACCTAACGTGACAGACCCCTTTACCAATCAGCAACGGACCATACCCGAACGGCAGATCCGGAATATCTCTTTTGAGGTCAGCCTTGGGTTCCGGTTCCTGCGCAAAGTGATTTATATCGATTAAACCAACGGAGCGGCAGCCGCCCTCCTGAAAACCGCCATCATGCGACTACGCAGTGACAACCTGGTCAAGATATACGGAAAAAGAAAAGTGGTGAAAGGGGTTTCCCTGGAAGTCAACCAAGGGGAGATCGTGGGGCTGCTCGGCCCCAACGGGGCCGGAAAGACTACGACTTTTTACATGGTCGTTGGCTTTATCAAGCCTTACGAAGGGCAGGTATTCCTGGAAGGGGACAACATCACCGACCTGCCGATGTACAAAAGGGCGCAACGGGGCATTGGCTATTTGCCGCAAGAGCCTTCTGTATTCAGGAAGCTGAGCGTAGAAGACAACGTCAAAGCGGTTTTGGAAATGATGCCTTACCCCAAAGCAGAACAAAAAGAACGGCTGGAAAGCCTGATCGATGAGTTCGGGCTGGAGAAAGTGAGGAAGAGCAGGGGTGACACCTTATCCGGAGGGGAGCGCAGGCGTACCGAAATTGCCCGGGCGCTGGCCACCGACCCCAAGTTCATCCTCTTGGATGAGCCTTTTGCCGGGATCGACCCCATCGCCGTGGAGGATATTCAATATATCGTGGCCAAACTAAAGACCAAAAATATCGGCATCCTGATAACAGACCATAACGTTCAGGAGACGCTTTCCATTACCGACCGGGCCTACCTCATGTTCGAAGGCAATATCCTTAAAGCGGGCACCGCAGAAGAACTGGCCGCCGACGAAATGGTCCGCAAAGTCTACCTGGGCAAAAACTTCGAATTGCGCAGAAAAGTCATTGACCTCAATGAAGAACGCTAAATACCTGCCTGCCCTCTTAATGGCCCTCCTGGCCGGGCTCAGCAGCTGCGAGCCTGAGGAAACGAGCATCCGCCTCACCTCGAGCGAAAGGATACGCATAGACAGCCTGGCAAAAAAGCAGATTGATACCCTGGCTACCTTCATTGACAGCCTGTGCACCGTACAGCACGACGATATGGTGCAACAGGCCTTGGATTCTATCATTGCACTCCGCAAAGCTGAAGAGCAAAAGCTTAGAGCGCGCTTAAAGCAAAAGCAATGAGGTACTACCAACTAGCTCCCGTCTTGCTGTTGCTGCTCCTCTCCTCCTGTGCAGATGACGACCGCAATAAGAAGGCCGTAGACGCGGCTATTCAGGAAGAAGTAGACCGAAGGGTCAACAACTACCGGAAAGGCCGCCTGCAGCGGTGCTATGAGGAAGCCGTACGTGAGGCCAGTACTCTGGCTGATTCTATCTTGCTCATTCAGGCCCGCCTGTCTAGAGATACCGCCGGAAAGCCGCCAAAGCCGACCCGCCCCGAACGGCCGGAGCTTAAAACCCTCAATGACTCCCTGCTCAAAATTGCGCCTTTCCTTCCGCAAGACAGCCTGAGGAAATTAAGGAGAGACTCTGCTCAGCAGGATTGAAAACGCATTTCCCCGAACCCCCAAAACGATACCCTTTGAAGTCTAGCTTAAACGCAGAAGCCACAGCGGAGATACTGGAAGCTATCGACGCTTTCCAAACCGCTTGGAACGAAAAAAACCTCGAACGCTTTCTTCATCTTTTCACAGAAGATGCAGCATTCACAGACGTCGTTGGCCAAACAGCCGTTGGCAAAAAGGGCATCCGCGAACAACACGAGTTTGCTTTTGGAGTGGTGATGAAAAACGCCTCCCTTGAAATCAGCAACCTGCTGATCCTCGAGATTGCCCAGGGCATAGCCATGGCAACAGCCAATTGGATCAATAGAAACAGCCAAACTCCAGATGGCAGGCCCTTGCCAGAACGAAATGGCGTCATACAGTTTATCTTGCTGAAAACAAACCAGGGGTGGCGGTTCAAGATCGTGCACAACGCAGACTTCGCGCTGCCCTACCAAAAGCAGGAGCGCACCATCCGTTAGCCCTTTTCATCCTGTTGGTTGTAAAACTTCTTCAAACGGGCATTCAGCTTGCCCACCAGGCGCAGGGCATCGAACAGCTTCTGATCATCGCGGGGGAAAATACTGCCGATAAAAGCCGTGAAGTCATTGAGCCGCTGATAATAAGGGAAAGGCGGGGCCATGTTTTTCAAATCCGGCGTCATGACCACCATGGCTTCTATCCCATCCGAATAATCCTTCTGGGTTTGGCCAAAGCGAAGCAGGTAATACGGCCCATCAGGCGGGGCGATGCGGTTGTCCGGCTGCAGCTGCTCGTTCAGCAGCGCGCCCGCAAGGTCCCCGGTCTTGAGCTGTGGCGTAAAGTAATCATAGGTGAACTGTACGGCAGAGAAATCATAGGCCTCCTGGAAAGCCCGGTACATATATAAGTTGAAGGTATCGGTCTCTTCCTTTGTGGTTGCCAGCTCTTTAGCCAGCCACTTATGGCGCACGGTCCCTTCTTCCTCCTTTTCAAGCTCGCTGCGCAGGGCCTCCATTTTCCGGCGGTTGGAAGGCAGGCGGACAATCAATGTGCCCGCTTTCAGCTCCCGGATGGCTTGCCCCGGGCCAGGCGAAGGGGTGGAGCCTGCTTCCTGTGCATGCAGCAGCCCTGTACAAATGAACACCCCTATAAACATCAGCCAAAATAGTCGCATACTCAATTTGTGTAATTTACCGGGCCGGCAATCAGCCCTTTCAGGTACACAAATCTACGAAAAGCCCCGGTGCCATACCTTCAGCAATACCGCTTTATCCCCCTTCTGACGATGCCCTGTTAAGAAAAACTTATTCTCAGGCTGTTTTTGAGCCTTTCGGCAAAATGGGCGTATATATATCCACACGCAAAGGCGACAGGCCTCCGCTTCTGTCAAAAAATTAGCAAATTTGCAGATCAGAACAACCGAAAGACTATGCAATCTATAGATATCGAAGCGCTCAATCAGCAAATTTACCTGGACAGCGCATTCGTGGAGCGGCTGAAATCAGAAACCGCACAAGTCATTGTAGGGCAGCACCATATGATCGACCGCCTGCTGCTCGGCCTGCTGACCAAAGGGCATATCTTGTTGGAAGGCTTGCCCGGGCTGGCCAAGACACTGGCCATCAAAACCCTTTCGCAGGCAGTGGATGCAAGGTTCAGCCGCATTCAGTTTACGCCAGACCTACTGCCTGCCGATATCATTGGCACCATGATCTACAACCCCAGCACCAACGACTTCAACGTGCGGAAGGGGCCCATTTTTGCCAATTTCATCCTGGCTGATGAAATCAACCGGGCTCCGGCAAAAGTGCAGAGCGCACTGCTCGAAGCCATGCAGGAGCGGCAGGTGACCATCGGCACCAATACGTTCAAGCTTGAGGAGCCCTTTCTCGTCCTCGCCACCCAGAACCCTATTGAGCAGGAAGGGACCTACCCCTTGCCCGAAGCCCAGATGGACCGCTTCATGCTGAAGGTGAAAATCACTTACCCAGGCAAAGAGGATGAGCTCGAAATCATCCGCCGCAACTTGGGCAGCTCCAGCTTCGGAGCCGTCAGGCCTGTAGTCAAAACGGAAGAGATCATCAAAGCCCGCGAATCGGTCCGGAAGGTATACATGGACGAGAAAATAGAGCGCTACATACTCGACATCGTCTTTGCTACCCGTACCCCGGAAGGGCACAACTTGGGCCGCCTCAAACCCCTCATCAGCTATGGAGGATCGCCCCGGGCCAGCATCAACCTTGCTTTGGCTGCCAAAGCACAAGCTTTCCTCCACCGCCGGGGCTACGTCATCCCTGAAGATGTCCGCAGCGTTGCCCTTGATGTAATGCGCCACCGCATCGGGCTCACCTACGAGGCTGAAGCGGAGAACATCACTCAGGAAGACCTCATCCACCAAGTATTGGATGCGGTGGAAGTGCCTTAGCATTTGGAGCGCTTAGGCGAAGCCCTGCGCCTGTACCGGTAAGCCCTGAATCTTTTTCGTTGCCGACAAACCACCCCGCTTATGGAAACCAGCGAGCTGCTGAAGAAAGTCCGCAAGATTGAAATCAAAACCAAAGGCCTGAGCCGGCACCTCTTTGCCGGAGAGTACCACTCTGCCTTTAAAGGGCGGGGCATGTCCTTCAGCGAGGTGCGCGATTATCAATACGGGGATGATGTGCGAAATATCGATTGGAATGTCACTGCCCGGACCGGCGACCCACATGTCAAAATCTTTGAAGAAGAAAGGGAACTGACCGTCATGCTCTTGATAGACATCAGCCCGTCCTCCTTTTTTGGCACGGTCAATCAGCTGAAGAGCGAAATGATCACTGAAATCTGCGCCGTATTGGCCTTCTCCGCCATCAACAACAACGATAAAGTTGGCGTTGCCTTTTTCTCCGACCATGTGGAGCGCTTTATACCGCCCAAAAAAGGCAAACAGCATATCCTGCGCATTATACGGGAGCTCATCAACTTTGAGCCTTCCGGCAAAGGGACCGATATCGGGGCCACCCTTGAATATTTCAATAACCTGGTCAAAAAAAGGAGCATCTGCTTTATCATCTCCGATTTCCTTTCCATGGGGTATGAACAGCCCCTGCGCGTAGCTGCCCGCCGCCACGATGTGATTGGGGTCAACTTGATCGACCCCCGCGAAGAGGAGCTCCCCAATGTGGGGCTGCTGAGGGCACAAGATGCGGAGTCCGGTGCCTTGCAGTGGATAGACACCTCCTCCCGGCAGGTACGGGAAGCTTATGCCAATTGGCATCAAGAGCATTTGGGGTATTTCAGTTCGACTTTCCGCAAAAGCGGCGCAGCGGCTATGAATATCCGCACCAATGAATCTTACGTTGATGCTTTGCACCAGTTTTTTCAACAACGCCGATAAATGAAGCGCTTTAAGCCATATACCGCCCTTTGCGCCCGGCACCTTTATTTGTTTGGGGCGCTCACTCTGCTAGCCAGCCCACTTGCCGGGCAGCCTGCGGCACGGCTCGAGCTGAGCCAGCCCGATGCCAGATTTGGGGAGGAAGTAACGGCAACGCTTACCCTTTCCGGCCAGGCCGGCACCTTTGCACAGCCCGATTTCTCAGCGTGGGAAGCCATCGAAAACCTGGAGATCCTGCAAACGCGCCAGGCAGAAAAAGCAGGTGAAAACGGACTGAGCATACTTACCATACAGCATGGCCTCATTTTCTGGGACAGCGGCTATTATGAGCTGCCGCCGGTGCCCATCCCTTATAACCAAGGGCAAGACACCGCCTATTCGAACAGCCCCGGCATACAGATCATGGGGTTCCCGGCCGAGTCAGACTCTGTACGCTTGATGCCCATCAAGGCCATCATTGATGAGCCCTTGACCCTCCGGGACTACCTACCGTTTGCTGTAGGCGGGCTCCTACTGTCCGCTTTTGTACTGGTTGGGTACTGGTTGTGGAAAAATAAAAGGCCCGATGCCAAGCCCCCTGCCCCTCCCCGCCGCCTCACCCTGCGGGAATACCTCTTGGAACAACTGGACGAGCTCGAGCAAAAAGGGCTTTGGCAGCAAGGGCAGACTAAAGCCTACCACAGCGAGCTGACCGCCCACGCCCGGTCTTACCTCGCTTACCGCTATCAGATACCTGCTCGGGAACTGACAACGACTGAAATCCTGGACCGCCTGAAAGGTGCCCACCTGCCAGAAGGAGGGCTGCAAACGGTACAGCAGCTGCTGCAGACCGCCGACCTTGTCAAGTTTGCCAAAGCAGCACCACCTGAACAGTTCCATGCAGAAGCCTTACAGCGGCTGCGCCGTTTTGCAGCAGCTACAGCAGGCCAACCGGAGCTGATGATCGCCATTTACGCCGATGGGCGGAAAGAAGTTTACGAACCACAAACGGAAGAAGGCACAACAGATACCTCGAACGCATGAACCTCCTTGGCGAAAATATCATCTTCCTGAACCCGGAGCTCCTTCTGCTCCTGCTGCTGCTCCCCCTGGCAGGCTGGTGGTTCTACCGCAATCAGCGCCAGCACTACCCTGCCCTGCGTATGCCCAGCCTTTCTGGCGTAAGCCAAGTGGCCTCCTTACGTGCCCGCCTGCAAAAAGCACTGCCGGTGCTGCGCGCGCTGGCCCTGGCCAGCCTGATTGTTGCTATGGCCCGCCCGCAGGAAGTCCTGAAAGAAGAAGAAGTAGAAGCGGAAGGCATTGACATTATGCTCGCCCTTGACCTGTCGAGCAGTATGCTCGCTCAGGATTTTGAGCCCAACCGCCTGGAAGTCAGCAAATCGGTGGCCGCTGAATTTGTCAGCAAACGCCCCTACGACCGCATCGGGCTCGCCGTATTTGCAGGCGAAGCTTTCACCCAATGCCCTCTCACTGTAGACCACCGCATACTGAAAGGGTTCCTCAGCCAAATCGAATGTGGGGCGCTACAAGACGGCACCGCCATTGGGATGGGGCTGGCCACTGCCGTTGGCCACCTTGAAGACAGCGAGGCAGAGAGCAAGGTCGTCATCTTACTGACCGATGGGGTGAACAACGCCGGCTACATCAATCCGGCCATGGCAGCACAGATCGCCCAAAAGCTCGGCATCAAAGTTTATACCATCGGGGTAGGCTCTACAGGCGATGCGCTCACCCCCATCAGCCGGCGCAGCGACGGGCGCTACATTTTCGGTATGGCCAGCGTTGAAATAGACGAGGCCCTGCTCCGGGAAATTGCAGAGATGACCAATGGCGCTTATTTCCGTGCTACCTCAGCGGAGAGCCTGCAACAGATTTACAGTCAGATCGACGAGCTGGAGAAAAGCCAGATCGATGTGACAGTGATCAAGCGGTACAGCGAGGCTTTCCACCCCTTTGTACTTTGGGGGCTCCTGCTGCTCTTGGCAGAAGTGCTGTTGCGGTTCACCCTGCTGCGCACCATCCCTTAAGCCAAAGACAACAAGAGCTATGCTTAGATTTGAACATCCGGAACATCTTTACGCCCTGCTGCTGCTCCCATTGATTGGGCTGCTGTTTTGGGCAGCCCGGCAGCTCCGGCAGCGTTCACTAGCGCGGCTGGGGCAGAGCAGCCTGCTCGCCCGGCTGATGCCCGGTGCCTCCCGCTACCGGCAATACCTCAAGTTGGGCCTGCTGCTTGGCGCAGTGGCCCTGCTGGCCCTGGGCTGGGCCAACCCGCAGTATGGGGCCAAGCTAATGACTTACGAGCGCAAGAGCGTGGATGTCATCCTTGCATTTGACCTTTCCCAGAGCATGCTGGCTGAAGACATCACGCCCAGCCGGCTCGAACGGGCACGGAGATTTGCCCAGAGCTTATCTGAAGGCCTAAGGGCCGAACGCCTGGGCTTGGTCTATTTTGCAGGCGCAGCCTTTCTGCAATCGCCTGTCACCACTGATTATAGTGCCATACAGCTGGCGCTCCGTGCAGCCCACCCCGATATGCTGCCCAACCAGGGCACTTCCATCGCTGATGCTCTAGCCGTGGCAGAAGAAGCCTTCGAGCCCAACAACAAGAGCCATAAAGCGTTGATATTAATTACAGATGGGGAAACCCACGACGAAGCAGCTGAGGCCCGTGCCAAACAAGCTGCTGAAAATGGGCTGATTATCTATACCATTGGCGTCGGCACCGCAGAGGGCGGCTTCATCCCCATTGTCCAGAACGGGCGCGAAATGTACAAACGCGATCAGACGGGCAACCCCGTGCGGAGCGCCCTTAATGAAGATATGCTGCAAGCTCTTGCACAAGCCGGCAATGGCCGTTACTTCAACCTCAATGCAGGCAGCGAGGCGGTCCTTGCAGCACTGAAAGACCGGATTGACCGGATGGAAAAGCGTTCCTTTGAAGAGCGCAGCTTTGAAGAATACGAAAGCACCTTCCAATGGTTTATAGGGCTAGCGATAGCACTGCTGCTAGCAGAGTTCCTGCTCCCTTACAACAGGAAAAACACCAGCCAGGAAGGGCGCTTATTTGACTAAAACAACAGGCTATGAAATACGTCCTTACGTTTGTGAGCCTGATTATTGCAGGCACTGCCCTCAGCGGGCAATCTGCCCGGAGCTTGCTCCGCAATGGCAATCAGGCTTACCAGGAAGAAGCTTACACCTCCGCAGAAGAAGCTTACCGCAAAGCCATCGAAGCCGAACCCAGTGCCCGAGGGCAGTACAACTTGGGCAACGCTATCTATCAGCAGGGCCGGTACGAAGAATCGCTTAAGCAATTTGAGCAAGCGGCTAATGCCACAGACGATGCCAACGTCCAGGCACAAGCTTATTACAACCTTGGCAATGCCCTGTTCGAAATGCAGGAATACGATAAAAGCGTAGAAGCCTATAAAAATGCCCTGCGCCGCCGGCCCGGCGATCAGTCCGCTCAATACAACCTTGCTCAGGCCCGCCGTATGCTGCAAATGCAGCAGCAGCAACAACAGCAGCAGCAGCAGCAGCAAGAACAAGAAAACCAAGAGCAGCCAGAAAACCAAGAGCAGCAGCAGCAGCAGCAATCTGGCGATAACCAACAGGAACAAGAAAACGAGCAACAGCAACAGCAGGGCAATGCCCCTCCTCAGCAACAAGAACAACAAGAGGCGCCAACAGAGCCCTCGGACAAGCAGGAGCTGTCTGAAGGCGAAGCCAGGCGGCTGCTCCGCATCATTGAGGAAGAAGAGCAGAAGGTGATGGAAAAACTTAAAAAACAGTCTGCCAAGCCTTCCCGGAGCGAAAAAGACTGGTAAGCAGACTTTAAGCGGCGGGGCAGTGCAATATGGAAAAATAGGCTATTTTCAGCCACACGCCGCCCTCTTTTAAGTGCTTAGCTCAAGTCAATTGACTAAAAAAGGCATAGCGTGGGCAGGAAAGTGCCATTTCAACCCTGCAATACTCCCCGATGCATCAAGTCTTTTGAATTTAGTATTCATCATAAACCTTGCGCAACCATGAAGACCAGCATTTTTCTATTCAGTGCATTGATCAGCCTGGTTAGCCTGCAGGCGCAGGACAGGCCGGGCGAAGTCCGCTTCACCGTGGAGGTGAGCACCGACTCCCTGCTGATGGGCAACGCCCTCCAAGTCCGGTTTACGGTAGAAAATGGGCAGCCCGAAGACTTTGAGGCCCCCTATTTTACCGGCTTTGAGGTAGCGAGCGGCCCCAACTACACCTCTAGCATGAGCATTGTGAATGGGCAGGCTGCTCAAAAAGTCTCTTACACCTACCTCCTTCTGCCTCGTGAAGTAGGCAATTACTTCATTGAGCCAGCCAGCGTGCGGGTAGATGGCCAAATTTTGGAGTCCATCCCCATGGAGGTCATCGTTGTGCCCAACCCCGATGGGGCTCAGCAATCGCACCAGATGCCAGAGCTACAGCAGGCCCCACATTTCAATATGCCTGGCCTAAATGGCTTTGGCTTTGAAGGGTTCGGCTTCCCCGATTTTGGCGAAATGCCAGACCCCTCCTCCCTATTTTTCAACCTGCAGGAACACCCAGCCTTCAAAGACCTGATGGAGCGCATGCAGCCTCCTCAGCCCCATGAAGCGCCACAAGCACCTAAGAAAAAACAACGCAAAACTTACAAACTTTAGGCTTGGCTTAAAGCCTTGCCCATATCACTGCCGTATGAAAAACCTGCTGTTAATTGCCCTGTACAGCTTCCTGCCGGCCCTGGCGTGGGCACAGCCGTCTTTCACTGCAGAGGCTGACGCCCGGCAGGTATTGGAGAACAGCTATTTCAACATCACTTTCACTTTAAAAGACGGCCAGGGCCGGGGGTTCTCCCCTCCCTCTTTTGAAGGCTTCATCATTGTCAATGGGCCTAGCCGTTCCATGAGCACGACTATGTTCAATGGAGAAGTGAGCCGGACAGAAGGCTACAGCTACACCCTTAAGCCCCGGCGGAAGGGCACCTTTACTATTGGCCCGGCGAGCATTGCCTCCGGCAGCCAAAAGCTGAAGACCCAGCCCGTTACCATTGAAGTGGTGGAGGGGAAGCCGGGGATGCAGGCCAGTGCTCAGCAGGTTTTCATCAGGGCCGAACCGCAGGCAGAAGAAGCCTATATCGGCCAGCAGATCCTCCTGGATTATAAGCTGTATACTACCCTTGATGTCGAAAACTACAATATCCTGGAAGAATCGGGCTACCCGGGCTTTTTTGCCCAAGATGTCCGGCGTTTTGACGGGCGGGTCATGCGGGAAGTTATCAACGGAGTACAATATACGACCAAAGTGCTCAAGCGCATCGCGCTTTTCCCACAGCAGACCGGGCAGCTCAAGGTAGATGCCATGAGCGTACAGCTGGGAGTGGTGGAAGACGGGGCCAACCGCAGGCGCAGCTTCTTTTTCTCTCCGGAAGTGAAGCCAATACCCGTGACCACCAATGAGGTGGCGATAAGCGTGAAGCCGCTCCCGGCAGGAGCGCCCCCTACCTTTACCGGCGCGGTTGGCGAATACCGCCTTACCCCTCAGCTCAGCTCCAAACGGGCTACCACAGACGATGCCATTACGCTGCTCCTTACCGTCAGAGGGGATGGCGACATCAAGCGGGTAGAGGCTCCTGTGCTCCTGCTGCCGGAAGAAGCCTTTGAAGTATACGACCCCAAAGCTATAGAGGAGGGCTCTTTTGAGACCGGTCAAGAAATTTCCGGGAAAAAGGTATTTGAGTACCTCCTGCTGCCGCGCAAGCCCGGCACGTTCTCTTTCATGCCAGAGTTTACCTACTTTTCGCCAGACAGCGCGGCCTACCTAACGCTCCGAGAGGGCGCCTATACCTTGACCATAACGCCCGGCAGCGGCCAGCCTGCTTCGGCTGATGCTGCGCTAAGCCTAAAGGAAGACATTGGCCCGCTTATGCTCGACCCAAGCCTTGTGCCAGCACGACGGCCCTTTCTGGGCTCCGCAACATTTTGGGGGTTAGCCACCGCCCCATTTGTGCTCTTTTTCGGCCTGATGGGCTTCCGGAAGCTGCAAGCACAGCGGGCAGCGCTAAGCCCGGAAGAACGCAGAGCCCGAGATGCAGAGGAGATGGTCCGCAAACGCTTAGCGGAGGCGGAGGCTTACCGCACTTCAGGTGACAGCCGAGCATGCTATGACGCGATTTCTAAAGCAATGCTGGGCTTCGTATCTGATAAACTAGGCCTGCCCCGATCTGCTCTTACCAAGGACAGCCTGGAGCAGCGCCTGCAAGAGCTGAAAATGGAGCCTTCGCTTATTCAGCAGGCCTTACAGCTGGTACAAGACTGCGAGCTCGCCCTTTTTGCCGGGCAGGCCTCCCCCGACCGCATGGAGAGCACCTACCGTAGGGCTAAAGAGGTCCTCGCTGCCTTGGAAAAGGCTGCAGTGTAGCCTATCTTGGGCGCAAACCAGCTTGCTCCTTATTTTGGGCCTGCCCCTGCCTGAGGGCAGGTGCCGCTATGCTCCGGGGCTCGCTGTCCGCTCGGCCCCTCGCCCTACAGGCGTCGGGTCTGGCCTTCGGCCACCCCTGCGCAGCGCTAGGCCAACGCCAGGCTATAAAGCCTGAAAAGCATAAACGCCTGCCACATTTTGGTTTACGCCCCTTATCTTCAGCTGGCCGAAACAGCACTGGGCTGCTGATGTTTTACATTGTTCCGGGAACTATCTGAGCCCTTCCCATCGTTGCTTTTGCGGCAACGCAAATGAATATGGCTGAACAATACCAAGAAAACACCCCACCTTCACTGAAGACTTTAAAGGCTATCCGGCAATTTATCGCGCTGGAAGACAAAGAAAGCTTGGTGCTCATAGCCGGCAGGCTCCAAAAAGAGAGCCCGGGCCAGGGCAGCAGGCTCATCGCAGAAGCGCTGGAAAAGGGCCACTTTTCGGATGCCCTTGAGCTGATCGGAACCTTAGAAGGGGCGCTGATCAAGCCAGCCCTGCGGCCCGACCCCGAAATCGGCCAGCTCAAGGTAGCTTACCATTATCTGCTGCAGCAGCTGTCCGTAGCTCAGGAGCAGCGGGCAGAAGCCGCCCGGGCAGTTGATAGTTTCCAGGCGCGCTACCAAGCTCAAACCAGCGAATACATTTTCAGGGCACTCTTCCTGAGCAAAGAGAAACTGCGCCTGCAAGCCGAAGAACATCCGGAGCTGCAAGAAACTGCAGATAAAGCTGCTGAAGATTACGAAAATTATGCCACCGTTTTCAACCTAAAGAGCGAGGACCTGCAGTTTGTCCTCAGTGAGCCGGATATAGCCAAACTCAAAAAGCTGTACCGCCAAGCCTGCCTCCTTTGCCATCCCGATCGGGTGAAAGCGGAACAAAGGGAACGGGCGCAAGAAATATTTGAGGAACTGACCAAGGCCTACACCCGCAATGACCTGCCGAGGGTTTCGGCTATCGCCAACCTCTTGTCCCAAAGCCCGGAGTTTGACTTCGCCCTCGATACGGTACAGGATGCAGAAGCCCTCCGGCAACTGATTGAGCGTACCCGGCAGCAATTGCGGGATACAGAAGAGGAGCATCAGGCTATAACCCGGTCAAGCACCTATCAGCTGTTGAAGTCCCTAGACTTTGAATGGGAAGATTACTTAAAGCTGATGGCCAAAAATCTAAAAGCACGGGTCGCCGAGCTCGAAAAGTGGCACCTAACCCATTATCAATGCATCCCTAACCCCGAAATATCATGAGCCAGGAAGTCTCCAAATCTCAGCTGAACCAAGCCCTCTTTGCCCTCGATCAATCGCTGGAAGCAGGCAATAGAATGCTGGAAAATAGTGCCCACCGCGATGCGGAGTGGTTCGATACCCCCCTTAAACGGCTGCAGTGGTGGCTCGACCTTGAGCCTCAGTGGAGGAAAGCTTTTGCCATCGGTGTTTTTCTCTCCAAGGCTGAAGAGTTCAAGCCCTCTGATGAACAGCTGCAGTTCCTTTTCCAGCTCTCAAAGGTCTTACTGACCGGCAATGGCAGCTTTGAGCGGAGGAACAACCCGCCACGCATCCCTTTTCAGCTGACCAACCTTTCGGGACTGAAACACCTGACGAATATCACCCACATTGAGGTCGACTACAACTACCACATCAAGGACCTGAGCCCGCTCGCCAATTTGCGCAAGCTGGAAACGCTCTGGTGCGACAACAATCAAATCAGCGACCTCAGCCCGCTCGCTGGCATGCAGGCACTGAGCAGCTTGTGCATCTGGAACAACAAAGTGGAAGACCTTTCGCCCTTGATCGGGCTGCCCGCACTGTTCGACCTCACTATAGGGCTATACCGTCAGGGCAACCCGATCAAAGATTATTCTCCCCTGCTGAAAATACCTTACCTGATGGTGGTGTACCTAGAGCACGGCGCGGCTACCCCCGAAGTCTTGGCACAGGTGCGCGGCAAGCAGTTTGACCTGCGGTACTGATCTTGTGCCGCTGTATACTGAAGCCCTACTTGCCCAAACGCAGAAATGCACCTTTTGGGGGATGTTTTGGTGGGGCAAAGGAGGAAAACTACCCAAATGGCGCAGGCATGGGCATCAGGATGGCTGTGGACTAGCGCTGCGGAGGGGTGGCCAGCCCGACAGGGCCGAGCGGGCAGCGAGCCCCGCAGCATAGCGGCACCTGCCCTCAGGCAGGGGCAGGCCCCAAATAAAAGGAGCAAGCTGAAAGGCGCCTTAGCACAGCGCCCCGGACAGCCTGCCAAGCCTTTTGTTTTAGACAAAGCGCTCCATATGGTAAGCCACTAGGGTATGCAAGGTAGCAAGCGCGAGCCCCTGAGCTTTTTTCCGGTCAAAGCCTTTGTCCATGAAGTAATCTTCCAGGCGCACCTGAGTCTGGAAATACATGGCCTTGAATGCTGCGGAGAGGCGTTCGTTGAGCGGGTCGCGCACCGACCAGCTGTTGAGGCCATTGATCAGGTTCTGATGCCATTTTTCTACCCCTTTCTGTTCTTCTTCGTTCAGAGCCTGAGGGGCGAGGTACAGCCGAGCCCGTTCGGTGGCAGCCTGTTGCAGGCGGCTGGCATTAAATGCTTGGGTATCGTTGAGGTCTGCTGCGATACTGACCAGCACCCGGGCCTCTGGCCAGCTGTCGAACTGCCCGCAGCCTTCGAGCCGGAGAGCCTTGCCTACTTGAGGGGCAAGGGCTTCATAGGCGGCCCCGGTCTCCTGAGGGTGGCGGGCCATGAGCCAACAGGGGGCAGCCTCTTCTGTGGCAGGCGCTGCATGCACATAATGCAGGTGCAAGATCACCTGCCCCATGTCTTGGTAAGCGTAAGTGGAAGTCGGGTCGAAAGGGAGGCCGGAAAGGCGCTTGCCATTGAAAGCGCCTTGGATGGCCGTGTTCAGCAGCTGATTGACCTCTTGGCCAGGCCCAAAGTTGAGGAACAGCTGATAGGCCTGATAGGCTTTGGCCAGGGGGTCGTCTGCAAATTGGTCCAAACGGGCGGCGGCGGCGGTATTGTAGCCCATTTCGTTTACGGCCTCCTGTAGCTGCCCAGCTGCGCCCTCCTGCCCTGGAAGGGGCGCATACTCTGCCAAAACCTGGTAGCGCTGCAGGGTACGGCTGCCCGCTACATATTTCTCGTACCCTGCTGCGGTGCCAGGGCCATAGTAGCCGTCTAAAGAGCCCGTGTAGGCTTTAGCAGATTTCAGGATTTTTTGCAGCTCCAAGACAGAGGTGCGTTTCACACTGCCATCAATTGCTGGCAAGTCCATAGCTGCTTCCGCTGCGAATCCAGTTTGGGGGACCGATTTGCCGGCAGCGTAATCGTAGGTAGAAGGGATGTTGGGCACAACCGTTTCTTGTGGCTCGGGCGTAGCCTCCAGGTACGCTTCTGCACTTGCGGGGCGCAACATGCCGGTAGGTTGGGGCTCATTGCCATTCGGCAGGCGGCCACCGGTTGTGCTGCCGTAGCCCTGAGGGCGCTCATCTACCGACTTGGCGGTGGTCTCCTCTTCCATAGCAATGGGGATGAGCGGTTTCTTCACCCCAGTCTCGAAGCTGGTTAGCGGCAGCAGGGAACTGCTGCTCACTGTCTTGACAAAAGCATCGCGGTAGCCGAGGCCGCGTATGGCAGGGAGTGCTCTTTTAGCCGCTTCTTCACTGGTGAATGGGCCTGTGGCGACCTTGATCAGGTTACCGTTCAAGATACCGAACAGCGGGCCGGCCGCAGCCAGGTTTTCCCATTGGATGGGCCGGTCGACCTGCCGGGTAGCAAATTGGATAATAGCAGCAGGGGTGTTGGGGTCAATGGGGCGCTCTTGCACGAATGCGTTTGCATAGCCTTTCTGCCGGGCCTGATCGGCCATAGCCTCTGCAGCTTCGCGGTTGTCAAAGCCACCGACGTACACCTCTACCAGATTGCTCCCAAGCTCAGCAGCATGGACAAAACCGACCTCGCGCAGCCCGGTGAAGTCTTCTGGCTTGGCGTCGATAAAGGTGCCGACTTGTACCGTGTAGAAGGCATCGGCCTGCCCATAGGCCGCAATAGAAGTGAGCAGGATAAGGCTGAAAAGGTGCCAAAGCTTTTTCATAGGATCTATTTTTCGTTTTTGTGTAGGTGTGCACACGGTCTGCCCTTTCCAAACGCAGTGGGCGGGCCGTAAATTATGCAATGGGGCCAGCCCCGGCAATGTATCCCTGCTGAATGGCGGTTGCCCTTGTCGAAGCGCTTGTACGGGCGGTATCCAAATTTCCACTTTTTTTTGCGGTTTTCCACTTTTTTGTTGAAGTTACAGGCTGCTGTCATCATTTTGCGCGGCCCAAGCGCCGGGCGATGCCCTCATTAAAATCCATATCTAATGTCTACATCAGCATCCAAAACCAAGACGTACTCGAACGGGGAGGTCACCATAGTGTGGAAACCCAGCCTTTGCATCCACTCCGAGCGCTGTTTCCGAGGCTTGCCGGAGGTGTTCGACCCTAAATCGCGCCCGTGGATCATGCCCGAAGGCACCTCCGCGGAAGCGATAATCGAACAGGCCGCACAGTGCCCTTCCGGTGCGCTTTCGGCCTACTACAATGGGGAAGAGCCCGCAGACACGAGCAGCGAAAGCCAAGCGCCCCTGGAAATAGAAGTTGCCCCCGGTGGGCCGCTAATCGTCAAAGGGGGCATCACCGTCAAACACAGCGACGGGCAAGCTCACAACCACACTGGCACAACGGCCCTCTGCCGGTGCGGCGCCTCCTCCAACAAACCGTACTGTGATGGCTCTCACCGAAAAGTAAATTTTGACGGTTGAACTTGCCAACCTGTCAGCTTCGCAACCGTAGCTACTGCCTAAATGGCTCGGGGCCTTGCCTGGCACATCATTTGATGTTTTGACACTAAAATACCGCACATGTTATACCGGGGAGTCGCCAATATACAGGCGAGCGAAGAGATCGATATGGGGGCAGCCACTGTGAAGCAGCCCCTCCCAACCGTAAAGATAGAGCAAGTGGACCCCTTTCTCCTTTTGCACCACTTTGGGCCTTACCATACACAGCCTATGGAAGACCCATTGGATGTTGGGCCTCATCCGCACCGGGGGTTCGAGCCGGTCACCTTCCTTTACCAAGGCGGCATCCGGCACAAAGACAGCCGGGGCAACGAGGGCATCCTCAAAGCAGGAGACGTACAATGGATGACCGCAGGGCGCGGCATCATACACAGCGAGCGGGCCAGCCGGGAGTTCCGCGAAAGCGGGGGCACACTGGAAGGCATCCAGCTTTGGATCAACCTGCCCAAGAAAGATAAAATGGTGCAGCCGGCTTACCAGGAAATACGTGCAGCAGATATGCCTGTGTTGAGCGAAGATCATGGCCGGGCAAGGACGAAGCTCGTGGCAGGGCAACTGAAAGGGCTCACCGGCCCTGCACGGACACATACACAGGTCATAGCTGCACAGATCAGCTTGAGCAAAGGTGGTTTTACCGAAGCCCCCCTGCCTGCCGGACACAACGCGCTCATCTACATCCTGCACGGGCATGTGCAAGTCAATGAAAACTGGGACTACCGGGCGGAGCACCTGCTGCAGTTCCATCAGCAAGGGGAAGGCATAGCGCTAAGGGGGCTGGCAGAAGAAAGCGAAGTGCTGCTCCTGGCCGGCGCCCCCATAGGCGAGCCCGTAGCCCAGTGGGGCCCTTACGTGATGAACACCCAAACGGAAGTGATGGAAGCGATGCGGGATTACCAAATGGGCAAAATGGGCTTTTATACCGAATATTAAGCCATCCTTAACGGCTTCGCGGCAACATCTGCCCGCTTCCAACCATTATAAGACTGGCAGTGCGCTATCCTGCCGCTGCCCACCTCAAAAGGAAAATGCTATGAAAAAGACCTATATGATAGAGTTTGAGCTGCCGCACGCCTTCGACGAGGAGTTCATGGCGCTCATCCCAAAACAACGCTATATCATCAATACTATGCTGGCCGACGGCCGGGTCAAAGCCTATTCTTTAGCCATGGACCGCTCCCGGCTTTGGGTCATCATGACTGGCGATTCTGAGTTCGATGTCTTGGAACAAATTGCGCAAATGCCCTTGAGCGATTATATGGACCCCGATATCTCAGAGCTCATGTTCCACAATACATCAGACGCCGTCATGCAGTTCTCGCTCAACTAGACCCGAGCACCTCAAGGCTGTAACCACAAGCTGAGGGGCAGCTATTGGCAACAATAGCTGCCCCTCTTGTTTAGAGATGCTATGCTATTATCCCAACAGGCGCATTACCAAAAAGGCCCCTGCACAAGCAGAGGCCGTAATACAATTAGAATCCCATGATAAAAGTTACACCACTCAGAATGGTGGTGGCTAAAAAATTGCTTCCTGGCCACTAGTGGTCTGTCAAGGCTAAAACTAGGGGTTGCCTGCGGCGACTTTTGAGGCTGCTCTTCGTTGGACACCCCCTTACGTAGCGCTGCTATGCGCGGGAACATCCGCCTTGATTAGCCTCAAAATCCGCTCCCACTCAACCCATAAATTAACACTTGACAGACCACTAGGGCTATATATCATAATTGGTTAATATAACGGCAGCACCTTGCACCGGATTGCACAAAGCCTTGTAAAAATCACTGCCGCCCCAGCAACAATAGGGCAGCTTAACCCAAAAAATGTTACCTTCCCAATCAGCTTGCGTCTGAATTGCACATGGCTTGCGCCAAGCTCCTTACGCGTATTTTTTCCTGTTAAACTATAAATCAAACTCCCATTATGTCAGTTAAAGCAAAATACCAGCCTGTCCTCGACCTTGGCGAACAACTCGGTGTCAAAGACGGGCACGTTGAAGAGCTCGATGGCACCCTCAAGATCGGAGGCACCACAGAGACGCAGTACCACAAAAACCTGCTCTGGGACAAAATCAAGGAAATTGGAGGGGAAAAGCCTTCTGATATCCAGGCCGATATCAAAGTGGCTACCACGGAATACTTCCACAAACACACCGTAAAAGGCGGAGACAGCCTCTCCAAAATAGCCAAGCAGTACTACGGTAACGCGAATAAGTACATGGCTATTTTCAACGCCAATACCGATCAGCTCAAAGACCCCAACCTCATCCACCCGGGCCAGGAGCTGACCATCCCTTTCATCGACTAAGCGCAGGCTTGGGGCGCTAGCGCTCCGCCAAGCAAAGTGGAAGGTACGACGATGTGCGTGCCTTCCATTTCTTTTTTATCGCCCCCCCTGGCCCGCATGCCTGTTGCCGTTTTAGGCCTGCACCATGTGAGGGGGCTGCCCCTGCCAAAAGGCAGGTGCCGCTATGCTGCGGGGCTCGCTGCCCGCTCGGCCCTACCGGGCTTGAAACCCCTCCGCAGCGCTAGCCCGCTGCCATCACAGGGCTGAAAAGGCCAATGGGGTTATGGCACTTGTTGGTGCAAGCCCCTATCCGCCCAGCACATCCTGCAAAATGCGGTGCGCATTGATCTCTGGAAAATTATCGATATGGAAACGGTAAAAGTGGATCAACTTATCTAGCAGCTCCTGCCGTTGTGCCCGCGACATTTTCACCTCGTGGCAATTCGCATAACCGCACCTCAGCAGAGCGTACAAAGCTTCGCTCAAAGGGGCAGGCAAGCCATGCCCGTGCACCGGGGGCTCTGCTACAAACACCCCTTCCCGCAGATCAAAGTAAGGGGTAGATGGAGAGCAGGTGCCATTGGGGACAAACCCCAAGTGGAAGCTGAGCTCCAGCATGAAATGGAGATGAAGATTGGCAACCGGGGCCGAGGTCTGATCCAAGAACTGATACGTCCGGAATAAAAATTCAAACAGCCGGGCATTCTCCTCCGGCTCCCGTACCGCCTTGCGGGCCACCTCTGTGATGAACAGCCCGATCGAGCTTTTCAGCAGATCGAAAGGCAGGGAGTCGTACAGCCCGGCGCTCTGAATCTCCCGCACCCGGTTGAGCCCACGCTCGTGCTTATCGTAAGCGACCATATCCACCAAAGACATGACCTGCAACAGCCCGGGGCTGATTTTGCTCCTTCTGCCGCGCACCCCCGGAATGAGATAGCTCCGAAGCCCGCGCTGCTCGGTAAAAACATCCACAATCAGACTGCTCTCACTGTATTTCATGGACCGGAAAACGATCCCGCGGGTTTTGATCAGCACAAAGTATCTTTTTTTAGGCGCCATCAAGCGCACGGAGAAATGGTGAACGGCACATGCAGGCAAACGGGCTGCAGGCTTCACCGGTAAAAACGGTTGATCAGGATTTAGGTTCTATCGCCGGGCGCAAACCAGAATACCGCAGGCGTTTATGCTTTCCGGGCTCTAGTGCCTCAAGCTATAAATCCTTGCCACCCCAAGTTTCGTTCTTTTCCGCCTACTCTTCGTTAAAGAACCGCTCCTTTAGCTCGGGCTAAAGTCGCGAACCTTCGCCTTGATTAGCCGGAAAATAACTTCAACTTAAGTATCAGAGATTTATGGCTTAAGGCACTAGCCTGGCATTGGCCTAGCGCTGCGCAGGGGTGGCCGAAGGCCAGACCCGACGCCTGAAGGGCGAGGGGCCGAGCGGACAGCGAGCCCCGTAGCATAGCGGCACCTGCTGCCTGGCCATCCCGTTGGGCAGGGGCAGGCCCCTATCCTTGCGGAGGGGGCAAGCCTAAAAAACGGCAAGCTGGTTTGCCCTCCCTCGTCTATGTTCCATCCCGGCTCGTCTTTTTTATGTGCAGAATGCATCCCTTGCCCTTTTCTTTGTGTCTGTAACAATAAAGGCGGTTAGCCGTCACCCCAATAGCACTACAGGCCAGCATACGCTAAGCTTTGCAGGCCTTGCACAAATCATCCGACACACAACCTTTTACATCCATGAAAGCCTATTTCCTAACCTTTTGCCTCATTGCCGGCAGTTTGTCCGCGCAAGCTTCGCCGGTACATTTCAGCACCGACTGCGTGCTCGGCCCTGTTTTAGAGTACAAGCTCGCCAATCAAGCTTGGAGCGGCACCGGCCAGAACAACCAAAAAATCAGCCTTTTCTTTTACAGCAACGGCCTTATGGAGCAAGTTTCCGCCGGTGGGCTCAGGCTATTCCGATGGTCTGCAGCCCCTATGCCGGAACACTGCGGCTCCATAGTGCTGGAAGATGTCCAAACCGGTAAGCAGCAGCTCTTAGAGGTCGCTTTCACTACCGCAGGCATCACCCTGAGCACTTGCACTGGCAGCCTGCACATCCGCAAGCAGCCGCAAATGGAAGGTGCAGCCCAGAAAGCCAGGGAAGGCATTCAGGGGGAGTGGGAAAATACGACTTACCCCTTTGATAATGCCACAGCAAACGGCACGGCTTACCTTCGCTACCAATTCCGCCCTGACGGCACTTTCGAGCGGGCACTGGGCATGGGCGAAAAAGCCATAGCAGAGGCTGGGGCGTGGGCTATGAGCCAAGATGGCAAGCGGCTCATCTTAACATTCGAGCGGGGCGGGATTACAGTCGTCAGCTTAAAGTATTTGGAGTTTGACGAGCTCGTCCTTGAGCATACCCTGACCTGCGAGGACCCCATTTTCGCTACAGCCAGCCGCGATTTTCACTTTAACCGGCAATGACAGCCAAGCACAGCAGCATGCCAAAAAGCTTTTGGGAGGCGCACGCAGGCTTCCCAGAAGCTTTTTTGTTACTTGCCAGCCGTGCGCAACAAAAAGGCTTGCACCGCCCCATTTTGGCCCATGCGGTAAAACCTCCCGTTCTGCAGGCGGCACAACTTTGCCCCTTCCGTGTTCAGCTGTAGCTCCACTTCTCTGAGCAGCCGGGTATGGTAAGCCCTGATGCGCCCCTTTTCGCCATACAAGTACAGCCGCTCGCCGCTCAGCTCAAAATGAGCCACCTCCTCAAAAGGCAGGCGCTCGTGAAATTGGGTAAAGTTGTCAAAAACATAAATGCCCTGCCCAGGCGCGTTGAGGTAAACCCAATTGCCCCTAGCCATGAGCTGTGCCCCCCTCCTTGGCGGATCGGGGAGCAGGGCGCTCAGGTTGCCACTATCCGCTAGGACAGCCCCATCAGGCCCCAGCTTCAATAGGCGGAACGCCACCTCATCGTATACCCAGATGTTGTTGTCGCGGGCCAGCGCTGCAGCGCTGGCCTGCAGCACGCCAGCGGCGAACAGAGGCAGCACACCGCGCTCATTGAGGGTACGGTCCAAAAGCACGATAGCCTGAAGGTCGGGGTAAAAAAGAAGGAGGTTGAAAGGGTCCGTAGCATCGATATAGCCCAACCGGCCCCTGCTGTTGTCGTAATAGCGGAACTGCTCCTGCCCAGAAGGGCTGTATTTAGTCACGGCATTTGAGCTATCCGCTACATAAGCCTGCTGCAGCTTATCAACGGTGAAGGCCGCCCCGCCCGCGGGCAGGGTGTACAAGAGGGAATCCTGCGTTTGTGCACAGGCCGCCCCCCTGCTAAAGGCGATCAACAACAGTATCCCTACCAAAAACCCGGCCCTGCTCATACTCGAAGAATTGTAATTGGACATCCTGCCCGTCAAAAACGGCGTAGGAATTGAAGTGGAGCCACTCCCCCAGATTGATATAACGGCTGTGCCCGTTTTTTAGCGTGTAGTCGATAGGAAGGTGACGGTGGCCAAAGACAAAATAATCCACATCCAAGGCTTCTACTTTACGGTTGGCGTAAGCCACGAGCCATTCCTTTTCCGGGCCAAGGAAGCGGCTAAGCTCCGGGCTATCTGCAGCCCGGCTTTTTTGCGACCAATAATTGGCCAGCCCGACGCCAAAATTGGGGTGCAGCCGTTCAAACAGCCATTGGCACCAACGGTTAGCAAAAACTTTCTTTATGAATTTATAGCCATGATCGCCAGGCCCAAGCCCATCTCCGTGACCGATGAAAAACTTTTTGCCGCCGATCTCGCGCAGTACCGGCTCCCGGTAAGTCGGGATGCCCAGCTCTTCTTCAAAGTAACGGAACACCCACATATCGTGGTTGCCGGTAAAAAAATAGACCGGCACCCCGGCATCCCGTATCTCTGCCAATTTGCCCAACAGGCGGACATAGCCCTTCGGGACGACCGTTTTGTATTCGAACCAAAAGTCGAACACATCACCAACAAGATAGACCGCAGCAGCATCCTCCCGGATCTGTTCCAGCCAGCGCACGACCTGTCGCTCCCGCTCTGCGCTGCTGCAGCGGGCATCTACCCCGAGATGGAAATCGGAGGCAAAGTAAACTTTTGAAGGATTCGGCATGACGGCAAAAATAGGAATATTCGGTCAGTTGCCCCTCCTGCCCAAGCCCCCCTTTCTCCATGACTGTGCCGCAATTGCTACAAGTGCGCTGCGCCTCGCCGCTCATAAAGCCTTCTACCGCAGATTTGAGCTGTGCTGCAATACCCTTCCGTAAAAAAGCAGCTTAGTGCACACAGGCGCAAAACAGACTTCCCGTTTTTTGAGGGCCTGCCCCCTCCGCAAGGATAGGGGCCTGCCCCTGCCCAATGGCAGGTGCCGCTATGCTGCGGGGCTCGCTATCCGCTCGGCCCCTCGCCCTTCAGGCGTCGGGTCTGGCCTTTGGCCACCCCTGCGCAGCGCTAGGCCGGCGCCAAGGGGTGGCACTCCCCCACCGGGCAGCTGCACTGCCCTACCGGCAGGCTGTTTTTTTTCTATTGGCAAGTAGGCAGCATTGTGGCTTTTTTGTATATTGTAGCATCGTCTGAGCTACAGCGCGGCGCACCGGGCGTTGCAAGCAGGTAGGCTCAGCCTAGTGCCTCAAGCCATAAATCCTTGACACCCCAAGTTTCGTTATTTTCCGCCTACTCTTCGTTAAAGAACCGCTCCTTTAGCTCGGGCTAAAGTCGCGAACCTTCGCCTTGATTAGTCGGCAAATAACTTCAACTTAAGTATCAGAGATTTATGACTTAAGGCACTGGGCAAAGTGGGAAAAAGAACGACAAATGAGGGGGAAAGTGCGTGTATTAGCGAGTTAGCTCCAATTTGAACTAGATGAAAAGAATTCTTCCTACAATAATATTTGGTACAATTTTATTGATTGGTTCTGATAGTCATAACTTGTATAGCCAAATCGACTATAGAGATAACTCTGTTTTGAACAGATTGATAATAAATATTAATGACGATGATGCTTGGAATCAACTGGAAACGAGTATTCAATTCAAGGATGAAAAAAAGGGAGAAAAAACAGCATTCAGTTTACTGGAAAATTTTATAGAAGAAATTCAAAAAGATAATAAAGACAGAATTGATAGTTTGAGTATGCAAATATTAGGTTTGTCAATTCAGGGTGAGTGCTTACAAGAAGAAAGTAAGAGATCGAAATTGGAATGCGGAGAATTCATAAAATCACTGAAGAAGCTAATTGCTAAATATCGGATGATTAAGAACCTTGAGATAGAAAATAGAGAAAGATACTGTGATTATTTAGAGCTATACGATAAAAGTATACCAGCTGAATTTGGAAGATTTAGGAGTAACCTAATTGGGCATGGATGTGGTGGAATAGTAGGAGGAATAGATATTTATTATGGTATTATTGAATATACAATGATCATAGAAAATGTGATTAGATATGATTGTTCGAGCGATAAAGCAGAAATGGGAACTGTATTGTTTTCAGATTTAATAGGGAACTCTACAGGTGACAGAGTTAAGGATCCCAGAATTATTGATTTATTGAGTAACCGATTAAAAGAGCACATAAGAGAAATGGGTTGCAATAGCCGATTAGAAACTGATAGAGCGATCCAAGAATTCAAAAATGAGGCAAGATTGCTTAAAGGGGTTTGGTATAGTTACACTACTGAAGTATGTGGATTAAGAGTTCGATTTGAAAGTAGTTTTGAACCTAAAGAAGAATGGACCAAGAAAGAAAAGAGGAAAATGGAGAGGGGTAAAATATTCAAGACTAAGAGGCAAATAATCAAAGAGTTTAAGCAAACAGTATTTTATGAAGTTTTATCGGAAAAATAAACTGGAGCTAACAATGGCTATATGCCATGCCGGTAAAAATCTTCGAGAGGGAAATAGAGATGAAAAAGCCGCTGCGCTGGCATTTGTGAATTGGGACGAAAATGGTAAATTTAGAGTCCGGCACGTCACGTAGCCGGGCCGTT